>JBMZDW010000026.1:0-33883 GCA_049614565.1 Cognaticolwellia sp. | reverse complement strand
ACGATATCGCGGCCTTTCATATCTTCGATTTTTTCGGTAACAAAAGTAATTAGGTCTGAACTTTGCAAAGTGGGATCTCTATAATGAACAATAATGCGCGATAATAGCATTATTTTGTTTGCTCGTTAACCGTCTAATCGGGTCAATCGGCGTTTTTTTATCCAATAAAGGCGTTATTTAACGCGCTTAGCGGGCAGGGGAACTTCCCTGGCGTTTTATGGGTCAGTAAAAGACAATGAGTAAGCGGCTTAGCGATAAAGCTGGTGTTGCTCAATATACTGATATACCGGCTCTGGTAGATACTGACGGTAGTTTTGTCCGGCTTTTATTTTTGCTCTGATCTTGGTTGAAGAAATATCATACGCTGTGCTGTTATGCAGAATTATTTGCCCACTTTGTTGGCGCTGCAGCTGCTGAATATTGTCAACTAGGTGCGGGGTTAATTCAGCGCTGAGTGTTTCGGTTAATGCGGCGTGTGGATAGCCTGGGCGGATATTAACCACTAAGTTACACAAAGTGAGAATGTCTTGCCAAGCGTGCCATGTGGTAAACGCGAGCAGCGAGTCCATGCCGATAATAAAATAAAGTGTAGCGTTAGGGTAGTCGGTTTTTATCTCACGTAACGTATCGACAGTATAAGAATGGCTCTCACGCAGAAGTTCGCGGTTATCTAGCGTAAACATGGTTTGCGTATCGCACACTAATGATACCATCTCTGCACGCTGTTTTGCGCTGGCGTGTGTGCCGGCTTTATGGGGCGGAATATGGGCTGGAATTAGCTGCAACTGTTCAACGCCAAGCCACTTTGCTGTTGCTTGTGCTGGTAAAATATGACCTAGATGAATAGGGTCGAAGGTACCGCCAAATAAGGCAATATTCTGAGAAGCACTTTGGCTAGCTGTAGTCATAGTCTAAGTTGAAGTTTTCACTGAGTTCGGCATGAAATAAGCTGATCAACACATCCGACAATAAAATAAAGCCATTAAAGTCACTTTGGGTTTTAGTCAGTAAGTCTACCTGTGCGAGTCTTGCCAATGCTTGTTCGGTGCTTGCTAAGCTCATGTTATTTAACGCATGTTGATAGAGCGGTTTTTTCTTATCCCAAATACGGTATTGTTTGTAAAGCTCATTAATACTCGCGCCTTGCTGTATTTGCTCGAGCATGGCATACAACTGGCTGATTTCTTTATGCAGCACCCAAACTAATTGCCCAAACGCGCTGCCGTCATGCTGCATTTGATCGAGTATGGCGATGCACTTTTCAAGATCGCCGATCAGTAGGGTATCAATAAGTTGGAAAGGATTGAACTTTGCCTGCTTGATCAGTAGTTGCTCAGCTTCTTCAAAGCTCACTGGCTGTTGACCAAATAAAATCGCCAACTTTTCTAACTCTTGGCTCAACGCTAGCAAATTACCTTCAAACAGCTCGGCCATTAAATCGATAACATCACTGGGTAAATTTAAGCTCAGTTGCCGCGCTTGGTTGCCCAGCCACTGCTTTAATTTTTTACCTTCAATATCATATACAGGTAAGAAGCAGCCAGTGGCTTCGAGTGATTTAAACCATTTGCGTTTTTGTATTGCTGGGCTAAGTTTTGGACCGTGAAATATCAGCTGTACATCTTGGTGTAACATGGTCAGCAGTTGATTGATGCCTTTGGCACCATTATCACCAATTTTGTCACTGGTAAATTCCAGTTCGAAAATACGCAATGAGGAAAATAAACTCATGGACTGGTAGGCTTGAAACAGGGTTTGCCAATCAAACTTATCGTCGATACTAAAACGAATAATTTCGTCAAAACCTTGCTTTTTTGCGCTGTTTTTAATTTTATCTAGTGCGTCATTTTTTTGCCATGGCTCATCTCCAAATACTAACCATACCGGCTTAAAACCTTGATTAAGGGTATTGTCGAGCTGATTATGGTAAATGCGCACGGTAATATTCCTAGAGTTGGATACTGGCCATATCACGTAAAATTTTATTGGCGGCTTCTTGGCGCATTTCTCGCAACATTAACGACAATTCACGACTTTTTGCCAGTGCGATATCAGGATCATCTTGATAATCACGATTCAGTTCAAAGCTAAAGTTTTGCACGTCTTGACCCGGAATAAGAATTTGATAGCGCACAGTATAAATAAGTTCGTATTCTGCCACTTGGCCATTAGGAAAAACCGATAAGGTTCTACGGTCTAAATTATCTTGTAGCATGCGCATTTGTGGGATAGCTTTTGCGCTGTTTTGCACTAAATTTACATCGTTAATAGTTAGGTGCTGTTTTACCAAGCGGGTCAGCTCACCATATTGATCGACAGAGCTAAATTCGATGTTTTGTAATTCTGGCGCTAATAAATAATTGCCGCGCAGTTGAAAGCCGCAACCATTTAACAGCATTAAAATTATGCTAAAGGATAGAAACTGGCTGAGCTGGCGAATTATTGTTTGCTTCATAAAATGTTCACTTTAATAGATAAAAATAAATTTCAATCAGTGCAGAGCCAATAGGCAATGCACTTTTGAAGCCGTTGCTCATGAGTTAAGTAGCGAGTTAAATCATGAGTACGGCTGAGCAATATAATAAGTTAATTAGCAACAATATTTAATAACTTACCCGGTACATAAATCACTTTACGTACGGTTTTGCCATCAATAAACTTGTTAACATGTTCATCATTAAAACCAAGTTCTTCAACCGTTTCTTTGCTAGCATCGGCAGCAACGGTAATTTTAGCCCGTAACTTACCATTAACTTGCACTATGATAAGTTTTTCATCTTCCACTAAAGCGCTTTCATCTAACGTTGGCCACAAGGTATCTTCAACCGCGTTACCATCGCCAATCATCTGCCATAAATGATGGCTTAAATGCGGCACGATAGGCGTTAACATTAATACCACAGCGCGTACAGCTTCATGCATTACCACACGATCTTCTACGCTTTCAACACTGGCCTTGGTTAAATGATTCATCAATTCCATAATGGCAGCAATCGCGGTGTTAAAGGTATTACGACGACCAATATCATCACTGACTTTGGCGATGGTCTTATGCAATTCGCGACGTAACGTTTTTTGCGCTGAATTTAGCGTTAACCCTGAAATGCTTGGCGCTGCACTTGATACTTCGCCTGCTTGGGTAAAGTCAAAAACTAACTTCCAAACACGCTTTAAGAATCTATGCGCACCTTCTACGCCTGAGTCTGACCATTCTAGGGTTTGCTCAGGGGGTGAGGTAAACATAATAAATAAACGTACGGTATCAGCGCCATATTGCTCAATAACTTCTTGTGGGTTAATGCCGTTGTTTTTCGACTTCGACATTTTACTCATGCCGGCAGAAATCACCGCTTCGCCGTCTAATTTACTGATGGCCGACTTAACCTGGCCTTTTTCGTCACGTTCAACTTCAACATCGGTTGGAGCAATCCATTCTTGTGCGCCATTTTCGGCTTCACGATAATAGGTATCAGCTAATACCATGCCTTGGCATAATAAGCTTTTAAACGGTTCGTTAGAGTTAACTAAGCCAACGTCACGTAATAACTTGTGGAAAAAACGCGCATAAAGTAAATGCAAAATGGCATGTTCGATACCGCCAATGTATTGATCAACCGGCAACCAGTAATTGGCTTTTTCCGGATCTAACATTTGCGTGTCATCGTTCGGTGAACAGTAACGTGCGTAATACCATGACGATTCCATAAAGGTATCGAAAGTATCAGTTTCGCGAAATGCTTCTTCGCCGTTAAACGTGGTTTTTGCCCATTCAGGGTTATCTTTTATTGGTGAGGTAACACCGTTCATTACCACATCTTCTGGTAATTCAACCGGTAATTGATCCGCCGGTACAGGTACTGATTCACCATTAGCTAAGTGCATCATAGGGATGGGTGTACCCCAGTAACGTTGACGTGAAACGCCCCAGTCACGCAAGCGATAATTTACTTTTACTTTGCCTTTGTTCTCACTGGCTAATTTATCGGCAATGGCTTTAAACGCCTGATCAAAATTTAAACCGTCAAATTCACCGGAGTTTATTAAAGTATTTTTTTCGGTGATGGCCGCTTTGGCAATATCGTCGTTTTCAGCCCCGGCAATCACTTGCTTGATGGTTAAGCCGTATTTAGTGGCGAATTCATAGTCGCGTTGGTCATGACCCGGTACTGACATCACAGCGCCTGAGCCATAATCCATTAGCACAAAGTTGGCTGCCCACACAGGAACCGTTGCACCGCTGATCGGGTGAATGGCTGTTAAGCCAGTATCAACACCTTTTTTCTCCATGGTGGCCATATCAGCTTCGGTAGATTTATTGGTTTTACATTCTGCAATAAAGGCCGCTAATTCAGGATTATTTTCTGCCGCAGCCAAGGCTAACGGATGCTGCGCCGCCAATGCGACATAAGTAACACCCATTAAGGTATCAGGGCGGGTGGTGTAAATATCGAAGCTTTCAGACGAGTTGGCCACTTGAAAGGTCATTTCTACGCCCTCAGAGCGGCCAATCCAGTTGCGTTGCATGGTTTTAACTTGCTCAGGCCAATCTGTTAGTTCATCTAAGTCATTAACTAATTCTTCGGCGTAATCGGTAATTTTAATAAACCATTGGGGAATCTCTTTGCGCTCAACAATCGCGCCTGAGCGCCAACCGCGACCGTCAATCACTTGCTCATTGGCCAATACGGTTTGATCAACCGGATCCCAATTTACCGTAGCATTTTTTTTATACACTAAGCCTTTTTCATAAAGCTGAGTGAAAAACCATTGTTCCCAACGGTAATAGTCTTTTTTACAGGTCGCTAATTCGCGACTCCAGTCATAACCAAAGCCTAATGATTTTAATTGGTTACGCATGTAATCAATGTTTTCATAAGTCCATTTAGCGGGCGCTGAATTGTTTTTTATCGCCGCGTTTTCTGCCGGTAAACCAAACGCGTCCCAACCCATAGGTTGCATAACATTTTTGCCCTGCATACGCTGGTAGCGAGAAATTACGTCACCTAAACTGTAGTTACGCACATGGCCCATATGGAGACGGCCACTTGGGTATGGAAACATCGCCAAGCAATAAAACTTCTCCTTTCCAGGTTGCTCTTCGGCTTTGAAGGTATTGTTATCAGTCCAAAACTTTTGGACATCGGCTTCAATTGATTGGGGATTGTAAATGGATTCCATTAAGATTTCTCAAGCGCAATAAATATAAGGGCTTCAACCGACTTTTTTAACAAATTTCACTGAATAAAGTTTGTTATTTTAAGCTTAGGCTGAGGCGATAAAAATAATCCCGATAGGATACCTTATCTGTAGCGGTGGCGACAAGTTAAAGCACAGTAATGGCGGCGATTTTTCGCTAAATATGGTTGTTAATATTATTGTTGAATTAGCGCGAGCTTGATCGAAGTCATTTTCCCCGGTGGCGGATGCTCTATAATAAGCGTGTTGGTAGCGGTGTTTAGTGTTAAAAATACCACTAAACGGATGTTTTTAAATGAGGGATATACCATGAAAAAGCAGCAGTCGGGTGTGCAAGGTGTTTATCAAAAATTACAAACATGGCTGGAAGATACCAAAAACAATGAACTGCGCTCGATAGTCGAGCTAGTTGAGCAAGCGAAAACCATACTGATTGCCGCAGAGCAAATTCCTGAGCAGCAAGTAAAGCAGTTTATTGACAATCTAAAATATGATCTCGGTGACTTTTATCAACAGTACCAAGCAGATATTAAACATTCAGTTTATTTAGAACTACTCAATGAAAATCTCTGGGAAAACTTGGCAAAAATTACCGATAAATCGCAAGTAGAATGGTCGGAATTGGTCGATGATTTTCAGCATCATGGTAGTTATCAAGTTGGTGACTATGTCGGTTTTGGACAGCTGCAATGCCAAAGCTGCCAGCATAAAGTGCTTTATAGTCACGCCAATGTGGTGACTGAATGCATTGCGTGTGGCGGTACAAGTTTTCACCGTTTGAGCCTAACGCCGTAAAAAATAATTTAAGCAATTTGCTATTGTTTTAATTATTTTTTGATATTGTTTTTGCGGTTCGGGGTGATGTCGCTGTACACTGCCATTATATCCAATGAACTAATTGTGTGGTGTGAATGGATTCACCTAAAGATAAACTCGCATCATCTTGATATTAAACCGCATTCCCGAGAGAGCTTCTATGACAACTGTGTCAACCAATGTACGTCTTAAGCCTGAACAATTAACTGCAGATTTAACCGTTGAACAATTTGCATCTGCCATCCCCGCCTCAGAAATAGAACAAGTATTTATCGGCCATGAACGGGCAAAAGAAGCCTTAACTTTTGGCTTATCCATGGAAGCGACCGGCTTTAATGTTTACGCCATGGGTGAGCATGGTACCGGGCGCCAAACCCTGATCAAGCAAATGTTAGCGGCCACAGCGAGCCAAGAGCCAACACCGCAAGAATGGTGCTATATCAATAATTTTGATGATCCCAATTCACCTCATAAACTTTACGTTAGTCCCGGTGATGGTAAGCAATTACTAACGCGAATGAACAAGTTTATCGACGAGTTAATGGATTTATTTCCAGAAATTTTTGACAACCCAGGTTATCAACGACAAAAAGGGGCACTGGACCGAGCGTTTAATCAAAAATACGATGAAGCGATTGCTGACGTTGAAGAAACCGCGTTAAAAAATGATGTCGTGCTTTTTGAAGAAAATGGTGAAATTGGCTTTTCACCCTTAGTAGATGGTAAGCCACTAAATGATAAAGAATTTGCTAATTTAAATGAGGCGAAGCGGGCAGAATTTTATATTTTATTAGCCAAGCTTGAAGACGTATTGTCGGAAAAGCTGATTGAATTACCTCAGTGGAAACGTGACTCATCAAACAAACTGCGTCAGCTTAAGCATGAAACGGCAGAAAATAGTATTCGACCGTTTTTAAAAGAGCTAGAGCACGAATTTGCCACCAATATTGGCGTATTAAAATATCTTTCGAAAGTGAAAGACCATGTGGTTGATGCGGTATTAGAGCTTTTAGTAGATGAAAGTAATGAAACGCCGAATGACAAAGATTTACGTAAATTAATGGTTGAGCGCTTTTTACCGAATTTATTGGTAACTCGCACAGCGGATGAAGGCGCGCCGGTTATTTATGAGCAAAATCCAAGCTTTCAAAATTTATTTGGTCATGTTGACTTTGCCAGTTTTCAGGGCAGCAGTTATACCAGTTATCGTTTGATCAGAGCCGGTGCTTTACATAAAGCCAATGGCGGTTATTTGCTACTAGAAGCCGATAAATTGCTGACCCAACCGCTGGTATGGGCGCGTTTAAAGCTGGCGTTAAAGTCACAACAAATTACCATAGAGAATCCCTATTCTGAATTCACACAACCTGGGGCGTTTAGCTTACAACCGGAAAAAATTCCGCTAAACGTGAAAGTCATTTTATTGGGCGATCCTGAAATTTACTATACCTTACAAGATTACGATCAAGAATTTACCGAGCTGTTTCGGGTTTTAGCCGACTTTGATCGTTATTTAGATAAAAGCCATAATAATTTAAATGATTACGCCAATTTAATACGTCAACGGGCCTATCGTAATAATTACCCAGAAGTCACCGATGAAGCGGTGCTGGAATTGGTGAAATACGCGCTGCGCCGCGCTGAACATCAGCAAAAAATATCAGCTAACATAGTGCAAGTTAATGACCTGTTAGACGAAGCCTATTATTTGTGGAAGCTTTCAGATGCCGATAATGGTTTGTGTGGCAAACATGTCAGCATGGCATTAGCGGCCAAACAGCGTCGTACCGGTCGTATGAGTGAAGCTTGGTTAGAAGAAATTAAAGAACGACAGTTATTGATTGATACCGAAGGCTCGCAGGTTGGCAAAATTAACGGCCTAACGGTATTGGAAATTGGTGACAGTGTTTTTGGTACGCCAGCGCGTATTACCGCCACTGTTTATGCTGGTAGCCAAGGGGTCACGGATATTGAGCGTGAGGTGGATTTAGGTAAATCAATTCATTCCAAAGGGGTATTAATTTTAACCGGTTATTTAGGTCACAAATATGGCCAAAATTTCCCTGTTACCATTTCTGCTAACATTGCCATTGAGCAATCTTACGGTCATATCGACGGCGATAGTGCCTCTATGGCTGAGCTTTGTGCTTTGATTTCTGCCATTGCTAATTTACCCATTGATCAAGGGATTGCCATTACGGGTTCAATGAACCAACACGGTGAAGTGCAGTCAATTGGCGGTGTTAATGAGAAAATTGAAGGCTTTTATCGTCTTTGTAAAGATAAAGGCTTAACTGGGCAGCAAGGTGTTATTGTCCCGAAAACCAATATGATTAATTTAATGTTGGCACCAGACGTTATTCAAGCAGTCTCCGACAAACAATTCAACATTTATGCCGTCGACAATATTGACCAAGCGGTAGAAGTGTTAATGGGCCAGCCGGCGGGTGAAATTAGCCGTACCGGTCGCTATCCGAGAAAATCAATTCATGGCTTAGTATTAGATAAATTATCGGCATTTTCTGATTTGCTTAATGGCGCTGAGGAATAATACTTACCACTTAACTCTTTTGTGAAATAAACGAGCAATACAATAAGCACGGCAAGTACCGTGCTTATTGCTTTTTGTGAATCCCCGCACAAACTACCAGCGACTAAAATATCAATATCCGCTTAAAAAATAAGCATTATTTTATTTCTTTTCTATACTCAACTTATTAACAATATTTGTCATCGTATCTTGTTTGCATTGTCGTCTCGCAGACCCTTGATATTGGCAATATTGTTGACATCAATCGAAAGTTATAGGTGCTATCTCAGTAGATTAACGACAGAGATGCAGTTAGCAAAAGCGGCTAATACCGATAACAACAATAATAAGTAAATGCAGCGAGCAGGTATTACTAACAAATAGTTAAATATTTGGCTCCCTATACGGTCAGGAATTAAACCTACCTAGCAGACATTTTTCCGTTTGCCCCATTTACTTAGTTGTTGCTTTGCTCTGAAATTTTTTGACGCTGGTAGTAAGTGGGGGCTTTGTGGAAACATCAGATCAAATAACTCAAGTGTGGCCAATTGCCGCGTACTTTATTATTTTGGCCGCTATGCTTATTTTTATGATGCTGCTTTCGCACTTTCTTGGGCCTAAAGGCAAGCAACGGGCGAAAAACACCCCTTATGAATCCGGTATTATCTCCGTTAACGACAACAAAACCCGCTTTACTAATCACTTCTTTTTATACGCCATTTTTTTCGTCATTTTTGATTTAGAAACTATTTTTTTGTTTGCTTGGGTGATCGCTTTTGATGAGGTCGGTTGGCTAGGTTTTATCGAGGCCAGTATTTTTATTATCGTGTTACTGGCGGCGCTGATCTATTTAATTCGTATAGGCGCCTTGGAATTAAAACATCGTCATCAACCTTTTAGAGAAACGCAACTACAACGCTTACGTCAAGCAGATGTTCTAGCGGATAAGCAAGCTAGTGAAGCGCGCGTTTTTCAACAAAATAAGGCACAACAATAATGGAATGGTCGTTAACCAAAGCAAAACTAGATGATGCCATGAGCCAAATGAAGAGCGTTTCTGAAGAAGAATTAAAGCGCAATGTCTTTATGGCCAAGCTTGATGACATGGTGAATTGGGGGCGTCAAAACTCAATATGGCCGTTTAATTTTGGCCTCAGTTGCTGCTATGTGGAAATGGCCACCAGTTTTACTTCTCGCCATGATATTGCCCGCTTTGGCGCTGAAGTCATACGCGCCACGCCACGCCAAGCCGACTTGATGGTGATTTCAGGCACCTGTTTTCGAAAAATGGCGCCGGTAATTCAGCATCTTTATGAGCAATTATTAGAGCCGCGCTGGATTATCTCTATGGGCTCTTGTGCAAATTCAGGTGGCATGTACGACATATATAGCGTGGTGCAAGGGGTTGATAAGTTTATTCCGGTTGATGTTTATGTGCCAGGATGCCCACCGCGTCCAGAAGCGTTACTGGAAGCCTTATTGTTGCTGCAAACCAATATTGAGCATCAACCACGACCATTGAGTTGGGTGGTGGGTGAGCAAAATGTTAGTCAAATTGCTAAGCCGTCATTACGTGACATTAAGCATGAACAACGTATTCAAGTCACTAACCTTGATCCGCCTGATCAGGTTTAATTAGCATGAAAACTGAGTGACTGAACCGTAAATGAGTTAAAGGTTAAAAATAAAAATATCTGGTTGTAAAGGACGTAAAAAGTGACACAAGTCGATATCAAAGCAAGTAAAGATTGGCAGATGATTCAAGCAGTGCCGCTGCTTGATGAAATTACAGCGTTGTCGCCTGAACTTAATTTACAAGCAGTAACCGCTGCTGAAAATATTGTTGATGATATCCCGTCATTTTGGCTCGATAAAAGCGAGTTACTGACCTTGATGCCAGTATTAAGGCATAGCTTAGATAAACCTTTTGATATGTGTTTTGACATTACCGCGATTGACGAAAGCGAAAAACAGCATAAATCGCCATTATCTAATGCCTTTACAGTAAGTTACCACTTACGCTCTTATCAACGCAATCAAGATATCCGCATTAAAGTGGCACTAAGCCCAAGCGACAAAACACTCGCCAGTGTTTGTCATTTATGGCCAAACGCCAATTGGTACGAGCGTGAAGTTTGGGATATGTTCGGCATTATTTTTGATAGCCACCCACATTTAACCCGTATTTTAATGCCAATGACCTGGCAAGGGCACCCGTTATTAAAAACACATCCTGCCCGTGCCACGGAAATGGACCCGTTCACCTTACCCCCTTATCAACAAGATAAAGAACAAGCCGCATTGCAATTTAACCCTGAAGCTTGGGGTATGAAGCGGCAAAGTAAAGACAGTGATTTTATGTTCTTAAACTTAGGGCCTAATCATCCGAGTGTCCATGGTGCCTTTCGTATTGTTCTGCAAATGGAAGGGGAAGAAATTGTCGATTGTGTGCCGGATATTGGTTATCACCACCGTGGCGCCGAAAAAATGGGCGAGCGTCAGTCGTGGCATAGCTATATACCTTATACCGACCGCATTGATTATCTTGGCGGGGTAATGAATAACTTTCCCTATGTGATGGCGGTTGAAAAACTGGCGGGCATTACTGTGCCTGATCGGGCAAAAGTTATTCGCATTATGACCGCAGAAATGTTCCGTATTCTCAGTCACTTATTGTTTTATGGCACCTTCGCACAAGATATTGGCGCACTTTCGCCCATTTTTTATATGTTTATCGATCGCGAAAAATTGTTTGGCATTATCGAAGCCTTTACCGGCGCGCGCATGCACCCCAGTTGGTTTCGCATTGGCGGAGTTGCGCAAGACTTACCAAAAGGCTGGGATAGCTTAGTGCGTGATTACGTTAACTACTTGCCAAAACGCCTTGATGAATATGAAAAAATGGTGATGCAAAACTCAATTTTAAAACAACGCACCGTCGGCATTGGCGCTTACTCCAGCCAAGAAGCCATTGACTGGGGCGTTACTGGTCCAGGGCTAAGGGCAACCGGATTTTCATGGGATTTGCGTAAACAGCGTCCGTATGGCGGTTACGACCAATTTGATTTTGAAGTACCACTTGGCCATAACGGTGATTGTTATGATCGTTGTCGGGTACGAGTTGAAGAAATGCGCCAGAGCATTCGTATTATTGAGCAATGCCTGAACAATATGCCCGAAGGACCTTATAAAGCCGAGCACCCACAAACCACGCCGCCGCTTAAAGATAGCACCATGCGTGATATCGACACCTTAATTCCGCATTTTCTTAATGTTTCATGGGGGCCTGTGATACCCGCCGGTGAAGTATCGGTAAGTGTTGAAGCCACTAAAGGCATTATGGCTTATCACCTAATTAGCGATGGTAGCACCATGAGTTATCGCACCCGCATTCGCACGCCGAGCTTCCCTCATTTACAAATGTTGCCATTAATTAGTAAAGGGCAAATGGTGGCTGATCTTATTGCAACCTTAGGCAGCGTTGATTACGTGATGGCAGATGTAGACAGGTAAATCGTTAGCAATTAACAAAGCGTAAGCGCCGCAACAAACGTGGCACTAAAAATGTGCAAAGGGCAAATGGTGGTTGATCTTATCGCCACACACGGCAGCGTTGACTAGGTGATGGCAGATCTAGACCGATGAATAACTAGCGAACAACCAAGTTAAGCGCTTTAACGAATGTGGCACTAACAGAGATGATTATGGAAACAATTAACACGGTAACAATTGATTATCAGCATTATTTAACTGCAACAGAAATTGCGGCGATTGAACACGAGGCCAGTATTATGGAAACGCGTGAGGCCGCCGGTATTGAGGCACTAAAAGTGGTGCAAGAACATCGTGGTTGGATCAGTGATGATAGTTTGTTTGCCATTAGTGATCTACTGGCAATGCCGGTTGCTCAACTCGAAGGTGTGGCGACATTTTATAACTTAATTTACCGTCAACCCGTTGGCCAATATGTGATTCATTTATGCGACAGCATAGCTTGTCATCTTACGGGGTTGGACTCGGTTCTGGCGGCGATAAAACAACATTTAGCTATCGACTATGGCCAAACCACGCCAGACGGTAAGTTCACCCTGCTGTCAAATGCCTGTTTAGGGAGCTGCGATAAAGCGCCGGTGATGATGATCGGCACTGAACATTATTCGCACTTAACGCCAACCAGTGTCGTTGAGTTGTTGCAACAGCTGGCACTAAAAGGAGAAGCCCATGGTTGAGTCGACGTCAGCACACACCTCAACGCCGTTAACGCAATGGGTGAACGTACAGCAACCGCAATCTTTTGATGATTATTGCCAAGTGGGCGGTTATCAAGGAGCAAAAATTGCCCTCACACAACACCAGCCAAGTGAAGTACTTGAAATTGTTAAAAACTCGGGCTTAAAAGGGCGAGGCGGAGCCGGTTTTCCTACCGGTGTGAAGTGGAGCTTTGTCCCTATGTTTGACGCCGACGATAAAGATGCGCCAGATAACAAGTATTTAGTTGCCAATGCTGATGAAATGGAACCGGGCACATTTAAAGACCGACTGTTACTCGAGGGCGCACCACATCAGTTGGTGGAAGCTATGATTATCGCGGCCTACACCATAGGCGCGAATAAAGCCTATATTTTTCTACGCGGTGAATATCATTTAGCGGCGAAACGCTTACAGCAAGCCATTGTTCAGGCTTATCAAAACAACTGGTTAGGTAAAAAAATTCAAGGCGGCACGTATTCAATGGATTTATATGTCCACTGCAGCGCCGGCCGTTATATTTGCGGAGAAGAAACGGCTTTAATAAATGCCTTGGAAGGTAAGCGAGCGAATCCGAGAGCGAAACCGCCATTTCCACAAGTTAGCGGCTTATTTGGCAAGCCAACCATAGTCAACAATGTTGAAACCTTATGTAATCTGCCACACATTTTAAAAAATGGCACTGAATGGTTTCAAGGCATTGCCCCCAATAGCGACGCGGGGAGTAAAATTTATGGCGCTTGCGGGCGGGTGAAAACCCCAGGTTTGTGGGAGCTACCTATGGGGCCTACCTTGCGTGAAGTGCTTTATCAACATGCGGGCGGTATGCAAGACGGCTTAAAATTTAGAGGCCTGTTACCCGGCGGCGCATCGACCGATTTTTTGGTCGCTGAGCATTTAGATACACCGATGGATTATGACTCTATCGCCAAAGTCGGTAGCCGTTTAGGCACTGGCGGTTTAATTGTGTTAGACGATAAAAATTGCCCTGTGGCTATGGTGCTTAATTTACTTCGCTTTTTCGCGCAAGAGTCTTGTGGTTGGTGCACGCCGTGTCGTGATGGCACGCCTTGGGCGGTTGAAGTATTGACCCGCATTGAACAGGGTCGAGGAACGATAAAAGATTTAGATACCTTAGATAAACTCTGTGATTTTATGTGGATAGGCAAAACCCATTGTGCACTGGCGCCTGGCGCGGTTGAACCGTTAAGAAGCGCTTTAAAATACTTTCATGATGACTTTTTGCAACATATCGAACACGGCTGTTGTCACTATGATGCTAGCGCAACCGCTAAGCGCGTACAAGTATCACAAGCGCAAACGTCAGCAACTCAGGCAGGGCAATGATATGAGTGAAAATAAGGTAACAATTTTCATTGATGATGTGCCCTATCAAGTCAGCACTGACGACAATTTGCTGGCTGGCGTGTTATCACAAAAATTAAACTTGCCGTATTTTTGTTGGCATCCGTCGATGGGCTCAGTAGGGGCTTGTCGCCAATGTGCAGTTACGCAATTTAAAGACGAATCAGATCAACGTGGCCGCTTAGTGATGGCTTGTACGACACCCGTGACCGACGGCATGCGTATTAGTATTAACCATAGCGATGCTAGCGAGTTTCGTGAACAAGTTATCGCCGCTATGATGACCAATCATCCGCACGACTGCCCGGTTTGTGCAGAAGGTGGCGAGTGCCATTTACAAGATATGACGGTAATGACCGGCCATAGCGCACGTGAATATCAAGGGACTAAACGCACCTTTACTAATCAATATTTAGGCGACTTAGTCGGCCACGAAATGAACCGCTGCATTACCTGTTACCGCTGCACGCGTTTTTATAATGATTATGCTGGCGGTAAAGACTTTGGTGTTTATGGCTCGAAAAACCAAGTGTACTTCGGTCGCCAATCTGATGGCGCCTTGGAAAGCGAGTTTAGCGGTAACTTAGTGGAAGTTTGTCCGACTGGCGTTTTTACCAATAAAGTGTTTTCAGCGCACTATACCCGCAAGTGGGATCTACAATCTGCCCCGTCGGTGTGTAGCCATTGTTCAGTGGGCTGTAATGTAAGTATTGGCGAACGCTATGGCTCAGTACGCCGAGTGATGAATCGCTATAACGCTGATATTAATGGTTATTTTATCTGTGATCGCGGCCGCTTTGGTATTGGTTTTGTGAATGGTGAACAGCGCATCAGGCAAGTTAAGGGAATTACTCAGCAATCTGCTGTCGCGCTAACGAAATTAGATATCGCTAAAGCCTTATCGCATTTTAGAAAGAAAAGCTTTATCGGTATTGGCTCTGCACGCGCTTCATTAGAAGCTAACTTTTATTTAAAAAATATTGTTGGCGCTGAAAATTTCAGCCCAGGCTACAGCACGGATGAGATGCAAGTTGCTGCTCAGCATGCGCAGTTATTGGCGACGCACCGCGCGCCAAGCCTAACCGAAATAGAAAACAGTGATTGTATTTTTATTATTGGCGAAGATATCACGCAAACCGCGCCAAGAATGGCTTTATCGGTACGACAAGCGTTGCGAAATGCTGCTAATACAAAAGCGGCAAAAATAGGCGTTGCATCATGGCAAGACAGTGCGGTTAGAACCATAGGCGGTGAATTACTATCGCCATTATACTCCCTGCAAAGTACCACAACCAAACTCGACGATGTCTGCAAAAAAACACTGCTGTTACCGGTAAATAAGATATCCGCTGGTATCGAGTTACTAAGCAAGTTGTTAAAACAAAACGATATTAAAAATGCGCAAGATGTTGAACAAGCGCTTGATAATGTAGTGCAACAAGGGATGCTTGGCACCGCTGAGTATGATTTTATATCCTCGCTTTATCATGATTTACGTAATGCCAGTAAGCCGTTGATTATTACTGGCACGAGCTTAGTATGCGCGAAGCTGTTAGAAAATATTGCCAACTTGATGCAAGCGTTTCAACAGCAAAAATCGTTTACAAAACCAGAGCTGATTATTGCACCGCCAAGTTGTAATAGTGTGGGTTTGTTATCTTTGTTAGATGAGCAGTCATTATCGGTTGAGCAGGTTTTAAGTCAGCTTGAACAAGCAAGTAACCGCTATCAAGGGATAATACTACTGGAGCAAGAGCTGAGTAGCTTATCTGAAAATCAAGTGAAACAGTTACGTAACTCGGCACAAACCGTGATTGTGCTCGATCATTCCGCGCATAAAATTTCAAGCATAGCGGATATTGTACTGCCAATTGCCGCGGTGAGTGAAGGTGATGGTCATTACGTAAACTATCAAGGCCGAGCGCAGCGCTTTTATCAAGTGCATGCGCCGGTATTGCCTATCCAAGAAAGCTGGCGTTGGCTAGACAATATTGCCGATATTATCGGTGTCAAAGCCCCTAATACCGACACAGTAAATAACCAAACTGCGAGTCAGAACAGCATTAAAAAAACGAGCTGTGAGTCACTGAAACAGTTACATAAATTCTTCGTCGACACTTATCCGCAATGGCCACAGGAGCTGGTGGTGAGCGGTAACGAGGCGAATGATAAAGCGATTGCCAGAATGAGCCATCGCGCTAGTGGTCGTACGGCGCAAATGGCAAACATCACGGTACATGAAGCAAAAACCACTCAAAAACTGGATGCTAGTTTTGCGTTTTCAATGGAAGGACAATCAATAAGGCAAAGTGCTGATATGCCATTTACGTGGGCGCCGGGCTGGAATTCAAATCAAGCGATTGGTCAATATCAAACAGAAATTAATGGTGACCTACTGCAAGCAAGTTCGGCAATTATGCTGCCGATATCAAACTCAGTTGCTAGTAACCCGTATTGGAAATTAGCGGAACGCGATGAAAACCAGATAAATCATCACGACAATGGTCTGCACTATGTGCAACAAGCCAGTGTTTATCTTGGCGAGTGGCAAGCGGCATTAACCCCAGAATTTCAAATGTTGAAAAAAACTCATCATATTTACTTGAGCGCCGAACTTGCTCAGCAAGCAGATGTTAAAAACGGCCAGTGGTGCAAGATTACGTTTACTGCGACAGATAAAAAAGGCCAATTGGCGAGTCAAATGCTTATTAGCCAAGTCAGTATTGTAGAGCAATTACCACCCTCATTGGCTTTTGGTAACTTTGCGCTGTGTTCATCATTGAAAAGCCCAAACACTCAAGTAGAAATGAGCATTGCCGTAGCGAATGAGCAAGAAGTCACGGATTATTTAAGTCAATTTAACGCCGGTATCTCAGCTGCAAAAAACAGTAAAGATACTGTGTTAGCGCGACTAATGCTAAGCGATCAAACCATCCCTATACGATTGATGTCGGGAGGCTTAAATGACCGCTGATATTCTTTGGAAGTTGTTTGAAATAACCATCATTATCGCCTTGCTGATTCCCATGGCGGCAATGTTGGTATGGGTTGAGCGCAGAATGATAGGTATTTGGCAAGACAGGTACGGCCCCAATAGAGTTGGCCCCTTTGGCATTTTACAGTCGATTGCTGATTTATTGAAAATTCTCGGTAAAGAAGATTGGGTGCCGCCGTTTAGTGATCGTCTAGTGTTTGTTTTAGCCCCTATTATTGGCGCTATGACGGTATTAATGAGCTTCGCGGTTGTGCCGTTTTCGCCCAATATTGGCGTGTCTAATTTAAATATCGGTTTATTATTTTTTCTCGCCATGGCATCACTCGCAGTTTATAGCGTGGTATTGGCGGGGTGGGCGTCAAACTCGAAATATGCCTTGTTAGGCGGCATGAGAGCAGCAGCGCAAACGGTAAGTTATGAAGTATTTATGGGGCTGTCAGTTATGGGCGTGGTACTACTTACCGGCAGCTTTAACTTACGTGAAATTGTGTTAGCACAAACTGATGGCTGGCTTATTCAATCACAATTTGTTGGCTTTTTTATCTTTTTAGTAGCAGGTATTGCTGAAAGTCACAGGCTACCGTTTGACTTGCCAGAGGCTGAAACTGAGTTAACCGCTGGTTTTCATACTGAATATTCTGGTTTGAAGTTCGCCTTATTTTTTCTTGGTGAATACTTGGGCGTAACACTAATTTCAGCAATGTCGGTGGTGCTATTTTTTGGCGGTTGGTTAATGCCGGAGCCGTTAGCTTCTTGGCTGCCGCCATTGCTTTGGTTTGTGATCAAGGTGATGTTTTTTGTAATGTTTTTTATTCTTCTACGCACCTCACTCCCGCGCCCTCGTTTTGATCAACTGCTAAAATTTGGCTGGATGGTGATGTTGCCTTTAGCGCTCCTTAATCTGATGGCGACGGCGGTATTGCGCTTAACGGGGGTGCTTTAATTATGAACAACCAGCAGCGAATTTATTCACCCAATGCTTATGTAATCGGAGGTAAAAATGTTTAGTCAACTTCGTACCATGTGGTTAGTGCTTAAGCATACTTTTACCAAAGCTGACACTGTGCAGTATCCCGAACAAAAACCTTATTTAGCGCCGAGATATCGTGGACGCATTGTGCTAACACGCGACCCAGACGGTCAAGAGCGTTGCGTTGCTTGTAATCTTTGTGCGGTTGCCTGCCCAGTTGACTGTATTGCATTGCAACAAGTGATTGATGACGATGGTCGAAAACGCGCTGACTTTTTTCGGATAAATTTTTCCCGTTGTATTTTATGTGGTTTTTGCGAAGAAGCGTGTCCGACGTACGCTATTCAGCTAACCCCAGATGTTGAATTAGCTGAATATGACAGGCAAAACTTAGTGTATGAAAAAGAGCACTTACTGATCAGTGGCCCGGGTAAATATCCAGACTATAGTTTTTATCAACAATCGGGTATCGCCATTTCAGGAAAAGCTAAAGGGCAAGCTGAGCAAGAAAGGCCGCCGATTGATATTAAGGGGTTAATGCCATGAGTCGCGATATGCTGGTGTACAGCCACACTGAGGCTTACGCTAAGGAGAAACAACATGCTAGCTAATTTAGCATCGATTGAAAGCTTGTTTTATATGGCCGCGTTAGTGGCTGTTATTGCCAGTTTAAAAGTAGTTACTGGCAATAATACTGTTCATGCCTTGTTATATTTAGTGGTGTCTTTATTAGCGGTTGCGGTGTGTTTTTATTTGATGGGGGCGCCATTTGCTGCCGGTTTAGAAGTGATTGTTTATGCCGGCGCGATCCTAGTGCTGTTTGTCTTTGCGGTATTGATGTTTGGTTTAGGCGAAGATGAAACGAAAAATGCCCCGCAAAATAAAAGCTTAGCCAATATGCTAGGGGCCATGACGTTAGCCGGCGCACTGCTAGTTGAAATTGTCGTTATTATTAACAGTGCCGATATGCAGCAAACGTTGACCGCGAATGTTATCAGCTCAAAAGCGGTAGGTATTATGCTGTATGGACCCTATTTATTGGCGGTAGAAATAGCTTCTTTTTTACTGTTAGCAGGGTTGCTCGCGGGGTATCACTATGCCAAGCCTGATGTTTCGGGAGGCGTTTTATGACCACGATTCCACTATTTCATATTCTTATTTTATCGAGCATTTTATTTGCCATAGGTTTTGTCGGCGTCGTGGCTCGAAAAAACACCTTGTTTATCTTGATGAGCTTAGAGGTAATGCTAAATGCCGTGGGCGTGGCTTTTATCGGTGCTGGTAGTGCTTGGCAACAAGCCGATGGTCAAGTGATGTTTATTCTTATTTTAACGCTCGCCGCTGCCGAAGTTGCGGTGGGTTTGGCGCTGCTATTACGTATGCAAAAAAAATATCGCTCGTTGGATATTGATGTCCTCAATCGGATGAAGGGGTAATGTGATGTTATTAGCGAGTTTACCTTTTTATCCACTGCTAAGTTTTTTACTGTTAATTGTTTTTGGTAAAAAGTTGTCATGGCAGCTTGCCGCTACTATCAGTGTTAGTGCGATGGCCATATCAGCAGGGGTAAGCGCGCTCTTATTGTGGCAATTGTCGGCCAGTGAAAATCAGCAATTAAGCGTTAATTTATGGCATTGGTTTGATTTAACCCATGCTACGGGCAGCGCCGAAGTTAATATGCGCTTTTATCTTGATGGCTTGTCCGCGGTGATGATCAGCGTAGTTACTGGGGTCGGTTTTCTGATTCATTTATTTGCCGCTATCTACATGAAGAGCGACGAAAATTTCGCGCGCTTTATGGCCTATATGAATTTGTTTATTGTCGCTATGTTGATTTTGGTGTTAGCGGATAACTTAGTGCTGTTGTATTTGGGCTGGGAAGGTGTCGGCTTATGTAGCTTTTTATTGATAGGTTTTTGGTATCAGGAAAAAAGCAATGTCTTAGCGGCGCGTAAAGCCTTTATTGTTACCCGTATTGGCGACACTTCTATGGCGATAGGTTTGTTGCTGTTATTTAACAGCTTTGGTGAGCTCAATATTGAAGCGGTCACGCTACTGGTTCAGCAATCGGCTAGTGTCGCGAATGCTGAACATAGCAATACTATTTACTGGATAGCGTTATTATTATTGGGCGGCGCGGTAGGTAAGTCTGCGCAACTGCCGCTGCAAACTTGGCTCCCAGATGCAATGGCGGGGCCAACGCCAGTGAGTGCGTTAATTCATGCTGCCACTATGGTTACGGCTGGGGTGTATCTTATTGCCCGTATGCACGGTATTTTTTTACTGACCCCAGAAGTGATGAATTATGTCGCTTGGCTAGGTGCACTAACTTTATTGATGGCCGCTATCGCTGCACTTGCACAAACAGATATCAAACGAGTGTTAGCCTATTCCACCATGAGCCAAATTGGCTATATGATGTTAGCTCTGGGGGCTGGCGCTTGGTCTGCCGGGGTATTTCATTTAATGACCCATGCTTTTTTTAAAGCGCTACTTTTTTTAACGGCAGGCACTGTTATTTATGCGCTACATCATCAACAAAACCTATTTAAAATGGGCGGATTGTTAAAAAAATTGCCGTTTGAAACTAGTTTATTTGTTATCGGATTAGTTTGCCTGATGGCGCTACCGGGGACGTCTGGGTTTTTCTCCAAAGAGGCAATTATTGCTCAGCTTTGGTCATCTACTACCGCCGGCCCTCTGCTGTGGTGGTGCGCTATTTTAGGGGCATTACTGACCAGTATTTACAGTTGTCGGTTATTCTTTCTCGCCTTTTTAGGCAGCTCGCGCTTTAGTGACAAGCCCCATAGTGAAGCCAGTAAACTTTTACGCGCCAGTTTGTTGATTTTAGCTGTGTTGTCGTTGTTTGGTGGTCTTATCTCACTTGATTTGAGCTTAGTATTTGCAAGCGTTACCTCATCAGCCGTTATTATTGAGTCTGAGCCGAATTGGTTACACACAGTTGCGATTATCACACCGTTTGTCGGGATACTATTTTCGTGGTTTTATTTTAAACGTTACCGTGTTAACTCGCTTTCACCTAGCGAACAAGGACTACAAGCGAGTGAAAATGCCTGGCTGGTTTTTTGTCGTCAAGGCTTAGGATTTGACGCGCTTTACCAATGTTTATTTGTTACGCCTTATCAGTGGCTTGCGCAAATTAATCGTCGCGATATTTTTGATCAAATTATCATACTAAATGCTTGGTATGTAGGCTTATGGCATGAGGCGCTAATGTTAGTGCAAAATGGCAGTTTACGTTGGTATTTAGCCGCCTTTGGTTTATCTATTGTCTTGCTGTTAGGAGTAAGTTTGATATGACGCTCACTTTTATTATGCTCGCGTTGCTGATGGCTGGCGCTTTAGCGTGGCGAGCTGAGAAATACTGGCAAGGTAGTGCGAAGTGGATTGCTGTTATTAGCTTAATGTTGCTAGCAACGGTTTTTACGGTTTTTGTTGCTAGCTACGGTAGTACTCACCATAGTGATTTTAGTCAATTACAAGTTCTGAGCCGCGTTAGTTGGATAGCGACATTTAATATCGAATATAGTATTGCCCTTGACCAGTTAAGCATTATATTGATAGCGCTAACTTGGCTGTTAGCGATTATTTGCGTGCTAGTGTCTTGGCATGAAATTCAGCGTAATGTCGGTTTTTACTATTTTAATTTATTGGCGACGATTGCCGGCATTATCGGTGTTTTTGTTGCCGTTGATATGTTTTTGTTTTTCTTTTTTTGGGAAGTGATGTTACTGCCGATGACGGCGATTATCGCCATTTGGGGCCATGAAAATCGTCAATTTGCAGCATTAAAGTTTTTCATTTTTACCCAAGTCAGTAGTTTATTGATGCTGGTGGCCATTATTGCCACGGGTTATTTCTATTTTCGCCAAACTGGCCAGTTTAGTTTTTATTATCTTGATTGGCTGGCCTTAGATATACCTTTGTCGTTGAGTCAGTACTTAATGCTAGGTTTTTTTATTGCCTTTGCGGTTAAATTACCTTCTGTGCCTCTGCACAGCTGGCTACCTGATGCACATACCCAAGCGCCTACGGCCGGCAGTGTATTGCTGGCTGGCATATTACTGAAAACTGGCGCCTATGGCTTAATTCGTTTTGTTATTTTTTTGTTCCCCCAAGCGAGTGAGCAGTTTGCGCCCATTGCCGCGACGTTAGCGGTGGTTAGCATAGTGTATGGTGCGAAAATGGCCTTCGCTCAACACGACTTTAAGCGTTTAGTGGCCTATAGCAGCATTAGCCATATGGGCTTTGTTATGTTGGCACTGTTCGCCTTTAATAGCATGGCGTATCAGGGGGCAATCGTCACTATGGTGGCCCACGGTTTAAGCAGCGCGGCGTTATTTTCATTGGCGGGTATGATTTATCAGCGCATTCATAGCCGAAGCTTAAGTGATATGGGCGGATTTTGGCAAAGTGCACCGCGCATGGGGGGCTTTGCATTGGCGTTTGCCGGTGCGGCATTTGGTTTACCTGGGCTCGCTAATTTTATCGGTGAGTTTTTTAGTTTACTCGGCGCGTTTCAAGTGCTGCCTGAATTTGCTGTGATCGCGGCATTAGGGCTTATTGGCTCTGCTGTTTACGGTATGGTGCTGTTTCAATCAAGTTTTCAGGGTACGCCAAAACACGACATTGTTGATTTACAATCCCGCGAGTTACTTATCTGTGGTTCGTTATTGTTGCTGCTGTTGGCGATCGGTTTATACCCGATGTTATTACTAAAATTCTCATTTGGAGCTTAATGTGATGATGTCTAGTGTCAGTAATTTAGAGTCGATGTTTACCATGACCATGGCAAGTGCCATCTTACCTCAGCTGATCGTCGCTTTTGGTATCGTACTCGCTTTGCTGCTAGTAGCGTGGCGCCGGTCTCAACGGATTATTTCCCTATTCACTTGTGCGACGCTTTTAGTATCGTTGTTCGCTAATTTTGCTTTAATATCAATACCGGTAACACAGGTGACTCAGCTACTAAAAGTGGACGGTTACAGCATTTTTGCCTTTAGTTTAGTGTTGATTTCAACTTTGACAGCACTGCGCCTAAGCCACAGTTTTCTTAAAGCCCATATCGAAGTACATGATGAATACTATATTTTGTTATTACTTTTGGTGTTAGGGGCGGGAATTTTAGTCATCAGTGATCATTTTGCCAGCCTATTTTTGGGTTTTGAGCTGTTAAGCATTAGCTTAGTGGGGCTAGTGGGTTATCACAGGGAAAGTGACTATAGCGTTGAAAGTGGTTTTAAATATTTAATATTGAGCGCAACAGCGTCGAGTTTTATGCTGTTAGGTATTGCCTTTATTTATAGTATAACTGGCGATATGAGCTTTAATGCCATGACAGTGGATGCTGCTATGCCAAATGCAGCTATGTCAAACGCCGATATAGCTAATGCTGACAATCCATTGGCTACAGATTTGTTTCTGCATTTAGGTATTTTATTATTTATTTCCGGCATTGCCTTTAAGTTGTCGTTAGCACCGTTTCATTTTTGGGTACCCGATGTCTATCAAGGTGCACCAACGCCTATTACTATGTTGATGGCGACCATCTCAAAAATTGCGATGTTTGTGGTGTTATTGAAATGCATTGTTGCTCAGCGATATTTATTACAGGATAGTTTTCAATTGCTGTTGATGATATTAGCAGTAATTTCAATGCTACTCGGTAATATAATGGCGCTAAAACAGCAGAGTTTAAAACGCCTGTTAGCCTACTCGTCGATAGCCCATATGGGTTATTTATTGATTGTTATTATTGTGACATCTGAGCAAAGCATAGCGTTTAGCTGGCAGACAAGTCTATTTTATCTCGCGGCTTATATGGTCGCCAATTTATCAATTTTTATCGTGATATCACTAATGCAATTGCCTCAAGGTAATTCAAGGTATCAAGAAGATATTTCTATCGTTGATTTACGCGGCTTATTTTGGCGCGCACCCAGTTGTGGTGTGTTGCTGATATTAGCCGTGCTGAGCTTAGCGGGTATACCACTAACCATGGGCTTTATTGCTAAATTCTATATCTTAAGCCAAGCAACATTGGCCAATGCGTGGTGGTTAATTACCACGCTTATCATAGGTAGTGGTATTGGTTTAGCTTATTATTTGCCGATGATTTTTAAATTATTTGAAAGTGAGTTAACAGCGAGTACTCAAGGTCAGCTTGCTAAAGATCATATGCTTGAGAAACTGCTGATTTTTAGCTTTATTGTCGTTGGCTTATTGTTTGGCATTTTGCCTGATGTTATTAATCAATTTATCCTTGTTTAATCATTGAAAATTAGCTAATTAATTGTGTTTTTAACCAAATATTGTTGAAACTCGATGTTGGTATGCATGATCAAATCTTTAAGTTATTGATAGTAATCGTTTTTATTTGTGGCGTAAATATTGATTGTATTGAGTTGAATAAGACTAAAAAGTTAAGAAAAACTTAACTCTATCAATATTGTACAGGAATTAAACCAATGAAATTAGCTCAATCACTACTTTTTATCACCAGTGTCAGCGTATTAAGTGGCTGCATTGTCGTCGCCAATCCTTCTTATGCCAATTATCATGAACAGCAAGAGTTGGTGATCAATGCGCAAACGCTGTCAGCGCTAAGTGTTGAAGCAGGTGCCGGTTCATTGGTGATTTCAGGCGCTGATCATGTTTCTGAAATTACCGTCGTTGCTGATATTTATATGGAAAAAAACAATGCAGATAACTATCAGTTAACTTTAACAGGATCAGGTGATAGCGCGACATTAATCGCAAAAGTAAACAATAGCACTGGCTTTTGGCGTGGCGATTCACCACATATTGATATTAAAGTGACGATGCCACGTGAGATGATGTTAACGGTTGATGACGGCTCAGGAACCACTAAAATCAGCAATATTAACGGCGCAGTTGAAGTAACTGATGGCTCGGGAGAGCTCAGTATTAGCGGTATAAAAGGTGATCTTGTAGTTAAAGATGGCTCAGGCGGATTATATGTTAGCGAGGTTACCGGCAATGTCAGCATTGACGATGGCTCTGGCGCGCTTGAATTAAGTGAAGTAGGCGGCAATGTCGATATCGATGATGGCTCGGGCGCTATTGTGGTAAAACATATTGCAGGCGGTGCTGTTATTGAAGACGGCTCAGGCGATTTAACCGTGAGAAACGTGGAGGGCATTATTACGATTGATGATGGCTCTGGCGACATTGATGTTGAACAAGCCGGTGGATTGAAAATCATAGATAGTGGCTCAGGCGGATTACGCGTTGATAAAGTAAAAGGTGGCTTTGCCATCGACAGTTAAAGCAACACTTAGCGCATGATAATTTGCTATTTACTTAGCCACTATCAGCACAACATAAAAACAGCTTAAATGGCCTTTTTGGCTGTTTTAAGCTTTTTTTTACGCTAAATAAGGATAAATAGCGGTTATTGCTTGTATAAATATGCTGCATCTGTATAATGCGCGCCTCTGTGGTTGAGAATCAAAAACGTGTGAATTAACGCTAAGTAAATTGATTGAATTTAAAACAATAACAGAAATGAAAAATGAGTGGGGTATATCCGCCCAATAGACTTGCCCAGTTAACTATTCAACGTTAACGTAATGAATGTGCCTTAAGTCTTCCTGGTGGTTTCCTCGTATATGTACGTAGGAATGTTGGCAACACGCCAGTTCCTACCATGAGAAGACAAAATTATATGACTGATCTTAACAATGCCTCTGTAGGCTTTGACGCCCTTGGTTTGCCTGAATCTTTAGTATCTGCAGTAAAAGCTCTAGGTTTTGAATCATCTACTGCCATTCAAGCGCAAACTATTCCGCCGTTATTGCAAGGTAAAGATGTGCTTGGTGAAGCACAAACCGGTACCGGTAAAACCGCTGCATTTGGTTTACCTGCATTAGCAAAAATTGATGTATCTATTCGTAAACCTCAGCTAATGGTATTAGCACCAACACGTGAATTAGCCATTCAAGTTGCAGAAGCGATTGAAACGTTTGCTAAAGACATGAAAGGTTTACGTGTTGCTACTTTATATGGTGGTCAATCTTACCAACCACAATTTCAACAATTAGAGCGCGGTGCGCAAGTTGTTGTCGGTACGCCGGGTCGTTTAATGGATCACTTACGTCGTAAGAGCCTTAAACTAGCTAACTTATCATTTTGTGTGCTTGATGAAGCCGATGAAATGTTAAATATGGGCTTTTTAGAAGACATTGAGTGGATCCTTGAGCACTTACCAAAAGAAACTCAAATGGCATTGTTCTCTGCAACTATGCCGCCGCAAATTCGCAAAGTAGCGAACCGCTTTTTGAAAGAGCCTGAGCATATTAAAATTGCGGCCGTGAAAAAAGCCAAAGCAAATATTACTCAATACGCATGGAAAGTGAGCGGCATTAACAAAATGACCGCACTAGAACGTATCGCCGAAACGGTTGATTACGATGCTATGATTATTTTTGTTCGTACCCGTAACGATACTATTGAAGTTGCTGAAAAATTAGAACGTGCGGGTTATGCCTCAGTTGCCTTAAACGGTGATATGAACCAAGCACAACGTGAGCGTACCGTTGACCAACTTAAAACAGGCGCATCATCGATTTTGGTTGCTACAGACGTTGTTGCCCGTGGCCTTGATATTCCACGTATTTCACTGGTTATTAACTATGACTTACCGAGTGATAACGAAGCCTATGTTCACCGTATTGGCCGCACCGGCCGTGCCGGTCGTAGTGGAACATCAATTTCATTTGTACGTCCTCGCGAAATGTACTCGTTACGTCATTACGAGCGTTTAACTTCAGGTAAGGTTGAAATGTACGACCTGCCAAATATTCAAGAAATTGGTAAAGCGCGTATTGAACGCACACGTAATGAATTATCGAGTGTTATTGCTGATAAAGAGTTAACCGCGATGCGCGAAATTATTGAAAACATGGCCAGCGAGTCAGAGTTATCAATGACAGATTTAGCCGCAGCGTTACTGTATCAAAAACAGTTAAAGCAGCCCTTGCAGCCAAAAGAAGATCCTAAGCCGCGTCGCGAAGCACGTGAACGTAATGATCGCCGCAATGATCGTGACGGCCGTGGTCGTAACGACAGTCGCGGTGGTCGTCAGGACAACCGTGCAGAACGTGCGCCGCGTAAAGTCAAAGTGGCTCGCAGTGATGTTGATTGGCAAACATACCGCTTAGAAGTGGGTAAAGAGCATGGTGCACGTCCAGGTGATATCGTTGGCGCCATTGCCAATGAAATTTCATTGGATAGTAGTTACATTGGCGCGATTAACTTACACGACAATCACAGCTATGTTCAACTACCAAAAGGTATGCCAGATAAGTCGTTCAAACAATTGAAACGCGTACGTGTACGTCGTCAAGCGTTAGAAATTAGCGTGTCAGATGCGCCAGCTGCGTCTGCTTCAGAGCGTCCATCTCGTCCCCGCAAAGAACGTCGCGCTAACTAGTTAGTTGCTTTAAGCACAATCTTAAAACGCCAACGTTTAATTACGTTGGCGTTTTTTTTCATCTGAAGAAGGTTCTTACGCTGGCGATCGCACAGCACTTATTGGCGCTTATCTGAGCAATTTGTTAGGGGATATATTTACTGTAAATATATGGTTACAGCTACGGACACTACTAACTATAGCGTAGATCGCCATTGTTTAAAATTCATCTGCTTTGTACGTAACAATAGTTTTACGCTAGCTATAATATCAGTTTTTTCATTCACTTCCTCTTGCGTAAATTCACAGTGATAATCGCCTTATTGCTACAGTGAGAGATATAACTATGACAGAACTTACCAACCCGCTTAATTTGCGCGGTATCGAATTTATTGAATACGCCACGCCCGATTCAGACTTTATGGAAAATGCCTTTTATGGTTTTGGTTTTTCAAAAACTAAAAAATTCAAAGGCCGTGATATTGATTACTTTAATCAAAACGATATTCACTTTTTCTTAAACAACGAACAAGCAGGTTTTTCACGTGAATTTGCTAAAAGCCATGGCCCAGCTATTTGTTCAATGGGCTGGCGCGTGGAAGATGCAGACTTTGCTTTCGAACAAGCTGTAGCGCGTGGTGCTAAATCAGCACAAGATGCTGATAATAAATTACCGTACCCAGCTATTTATGGTATCGGTGATAGTTTAATTTATTTTATCGAAAAATTTGGCGCTAAAGGCTCTATATATCAAGACGACTGTGAAGACCTTGCTGAGCCGGTTATGGTAAAAGACAAAGGTTTTAAAGCGGTAGATCACCTGACTAACAATGTATACCAAGGCACGATGGAGCATTGGGCAAATTTTTATAAAGACGTATTTGGCTTTACCGATGTACGTTACTTTGACATTAAAGGTGAGAAAACGGCGTTGATTTCATACGCGTTGCAGTCACCGTGTGGCACTTTCTGTATTCCAATCAACGAAGGTAAAGGCACCAACAACAACCAAATTGACGAATATTTAGATGAGTACAATGGCCCAGGTGTTCAGCATTTAGCCTTTATATCAGATGATCTTTTAGGTTCATTAGACCAATTAGATAAAGACATTATTGACACCTTAAATATCGTACCTGAATATTATGACGATGTTTTTGACCGTATTCCGTGGGTAAAAGAAGATCCACAACGTATTCGCGATCACCAAGTATTGGTAGATAGCCAAAAAGAAAATTCGTATTTATTGCAAATTTTCACGAAAAATATTTTTGGTCCGATCTTTATTGAAATGATCCAACGTGTAGATGATAAAGGTTTTGGTGAAGGTAACTTTACGGCACTATTTAAGTCAATCGAACTGAATCAAATTGAGCGCGGCGTACTTTAATCGCCAAACACAATGAAAGTATCTAAGAGCCAGCATTTGCTGGCTTTTTTTATGAAAGGACATATACGCTCCTGTGCATCCATGCACCCGCGCTATACCGTACATCCTGTACATAAAAAAAGCGCCAACAGGCGCTTTTTAACGTAATGACATAAGCGAGTATTACTTGCTTAGTGCATCACCTAAATGAGGGCGAATATCTTTTAAGATTTCTTTCGCTAAACGTGGGCTACTTGCCACTATGTTACCTGAGTTACCGTGGTTATGACCGCCAACAAAATCAGTGACTAAACCGCCAGCTTCAATCACCATAAGTTCACCGGCTGCGGTATCCCAAGGTTTTAAACCAATTTCAAAGAAGCCGTCAACACGGCCCGCGGCAACGTAAGCTAAGTCTAATGCGGCAGAGCCAGCACGACGCATATCAGAAGTTTTGCCAAATAATGTTTTAAACATCTCTAAATAAGCATTGGTGTGTTGCTTATGTTTAAACGGAAAGCCAGTTGCTAAAATTGCACCTTTAAGCTCTTTTGATTGTTTTACGCGAATACGAAAGCCGTTTAATTGCGCGCCTTTACCGCGACTGGCAGTAAATAGTTCACCACGAATAGGGTCAAAAATAACAGATTGGTCTAATTTGCCTTTAACTTTTAAGGCAATAGAAACAGCAAAGTGTGGTATGCCTTTAACGAAGTTAGAGGTGCCATCAAGTGGATCAATAATCCATTGATAGTCATTGTCTTTTCCTTCAATTAAACCACATTCCTCACCAATAATGGTGTGATTTGGATAAGATTTTTGTATCGTTTCAACGATAGCTTGTTCAGCACTTATATCAACATTAGTAACGAAATCGTTAGTACCCTTAGATTCAATTTCAATCTTATCTACTTGTTCAAAAGCGCGCAGAATTACTTTGCCCGCAGCACGCGCAGAGCGCACGGCAATATTTAGCATCGGATGCATGATCGACTACCCTATATGTTGTAAAATGTCATAAACAGCTATGTAAAAGAACGAGGTTAATGTTACGAACCTTATGAGTTACAAGGTACCTAAAATTAAGCGCGCAAATTATAGCAAACTAATTACCAAGTTGCGATACCCTTATTTCGCTTTCCCTAAATGTAACCTAGCTTACTGACCAAGATGATGATTTCTCATTACTTATAAGTAAAACAACTAGCTCATATTGATAAGCACTAGCGAACTTAATGAAAACGCGTGATCTTTTCTCAGCACTTAGATAATGTTCTGTGTTAACATTATCGACAATTTTAGCCGTCTAGATAGTCAGTAATGTTAAGCGAATTATTGCCCTAGAATTAAGTAAGTGAAGATAATGTCAGATTCTTTATTAAGTAAAGTACGTATCGTTCTCGTTAATACCTCAGATTGCCGTAATATCGGCTCAGCAGCGCGCGCCATGAAAACCATGGGCTTAACGGAGCTGGTTTTAGTCGATCCTATTGAAATGCCGAATGGTCAAGCGCAAGCACTAGCTGCCGGTGCCACCGACGTATTAAAAAATGCCAAAGTAGTGGCAACATTGGAAGAAGCGATTAGCGATTGTGGTTTAGTGGTTGGCACTAGTGCTCGTTCGCGCACATTACCTTGGCCGATGTTAGAACCGCGTGGTTGTGGCGAAAAGCTCATTGCTGAAGCACAAGAATATCCAGTTGCGCTAGTGTTTGGCCGTGAAAGTAGTGGCTTAACCAACGAAGAACTACAGTTATGTCATTTTCATGTCCAAATTCCAGCGAATCCGGAATATAGCTCATTGAATTTAGCTATGGCGGTACAAACCTTAAGTTATGAAGTGCGCACTAGCTTTTTAGCACATCAGCAACAGGCTTTTACGTTAACTGACGACGAAGAATATCCAGTGGTTGATGAAACCGAACGTTTTTATCAGCATTTCGAAGAGGCATTAAAAGCAACCGGCTTTATTGTGCCAAGTCATCCGGGTTTAGTGTTGACTAAATTGCGTCGTTTATTTAACCGCGCACGCCCTGATGTAAAAGAGTTGAAAATGATGCGTGGCATTTTAGCCTCAGTTGAGCGTGCTGCGAAAAAAGTTAATTCTAAAGAAAGCTAATTCTGAATAGCGCTAGCGCTGAAAAAGTAAAGATCAATACCCTTGGTATGATCATAGCCGTTAATGAGTTGCCCGATAAAGTAACGCCGGCGAGAAAACCGTAAGTTAAGGAACCTGGCATGTTTAGCCGCATAAAAGAAGATATTGATAGCGTATTTGACCGAGATCCCGCGGCACGTAATGTATTTGAAGTACTGACCAATTACCCAGGATTACACGCGGCTTGGTTTCATCGTTTGAGCCATCGTCTGTGGAAAAATAACTGGAAGTGGCTAGCACGTAGTCTTTCAACATTTTCACGTTGGTTAACCGGTATTGAAATTCATCCGGGCGCCACTATTGGCCGTCGATTTTTTATCGATCACGGCATGGGCGTTGTTATCGGCGGTACCGCAGAAATAGGTGATGATGTAACTTTATATCAAGGTGTAACCTTAGGTGGTACCAGTTGGAAAGAGGGCAAACGTCATCCTACCTTAATGAATAACGTTGTTGTTGGCGCCGGTGCGAAAATTTTAGGGCCAATCACTATAGGTAACCATGGTAAAGTCGGCTCGAATTCAGTGGTGGTTAAAGATATACCTGAAAATGCCACGGCCGTGGGTATTCCAGGGCGCATTGTTAATCCGAATAAAGACAATGGCGATGCCATAAAACGTGAAAAAGTGGCAAAAAAATATGGCTTTGATGCATATGCTGTTGCGGTTGATAATCCAGATCCAGTGGCGAAAGCTATTGGACGTTTACTCGACCATGTGCACTTAATGGACACGAAAGTCGCGGACTTATGCCGTGAGGTAAATCGACTCGGCGGTGAAGTGTGTCAAGAAGAGTTACCTGAACTAAGAGTTGGCGAATTTGTTGAAGATGAAAAAGCCGCCGCCAAACGCCGAGAAAGTGCCACCGAATCTTTTGACCCCACCATTTAAAACAGCTTTGTCATAATGCTGACAATACTAATAGCCAAGCTCAACATTGCCCTAATATTTTGGCTTTTAATTGACTAATTTACAAAGCGGAGTAAAATACCTGAGTAAAACACTCGGGTATTTAGTTGACTATTTTATATGGCTATGTAAAATGCGCAGCAAATTGATAGGGGTAATAAATGAAACTGACGTCAAAAGGTCGATATGCTGTAACAGCAATGCTTGATGTAGCTATTCATGCTGCAACTGGGCCTGTGCCTTTAGCGGATATTTCTGAGCGCCAAGGTATCTCGTTATCCTATTTAGAGCAACTCTTTTCGCGCCTGAGAAAAAGTGGCTTAGTTAACAGTATTCGTGGACCCGGTGGTGGTTATCGCCTTGGCCAGTGCTCTGCTCAAATTGCCGTAGCAGATGTGATCAACGCGGTGGATGAAACGATCAATGCCACTCGCTGTGGCGGCAAAGGCAATTGCCAAGATGGCCAGCAATGTTTAACCCATTATTTATGGTCTGACTTAAGCGATAGAATTGAAGATTTTTTAAAAGGCATTTCGCTGGCCGAGCTCGTCGAGCAACGAAATGTAAAAATAGTGTCAAAACGACAAGATGAAAGCACAGCGAAAGCGCGAAAATCGCCATCTGTAGAGACATTAATTACCACGCATAATATTATGAACGACTGGCACTAGTTGCCGGTTTAATTGGAGATTATTAATCAATGAAGCTTCCTATTTATTTTGATTATTCAGCGACAACACCAGTAGATAAGCGTGTTGCCGAAAAAATGATGCAGTATATGACCACCGATGGTTTTTACGGTAACCCAGCATCACGTTCACACAAATTTGGCTGGCAAGCTGAAGAAGCGGTAGATATCGCGCGTAATCAAGTAGCTGATTTGATTAATGCTGACCCACGTGAAATTGTTATCACCTCAGGTGCGACAGAATCAAACAACTTAGCGATTAAAGGTGCGGCTAAATTTTATAGCAAAAAAGGTAAGCACATCATTACCTGTAAAACAGAGCATAAAGCTGTGTTAGATACCTGTCGTGAGCTTGAGCGTCAAGGCTTCGAGGTAACGTACCTTGACCCTGAAACCAATGGTTTAATTGACTTAAATAAACTAAACGATGCGATTCGTGAAGACACAGTGCTAGTGAGCATTATGCACGTGAATAACGAAATTGGTGTGATTCAAGATATTGCTGAAATTGGCGAAATGTGTCGCGCACGTAAAATTATTTTCCATGTTGATGCCGCGCAAAGTGCCGGTAAAATCAACATTGATTTACAGCATTTAAAAGTCGATTTAATGTCGTTTTCAGCGCATAAAATTTACGGTCCAAAAGGTATTGGCGCACTTTACGTTCGTCGTAAGCCGCGCATTCGCCTTGAAGCGCAAATGCACGGTGGCGGTCATGAACGTGGTATGCGTAGTGGCACACTAGCGACACACCAAATTGTTGGTATGGGCGAAGCCTTTAGAATTGCCAAAGAAGAATTAGCGCAAGACGAAGCGCACGTAACGAAAATGCGTGATCGTTTATGGGCTGGTTTAAACGATATGGAACAAGTTTTTATTAACGGCGACGCAGACAAGCGCTACCCAGGTAACTTAAATGTTAGCTTCAACTTTGTTGAAGGCGAGTCGTTAATTATGGCATTAAAAGACTTAGCGGTATCTTCAGGTTCAGCTTGTACCTCAGCAAGTTTAGAGCCGTCATACGTACTGCGTGCTTTAGGCTTAAATGATGAAATGGCCCATAGCTCAATTCGTTTTAGCTTTGGTCGTTTTACTACAGAAGAAGAAATTGACTACGCCATTGACCTGATCAAAAAGGCAATTGGCCATTTACGTGACATGTCACCGCTTTGGGAAATGTTCAAAG
>JBMZDW010000025.1:0-38551 GCA_049614565.1 Cognaticolwellia sp. | reverse complement strand
CGCTATCGAGTTCAGTGTTGTTGGCATCGGCATTAATTGAATCTAATAGTGCATCGATATCGTCGGGATCTGAGATATCCGCGTTATCTTCAGCAGTTTGATTATGGTTTTCGATTGAGCTTTTTACGTCAGAATCATCAGCATTAATAGAATCTAACAAGGCGTCGATATCATCTGGGTCTGAGATATCGGCATTTTCTTCAGCGTTGTCGTCAACCTCTATTTCTGTAGTAAATTCAGTTGCGGTTTCTGTGTTGGTTGGACTGTCGTCATCGTTAATTGAATCTAATAGTGCGTCGATATCATCGGGATCTGAGATATCCGCGTTATCTTCAGCGTTGTCGTCAACCTCTGTAGTAAATTCAGTTGTGGTTTCTGTGTTGGTTGGACTGTCGTCATCGTTAATTGAAGCTAACAAGGCGTCGATATCATCTGGGTCTGAGATATCGGCATTGTCATCGGGCTCTGAAATTACACTATTTTTTTTTTCTGACTCGGTATTTTCCGCGTCTGGCGTATCCATTTCTTCACTTGCTGCATCGAGCAAAGCATCAATATCTTCTGGTTCATTCAACATTTCAGCGTCAGTGCTTTGCTCTAAGAGGTCATCGTCAAGTGTATCGACTAGTTCATCATCATCAGCTAATTCATCTTCTAAACCTTCAAAGAGGGAGTCGAGATCGTTTTGGTCTAATTGTCCGCCTGCTAACACTTCTGCGTTGTCATCTTTCTGACTCTCATTTTCCGCAAGGTCGCCATCGAGTGATATATTTTCCAGATCATCATCAAGAGAAATATCATCGAGATCGTCTAACGCGTCCAAGTCATCTAAGTCGTCATCTAACGCAATAATATCATTGTCGAGAGAGTCATCGTCAAGGGCATCTGAATCATCAGTAAATAAGTCGTCATTACCTTCTGAGAGATCTATCGATAGCTCATCGTCAAGAGACAATTCATCATCCAGACTTAATTCATCGTCTAGTGATAATACGGCGTCGTCACTGTCAAGTTTTTGCTCAGGCTCAGCACTTGGCTTTGTTTCTGGCTCGGCTATTTTTTCTTGAATAATACTTGGCGCACTTTCATCATTAGCGTTAGTCGACTTTCGGCGTAATAAAAAACCAATGACCGATAAAACCAGTATTGCGGGTAACGTTGCCATTAAGGCCACAAACCACGTGCTCGACATGAGGCTTTCTTGTTCTAGCGCCGCTTTTTGTTTTTCTAATAATAACGCTTGCTCACGGGCTTCGGCTTTCGCCAATAGCTCTTGCTGCAACGCTATCATATCGTTCATTTGTAATTTTATTTCTTTTGCTTTCGCCACCTCTTCTTGCATGATGGTGAGTTGATCATTGAAGCTAGTTAAACGTTGGCGTAGCGCTTCATTTTCTTTTAATAAGCTTTGTAAACCATCAATAGAGTCTAATACGTCACTTTGAATAGTCGCCAATCGTTGCTGTTGAGTATTATCAATGGCTTTTAACTGACCATTGATTTCTGATTTTGCTGCTTCTAGGTCTTTTTTATTCACCGAGCTTTCTTGCTGCGTTTGCACTTTTTTTCCAGCACCGCTCGCCGCTTGCTTTTGCCAAGCCTTATCATCGTTACGTGATTTTTCTGTCGCACTTTTGGGGTTAATGGCGCGTATGGCATCAATTGATGGGATCTTTAAATATTGGCCGCTAATAATGTGATTTAAATTATTGTCATTAAAAGACTCGGGGTTGCTTTCGAATAACGCTTGCATCACTTGATAAACCGACAAACGGGGATCTGGGCGTACTTTCAGCGCGATATTCCATAACGTATCTTTAGCGGTAATGGGGCCATAACGATCATAAGGAAAGGCATCGCTAGCTTTTGGCCCACGAATATTGATACCGCTCTCTTGTGCAGAAATAGGTAAACTAAAAGCGCTAATGCTGATAATAACTACCTGCCAGAGACACAGCTGTAACAATTTTTGCATTAAAATTTCCTATTTAGAATGTTTATTCGCCAAACCCTTGGCGGTCCCACGTCAACAGATAGTAAAGCAAAAGCTATTCCAATTATCAATCATTGCTGGTGTGCTCTGGGATAAAAGTTTTCTAGCTTTTTGCCATGTTATCAAATTAACACAAAAATACTTATATCAATCGTTACAATTTTATCAGTGATAATAAATTCAAAATTAAGTGCATGACATAAAAACAAAAAACCCGTCGGTTATTATAACGACGGGTTTTCATTTTTCTTTAATAAATCTGAAACTTAATTCAATTTATTTAGCATTAATACTCACTAAGATGCTCTTTGATCAATAACTCAGCAATTTGTACGCTATTGGTTGCTGCGCCTTTGCGGACATTATCTGCCACAATCCACATATTAATGCCGCTATTGTGGCTAATATCTTCACGAATACGGCCAACAAAAGTTTCATCTTTACCGCTAGCATCGCCAATTTGAGTTGGAAAGTCTTCATCGTTATGACAAACCACTAGCCCAGGTGCTTGGCTGAGTAACTCTTTTACTGCTTCTGCAGAAATAGGGGAATTAGTTTCAATATGTAGTGATTCACCATGACCGAAAAATACCGGTACTCGCACCGCGGTTGGGTTAACCAATACGCTATCATCACCGAGTATTTTTTGCGTTTCCCAAACCATTTTCATTTCTTCTTTGGTGTAGCCATTTTCAAGAAATTCGTCGATTTGTGGAATAACATTAAAGGCAATTTGGCGAGAGAAGTTTTTTGACTCAACTGGCTTGCCACATAATAAATCAGCGGTTTGTTTGGCTAACTCATCCATCGCCGCTTTACCACCACCGGAAACTGATTGATAGGTGCTAACATTTACTCGCGAAATGCCCACGGCATCATAAATAGGCTTTAATGCCACCATCATTTGAATAGTTGAACAATTCGGGTTAGCGATAATATTGCGATTGCGATATTCTGCCAACGCCTGTGGGTTAACTTCTGGAACCACTAACGGAACATCAACGTCATAACGAAACTCTGAGGTATTATCAATAACAATACAGCCAGCATCTGCGGCAATTGGCGCATATTGCGCTGATATTTCGCCGCCCGCTGAAAAGAAGCCTAATTGTGCTTGGCTCCAGTCAAAGTTGTCGGCGTCTAAAACTTCAATACTCTCGCCGTTAAATTCAATAAATTCTCCTGCCGAGCGCGCACTCGCCAACGGATAAAGTTTATTGATGGGAAAGTCACGTTGTTCAAGTATTTCAATAATGGTTTTACCCACTAATCCTGTTGCACCTAATACGCAAATATCAAATTTCTGTGCCATGTTGCTCTCTCTTCTATCCAGTGTTTTTATTAAAGCCAAGCTGATGTGGCACATCGGTGCTTAACGTGTGATCTAAGCTGACGGTTATTGACGAAAACTCCCGGCGAGTCGGGTAGGTTTTACGAATACGGTCAAAGCCTTGCAGTGTAATTTGTTGGCGAAAAATGGCATCATCACGTCTAACATCGTAAACCATTTTTACCAGTTGATTTAGCAGTATATCATCAAACGCTTGTTTGATTTCAAGGTTACTGATTGCTGGTGTCGGTAAAAAGTCGCTCAGTTGTTTCGTCGCCACTACGCCTAATTGTTGGCATAATGCCCGATACAAGGTTTCAGTACCACGCGCTTTTCCTTCTAAGCTATAACCGGCAATATGAGCGGTGGCAATTTCGCAGTGCGCGATTAAATCAAAAAGAATATTCGGTTCATTTTCCCAAACATCTAACACCAACTTTAACGGATGCCCTGCCTGCTTCATTGTTAGCAAGGCGGTATTGTCGATAACTTCACCACGACACGCATTGATCAATATTTGCTGATCATTAAATTGCGCTAACCGTGGGGCGTTCAATAAATGAAAGGTCGGATGTTCGCCAGTAGTGGTTAATGGCACGTGCAACGAAACAACATCACAACTTAACGCTTGTTCAAGGTCGACAAAGTCACGTTTATCCGCAGCATCTTTAGCTAAATAAGGGTCGCATAACACATGGTTAATATTTAACGCGCGCAGCTTTTCACTTAGCCTTGTACCGGTATTACCCGCGCCAACTATACCCACAGTTAACTCAGGTAACGACAATAAATAACGCTCCGCCAACACCACCATAGCGCTGAGTACATATTCAGCCACCGACACCGCATTACAACCCGGCGCGGAATGAAAGCTAACCTGACGGCTTGCTAAGTAGTTTTGATCAATATGATCAACGCCAATGGTTGCCGTACCAACAAAACTTAATTGCCTGTTGTTTTGCAACAAATCTTCATTCACTTTAGTGATTGAGCGCACCAGTAAAACATCCGCGTCGCGGATATCAGCTGCAGCTAGTTCTCTGCCGGAAAATGGCTTGAGTTTGCCTAAATCCGCAAAGAACTCTGCCGCAAAGGGCATATTTTCATCATAAAAAATGTTCATTTAGAGTTTTAAACCTCAGCGAGTTAAGCCTTAGACAGTTGAACCTTAGAAAGTGAAGTCTCAACAAGGGAGCGACACTAGGCGGTTGAGCTTGTTTTCTTAAGGTAACTGTCTTTTTCAATATTAGTAACTTCGACAGTAATAGCGGCGTTTTCAATGCCCAAACGTTCAAGCTGGTTACTAACACTGGCGCTCAGGCTTTTGCGTTGCGATAAATCACGCCCCGATAATATTTTTAAATTCACATGCACAAAAGCTTGCTCTGCACCCGGCAAATAAAAATCACTATAAGCACTGGCGCGCACTTTAATATCAGCGGCGTTAAACAACTCGCTTTGATTAGCACCTTTATACACAGCATGCATGAGCTGCTCTACCGGCAAATGTTCAGTAATTTTTGCCGAATACTCGACGATACAATGAGGCATAATAAGACCGATTTATGCAGTAACAAATATGGCGGGCATTGTAACGAAATTTAAAAAGAAAAACAGCGTAACACTTTTACTAGATCTGACGATGCTAATATCCGACACATTACGCTCCTTTGCATCGACATGTATGGATACACTAATGCCGTGGAGCCATGGATGGCTAAGAACGGTCATGCAACCGCGACATACCGTACATCCTGTACATCCTGTACATAAAAAAGCCGTTAAATATTTAACGGCTTTTCTAATTTCGCTTAAGTTAATAACAACAAAAGCGATTAATTGCACTGCTGAAAGAGATTACTTATATTTTTTCATCACTAGCGTGGCGTTCGTGCCGCCAAAACCAAAGCTGTTCGACATCACTAAGTTCAGCTCCATATCACGTTTTTCAGTAACAATGTCTAAGCCTTCAGCTTTTTCATCTAAGGTATTAATATTGATAGACGGTGCAACAAAGTTATTTTCCATCATTAATAATGAATAAATCGCTTCATGGACACCTGCAGCACCAAGGGCGTGACCTGTCATGGCTTTAGTGGCACTAATGGCCGGTGAATCTTCACCAAATACCGCTTGAATAGCGCCTAACTCTTTAACATCACCTACTGGTGTAGAAGTGCCGTGGGTATTTAAGTAATCAACTTTTGCGTCAACACCGTGCATGGCTTGTTCCATACAACGAATTGCCCCTTCACCGCTTGGCGCAACCATGTCATAACCATCTGACGTGGCACCATAGCCAACAATTTCAGCATAAATATGCGCGCCACGTGCTAAAGCATGTTCTAGTTCTTCAACTACCACCATACCGCCGCCGCCAGAAATAACAAAACCGTCACGGTCGGCATCATAAGTGCGTGAAGCTTGCGCTGGTGTGTCATTGTATTTCGAAGATAGTGCGCCCATGCCGTCAAACATCATAGCCAGTGACCAGTGTACTTCTTCACCGCCACCGGCAAATACTACATCTTGTTTACCTAATTGAATCAACTCAGCGGCATGACCAATACAATGAGCACTGGTGGCACAAGCTGAGCTAATAGAATAATTGACGCCTAAAATTTTAAACGGTGTCGCTAAACATGCCGAAATAGTACTCGACATGGTTTTTGGTACCGCATATGGCCCAACACGCTTAACGCCTTTTTCACGCAAGGTGTCAGCAGAGCTCACGACATTTTCTGATGATGCACCACCCGAGCCGGCAACAATACCGGTGCGGAAATTTGACACTTGCTCAGGGCTTAGTTTTGAATCTTTAATGGCTTGATCCATGGCAATATAGGCATAAGCCGACGCTTCACCCATAAAACGTAAGGCTTTACGGTCGATAAAGTCTTTCACTTCAATGTCAGGTTTGCCCCACACTTGGCTGCGCAACCCTTTCTCAGCAAAGCTTTCAGCATTAGTAATACCTGAACGTCCTGTTTGTAACGACGCTAATACTTCTTCTGCATCATTACCAATACTTGATACAATACCTAATCCGGTGATAACTACACGTTTCATTTAAATAACCATATTCAATTAAAAAATCTGGGCGTATCATACAGACTTTTGCCCCTTATACTGGTCTATCCAGAGTACACATGTACACTGAGTTGTTGCACTTTTATGACAGAGCACTGTAATACGCGGTAAAATAACCTTTTTTTATGCTGAATACCAAATAAATAATTTACTAACCCGACAACGATAAGACCCTTAATATTGTGACTGAACAAACGAATATTATTTTTCAAAAAGATGGTTCGCCCTATTCTCAACAATTTGACGACATTTATTTTGATACCGTCCAAGGCACCAGCCAAAGCGAATGCGTTTTTATTGCCGGCAATAACATTCATTCACGGCTAGCCAATAGTACTGGCACCTTTGTTATTGCCGAAACCGGCTTTGGTACTGGCTTAAATTTTTTGCTCACCTTAAAAATATTCCAACAGCTAACCAAGAACAACACCGGCCGTTTGCATTTTATTAGCGTCGAGAAATATCCGCTATCAAAAGCCCAGCTCGCGCAGTCTTTAGAAATTTTGCCGCAGCTAGCTGAATGTAGTCAGCAGTTATTAGCGCAATATCCTGAGCAACCAAACGGCAATATTAGCTTAAGCTTTCTCGATAACAAGGTAACACTGCAACTGATATTTGACGATGCCACCACAGGCTTGTCGAGCCTTAACCTAGCAAAACATGGCCGAGATCCAAATAGCTACTCTCCTTTGGTTGATGCCTGGTTTCTTGATGGTTTTGCGCCAGCAAAAAACCCCGACATGTGGCAACCTGAACTTTTTCAACAAATTGGCCGCTTGTCGAAAGAGCAAGCAACGTTAGCCACCTTCACCGTTTCGGGCAAGGTCAAGCGGCAGTTGATGCAAGCTGGGTTTCGCGTTGAAAAACGCACTGCTATGGGTAAAAAAAGTGAGATGCTCGCTGGCGTATTTCAGCAAAACCCGCAGTCAGGCAAGGGCTATCAGCAACGACCTGTTATCACCAAACCACAACATGTCAGTATTATTGGCGGCGGCATTGCCTCGGCGTGTGCAGCCTATGCCTTAACAAAAAGTGGCGTTAAGGTAACTGTTTATTGCCAAGACTTTAGCGTCGCCCAAGGGGCATCCAGTAATCATATTGGTGCGGTTTATCCGCTACTCCATCAGCAAGCCGACGAAATCAGTTTATTTTATCAACAAGCCTTTGAGTACGCAGTGAATACCTATCAAGATATTACCAAACAAGGCTATCACTTTGCTCACGACTGGTGCGGGCTATTAGAAATATCTTATAAACCGGCGTTAGCACTGCGCCAAGAGCATATTGCTAGCTCGACAGTATGGTCGAAAAAGCTAATTCACAGTGTTGATAGCGAACAAGCCAGTCAACTAGCGGGCATTGCTTTAGAACATGGCGGATTATTTTTCCCAAAAGCCGGTTGGTTATCACCACCACAATTAGTCAAACAGCTATTTAAGGTCGCAGAGTCAACTAATCGTCTGCGCATTGAAACTGGTTGTAAAATTAACAACATTAGCCAACAGCCTGATGGTAAATGGCTTTTACATAGTGATAGTCAACACTATCAAGCCAGTACACTGATTTATTGCGGCGGTGCCCAAGGTATTCCGTTAAATATTATTAAGCAATTACCGCTGAGCTCGGTACGCGGGCAAGTTAGCAGCATGGCTAGCAATGAAAAAGTAAAAAACTTATCAACGGTTATTTGTCATAAGGGCTATTTAACGCCGGCCAATAAAAACCTGCACTGCATTGGCGCCACCTTTGAAAAAGACAATTTTGATATTGAGCCGAAAGTCGACGAAGATCATTACAACCTAAATATGCTCGATAAATGTTTGCCGGGCTTAACAGCGTGGCAAATCGGTGATGTGGTGAGCAGTAAAGCGCGTTTACGGTGTATGACCCCAGATCATCTGCCAATGGTGGGTGCTATGCCCGACATTGCCGCTCATAAGTTGCAATACGCTCACTTAAGCAAAGACAAACGTTGGCGTTATCATCAACAAGCGCCGGTGATTGACAACCTTTATATTATGACAGGCCTAGGCGCACGCGGCCTTTGTACTGCGCCCTTATTGGCAGACATTTTATGCGCTGATATTTGCGGTACACCTTACCCGCTTGATAACGAACAGCTATTTAACCTAGCACCGAATCGCTTTGTGATACGGGATATTATTCGCCGTAAGTTTGACTAAACCGACATTTGCGCTTGTTCAGACACTAAAAAGCAGCTTGTTTAACTCAACGAGCTGCTGATAAATGTCGTCTAAAGCGATAACGAGTTAATTACGCACTTTCGGCAGTAAAGGCGCTTTGCAATTGCTGCCAGTAGTCTTGTACTATTTGGCGATCTTGTGGGCTAAGTTCGCTGCGTGCTGCTTGCAATTTTTCGCTAATACTTTCCGATAATTTAATGGTTAGCGCTTGTGATTCATCACCAAACTCACTGCCCGCTAAGCTAATAAAGCCACGTAAGTAACTACCGGCAAATAGCTCATCGGCGCTAATATCAAGCGACACTTGTTGATCTAAATATTCATATAGGGCGGTCAGGTTTTCAAATTGCATAGTGTTTTCCAAAGATAGTATTTCCAAATATAGTGAGGCTGATTCAGTTCAGCCCTAATAAATTAATCTTGTTTTGATGATGTAAAGTACTATTGCGGACTTGCCACTGGGTATAAAACTTGGTCGTTATAACCTGTGGTTACCGGCAAATAACCGGATAATTCAACATCAAGTTCACTATCACCCGTATCGGCAATGAGTGGCCTTGCATCTAAGGCATTAAGCTTAGTTTTAGTGGCGATAATGATAATATTTTCTTTGCCGATGGCGCGAATGACTCTAGGGCTTAGCTGTTGATTACCGCGACCAAATATATGACCTTGACCACCAATTAAGGTGATCACTAACTTAACTGCATGTTGTCTTGCCGCCACAACTCCTTCATTAAGATACTGCTGAATAAGCTGCCATAACGCCGGCTCTGTCAGATCATTGGCCACCACTTCCTGCTGACAAATAGCGTCAACGCCTAGCAAGGTATTTTCAAGTGCCAATTCTTCCATAACAAAAGCGGTGGTCGAGCCTGAGCCAATAATAAATAACTCGTCATCCATTTTTGCAATAACATCGGCCGCAATGTCTTGTAGCACTAGTTCATCTGATTCTTTACCACCGGATTTAACCGCCTGAATATAGCGAAGCTCTGATGGCACTTGCATTTCACCAAAGCGTTTTGCTTTCACGATACCTTGGCGAAATAAGCTTTCATCAATATCCATAACATCGGCGTCAGTTAAACTGACCAGTTGATTAGTCAGCATTAATTCAACCACACGACCCGCCGCTTTTGGCGTAATAGCATAAACCCCAGAATGAATTTTACAGCCTGCGGGAATACCCAGTACCGGAAACTTATCTTCAACAATATGACAAACATTGCGCGCGGTACCGTCACCACCAGCAAAGAGCAATAAATCAATATCTGCGCTGATAAGTGCCGTCACCGCCTGCTCAGTATCAAGCTCAGTGGTGTTGTCATTTTCAAGCTGATGTACAACTTTAGTGTTGAAGCCAAGCGCGCGTGCCGAGTTTTCGCCCATATCGCCAGAGACGGTATAAATAACCATATTATCTTTGTACGGCAAGAGTATTTCTAACGCTAACGCGGCGCGGGCATTAGATTTTGCGGTTGCGCCAAGCGCCATGGCTTGCTCAGCAACGCCAATTCCATCACTGCCTTTTAACGCAACGCTGCCACCAATACCGGCAATGGGATTGATCACTAAACCTAATTTAAATGTCGTCATTTATCTATCTCAAAAATTTTCATCGCTTAAGTGCAAGCCATTTTATTAAAAGCATACTGAAAGTGCTGGGCTTGGATCTTCGTTTTAAAAATAACGCTGACACTATGAGGAGTCGTCAGTATTTTACACACGTGCGAAGTCACTGAATACCTCCCTGAATTTCAGCTGTTACCCGTTTATCTTTGTCCTGAAGTTTTGCAAAAACTATTTAAAAATTTAGCATTCACATTGGAGGTCCTTAACTGATACCGAAATCCAAACTGCTGATTAAAAACAGCCACCGTATGAGCACGCACAATTAAGCAATAAATACTGAGTGGAGTTAATAGCGATTTAATTGCTTTTCTCAAAAAAGTATATTGTCTCATTTCAGACAATTGTCGTAAAACTATTTCTGAATGAATAAAAACAGCCTATACAAGGCCTTTAAAACCCTTTTTTATCCGATTTAGACCGTTTTTGATAAATATATGTCCGACTTAGATAAGCGTAAAAAATGTTTTTTACTCTATGATACCCCCCGATTTTTGGCACACAATCATAGTGTCATATGCGTTATATCAATTAGTTAGGGAATATATTAATGAACAATAAAATGTTAGTAGCCGCAGGTGTTTTCGCTGCGTTAACGTCGTCATCAGTGTTTGCATCAAGTGATGAAGGTCATGCTACTCCAAAGCATATCCCAGGTGTTTTTGTTGGTTTTACTAATTTTGACGGTGAAACAGAGTTTTCATACGGCCTTGAGTATGAATATAAAATATCAAAAAAATGGGGCGCAGGTGTTGTATACGAAAAAACCAACGACGCTCATCATGGTGCTGGTGTTGACGTAGCGCTTGCTGCTGTTTATTTACATCCTTGGAAAGAGTTAAGACTAGGCCTAGGTTTTGGTAAAGAAACGGTCGGTAGCTATGACAGCGATGATGGTCACGGACATGTTCATCATCACAAAAGTCATAAAGAAAACCTTATTCGCACCTCAGTAAGTTATGACTTTCACGTCGGTGACTTTGGTGTTGCACCAACGTTAGCCTTTGACTTTATTGATGGTGAAACGGCGACAATATTCGGCGTGGCGATTGTGAAAGCGTTTTAGGTTTATTATATATCGCTGATCCCCATCACATTATTGATGTGTTTAAACGTGATCATCCAAAGGTTGAGTATAAATTGTAGATTCCGTAACAAACGGCTACTCAATAACCAGCTTAGATGATCACGCACATACGGTGACTAATATCAACATCAAATCATAAAGTATAAATAAGGGAAACTCATTAACGACATGGCTTTCCCTTATTTATAAAAACATAGAATGCGATACAGATATCTTTTTACTCTCTTTAGTAGGCAGTAAGTAGGCTGCTGTATTAGTCAGGTATTCACAATAGTTTCTTGGCGTTAATCGCAATAACTATGAAACTAACCTTTAAAAACATGGATTTTACTATGAAAAAAACACCTCTAGCACTAGCATTATTAGCGACTTCGTTTTCATTTACGTCTACAGCATCAGATGATTCTGTTTCCGATGACGTAATTGCGGCTCAACGAGCGGCACTAGAAGCAAACACCGATGGTCAAGGGTTTGGCCCTCAGTCACCAAGAGATATAGATCTTATCGCTGGTGAAAATCCAATGTTATTTGATACCGCGCCAGCATCGGAAGATATGAATCTTTGTAATATCCATTTTCATGAAAATGCAGAGCACAAAGGTGGTGAATTTTCTGAATATGCCGGTAACGGTGACGGACATGGCTACCACAGTGGGTATCAATATACGGGACCATTATCTGAAAGCGAACTTACCACACCAGCTGAAGACGTTTGCCCTAGTTCACATGGTTCACTTAAACCCGGCGCTACCATTGAAGTTCATTATGTTCACTCTACCGCACAGGTAAATCCCGGTCCAACTTTAGGGGCTTGTTTAAGTAATTCAATTGGCAACCCACAATTACGCGTTGAAGCTCAGGTATATGTACTTGTAAATGATGAAGACGCACTTGATTTTGCTGATCTAACTGCACACAACAACAGTACAGGTAAAAACCAAGCATTGCATATTCCAAATAATACCGGTGCTGCCGTGCAATATTTAGGTTCAACAACGGGGCCTGGATATAACGAAGCAGGTTCTCCTTTGCAAGTTACCTGGAATGTACGACCTAAAGTGGCCAAAGTAAATATTGAGAGTGTTGGTAATTGGTGTAAAGAAAATGTTTTTGAAGAAGATCACGCTCACGGCGTCAGAAACCTTATCCAAAACCCTAAATTACTGTCGACCATGAGTTACGCCGAACCTCAAGTAAATTAATATTGTTATTAGCTTAAGCTCAAAAATAACATATTTTATTCCAATATTAGAAGTAGGATTTATGAAAAGAAAATCAACTATCGCACTTATCGTATTAGCTTCATTAGGTTTAAGTGCCTGTAATTCAGACAAAGAAAAAGAAGAACCGGTTATTGAAGCACCTGTTATTGATGACCATCACACGCCTGTTGCCGATGAAGTCATCGTAGCTCAAAGAGCTGCATTAGAAGCAAACACAGATGGTAAAGGTTTCGGCCCTCAGTCACCTCGAGATATTGACGACCTTCCAGGGACTAATCCTATCGTTTTCACTGCTGAACTTCCTGCTGAAGATATGAACCTGTGTAATATACATTTTCATGAAAATGCTGAACACAAAGGTGGTGAATTCACTGAGTACGCAGGTAACGGGGATGGACATGGTTATAAAAGTGGTTACAAATATTCAGGTACACTCGATGACAGTGAACTTGTAGCACTCGATGAAGATGTATGTCCAAGTGATCATGGTTCTTTACAACCTGGTGCGACAATAGAAGTTCACTATGTACATTCAACATCACAAGTCGACCCTGGCGCTACTTTAGGTGCCTGCTTAAGCGACTCAATTAGCAATACACAGCTAAGAGTAGATGCTCAGGTATATGTACTTGTAAATGACGATGAAGCGCTTGATTTTGCGGATTTAACTGCGCACGATAAATCTTCAGGTAAAAATCAAGCCTTGAATATTCCAAGTGATACGGGTATTCCTGTCGTTTATACCGGTTCAACAACAGGGCCAGGGTACAATGAAGCCGGCTCACCTTTCCAAGTAAACTGGAATGTAAGACCTCAGGTTGCCAAGGTGAACATTAAAAGTGTCGGTAAATGGTGTCAAGGCAATGCTTTTAACGAAGATCATGCTCACGGCGTAAGAAACCTTGTTCAGAACCCTAAATTACTGTCGACAATTAACTAATTAGAGTTACTAGTTTACAGCATATTGTCAAAGTGCTCCTAAATAGGAGTGCTTTGTTATTTAATTATTCAACTCAGGGTTACTTTTGTATAAAAATATTATGAAAAAACTTAATTTATCAACCCAAAAATTTATTAAAAAAAATATAAAAATTAACAGCGCAGCTTCTTCTTCATATCCACAACGAGTAGTAACCCCCGTTGCTGCTCCGACAATAGATGACTCAACTGAGTTAGTTACAGATAAACATAAAGCTAAATTAAAGTAGGCACTCTTATATTAATCTCGCTGTCTAAGTTATCGCTTTTTTCAAAGTACCCCCGAATAAATAAGAGGCTATGCTATCTAATTTCAAAAATTTCGTTTTTCGCTAAAATGTCGCAATGCTAGTAGCGCCTTTTTTGCAGTAGGTGGTGGATTTTCACCCATCTCTAGATAAGCTTCTTCTATATTACACAAAAAAATGTCGGAACTGGTTCCACTAGAAAAGTCATCAAAACTTGCTGAAAATGGAATTCCAACAATTTCACACATCACTTTTTCCAACCCTTGAGGTCTTGCTTCAACAAGTTCAAAACGCGTCTGTTCCTCTCTTGTGCGCCCACACGGAGAATACCAAAAGCCAAAATCATCCAAATTTCTCCGACGTTCACCGGCTAAGCAGTAATGCGAGATTTCGTGTAATAAACTGCGCGGATAGTTACTTCTAAAATAAATTTTGGCATTGGTATTTACAGAGGGAGCAATGTAAAGAGGCTCTTCTGCGCCACCTATTACAGATATATTAGGAAAAACTTTTTCAAACAAGCCTATCAAGCTTCGACAGTATTCGTCATCGGTAAAGCTCTGATTCATTTATATAACTCCAAACATATCACATTTTTTAAACATATTACCTGCTATTGCACGTGTTATCGTTTCTCTGGGTCGTTCGTTGGGCTTGCTTCGGGGTTTCATTAAATTTATCTTTAAAGCATTTTGAAAAATGTGGCAAGGTTGTAAAACCACAACAGATTGAGATATTTGAAATACTACTGTCCGATTTAAGCATTTCATAAGCGCACTGTAATCGGTAATCTCGGATAATATCTTTGGGCTTTTGTGATAAATAAAGTTCTGATTTTCTTCTTAATGTTCTTTCATCCATTGCCATTAGCTCTGAAAGCTTTTTGACATTAAATTCCGGATCTGGGAAATGTATTTTGAGAAAACCTTGTACCCGATGAATAAAACGATTGCGAGTATCATCTTCCGACAACTCTACCTGTAGCTGGCTAGATGCTGAAGCTGTGATCTGATTTCTTGTTTCTGAAACTGAGTCTAGTAGGTTGGCTATTTTCATGGTTAATATTTCACCACTAAAAGGTTTACTCAAGTAATCTGTTGCCCCAGCTTCTAAACCTTGCTTTTGGCTTAACAAATCACTTTTAGCCGTGAGTAGAATTATCGGACATTTATTATAAGCATTGTCGCTTTGTCTTATAAATTGGCATAACTCGAAACCATTTATCAGCGGCATCATAACATCCGACAAAATTAAATCCGGTTGAAAGTCATCAATTTGTTCAAGCGCTTCTTTACCGTTGTATACACTTAACACTTGATATTCTACTGCTAATAATTGTGTCAGAAATTGGTTTATCTCTAAGTTATCTTCAACAATAAGTAGCTTTTTATTGTCCGAATTTAACGCATTATTTATTGGTAAACACTTTTCAATTTCATTTGCAAGCAATGCCTGGTCAATGTTGAAAACTAAATCGACCGGCAGAGAAACAATAAACTGTGCCAAATTAGCTTCACTATTATCTAACATTAATGTGCCCTGATAAGACTCAACAAGCTCTTTGCATGATGACAAACCAATGCCCTGCCCTTCAATGTGATAGTGGTGTGCTAAGCGGTAATACTTGTTAAATATTGCTGCTGAATCTTCTGCTGGAATAGTAGCTCCAACGTTGGTGACTTTAATAATGCAGTAAGGGTTTTCCAACACACAGATAACATTAATTTCACTGCCACTGTTTGCGTATTTAATGGCATTCGACACCAGGTTATTAAGAATGGTTTCTAATACCTTAGTGTCAATAATTAACTCAGCATTAGTTTTACAGTCCAAAACCAATGTTAACTGCCTTTGTGCAGCTAACATTGAAAAGTTAGTAATGACTTCTTTACATATATCAGCCAGCGCTACAATAGACGTTGTTTCTGTTGATTTTTCATTGTTAGCAAGTGATAGCAATTGCTCTACAATATGAAATAACCGCTGACCATTATGCTTTATATTGCTGATTTTTTCATTGTTTTCTGTACTTAACTCTTTATTAGATATTGTTTCTAATGCATTAAAAATAAGGGTTAAAGGGGTTTTCAGCTCATGTGATATATTTTCAATTAAATGCTGCTTTTCTTTAGTCCGCTCTGCCACTTTGCTTTCTAATTGCGCATTTAGTCGTTTAGCAAAAGCCAACTTATTTTGTTGCGAACGAACATAGAGAAAAATTACACTTAGTAAAATCAAGCCATATAAACTATAGGCCCACCATGTTTGCCATGGCGGTGGTAAAACAGTGATTTTCAGCGAGGTGCCTTCTTCATTCCAATAACCGTCTGAGTTACTTGCTTTCACATGAAAAGAGTAATTACCATGCGGCAAATTAGTGTAGGTTGTTCGACGGTTTTTATAATCAGTATGTACCCAGTCTTTATCCCAACCCACAAGCTTATAGGCAAATTTATTTTTTGTAGTATTACTAAAGTGTAATACAGAGAATTCAAAAGCAATAATATTATCAAGATGAGTCAATTGTATCGATTGGGCCTCATGAATGGTTTTTTCTAAACTAAAAGCAGTATTTTTGTTAGCTGATTGCTTATTTTTTTCTTGATTATCGGTTGCTTGAATAGCATTCGAAACAATGGGTACCGATTTGTTCAATAATAACATATCCGTTAAAACCACTTTTGGCGGCTGTATGTCCTCTTTTATTTTTTCAGGATCAAAACGATTAAAACCATTAACCCCGCCAAAAAATAATTCTCCACTTTTACCCTTAAATGATGAACCTATGGCAAACTCGTTACTTTGCAAACCATCACTAACATTATAATTCTTAAATGTTTCTGTCTTTGGCTGCATCCGTGACAGTCCATTATTTGTACTCACCCAGAGATATCCTTGGTTATCTTCCTCAATACTATAAATAAGATCGTCGGGTAAACCATGCGCTTGATGATAACTTTTGAATTGCTTTAAGTGGCTATCGAACTTGTTTAATCCGTTATGAGTACCCACCCAAATATTGCCGCGACTATCTTCCTTAATACTTATAATGGCATCATTACTTAAGCTCTTTGGATCATGGGGCTGGTGACGGTAACGGGTAAATTGCTTGGTTTTCGTATTAAAATGATTAAGCCCCTTATCAGTGCCAAACCAAAGATTACCTTGGCTGTCTTCTTTAATAGCCATAACAGTGTCGTTACTTAAACTGTTTGAGTCAGAGTCGTTATGGCGGTAGTGGGTAAATTGCTTGCTTTGGGTGTCAAAATGGTTAACGCCACTATAAGTGCCAATCCAAAGATCACCTTGACTGTCTTCTATCATGCTCAAGACAAGGCTATGACTTAAACTATTAGCATTATTGGCCTGTTGTTCATAATGGGTAAACTTCTTAGTTTTTATATTATAGTGATCCACACCTTGATTCGTTCCAAGCCAAAGGTTGCCACCTTTGCTTGTTATGACACTTGAGACAATATCATGATTTAAACTATTAATATTATTGGCTTGATAACGGTAATGAGTTACCTGCTTAGTGGTAGCATTAAAATGATTCAGCCCTCCGCCATAGGTACCAATCCAAAGATCGCCCTGAGTATCTTGTGCGAAACTAAAAACAGTGTTATGGCTTAAACTGTTAATGTCATTGGTGTGGTGCCGGTAATGAGTAAAGGGCGCTTTTTTTATATTAAAATAATTAAGCCCGCCCGTTAGAGTGCCAGCCCATATATTGCCTTGGTTGTCTTCTGAAATACTCATAACTGCATCATGGGATAAACTGTTAGGGTTATTACTTTGGTGGCGATATTGAGTGAATTGTTTATTTTCTACATCAAAATAATTAAGCCCGCTACCATCTGTTCCGACCCAAATGTTACCTTGGCTGTCTTCAAAAACACTATAAATAGAATCACTACTCAAACTATTCTGGTTGTTCTGTTGGTGACGGTAATGGGTAAACTGCTTGGTTTTTGTATTAAAGTAGTTAAGACCGCTCCCAGTAGTAGCAATCCAAAGGTTACTCTTGGCATCTTCAGCAATACTAAAAATAGTGCTACTACTTAAACTATTTATGTCGTTAGGATTATGGTGATACTGCGTAAACTGTTTGGTTTTTTTATTGAAATAGTTAAGGCCATTTAACGTGCCAATCCACAGGTTTTGTTGCTTATCAACAAGGATACCTAACACTAGGTCATAACTTAAGCTAGTTGAGTCATCCTCTTGATGACGGTAATGAGTAAACTGCTTTGTTTTGGTGTTAAAATAATTAAGCCCGCCTCCGACAGTACCAATCCAAAGATTGCCTTGGTTATCTTCTGCTAAGGCATAAACAAAATCATGGCTTAAACTATTTATGTCGTCTTCTTGATGGCGATAATGGGTAAACTGTTCAGTTGTGGTATTAAAATAATTAAGCCCACCACCACGGGTGCCTATCCACAGGTTGCCTTGGTTGTCTTCAATAATTTTTGTAATATATGTATGAGAAAGTGAATTGCTATTACCTGCTTCATGTTTAAACACTTTAAAGTTATAGCCATCGAATCTCGCCAAGCCTGCCTCTGTGCCAAACCACATAAAACCACTGCTATCTTGTAACGAAGTAAGCACACTGTTTTGCGGTAGGCCATCTTCTATAGTTAGGTGCTGAAAGCGAATAGGGCTTTCTTTCGCAAACGAGGCTGAAGAAAAACATAAGACTAAGCAAACAAAGATGATAGCAAACTTTATAAATTTTTTATAAAACAAGAAAATAAACCGAGTACACAAATGTTTGCGTAGTTTACTTTAATTTATCATGAATAAAAATAGCGAAAACTATAAGTTAATCTTTGTATAAAAGTGAGTAGAAAAAGAATGTTAACCAACAACAAGCAACGCAGTAAAACAAATAAATATAACTAACTTTACGCATAAATTACGAGTTTTTTTGGGGTATTCATCCTAAGTGTTTTATTATAGGTTATTTCTTCCTTGGGCATTTTACACATGAAAATAAATTGACTGAGAAAAATTGCCTATTCTAACGAAAAAACGGCGATTATAACATCGCCGTTTTATAACAAATAATTACGTTAAGCTTCAGGCATTATTTTTTAATATCACGCATATCTAAAATGGGCATATTGCCGTTACCCAGTACGGTGGCCGGTAACTTTCCATCCCAATTTTGTGCCTCAGTTAATTTCACAATCAGTGGGTTGTTGCCTAACGCTTTTGCTTTCGCGGTAATCGCTTGTGCCTCAGCTAAACCTTTAATACGGATAGACTCTGCTTCTGCAATGGCGACTAGTTTAATGCCGTCTGCTTTTGCTTTCGCAGTGTTGACATCACGTTGTGCTTCAAGGTTTTGGCGTGCTAGTTTATGCTTTTCCGCATCCGCTAAGTTTTTCTCGGTTTGCTTGGTTTCAATAGACGTTAAGTACTTAGCCGGTAGTTTGATGTTTTCAATTTGAATATTATCAACGGTAACAGGAAACTCTTTCATTTCTTCAATAAAGTTTGTTTCAATGGCTTGTATCGCACTGGCTCTGTCTTGGATCAGTTTTTCTGCATCATATTGTGGAATAACGTCTTTAGTGGCGGAGCGAAAGCGCGGATCTAAAATACGGCTTTCAAATTGTGATAAACCGCCATATTGTCTAAATAACTCTAAGGCGGCAGTTTTATCTACCGTCCAGTTCACCGAAACGCTGATGGTTACCGGCATTTGCTCTTTAGTGCTTGAAGCCATTTTTTCTTCATTTTTGCGAGTACGCACTTCTATTTCTTCAACACTATCAATAAAGGGCACTTTAAAATGTAGGCCAGGATTAACCTGCTCTTTCGCTTCGCTAAAGCGTTTAACAATACCAATATGACCTTCGTTTACCGTATAAACTGAGCCAAATCCTGCAATAACAACGGCTGCAACAACGGCTATCGACTTAACGGGGATATTTAATTTCTCAACTTTCATAATACTTCCTTTTTAATTGATTTTATTTCTTTTTTATTTTTCTATTGCTTTAATTCTGTTGTGGGCTGGCGAGCGACACCACCTTTAATGACAAAATAACCGAATACACCTGATATTAACGAGCCAATGACAATCCCGAGTCTATCTTGAAAAATAAGGTTACCACTATTGCCCTGCTCAAATGCCAGCGAGCCAATAAATAAACTCATGGTAAAACCAACACCACATAAAATAGCGGCGCCATAAAGCAAACGCCAATTCACATTGCGAGGTAACTGCGCTAAGCCAAGCTTAATGGCAATAAAGCAAAAGCCAAATACTCCTAATTGTTTACCAACAATTAAACCGACAATAATACCTAGCGGCACTGGCGCCATCACTTGTTCAACACCGATGCCCGCAAAGCTTATGCCGGCATTGGCAAAGGCAAAGACCGGTAAAATAATAAAGGCAACCAATGCATGTAAATTATGCTCAAGCGACTTTAACGGTGATGGCTCATCCGCTTGACCTTTCATAGGAATAAAGAAGGCTAATACAACACCGGCTAATGTAGCATGCACACCCGATTTTAATACCGCTACCCACAAAACAATACCTAAGAAAATATAAGGCGCAGTGCTAGTAACACCTCGTTTATTCATAGTAAATAAAATGCTTAACACTACGGCGGCAAAAATTAATGAAAACATTGACAGCTGATCGGTATAAAACAGCGCAATCACAATAATTGCGCCTAAATCATCAAATATGGCTAGCGAGGTTAGAAATACCTTTAGCTGTAGAGGTACCTTAGTGCCAATAATTGATAAAATACCTAAAGCAAAAGCAATATCGGTAGCGGTTGGAATAGCCCAACCATTAATTGCTTCTGGGTCATTATAGTTAAAGGCGACATAGCATAAGGCTGGTACTAACATACCACCTAAAGCGCCAATAGCCGGCAAGGTAATTTGGCCCGGTTTCGACAAATCGCCCTCTAAAAACTCACGTTTAAGCTCTAAACCAACCAGAAAGAAAAATAACGCCATCAGGCCGTCATTAATCCATAGCAATAAAGGTTTGGCAATTTCAAAACTGCCCACCGATACTTGCACAGGGATATCGAGCAACATATCGTAGTAAGGTGCTAAAGGTGAATTGGCAATTATCATGGCCGCCACCGCGGCAAACATTAAAATAATACCGCTGGCTGCCTCAAGTTTTAAAAAATCGTTAACGCTTTTAATTATCATTGCTGCTCTTTTTATTCCACTTAAATCATTCGACATAATATGTCACACAGCAAATTTATTCAAATTTCTAGCGGGTTTATTTTCAACTAGGCAAAACGAAAATAATTCGGTAAGTAGCAACAATATCGAAAATAATTCATATTTATCACAAAGTGCATACCAATACGTGTAAAATTTATCAAACCATAAGGATCCCGGCAGGGTTGCTATTAAGGCTAGCGTTGTAATGAAAAAACTCGATGATATAGATTTACGGATATTAACTTTGTTGTATAAAGACGCGGATATCACCAATAAAGAACTCGCCGCTCAAATTGGCATTGCGCCATCAACCTGTTTAGAGCGCGTTAAACGCATGAGAAATAATAACGTTATTAATCATGCGTTTATCGACATAAACTTTAAAAGCATAGGCGGAAATATTGAAGCCATTGCCGCGATAAAGTTGCAACCCTATTCGGAGTTAATTGTTAATCAGCTTAGAGATGATCTACTTAAACTGCCAGAAATTGTGAGTTTGTATCATATGGGGGGGAGTTATGACTACTTCATTCACATGTCAGTAAAAGACAGTGAGCACTTACGTCAGTTTGTATTCAATGCCATAACCTCGCGCGAAGAAGTGACCACAGTTGAAACTTCACTTATTTTTGAGCATAGCCGCAGTGGCGTATTACCCAATTTTGATGACGAGTGATTAAACACTGTGGTAATTAGCGAAGGATCGTAAAAAATATCAAGTTGCCATCAGCACCGATGTTTGATCGCGTGCTATGCTTTGAAAACTCCCACCACGATTGCTCTTTTGCAGACTCAAGCAATTGATTCCAAACACCTGTTTGTAATTCAACACCATAAATAACGCAGCCTGCAGAACTGCAACCCAAATATTCTAATGCTATTTGCGGGCTCTGCTCATGTTGGTATAGAAAACTTGACAAGAGCCCCTCTACATTACCGTCAAACATGTTTGAATCATCAGGCGCTGTATTATTCACCACCTCTGTGTAGTCATCAATTAAGTCCTTATCATGCTTATTTTTTAGGTATAAGACCCCATGATAATTCATCGGAATGTCCGCTAAGGCATTATAGAGTTTTTGTTCACTCGATAACCTTGTAGAGTTATTTAAAGCTTCGGTGCGCGGTAATATTGGCGACCTTGAAAAGCTATCATTGCTCTGTGGTATTGGTAGTTCATCAGTCTCAGTATATTGGCTATTTTTTTGCAGTTGCCTCGCTTTACGATCAGGTTTTAACTTGGTATTCACGTTTTTTACAACGTCAGCTTCGGTATGAATTTTAGAGGCTCTAACTTGATGCTTATCTTTATGCCGTGAGTCATCAGCGTTATTACTAAAATAGAAAAGATACAAAAGCCCTAAGCCTGTCAAAATTACTATTAGCATTTTTTGCATCATGGTACACACTTTCACAAAAACGATTGCTAACAGTATAGTCCATTTGCTTATTCCGTACTTGCATACAAACAGTTGGCGTCTACACTTAATTTATTCTGTCCTTTTAATAATAACTTTATAATATACAGGTCGATACAAATGTTTAAAAAGTCATCCACTGCTGTGTTTGTACTTATTACATATACTGCCACCGCTAACACGGTGGATCTAGAGAGCAATGATGAACCTGCAGAAATTATTACCATCACCGCCGAGCGACTTGCCGTAAGTGAGTTACTAAGCCCCTATAGTACGTCACTTATTTATCAGGATGAGCTAACAAACAAAGGCATTCGCACCACCGTTGATGCGTTAGCTGACATTTCCGGTATTTTTTTACAAAAAACAGCTCATGGCCAAGGCTCTCCGTACATTCGTGGCTTTACCGGCTTTAGGAATGTGTTCTTAATGGACGGAATAAGACTAAATAATTCCGTTTTTAGAGAAGGACCCAATCAGTATTGGAATACTGTTGATCCATATTCTGTGGCTAAATTTGAAGTTGTTAAAGGCCCTACTTCAGTTGTCTACGGCTCAGATGCTATTGGCGGTACTGTTAATGCCATCAGCAAGCTGCAAGTTCTAGACGACTTTGATTCGCAACCAACTTCCTCTTTACTTTATCGAGGAGCAACCGCCGAACAGTCAAATGTCATACGAGCATCATTTTCCAATAAGCTCACCGAGTATTCAGGGTTGTCGATAGGTGTTAGTGGCAAAGATTACGGTAATTTAATTGCTGGCGGAAGCACTAATGAGCAAGCCAATACAAGCTATGACGAGTTTAATGTCGATTTTAAGTGGTTAATGGCACTATCTGACGACGTTCAACTCACGACCGCCTACTTTAAAACCAAACAAAACGATGTGCCTAGAACACATAAAACCGTGCACGCTATTAGTTTTGCCGGCACTACCGTAGGTAGTGAACTAACCCGAGACTTAGATCAAGAAAGGGAGCTACTTTACTTTAAATTAGACTCGGAGCAACAAAATTTTCTTGCTGATCAGGGGCAATTAACACTATCTTATCAAACGCAAAATGAACTACGAAATAGAATTAGAACCAATAACCGTACTGATCAACAGGGCTTTGATGTCAACACCGTCGGCATTAACCTGAACCTTATCAAAAAAATTAACCTACACAATTTAGTGTACGGCATCGAGTATTACCGAGACGATGTTAATAGCTTTTCAAGCAAAAATTCCATCCAAGGGCCGATTGCTGATGATGCTCATTATCAATGGTTTGGTATTTATGGCCAAAATAAATACTTCTTAAACGACAAAACAAGCATCGATTTTGGTACCCGTTGGAGCTATATGCGAGTTAACGCCAACAAAATACAAGATCCGCAAACTGGGGATCAAATTGCCATGAAAAACCACTGGGATAACTTAGTCTTCAACCTGCGCGCAAACTTTCAATTAAAACCTAAAACTAGCAGTGTCTATGTGGGCATATCTCAAGGATTTCGAGCACCAAATTTATCAGATTTAACGCGCTTTGATAGCGCACGTTCTAATGAGTTTGAAATACCGGCACTACAATTATCACCAGAACACTATGTAACGTTCGATAGCGGAATGAAATATCGTTCCACTAATTTCAATTACGATTTTTCAATTTACTACACCGAAATTAGCGATCAAATACAACGCGTTCCCACCGGCAATATGAACAACGATGGTGAATTTGAGATCACCAAAAAAAATATTGGCAATGGTTACACTTATGGCGGTGAATTCGATATGCAATACGCACTATCATCTCAAGTTAAGGTCACGGCACGTTTAGCCTACATTAGTGGTAAAGTTGAGACATTTCCGTACTCAGATAACATTATCGAGCGCGAGTACTTAAGTCGCCTTATGCCAACTAATATGACTGTTGGCGTCACTTACTCGTCACCATCTGATCCTTGGTGGCTCAACTCTGAAATTACCGCCTTTGATGCAGGAGATCGTTTATCTACGCGAGATAAATCAGACAGCCAACGCATTCCACCAACAGGTACGCCGGGCTTTGCAGTATGGGACATTAGCGGAGGATATGCTATATCATCGTCAATGCAACTGACGGTGAACGTACAAAATATACTGGATAAGAATTATCGAATTCACGGCTCAGGACAAAATGAAGCAGGAATTAATCTCGTTGCTAGCATTGAATATCAGTTTTAAGTATTTTCTGTCTTACTGAGCGGAGCATTTGTAACACACTTTACACCTGATATTACAGCGAGTACTTATGAGCGAGATAAAAAACGGACCGATTAAGGTCCGTTTTTATTATCACTTCAATTTAGTACGAAATACCATACTATTTAATGGCTAACTTTCTTCGAAAAACAACCAGTAATCCTGCTAAGGAAAGTAAGGCTAACGTCGAAGGTTCAGGTACATTTACATCAGGTGGTGTGCCAATGAGTGCGCTACCCAACTCCACTTCATCAAAAGCGACGCCGTCACCATCAGAAAACCCAAACAGCCCTGGCGTCATACTAACTATGGTAAAATCAGATGCTTCAAGTAGATCAATATGAAACATCAACTCAGCAAGCGCAAAACTACTGGATTGCATAGCATCAAGTTCTGATGGTAATAAGAAGCTAACCTCACTTATACCTACAACACCCGGAGCGTATTCACCTAAGCTGAAATCTCCTGCTTCAAAGAAATCAATAAAACCAAGCTCGTCAAATAGCGTATAACCGGTAAATGACAATACCGATGAGTCAAATAGTATATCAAGGTCGAATGCTCCTAAACTAAGTGGCGCTTCGTCATCAAGACCTCCTGCCATTAAGGTTAAAGTTATATCATCACCTGTTACCCCGGGTTGAATGTCTGGATCAAGCCACAACATCAAAGAAGCACTACTCATCTGACTAAATAGCAAACTTGTCGCTAATACTAAACTTTTTAATAGTTTCATTTAATACTCCTATATATTATTTAAAATTATATTAAGGTGCACAACGAGCGTTAGTACATTGCAGCACGCATAAACGTCCATCAACTACGTTGATAAAGTTATCACCATTAATATCAAATAATGGATTTCCAGGGGGAACCGGTACATTGCGATGACGACTGATTATACCGATATCTACGCGATCTATTTGACCATCTTCATTGGCATCACAATCAGTATCTACAACAGTGCTTATAGTAAGATCAGATAATATTGGACTGGCATCGGCAGTATTTGGTCGTAGAGTCACACGCACCTGAATAAACTGCCCCATAAGGCCAAGCCCGACCGCACCGTTGGTTACCGCAGCGTAAACTTGTGAGCCAAGATCGACTATAGCATTCGCAGAGCGCGCCTCAACCGTGATACTAGCACCTGCAGGAATAACCCCCTCAGGTTCATTGTTCCAATCTATTTTGTCCCAATCGGTATTCGCAGCCCCACCGTCATTCACCACTGTCCAAATACCGGTAGGATCTGTTTGGTTACGAGCACCAAAACCCGTAGCATCACTATAGGTATATGGGTCTCGGCCAACCGGTATCGTTGAAATAAAGTTACAGTCCGAATCATATTGAGAAACACTATCTGAACTGGTGTTTATCGTCCAAATACGGCCGCCTTTACCGACGATAGGCCCCCTCTCACCTGAGGTATTGACAGAACATACCGGGGTGGTGTTTAAGTCTCCAGCGGCATTAGTTTCAAATTTACGTAAAAATCCCGTACCAAACCAAACTGCACCATCGCCATCAACCGCAACCCCAGTCCCAGAGGATGCAATACTTGACTGGAAGGTATTGGTTGCGGGGTTAAAGCCTTGTAACGTACTGCCTAAGTAAACTCTATCATTGCCTAAAACAATACCGTAGTTAGATTGATTATTGCGATTAGTCGTATGCGTGCCAGTGTTAGTATCTAATTCAACTAATGTTGAGCCTAATGTCGCCCCCCACAGGGTACCGTCAGCGCTGACCGCGCAACCATAATTGCTTGCATTAGTCGCAATAGGTCCTAGTAATAACGTACCTGCCTGGTCAAATTTAAAATACTCACGCCCTGTAAAAGTGCCCGGCCACAAGTTACCATCAACATCAAGACAAAGTGAACGCCCTAAATCATTTGGATCGCCAAATTGCGATACCCAAATCACACGCTCATCATGAAAATCGGCAATATTTAGAATACCATCACCATCATCAATAACAGGTAACATTTCATCGGCAGTAATAACACAATCACCATTAGCATCACTAGAGGTATCAATGACACCGTTGCCGTTACGGTCTACTCCGCCTTCTATCGCTATTTTAAGCAAATCAGGTGAACGTCCTCCAGAGAAGTTACGGTTGGCCACATAGACGTTACCGGTTGTATCGACAGCCGAGCGAGAAGGAGCGGCTCCCGAGAATGCCCCGTGGTTGTCTAGAGCGGTTGGTAAGCCAAAATCGGTTAGATACCGGGCTTCTTCACAACCATCACCTGCCGCTCGGGTTGGTGGTCCACCATCGGTATTAATGCGCGACATAGTATCTTCACCGGCATTGGCAACCCAAAGTACAGGAAACGTATCCCCTGAACTATTCAGTTGCAGCTGATTACTATTTGGCACCGTATGATTGACCGAATCAAGTGTACCTAAATCAAAGTTAGCATCAGTGGTATAAGTTGTAGTTGCTGCATTTGCGGCCCCTGCTATAAACACAGCGGTTGCCATGGAAATAGCTATTGCTAATTGATGTATTCTCACAGTTTTCCTCCTTTTGCCTGCTATTGCGCCTTTTCAGTGCTATCACTACTAATTTTGGTGTGAGCATGACGCGATAGAGACAGGTGTTTTGAAAGTACTGCGGGCTCTGGCAACGGTTGACTCTGATAGCCTTTAGCGGGTGAAATAGCAATTTCCTTGCCTGATTTCACATCCACCAAATGGACATTGGAGACACCTTGTTGCCAACTAACGAAAAGCAATCCGCTATCATCTAACAACCAAGTTGCATCATCAACTTGAAAACTTGCATCGGAAAGGCTTTTCGGCTGCGAACCATCTTCCTTCATAATAAAAAGTTGTGTACGCCCTTGAGCGCCACGCGTAGATAAAAATACAATTTCATCCCCCTTATGTGACCATTGAGGTCGCGAATCTGCGGTTTTAAAAAAAGTTAACTGCTGTTCTTTTCTTCTATTTAAATCATACGAATAAATATTATATTCCCGATTTCGGCGTGCATGATAAACTAGCTTTTGACTATCAGGTGACCAGTGTACCTGCCCGTCTTCACTTTTTTGATTACTCGTTAATTGCTGGCGTTCACTACCATCGTTTTTTACGATCCAAATATTTGATTTACCATTAACGTCTTGTTTGCTGAACGAAATCCATTCTCCATTGGGCGACCATGCAGGAAAAACATATCCATCCATATCATTTTTTTTGCTTAGCTGATTAATTTTTCTGCCATCAAATGACACCGTATAAAGACCAATGCCACCGTTACGATCCGAGTTAAAAACAATGGACTTACCGTCAGGCGACCAACGAGCTTGGCCATCATAACCCGCACTCTGTGATAGATTAGTTTGTTGGCTACCATCACTAGCCATACGATAAATTTCAGAATTTCCGCCATCACGGTTAGACGTAAAGAGAATGTATTTGCCATCTGGAGACCAAGAGGCATCATAGTCATCACGGTTATTGTGGGTCAATTGCTGAAGGTTTTCACCTTTGAGGTTGGTAAGAAATATTTCACGATCGCCATCTTGGTTAGAGACAAATAAAAGCTTTTTTTCAGCGGTATATAAATGAGCGCCCTTAGCTTTAGCCTCAGTCGCAGATGAGTATGTATTTAACTGATTAGTGCAAGAACTTGCAATAAGTAAAGCGACAATAGATAAAATATAACGTAAGTAGTGTGCGCGCATTGCCATGCCCTTTGTCGTATCAATATTTGCCTAGACACATTAAGTGGTCACATTTCGACTCACTACGGCAAATGTACGCAACTAACGCTGACTACGCGCAGGCAAAACATTTATAAATAGTTTAAATGTACTACTTTAAGCATACATTAGACCAATAAAATTAAAGGGCGTTGTTTCAAAAGGTTAACACTAACCTTATATGAGCGATATAACTGTTATGTAAAAATAACCGACAGTTTTATCCAATAGTGGACTATTGGAGACTGATACAATGTAGAACGACACCAAAGCAGCTTGTTGAGAGCCTCTTTAGTCCAAACGCTCGTTATATATGAAGGTTCTGATGCATGATGTCTTTTTTCCGGTGAAGGGCTTTTACAAGATAAACATAATTAGGCTAATATATCGATCAATTTAAGGGTAAGCTTGGCCGTGCAATATAGGGAATACTCTATAGATAAAATCCCGCATGAAACGGGATTTTAGGTAGGTAATCGTGTTAACTAAACTTAGCTTTTAAGATCATCGAAAAACTTTTTCACGCCGTCAAAAAAGCCGGTTTCTTTTGGGCTGTGCTTGCTGTTGCTTTTACCCATTTTTTCTTCTAACTGGCGTAGTAAATCGGCTTGATCGCCCGACAAGCTTACCGGTGTTTCAATGACAACCTTACACATTAAATCACCCGTTGAATGACTACGTACAGATTTAACCCCTTTGCCACGCAAACGGAACATTTTACCGGTTTGGGTTTCTTTCGGTATTTTCAACTTCACCTTGCCTTCCAGCGTTGGTACTTCAATTTCACCGCCTAGGGCTGCGGTTGTAAAACTAATAGGTACCTCACAATATAAGTGATTTTCGTCACGGACAAAGATTTTATGTTCGCGAACATTCGCTTGTACGTATAAATCACCGGCTGGTGCGCCATGTTCACCGGCTTCACCTTCACCCGACAAACGAATTCTATCACCGGTATCAACACCTGGTGGAATTTTCACTGACAAGGTTTTATTTTTCTCTACACGGCCTTGACCACGACATGACGTACAAGGGTCTGAAATCACTTTACCTTTACCAGAACAGGTTGGACAGGTTTGCTGAACAGCAAATAAGCCTTGGCGCATTTGCACTTGGCCATGACCATGACAAGTTGAACAGGTTTTAGCACTGGTGCCTTTTTTCGCGCCTGAGCCATCACATGGTTCACAGCTTACATAGGTTGGCACTTTAATTTCTAAGGTCTTACCTTTAACAGCCTCTTCAAGGCTAAGGTCAACATTGTAGCGCAAATCAGCGCCGCGACGTTGGCGTGATTGTCCGCCGCGACCTCGACCGCCGCCACCAAAAATGTCTCCAAAAATATCACCAAAGGCATCACCAAAGTCTTGCCCGCCGCCAAAACCACCACCGCCGTGTCCGCCTTGTTCAAAGGCCGCATGGCCGTATTGATCATACGCGGCGCGTTTTTGATCATCGTTTAATATTTCATAAGCTTCTTTAACTTCTTTAAACTGTTCTTCTTTTGATTTATCACCTTTGGTTCTATCAGGGTGAAATTTCATCGCTAAACGTTTGTAAGCTTTTTTGATATCACGCTCTGACGCATCTTTTGACACACCAAGCACTTCATAATAATCGCGTTTTGACATAGGTATTATTTCTTTACTTCAACTGTTTGGATACTAATTTGTTTAGTTTCTTATCTGCACATTCATTTGCAACTAAGGCATTAAAACACTAAGCAAATTAACATCAATTAATGGTTAATTTTCACCCTTGCTTTACCCTTTCGCTTGATAAAGCAAAGCGCCGATAACTATCGACGCTTTAATATATGCAGATTAAACCACAACAAGCTTAATTTGTTTACTTGTCGTTGTATCGCTCTAGAGCAAAGCGGACACGCGGAGCATACAAGTGTATGTGAGCATGTCCAACGCCGCTATTGAGCGATACAGTAGACAATCAAAAAATTAATTACTTGTCGTCCTTAACTTCTTCAAACTCAGCGTCAACAACATCATCACCGGCTGGTGCTGCATTGTCTGCTTCTGGCGCAGCACCTTCTGGCGCACCCGCTTGAGCTTTTGCTTGCGCAATTTCCATTAACTTAGCTGAGGCTTCGATTACCGCTTGTGATTTAGTATCAATCGCTTCTTTGTCATCGCCTTTAGCAGCTGTTTCAAGCTCTGTTAATGCCGCTTCAAGTTTTTCTTTATCTTCACCACCAAACTCTTCGCCTGCTTCTTCAATTTGCTTGCGAGTAGCGTGCACCATGCCATCAGCTTGGTTGCGCGCTTGTACTAGCTCTTCAAATTTAGCATCCGCATCGGCATTTGCTTCAGCGTCATTTACCATTTGCTCTACTTCTTCATCAGATAAACCACTTGATGCTTTAATGGTAATTTTTTGCTCTTTACCTGTGTTCTTATCTTTAGCAGTAACATGCAAGATACCATCAGCATCAATATCGAAAGTTACTTCGATTTGCGGCGTACCACGTGGTGCTGGGTCGATACCTTCAAGGTTAAATTGACCTAGTGATTTGTTAGCTGAAGCTTGCTTACGCTCGCCCTGTACAACATGAACAGTTACAGCCGCTTGGTTGTCATCAGCGGTAGAGAAAGTTTGCGATTGTTTAGTCGGGATAGTGGTGTTTTTGTCGATAACTTTCGTCATCACGCCGCCCATAGTTTCAATACCTAATGACAATGGCGTAACGTCCAATAATAATACGTCAGTAACATCACCAGAAAGTACACCGGCTTGTACCGCGGCACCTGAAGCTACGGCTTCATCAGGGTTAACGTCTTTACGTGGCTCTTTACCGAAGAAATCAGTAACGGCTTTTTGAACCATTGGCATACGTGTTTGACCACCAACCAAGATTACGTCGTCTACATCGCTTACTGAAAGGTCAGCGTCTTTAAGGGCAGTTTTTAACGGCTCTAATGTTGCTTTAACCATATCTTCAACTAACGACTCTAACTTAGCACGTGTTACTTTGATGTTCATGTGCTTAGGACCAGACCCGTCTGCTGTGATGTACGGTAAATTAACATCAGTTTGCTGTGCAGAAGAAAGCTCACACTTTGCTTTTTCAGCCGCTTCTTTCAAACGTTGCATCGCTAATGGATCCGTTGTTAAATCCATACCTTGGTCTTTCTTGAACTCGTCTACTAGGTAGTTAATTAAACGGTTATCGAAATCTTCACCACCTAAGTGGGTGTCACCGTTTGTCGCTAGTACTTCAAAGGTGTGCTCGCCTTCTACTTCATCAATTTCGATGATTGAGATATCAAAAGTACCACCACCTAAATCGTAAACAGCAACCACTTTATCACCTTGTTGCTTGTCCATACCGTAAGCAAGGGCTGCAGCCGTTGGTTCGTTGATAATACGTTTAACATCAAGACCCGCAATACGACCAGCATCTTTAGTTGCTTGACGTTGTGAATCGTTAAAGTACGCCGGTACAGTAATAACTGCTTCAGAAACACTTTCACCTAAAAAGTCTTCTGCTGTTTTCTTCATTTTTGCAAGAACTTCAGCTGAAACTTGTGGTGGCGCTACGTTTTTGTCACGCGCAGTAACCCAAGCATCACCGTTATCTGCTTTAGTAATACCAAATGGCATAATTTTAATATCGCGTTGTACTTCTTTGTCTTCGAAACGACGACCGATTAAACGCTTAATAGCAAATAATGTGTTTTTAGGGTTTGTTACTGATTGACGCTTAGCTGGCTGACCAACTAAGGTTTCACCTTCTTCAGTGTATGCAATAATTGAAGGGGTTGTACGATCGCCTTCTGCGTTTTCAATGACACGAACATTGTCGCCGTCTAGTACAGCAACACAAGAGTTTGTTGTCCCTAGGTCAATACCAATAATTTTGCCCATCTTGAGGATCTCCGAATACTTAAATGTTAAAAATAAAGATTAAATCTATCGATGAACAGTTAGTGGGGGCAGGAAAAACTCTTTTCAACTATTTTTATAGAAAAAAGCTAAAAAATGTTAAATTATATTTCTTCTACTCTTTATTAAAGCCAATTAAGCATTTGTCATGTTTGATTTTTCTTAAAAAGACACTTTCGCTCCTGCGCACTGACATGTAAGGATACATTAATGTCGTGATGCCCATGGATGGCAAGGAACGACCATACACCCGCGACATTGCCAACATGGATGTCGGTACTTAGTTTTTGTCTGGAACAAAAAAACTGACCGTTCATCGACGTACTTAGGATGTACTAATGCCTTGAAAGGCAGGATGTCTAAGAAAGGCCTGAACATAAAAAAACCAGACACTTGTCTGGTTTTTCATTTATTTAGCCGGTTTAATTATCAACACTCGGTTGCATAAACCATAAAAAATAAAAATTATGCCGTAGTATCAACACTTGGCTTGGCTTTTGACACCATCACCATAGCCGGACGAATTAAACGACCATTTAACTCATAACCTTTTTGCATCACCGCAATAACGGTATTTGGCGCTACACCTTCAACTTCCTGCATTGACATCGCTTGGTGCAATTCAGGGTTGAATGGTTGGTCTTGTGGGTCAATCGCTTTAATTGAAAACTTTTCTAACGAGGCAAGCAAACCTTGATAGGTTAATTCAATCCCTTCAATAATGCCTTTATTGCTTTCATCATCTTTATCAATACTTTGTAGAGCACGTTCAAGATTATCAACCGTTGTTAACATTTCGCCAGCAAATTTTTCTAAGGCAAACTTACGTGCTTTTTCAACATCTTGTGCGGCACGGCGGCGAACATTATCAACTTCGGCTTTTGCGCGAATAACCGAGTCTTTTTGATCGGCTACCGTTGATTTAGCGGTGGCAAGGGCTAATTCAAGTTCATTAATTTTCTCTTGCTCGGCGCTAATGTTTTCTGCGGCAGCGTCAAGCTGTTCATCAACTTGGGCTTCTGCTTGTTCAATAACGTCTGCTGCTATTTCTTCTGCTGCCATTTCTTCAGCACTTTTATTTTCTGTTGACTCGTTGGCCATGAAAAACTCCAAAGTATTTCTAATTTTCAAAGTAGGTAAAACACAATACCGCTAATTATGGGGGCTTGTTTTTACGATTCAAGCACAAAAGTAAATCATTTCCGAAAAAGTCAGCTTTACAAGCAAGTAAAATAGCGCGAAACTGCCTGTAGTTGCCTATTCTATTTCGGTTTTATCTCAATCATGGGTCAAATTTATAACACAGTAGGGTTAATTGGTAAGCCGCACCACGATGGCGCCGCATCAACCATTGAAATCTTACAACAATATTTATCACAGCAAGGCTATCAGGTGTTGATAGAAAGTGCCGTTGCGCCATCAATGAGCACGGAAGATGTTACCCTAGCCTCAATCACTGATATTGGCCGACAAGCCGATCTCGCTATTGTTGTTGGTGGTGACGGCTACATGCTAGGCGCAGCCCGGGTATTATCTTGCTACGACATTGATGTATTAGGTGTTAACCGTGGAAATTTAGGCTTTCTCACTGACTTATCACCCGATGACTTAATTGAGCCGCTCGAAGCGATATTACAAGGTAAATCGCGCTGTGAAAAACGCTTTATTATCGAAGCAGAAGTCTATCGTCACGGTAAACTTAAAAGCTCCAACAGCGCAGTGAACGAGGCAGTATTACATGCCGGTAAAGTTGCTAACATGATTGAGTTTGAAGTCTACATTGACGATAGCTTTATGTTTAGCCAGCGCTCCGACGGCTTAATAGTTTCTACCCCCACCGGCTCAACCGCCTATTCCATGTCAGCAGGCGGCCCTATTTTAACGCCAAATTTAAACGCTTTATCATTAGTGCCAATGTTTCCGCACACCCTAACAAGTCGACCGATAGTGGTGGATGGTAACAGTGAAATAAAACTTAAACTGGCCAATGAAAACTATGAAAACCTGCAAGTGAGTTGCGATGGCCATGTTATTTTAGCCGTCATGCCCGGCGATGAAGTGATCATCAAAAAAAGCGAATATAGCTTACGCTTAATTCATCCACTGGATCATAACTACTTTAATGTTTTGCGAAATAAATTAAGTTGGGGTAATAAACTTTACTAATTTTTCTTTCTCTTGGCTTTTCTACAGCCCTTATTTTACGGGCGTTAAAAATAAAGTTAATAACTTAGCTTGAAAAAAAACCAAACACTGTATAAATTAACAGCATCTGGTTTTTATCTTTACTCGTCGCTAATACAGTTCATGACAATAGAACATTTAGCTAACGACACTAGGACTGATTATGTTATTGCAGCTCAATATTCAAAACTTTGCCATTGTACGTTCGCTAGATATTGACTGGCATCAAGGTATGACAACCATTACTGGCGAAACCGGTGCCGGTAAGTCAATTGCCATTGATGCACTCGGGCTTTGTTTAGGAGATCGCGCCGTCACTAATGTTGTGCGACCCAACTGCAATAAAGCCGAGCTAGCGGCAACATTTGACACCACCAAAAATAAACAAGCGCAACAGTGGTTGAAAAAAAATGACATGCTAGTTGATAACGACTGTATTCTTCGCCGAGTAATTTCTGCAGAAGGTCGTTCAAAAGCCTATATCAACGGCAGCCAAGTGCCATTAACTCAACTAAAGGAAGTCGGCCAACTCTTGATCAATATTCACGGCCAACATGATCACCAACTGATTGTGAAGGCCAATGAACAACGCAATATGCTTGACGCCTACGCAAGTCATCAACATTTACTTGATGAAGTAAAACACTATTATCAGCAATGGCGTGAACTCAACCAAGAAGCTAAGCTCCTACAAGAAAACAAACTGCAACGCGAAGCCAAACAACAATTATTACAATACCAAGTTAACGAACTTAATGAGTTTTCATTAGAAGTAGACGAATTTGAGCGCCTAGAAACCGACTACAAACGCCAAAGTAACGGGCAACATATTCTTAACGAAACCTTAATCGCCGTGCAGCAATTGTCTGAAAACGAACAATTTAATATTGTTGATAGCTTACGACAAAGTAGCGAACAAATAGCTGCGTTAGGTAATTACGACCCGGCATTAAAAGCGATAGCCGAACAACTTAATGAAGCGCTTATTCAAGTTGAAGACGCCAGCCAAGAAACCAAGCACTATTACGAAAGCTTAGAATTAGACCCACAAGCATACAGCTTAATAGAAGAGCGTTACTCAACCGCTGTGCTACTGGCGAAAAAGCATCAAATTTCTCCTAATGAATTAGCAAACTTCCACCAGCAGTTGTTACAAGAGCTACAATTATTTAGCTCTGATGAAAATCGTCTGAGCCAAATCAATGATGATATCGACAGCGCGAAACAAAAATATCACCACGCGGCGCAAGCGCTATCAAGCTCACGTAAAAAAGCCGCAACAAAACTCAGTAAGATGATCACCAACTCCATGGCTGAGCTGAACATGCCACATGGTAAGTTTTTTATCGATATTAGCCAGAATGAAGTGTCAAACTTATCGGTAAATGGTCTCGACAACGTTAGCTACCTCGCCAGTTTAAACCCAGGGCAAGCACTTGAAGCGATGAATAAAGTTGCCTCAGGCGGCGAACTGTCGCGTATCAGCTTAGCCATGCAAGTTATTTTGGCTGATAAAGTGATCACCCCTAGCCTAATATTTGATGAAGTTGATATTGGCATTAGTGGCCCAACCGCCGCAATGGTTGGCGCTAAGTTACAACAGTTAGCGATAAACACCCAAGTTATTTGCGTTACTCACTTACCTCAGGTGGCAAGCAAAGGTCACCAACAATTATTTGTTGCGAAATTAACCGATGGTGAACATACCGAAACTACAGTAACGGAACTTTCTAGTGATGGTCGCGTCCAAGAAATTGCTCGCTTATTGGCTGGTGATAAAATTACCGAGCATAGCCTGGCAAACGCAGAAGAATTACTGGCCGGATAAAGCCAAGAATGTCGAGCAAATAAAATAAACGAAAAATTATTTTGTAACTGTTAGCCCGCTTCGCTATTATCCCCGTTCAAACTATAAAGGATAAATATAATTACCATGTTGTTTAGAGTATTCGCTATTGTTATCGCCTTATCTGTTTCTGCCTGTTCTAGTTGGGTTTATCGTATAGATATTCCCCAAGGCAATTACTTGGAGCAAAAAGATATCGACAAGTTGCAAGTGGGCATGACAAAAGAGCAAGTTAAATTTGTTTTAGGCAGCCCGGTTGTTGAAGACACCTTCAACAAAAACATTTGGCACTATGTTTATCGTTTTAAATCAGGAAGAAGCGCTGAATTTGATGCGCAGAAAAAGTTTACTATTACCTTTGCCGACAATAAAGTCATCAAGGCTGAAGGTGATTTTGAATTACCGGAAAGTTATTTTGTTCCTATGGTTAATTAACCTTTAGTGTATATCTGCACTAACTGCTTGATAAAACGAATTTAATAAAGCCCTGAACATTGTGGTGATTTCACAACGGCGTGATCACCCCAAAGCTTGGGGCTTATCCACCTGATATATCACTCGCTTTACTTATCACTCGCTTTACTTATCACTCGCTTTACTTATCACTCGTTTTACTTCGACGTGGATCAACCCGGCCGCCGGTCACTTTATCGGCACGCCCTTCTTGTTTGGCTTTTTCAGCGCGACGCTTGCGCACTTCTTTTGGATCCGCCAATAACGGACGATACACTTCAATACGATCTAAATCTTTAACAATGTCAGTTAGCTTCGCTGCGCGATTCCAAATACCAACTTTGTTCACTGTTAAATCTATTTCAGGAAACTCACTAATGATGCCCGATGCCAAAATTGCACGTTCTACTGTGGTATTTTGCTCAATAGTGCAACTGATAATCTCTTGCCGCGTTGGCGTGCCATAAACCACCTCGATGGCAATGGGCTGTAATGGGCTAGTTTCTTCATTTATCACTTGCTCGCTCATGCTAAAACTCTTTTCATCTTTATGTGAATACTTATTTATGCTGGTGTTACGCTAACCGTATACTTCTTTCGCACGCTGCGTAAACGCTTGTACCATATTGTTGGCCAAATGATTAAACACCCGGCCAAAGGCCAAATCAAACATTTTATTGGAAAACTCATAATCTAAATTTAACTCTATTTTACAAGCTTCATCCGATAATGCCTTTAACTGCCAACCACCGACCAACTGCTTGAACGGCCCGTCTACCAGATTCATTTTAACTTCTTGATTACTCACCAAAGTATTTTCTGTGGTAAACCATTTCTGCAAACCGCCTTTAGACACCAATAACGCTGCGGTCATTGAGTGCTCATTTTGGCTTATTATTTTACTATCGCTACAATCAGGCAAAAATTTAGGGTAAGCAAGCACATCATTAATTAAATGATACATATCTTCTGCACTGTGCATCACTAACGCACTACGACTAATGTTTGGCATTCACCCTCCAATTATCAAGGGCGCTATCATAGCAAAAGTCTTTAAAAAACGCATTAACGTGAAAAATGATAAATAAGCCGTTTAAATAGCATCAATTCTCCGTATAATAACGCGCTTGCTATCTATTTTGGCAAAGAGAATGGAATTGAAATGGCAAAGAAAAAATCAAAAGCATCAAACAGCAATACAATTGCGCTAAACAAAAAAGCACGTCACAACTATAACTTAACCGACAAATTTGAAGCCGGTATGAGTTTGCAAGGTTGGGAAATTAAAAGCATCCGCAGTGGTAAAGTTAATATTTCTGACTGTTATGTGTTTATTAAAGACCGTGAAGCCTATTTAGTGGGCGCAGAAATCATGCCATTAAATGCCGCTTCAAGTCATGTGGTATGCGATCCTAACCGTTCACGTAAGCTATTATTAAACCGTCGAGAACTCGACCGTTTGTGTGGCGCAGTTGATCGCGAAGGTTACTCACTTATCGCAACCGCCATGTATTGGAAAGCTTGCTGGGTAAAATTAGAGTTTTATCTCGGTAAAGGTAAAAAAGATCATGACAAACGTGCTGATATCAAAGACCGTGAATGGGCGGTTGATAAAGGCCGACTAATGAAGAATAAAAATTTAAATCGCTAACTGGTTAAAAATTACCACGTTGTCTATTTCAAATAAGCGTTGTACAATGCGCTTTATAGGCGAATTAAGTCTATAATTAAATTGTACGAAAAAGTAGAAAACTTTGGGGCGGATCTAGGATTCGACAAGATTCACGAAACCCAAGGTGCATG
>JBMZDW010000024.1:0-39674 GCA_049614565.1 Cognaticolwellia sp. | reverse complement strand
CTACCAACTGAGCTAAGTCGGCACTACATTAAGTGGTGCGAATTCTAGAGTAATGCTTTCTTGCTTGCAACAGGAAAATGCAAAAATAATCATGTTTTTCTGCGTTTGATGGATTTTTACTCACAATTGCTAGTTTTTGTTGGCTTATCGGTACGCTAACTCGCTTGAAAACGGCTTAAACCCTGAAAAACTAACCTTGGCTCGAGTTGACAATTTTCACCAATAAAATTAGCAATTTGCTTACCGTTGCCACCCGTTAGCAATATTTTATCGAGCGTTAAAAGCGTATTGACTTGTAAAATGGCTTCTTTTACCGCACCTATGGTCATCGCCCAGCTACCGTGGTTTACGCACATTGAACTGTTATCACCAAATGATAACGCGGCAATGGCGTTAGGTTGAGCACTGATTTTTTGTGTCCGCGTTACTATGCTATCGAACAGGGTTTGTACACCCGGCATGATCCAACCACCCAGATGTTGACCTTGAGCATCTAGTATATCAACCGTCGTCGCCGTGCCGGCATCAATAATCAGTACGTTTTGCTGAGGATAAAGTTGCTGCGCCCCTACCATGGCCAGCCAGCGGTCAACACCTAAACGCTCCGGCTCTGAATAAGCAGAGCTAATGCCAAAAGCTGTCGCCTCACTGTGCACTTGTAAAAAAACGATTGCCTGAGCGGTTGCCCACGCTTGTACAGCGTCAGGTATCTCACTACCATGCACATTGGCTAAGATCACTTCCTGCACGACATCAAATGCACCTTGTGATAACTGTAATAAAAAAGCCTGATAATCTAGATAGACTATCTCCGATAGCGCGTCACTGTCTTGCAGCATATATTTGACTTGGCTATTACCGACATCCACTAACAGTCTCATAGCGCTGCCCTTAAACTGACTTCACCGCCATAGACAGGGCTTACTTGGCCATTAACTTCTAACATCAATGCTCCTTGTGCGTTAATGCCACGACAAATACCCCGGGTGGTTTTTTCACCTGTAACTAATACTACCGGTTTATTAAGATAGAAGTCTTGCTGATGCCATTGTGAGAGCATAGTGCTGATGCCGGTTTCGCTATGCGTGTTTAAGCGTTTAACTAACGCCGCCATCATATGGGCCGCGAGTAAATTGCGGTCAATATCAACGCCAAGCGCGGAGGCTAAATCTATCCAAGGTTGGTCAACAAGTTCAGCACTCTTGGCCGGCATTTTAATATTTAAGCCAATACCAATCACACAATGACAAGGCTCCATCGCTTGCGCTTCCAAGTCGATTAAAATGCCGGCAAGCTTTACACCATTAAAATAAATATCATTCGGCCATTTTAATTCCACGTCAACCTGATAGAGCGCTTTAATAGCATCGCTTATCGCTAATGCCGCCACCACACTTAGGCCCATGGCGGCAGACATGCCTTGTTCTAAATACCAGTACATTGACATATAAATATGCGAGCCAAATGGTGATACCCATTGTCGCCCGCGGCGGCCACGGCCAGCACTTTGATATTCAGCAATACAGACTTGTCCGGGTACATTCTGGTTCGGCAAGCGCCGCATTAAATAGCTATTGGTTGAGTCAATCAGGTTATGCACTTCCACTTTGCTATTGATGTTTTGTTGCTGTAAATGCGCAACAATGCGCGCTTCATCCAATAATTCAATAGGCTCGGCTAAGCGATAACCTTTGCCGGTGACACTGAAAATATCAAAACCCATCTCTTGTAAGGCGGCAATATGTTTTGAAATAGCTGCACGACTTACGCCTAATTCTTCACCGAGTGCTTGTCCTGAAAGGAAAGCACCTTGGACCAATTTTTTGATCAACTGTTCACGAATGGCTTTCATTATTGTAATCCTGCACTGGCGCTAGCAGGGGTTATTTCGCCATCACTGCCAATAAATCGTACTTCTGGCACCAAAGCGATATTGAATTTCGTCATCACCTGCTGTTGAATAAAACTGGCCAGCGCAACAATTTCGGCGCCGCTACTTGCTTGATAATTGATCAGCACGAGTGCTTGTTTTTCATGCACACCAACACCTTGCTGACGATGACCTTTCAAACCCGTTTGCTCTATTAACCAGCCGGCAGCCAATTTAATATCGCCACTGCTTTGTCGATAAAATGGCATTTGCGGATACTGGCCTTGCAAGGTTTGAAAAACCTCAGGCTTCACTATTGGGTTTTTAAAGAAGCTGCCGGCATTGGGCAATACTTTCGGCTCAGGTAACTTAGCCTGACGTAGTTCGACCACTTTCGCCATAATAGCTTGCGGTGTTACTGACGCGCCCAGCGCGTTTAAGCCTTGATAGCTGTTCACTGCTTGCCAGGCTTTTGGGATTGAAAAATGCACATGAGTAATAACCCCTTGACCACTTAACGCTTGTTTAAAAATACTGCTGCGGTAAGCAAACTGACACTGCGCTTGGGTAAATTCACTCAACTGCTGTTTAGCAAAATCAAACCAAGTCACGCGGTCAATAAAGTCACCTACTTCAATACCATAAGCGCCAATATTTTGTACTGGCGCTGCGCCAACACTACCGGGGATCAAGGCTAAATTTTCCAAGCCATAAATACCTTGCTCCATACAAAACAAAATAAAGTTATGCCAATTTTCGCCACAGGCCACGGTTATTTTAAAATGAGTTTCGTTTTCGCTAACCTCAATACCGGTTAAACTCGGCTTGATAATCGTTGGCGCCTGCGCCTGACAAAACAAAGTATTGGTGCCTTCACCCAAAATATAGGCGCTAGCGCGTTTATCTGCGGTGATTGCTGATAATTCTTGCACGCTGGTGGGGAAAAATATTTCCGGCGTGATCACCGGAATATTGAAGCTATTCAGTGCTTGTAATGAGAAGTTAGCGCGTATTTTCATAACAGTGACGATAAAAAATTTGCCCTATTGTACGCAAAAATAAGCACTGCATAAACCGTGTTATCGCTTTCGCCTTAAATCGCTTTGCGAAAGGCTTTTGATTTGCGCTGAATGTTATACATTTTTTGCTTACCTTCAGGCAGTTGGTCAATCGCTTGTTCACTATAACCTTGCTCAATAAACCAATGAGCACTAACCGTGGTTAAGACAAAAATCGACGTTAAGTTTTGACGTTTCGCCGCTTGTTCAAGCGCTTGAATAAGCCGTAAACCACGATTGCCGCCGCGATAATCAGGGTGAATAACTAAACAAGCTATTTCACCGGTTTTCGCTTCTGGAAACGGATAAAGCGCGGCACAGGCGATAATCACCTCTTCTTTTTTGATCACGGTAAAGCGATCAATCTCAATTTCTAGCAATTCACGCGAGCGTTTAACCAGTACGCCTTCGTCTTCTAAGGGTGCAATAAGTTCGAGAATGCCGCCAACATCATCAATCGTCGCAGCCGACAGCTGCTCTTGGTGATCTTTAGCGATTAAGGTGCCGGCGCCATCACGAGTAAACAACTCTTGTAATAAGGCACTGTCACTGGTGTAACTCACACAATGACAACGCTCTACCCCTTGTTTGCCCGACTGCATAATGGCTTTTAGCAATAATTGCTGGACATGATCTTCTTGCTCGGTCAGTAATTGACTGACCGTAGCAACACCGCAACTGCGGATCAGCGCACCTTGACTATCTAATAAGCCTGATTGCTCGGTTAAACAAATCAGTTTATCGGCTTTGAGCGCTATCGCAGTTTTTGCCGCGACATCTTCTAAAGCCAAGTTAAACACTTCACCGGTTGATGAATAGCCCACCGGCGACAACAAAACGATAGAGCCAAAATCCAACTGAGTATTAATACCTTGTGCGTCAATTCTGCGCACCGAACCGGTATATTTAAAATCAATACCACCACGGACACCGATAGGTTTAGCAATAACAAAATTGCCGGTGCTAACGCGAATTTGCGCGCCGTGCATCGGCGAATTAACTAAGCCCATAGTTAACAAAGCTTCAATATGAATACGCAGCGAGCCGGTAGCCTCTTTTACCGCCAGCAAGGTGTCGGCATCAGTAATACGCACACCTTCTTCAATTTGCTGTGCTAGTGCGCGCGCCTTTACTCGCTCGGCAATCTGTACACGCGCACCATGCACTAGCACTAGCTTAACCCCTAGGCTTCTGAGCAAGGCAATATCATGAATAATATTCGCGAAGTTAGCATGCTGCACCGCCTCACCACCAAACATTAAGACAAAGGTTTTACCGCGATGGGCATTAATGTACGGTGCGGCGTTTCTAAACCACTTTACGTTGTTTTCATTACTATTCATGTTATTAAGTCATTACTCATTTGCATCGAAATTAACAAGGTGTCGCTTTTTCAGCCGCCATCGCCGCGCGATCAACAATATATTCCATCGCCACTTCATCAGCGGGGTCTTTATGCGGGCTTTGCTCACTGTCTTCAATAATATTGTCGGCCAGTGAATTTCGATCAATTAAGTTAAAACCGAGCTGAGTAAAATAATTCGGGATATAGGTCAGCACAATAATGTTTTGCAGCTCCATTTGATGGGCAAACTCGAGTAAATACTGGATCAGTGCTTGTCCTTGCCCTTGACCATGGGCATTTTTATCAATCACCACGGAACGAATTTCCGCTAAACCGGTTTGATAGATATAAAGTGAGGCACAACCCACCACAACCCCTTCCACTTCAGCAACAACAAAGTTTTGCACGTCATGAATAATATTATCGCGACTACGCGGCAGTATTTCGCCTTTATCTGCCCAGTAGTTCACCAAATCAGTAATGCTGTCGATATCGGACATTCTCGCTCTACGCACTGACATAGCCGCCGCGCGCTGCGCGTTTAAGCGTTGTTTCACTTGTTTTAAGGTTAAGTTGATCTGTGTTTTACTCGGCGCGCCTAATACTTCGGTATTCAAGGTATCTTGCTTGTCACCGCTGTCACTGTCTGATTGAATATCTGCTAAGGCTTTTTCCACTTGCACTCGTGAAGTACCACCGAGCGCGCCACGTTTATCTAAACAAGACTCAATTGATAAGTGTTGATAAACATCTTGTTCAATTTCAGTACTAAAGGCTTGTAACTGCGCCAGTGAAAAGTCTTCCAAAGCATGACCGGCGTCAATGGCTGCCAGTACCACTTCGCCAACAATATGATGGGCTTCGCGAAAAGGAATATTTTTGCTAACTAAATAATCCGCCAGCTCGGTTGAGTTAGCATAACCTTGCTGAGCTGCCGCTAAGGTACGCGCTCGGTTCACGGTTAAGCCTTCTGCCACCAGTACCGCCATTTGCATACATTCCTGCCACGTATCAAGGGCGTCAAACAAACCTTCTTTGTCTTCTTGCATATCTTTGTTGTAGGCCAACGGCAAGGCTTTCATGGTCATCATCATACCGGTCAGCGAGCCCATCACCCGCCCTGCCTTACCACGTAGTAATTCACAAGCATCAGGGTTTTTCTTTTGCGGCATAAGTGACGAGCCTGAGCTAACTAAATCACTCATTTCAACAAAACCGGCTTCACCAGAATTGTAAAACACTAAATCTTCAGCAAAGCGCGATAAGTGCATCATGGAAATACTGGCGGTTGAGAGCAATTCAATCACATGATCTCTATCTGATACCGCATCTAAACTGTTTAAAGTCGCGGTACGAAAACCTAAGTTATGCGCTAATTTTTCACGATCTATCGGATACGCCGTACCCGCTAACGCCCCTGAGCCGAGCGGCGAGGTGTCAGCGCGATATAAGGCATCTTTTAAGCGGCCAATATCACGGTTAAACATTTCAACATAGGCTAAACACCAATGACCAAAGGTAACCGGCTGCGCCCGTTGTAAATGGGTGTAACCCGGCAATACGGTATTACGTTCACGCTCGGCTAAATCTAACATAGCTTGTTGTAGCGTCACTAAGGCATAAAGTAAGTCACTGCCGGTTTCTTTACACCAAAGTTTTAAATCGGTTGCTACTTGGTCGTTACGGCTACGTCCGGTATGTAATTTTTTACCTAAGTCACCGGTTTTTTCAATCAGGTTTATCTCCACCCAACTGTGAATATCTTCGGCGTCCGATGCTAATACCAACTTAGGGTTTTCTTCAACCGCAACTTTTAATTCTAATAACGCCGCTTTTAATTGCTCAAACTCTGTTTGGCTTAACACATCCACTGTGGTCAGGGCTTCTGCCCACGAAATTGAGCCAACAATGTCTTGTACTGCCATACGATAATCAACCGGCAGTGAGTCATTAAACTTTTTAAACTGTACACTGGCTTGCTCTTTAAAACGTCCGCCCCATAATGCCATGACTATTTTCCTCTACCATTTGTTGTTGATGCTGTAATAACGGAGTCTGCTTGTTTGAGCGCGGTAATTCTGCTTGATAAACTAAACAAACGAATAAAACCTTCGGCGTGTTTTTGGTCATAAACATCATCAGCGCCAAAGGTGGCAAATGCTTCTGAGTATAGGCTGTTTGGTGAACGACGCTGGGTTACTTGCGCCATACCTTTGTATAATTTCACTACCACGTCACCGGTCACTTGTTCAGCAAACGATGCTGCAGCGGCAAGTTGCGCTTTCGCGAGTGGGGTAAACCAACGACCGTCATAAATCACATGCGAAAATTCATGACCGACCGACTCGCGATATTTCAGTGATTCTTTATCCAAAATTAGTGACTCTAGCCCTTTATAAGCCGCCATTAATACTGTGCCGCCGGGGGTTTCATAGCAACCGCGTGATTTCATGCCCACTAAACGATTTTCAACAATATCGATACGACCAACACCATGGGCCGCGGCTTTATCATTTAAATACATTAACGATTGATAAGCCGACATGGGCTGACCATCTACGGCAACAAGCTCACCTTGTTCAAAACTTAGCATTACTTTGCCGGCTTCATCTGGGGCGTCCATCGGATCAACCGTCATGGTCCAAACATCTTTTGACGGCTCACACCATGGGTCTTCCAGTTCGCCACCTTCATGCGATATATGCCAGGCATTGGCATCGCGGCTATAAATTTTGGTTAATGATGCTGAACAAGGAATATTACGCTCGGCTAAATAATCAAGCAGATCTTCACGTGAAACCATATCCCACTCACGCCAAGGCGCAATAACCGTTAACTGTGGCGCTAACGCGGCAAAGCAGGCTTCAAAACGTACTTGGTCGTTACCTTTACCAGTACAGCCATGACACACGGCATCGGCGCCGACTTTTAATGCCACTTCGATATGAGCTTTGGCAATGACCGGACGCGCCATTGAGGTGCCAAGTAAATATTGCCCTTCATACACCGCACCGGTTTTAATAATCGGGTAAATATAGTCTTTAACGTATTCTTCTTTTAAGTCAACCACATGACATTCAGAAGCGCCTGAAGCGATGGCTTTTTCTTTAATGCCCTCAAGCTCTTCATCACCTTGACCAACATCGGCACAAAAGGCGACAACTTCACAGCCGTCATAATTCTCTTTTAGCCAGGGGATAATGGCTGAGGTATCTAAACCGCCTGAATATGCCAATACCACTTTTTTAATATGTTTTTTTGCTGCTAACGCCATGATTTTTCCTTAACAATTTTTATTATTAAGCTAGCTGATAAGAGGTTATTCGCTAACTTAATAGGGTATTTTTTACAATTACTTTGCTGATAACGACCAGTGACTAATCCGCCAATAAGCTAACGAGTACCGCATTCTGTGCCCACATGCGGTTTTCAGCCGACTGAAACACGACTGACAGCTCGCTATCAAACAACTCAGTGGTAATTTCTTCTTCAAGATGCGCCGGTTGGCAATGCATAACTATGCTCGCCCCTGCCTTTTCCATCACTTGATGATTAACTTGATAGGGCTTAAAGGTTGCTAGAATATCGGCAATATTGCTGTTATCGCCCATCGAAATCCAAGTATCGGTATAGATAGCATCTTGTTGCCCGACTTCGGCCATATCATGCGTTAGTTGTAGCTTTGCGCCCGATGTTTGGCTCAAGGCAAGCGCCTTGTTAAACATTTTTTCATCTGGCCCGTGGCGCTCAGGGCAAACTAAGGTGAAATCAACACCCAGCGTGGCGGCCATTAGCATTAACGAATTAGAAACATTATTAGCGTCGCCAATATAGGCGAGCTTAACGTTTTCAAGCTCAGCAAAATTCTCCGCTAACGTGACAAAGTCAGCTAAGGCTTGGCACGGGTGATAGACATCACATAAGGCGTTAACCACAGGTACGCTGGCGTGCTGCGCTAATTGGCTAATCGAGTCATGGCTAAACACCCGCGCGACAATGGCATCGGCATAGCACGACAAGTTATTCGCATAATCGCTAACCCGCTCACGCTCGCCTAACTTGCCATTTTGTTGGCCTAAATATAGGGCATGACCACCGAGCTTATTAATGCCAATATCAAAACTGACATGAGTTCTGAGTGACGGTTTTTCAAAAATCATCGCCACCGACTTGCCCGCCAGCGCTTTGCTGTATTGTTCAGGTTGTTTTTTTATCGCTCTTGCTAAAGCAATAAGCTCAAGTAATTGCGCTTTACTTAGCTGATCATCAGCTAAAAAATTTGTTAAGTTCATTCGATAGTATCCTGCGAAAATGCCTTAGCGGCTACTCGGCTCAATACGAGTACCAATACTGCCACCGTTAAGTAAATCAATAATTTGCTCGGGCGATTGCCAACTGGCAACCGCGATACTTCGTCGTAATTCATTGGCCGCTTGCAAGGCCGCATTGACTTTCGCGATCATGCCACCGGCGATCACGCCACCGTCAATAAGTTGTTGTGCTTGCTCAGTATCCAATGAGCGTAAATATTCGCCCCTCGCGCCGATTACACCATTAACATCGGTCAGTAGTAATAGGTCAGCATTGAGCAATTTGCATATGGCGACCGCGGCATCATCAGCATTAATATTAACTAACTCGCCGTTTTCTAAAGCGCCGACCGAAGAAACAATTGGCAAAAAATTGGCTTTTAATAGCGTGTCGAGCAATGCACTACTATAAGGTTTAGGGACGCCAACTTGTCCTAGCGGCAATGGATTTAACTGACAACGCACCATTTGCCCATCAACCAGCGATAAGCCAACTGCGGGCAACTTTAAACTCGCGGCACTGGCAACAATCGCTTTATTGATATTGCCGGCTAAGGCGCCACTAACAATGGGCATTTGCGCTTTTGGTGTTACCCGCAAGCCTTGTTTTTTCTCTGTGCTAAAACCCGCTTGTGCCAACATGTTGTCAACAACATTGCCACCGCCATGCACAAGCACCACAGGATAGTTTGCTAAACTCGCGAGTACAGTGAGTAATGCCGTTAAGGCGGGCTGATCACCTTGGCTATCGCTATCTAAAATAGCGCCGCCAATTTTGATCACTATCGGCTTATTCATAAACAATTTCCTATCGGTAGTAGACTGTATTCGCTCGGTAAACCTAGCGTAATATTGGCGCATTGTATGGCTTGTGATGCCGCGCCTTTTAATAAATTGTCGATGGCACAACTGACCACCAGCACCTGTTTTTCTTCATCCACTTGCCAATGAATATCGGCAAACGGTGTATGGGCCACATTATCAATTTTCGGCCAAGCATCCAGCATTCTCACTAATGGCTGATCTTGATAGGCAGCTTGGAAGGCCTTTGTTACTTGTTGCTCAGTAACATCAGGTTTTAACTGCACAGTGACTGTCGTTAGCAAACCTCGCTTGTACGGCGCCAAATGCGGATTGAAAATCACCTGTGCTTGCGCTTCTTGACTAATTTCGGGTTGATGCCTGTGCTGTAAAATATTGTAAGGCGTTAAACTGACTTCATAAAAGCTAGTGGCTAACGAGGCTTTTCTACCGGCGCCACTGACACCGCTAATACCATTAACCACGATTAGTGAGTTTTCTTGCTGTAAATGATTTATGGTCAGTGGCTTAAGCGCTAATAAACTCGCAGTCGGGTAACAACCGGGCACGGCGATTAACGCACTTTTAGCAATGTCTGGTGCTTGCCACTCCGCTAAACCGTATTGTGCCTGCCCCAAAGCAGGTAATGCTTGATGTTCAAAACCGTAATGCTGCGGATATTGACTAGGGTCTCTTAAACGAAAGCCACCTGATAAATCAAACACCTTGATACCAGCATCGATAAACGCTTGCGCCCATTGCGCGCTAAACTCATGCGGGGTGGCAAAAAACACCGCATCAATATCATGCTGAGTTAAGTTAATATGTTGCTCAAACCACTGCGAAGAAAAACATTGTAACGGCAGTTCACATATTCCCTGCCAACGCGGATGTAATTGTGCAAAGCTTTGGCCACGAGCAGCACTATGTTCAGACACTAACAGGTGTTCGATGGAGATTTTATTATGGTTTATTAATAAACCTATTAACTCAGCGCCCACGTAGCCACTGGCACCGACGACAACAACATTCATTATTTATTTTCCATTATCATGACATTTTTCATAAAAATTTTATTACGTCTCGTTCACAGATAAATTTGCAACTTTATGCAGTTTTTCTGCGTTACTTTTACGTTAAAACAACTATAGTTACTAAAACAACGAGAAAATCTAAACATTTTAATCGTTAAATAAAAGCCTGTTTGCACTTTAATTTCAGCTAGTTAAAAGCAATATATTAAGATAAATCGTTACTAGCATTTACATTATGACGCTAAAGTATCACTATAAGCCTAATTATGCAACTAATCGGCATAACTACCCATAAAATATTTTAATCCGTTGAGCCAAGAAAATGTTAAATAAGAAACTACCAAACTTTAGCCAAGCCATTAGCCAATTAATCGCGCAGCCTAGTATTAGTTCTTCGCAAGCGAGCTGGGATCAAAGTAACGAAAGTGTGATCAATTTACTTGCCGCTTGGTTTGAAAGCTTAGGCTTTGCTATCACGATTCAAGCAGTGCCCAAGGTGAAAGGTAAGTTTAATATGCTGGCCAAAATAGGCTCGGGCCATGGCGGGCTGCTGTTGTCGGGTCATAGCGATACTGTGCCTTTTGATGAGAATCGTTGGCAAACCGATCCACTAACTATCACAGATAAAGACAACAAGCTGTTTGGCTTAGGTAGCTGTGATATGAAGGGCTTTTTCGCCTTTATTTTGCAAGTATGTCAGCACATCGACTTTCGCAATATACAAAAGCCTTTATATGTTTTAGCAACCGCAGATGAAGAAACCACCATGGCCGGTGCACGATTTTTCGCTAATAGCGACTTGATCAAGCCTGACGTTGCCATTATCGGTGAGCCCACCAATTTAGTGCCAGTAGTTATGCACAAAGGTCATATGTCGCATAAGATTAGCGTTCAAGGGCAAGCGGGGCATTCAAGCAAGCCGGCCAGTGGTGTTAATGCGATTGAGATCATGCATCAGGTGATCAGCGAATTATTTAAGCTTAGAGAAAAGCTTAAGTTAAATTATCAAAACTGTGCTTTTGATGTGCAAACGCCAACGTTAAATTTAGGCGCTATTCGCGGTGGCGACAATGCCAACCGTATTTGTGGTCAGTGTGAGCTTGATATCGATATGCGTTCATTACCGGGCATGAAAGATGACGAATTAGTGTTATGGCTGGCTAATGCACTACAAACTATAGCGGAAAAATACCCAGGACGATTGACGATTAATGAGCTTGATCCGAGCTCACCAAGTTTTCAACAGTCTACAAACAGTGAATTGGTCGTTACCGCAGAAAAGCTCTCTGGCCATCAATGTTGTGCGGTTAATTATGCAACGGAAGCGCCGTTTATTCAGCAACTAGGTTGCCAAACTATCGTTTTAGGGCCGGGGTCAATTGCACAAGCTCATCAACCGAATGAGTACTTAGCTCATAGTGAGATTAATAAAACTGAATTATTGCTTACTAGCATGATCAAACATTATTGTTTTTAATCAGTGGCAAGTGCTTAGCTTTATACAACGAGTCGTGCCCGCTTAACGGGCTCGATTCCATAATTTTTGATTGGCTTTGATAGAAAAGTATTCGCCCGGCTGCCAGCATCGTGGCAGTAAATCCAGTTCTTTGCGCTCCAGATAGTTTGATGATAACAATTCGAGAATTTCATTTAGCCGGCCTTTACTGATATTTGAAAATTGTTTCGCTGTTTCATTGGAATACAAATTGTGCGTTTTGCTCACCACTAAATCATGACCATAGCCAACAAACGTCAGATGTCGCGTTGCCATTCGGCAATGAGGCTCACTGGGGTTGTCGGGATAAAGCTGAGTGACTATCGCGTATTCGTAGCGCACTTCCTGATCAACATCATGAGGAATATAGACCACACCGAAACCTTGCGGGAAGTCGCCGGTGATCTTATATAAACTATCAACAATGGCACGACTACAGCGACCTCGCTCTGCGTTTTGATGCAGGGCTTGATATACTTTAGGTAATAATTTGTAGTTATAACTTTCTTTGGTTGAAAGCACGATAGAAGTATATATTTGCGGTACTTTTAACAAATTACCAATACCTAATTTCGGTTGAACACTGCTTTTTAATAACTGCTGAACAAAACGTAATTTTTTCGCTTCCACTTGATTAAAACTATCACGCTCTGATTTCAAATTTCCGGTATATATGGGTACGCCAATACCATTAATGAGGTATTTAACGGTTTCACGATAATTTATTTGCAACAAGGCTTTGCGTTCTTCGATTTTTAAAGTGCGAAAGTTATCTTGCTTGCCATCTTCGCCAAACATAATTTTCTCGGCATCGGGATGATTATTGCCAATATCTTGCAATATCGCTGCCATTAGCACAGGTACTTTTACCCGATCAACGAATTGCCGATACGCGACCTCACATTCACTAAATAACTCTTTATAATTAAAATCGGCTATTTCTGCGAGCTCTTGCGCCAAGTAGGAATTGGGTAACAGTTGCTTATCACATATTTCATCAAGCAAGCGCAGCGCCAGTACTCCTTTATATAAAGGCTTACTCTGCTCATTAACCGATGCCACTTTATTCCCTTCGCTCGGTGCTAAAAGTTGTATTGTGCCTAACAGCTCGGCGGATTTTCGCTTTGTTTCGGCAAATGTTTTTCCTTCACATAGATCAATGATCTCACGACAAATTTGCTGTAAATGTTGTGCGCGTTCATTGCGTTCAACGGCAGAGTTTTCATCTGCGTCACCACCTAAAACATGGTTGTGCTGATAGTAGGCTATGGCTCTATCTAAAACCGAATCTTTTAACGGACTGCGGCGATAAATTTTATTTAATAAAACTTTAACTTGCGCGGTAAATTTAGTATCGCCTGGTAAATGTTTTGACATGAAGTTTACTGCTTTTCCATATTGCCAATGATGTCTCAGTGTAATGTTTAACAATAAGCAAATTAGCGAAAATATCAACATTAAAGTATCTGAAAACTAGAAACTTATCGGCGCTTCGCTTATTTTCATCACAGCATGAGCATAAAAACCGTTACGGCTTAGAACGAGCATGCGCTAGTGTTATATTTGCCGTACTTGATCAACATTTATCATTAGCACATACTGGGAAACACGATTATTAATATCATTCAGACGGATACGATTAAGGAAAATAATGAGCTCAAGTAACTTTAAGGACACTTTTAAAAGTGTTGGTGCGGCATTCTTTGGCGTTCAGAGCGATAAAAACAGGGAAAGAGATTTTAACCAAGGTAAGCTCAGCCACTTTATTATTGCCGGTGTCATAGCCGTGGTATTATTTATTGCCGCACTTATCGCGATTGTTAGCTTAGTTATACCCAGTTAACTGGATTACGCGTGCGGCCTGATTACGTGCAGAGTACTATATTGCGATTTAATATAGCGCTAATAATTCCGCGACTTTATTGCGTTTATTACCCTTTTGGCTGATGGTACGTGACACTTCTATTGAATGCTGTTTTTTTGCGTGTTGATATATCTTTCGTGTCCAAATGGTATCGTGATTACTGATCAACACCGCTATCTTACGCTTATTGGTCACTTCTTCGGCGGCATTAGCCAAATCCGCTTGTTCGTCTAAACCAAAGCCGTTGCCTGAATAACTGGTAAAACTCGCAGTTTTGCTCAATGGCACATAGGGTGGATCACAATAAATCACATCACCTGACTTAGCATGCGCGAAGGTTTGGCGATAACCGTCACAAATAAAAATCGCTTTTTTCGCTTTTTCGGCAAAGAAATTCAGTTCAGCTTCAGGAAAGTAAGGCCGCTTGTATTTGCCAAATGGTACGTTATAACCACCGGATTTATTATATCGACATAAACCATTGTAGCCGTGACGATTCATGTAGAGAAAAACTAACGATCTAAAATACGGATCCTTGCTAGCGTTGAACTCGGCACGTAATTGATAGTAGCGCTCTGCTTGATTGTTCTCGGCAGAAAACAAACCACGAGCATCTTCGATAAACTTATCTGGCGTTCGCTGTAGAATACGATAGAGGTTGATCAGATCTTGATTAATATCGCTAAGTAAATATTCATCAAAATCACTATTTAGAAAGACTGAGCCTGCACCAACAAAGGGTTCAATCAAACGATTACCTTTTGGCAACATAGTATTGATAACATCGCTTAGTGCGTATTTACCACCTGCCCACTTTAAAAACGCGCGATGTTTTTTCTTCATCAGACCTACAAACCTAAAATTCAACGACAGATAACAAGCATCTGAACAGCAAACGGGGATTGTATCCTGTATTACGTTTTATTGGGAGTGATGAAATGCATTGATTTCGCGATTAATTTGCTTAACCGATTTTATCCAAGGTTTACGTGCTAACAAAGGTTTAGGTAGTGTTTGAATCGCAGCGGTGGCCGCACTTTTTTCAGCATATATTTTACTGGTGATCACCACCATAGCTTTATCATTGTACAACCGCTGGTATGCATGATAGTCGATCGTTGAAAGTGTTGCTAAGAAGCTTGTTGGTAAGTTAGCTGTGCTAAATGCTGCTAGTTGTATAACATAGCCTGTCTGTTCACTATAGTAGTTGTTGCTGATAGTAATGCGCGGTGACACTTGCGCTACCACAGTTTCAGTGTTTATTTGATTGGCGGGAACGGTAGCGCTGATTGCTTTAATAGACGCTTGATGTTGGTCATCTTGATATGTAACGGCAGAGAGAATATCAGCGGGCGATGCTGGCAGCGCAGGTATGTTTTTAGCCACCTTTGGTGTTAGCGTCATTAACGATAAATAGATATTTTCCGCATTAGCCGTTTCGGCATTCAGTTGTTTAGCTTGCGTCTTTGCCACGGGCTCATTCATATCGTCAGATTTTTTATTCGCCTTTGCTAACACCATAGTTTGAGGTGCTGCTAATACTGCGTTTAGCGAGACCGTTTCTGGGTTATCTGGGGTTAATGCCGGCGAAAATTTAAAGCTATCTTGTTGCAAAAATGCAATCACTGTTATGGCAATAGCTAAAAGGAATAGCAATGCCCCAAACAGCCACTTGTTTGCCAAAATAATCTGAAGCTTGGAAACGTCATTTTTAAACAGTGAGGATGTTGTAGGCAGCAATTGCCCTGATTGCGCCGACAATAACGCCAGTTTTTGCTCAAATAGGCTTTTGTTATTTGCCACCGTCGTTCCTGCTTGCCTTGAGCCAAACATAACAATATTAATCGTCAAGTTAGCCTTTTTAGCTATCATTGCCAGTTGTGACAATTCATGTAAAAGTTGCAAAGATAAGTGCTGGGCATTATCGAGTACTATCGTGATCGCTTGCGGTGAAGTTTTTGCCAAATTAATGACACTTACCGCTAAAGAAATTTCCGGATCAAATAACTCACCGCTCGATAGTTGCTCGACAATACGACAACGGGTTTGAATATTATTAAACTGTGCTGAAAGAGCAATGTAAGCGGCATTGTGTTGCGCTGAAAGGCTCGACAAAAATTGCCCTGACAGTGCTGAATTTTGTTCAACACTTTCATCAATGACTAGCACGGCTTGTTTTGAAAAGCGCAGAATATAATCGATGCGCGCAAAGGCACTAATTTTTGTGACACTGGCATTATCGTTTGATAAACCGTTATTTTTGACTAACGCCGACATACTGCACCTATTCTGATTAAGATCACAGAATTTGTTGAAGTAAGTCCTCGCTAACATCATCGTTAACAACTGTTCGACCAATGGCAGTGGGAAGAATAAAACGCAGCTTGCCAGCTAAGTTCTTTTTATCACGGCGCATATGGCAAATAAATTCGTCAAAACCCATGTTTTCTGGTGCGACTAAGGGTAAGTCAAAAGCAGAAAGTAGGCTTTCAATACGACGAAGATCTGACACTTCAAGCAAATTCATTGCTACTGATGTTTTAGCAGCAAGTACCATGCCAGTCGCAACAGCTTCGCCATGTAACCATTGCCCATAGCCTTGGTCGGCTTCAATGGCATGGCCAAAGGTGTGCCCTAAATTCAATAACGCCCGAACGCCGGCTTCGGTTTCATCTTCAGCAACGATATCTGCTTTGCATTGACAGCAGCGCTCGATCATTTGCATTAATATGCTATTTTTACCTGATTTAATCGCCGTTATATGCTGCTCTAACCATTTAAAAAATTCGCCATCCGCTAAAATACCATACTTGATCACTTCAGCCATGCCGGCATTAAACTCTCTTACCGGTAAGGTTGTTAAACTTTCTAAGTCAATAAACACCGCTTTAGGCTGATAGAAGGCACCTATCATATTTTTTCCTAATGGGTGATTAACGGCAGTTTTGCCGCCAACAGATGAGTCGACTTGCGATAAGACCGTGGTCGGCAGTTGAATAAAGTCGATACCACGTTGATAACAAGCCGCTGCAAAACCAGTAATATCACCAATAACGCCACCACCGAGGGCAATTAACGTGGTGTCTCTACCGTGATTACCCTGCAGTAAGTGCGACATTATTTTTTCAAAATTGGCTAAACTTTTTTCTGCTTCACCGTCAGGTAAAATAAGCTCATCAATATCGAATTTATTCAAGCTGTCTTTAAGTTGCTGTGCATAAAGTGGCGCGACAATATCATTGCTGATAATGCAAATACGTGTACTGCGGATATGATTAGACAGCAGATCACTATTGGTTAATAGTCCGCTGTCTATATAGATAGGATAACTGCGTGTGCCAAGTTTAACCTGAAGCGTGGTCATCGACGTCGTTTAGAAATCTAAACGTTCAACTATTTTACTTGCGACAACTTTTGCGCTTTGATCGTCCGTTTGCACGATAACGTCGGCAATTTCTTCATATAGCGGGTTACGTTCAACTGCTAGGTTTTCAAGGACTGTTCTAGGCTCTGCATCAGTTTGTAAGAGCGGACGACGGCGATCTCTTTGCGTACGCGCCACTTGTTTATCTATGGTTGTTTCTAAATAAACTACAATACCGCGGGCTGATAAGCGATTACGTACTTGATTGCTGATCACGGAGCCACCACCTGTCGCTAAAACAATACCTTGTTTTTCACTGAGGTCTTCAATAACGGATTCTTCTCTTTTCCGAAAGCCTTCTTCGCCTTCAAGATCAAAAACCCACGCGATATCAGCACCCGTGCGACGTTCTATCTCTTGATCAGAATCAAAAAACTCTAGATGTAGCTTATCTGCTAATTCTCTACCAATGGTGCTTTTGCCTGCGCCCATTGGGCCTACAAGGAAAATATTACGTTTTTCTGCCATTAGATTAATTAATACTCGTTTTATTTATTACGTGAACAGGTAAGAGGGAACCTCCCTCGAAAATTTTAAGGGCGCAATTATCGCAATTGTTGGGTACAAATTGCAAGCATGTAAGGTGAAAACTCCACCTTACATGCAAATTAACTTAAAACTTTTCAGTAACTATACGAGGTGTAACAAATATTAAGAGTTCTTTTTTCTCGTTAAAGTTGCTGCTATTTCTAAACATCCAACCAAAATAAGGAATATCGCCTAATACCGGAACCTTCGACACTGAACTAATCAGTTGCTGTTGATAAATCCCCCCTAGCACAATAGTTTCGCCGTTGTTCACTAACACTTGCGTGCCAATTCTTTGGGTATCGATAGCAGGAGCCGTACCATTTGACACATCAGAAACCGTATCTTGTGTTACCACTAAGTCCAAGATAATTCTATCGTCTGGAGTGATATGCGGCGTTACTGTTAAGCTTAGTACTGCTTTTTTAAATTGGGTCGTCGTTGCACCACTTGAAGCGGCTTCTTGATAAGGAATTTCAACACCTTGTTCAATATAAGCTTCTTTTTGGTTAGCCGTGGTAATACGCGGGCTAGCAATAATTTCACCTTTGTTTTCTCTTTCCATGGCACTAAGCTCTAGGTCAAGGATGGTACCATCTGCTAATCGCGCTACTTGAAACGCTAGACTACCCGCTGGCGTTGCTGCCGGTAAATTAACATTTAGGCGATCAGTAATCGAAGGTACAACGCCGTTGCTTGCGCTATTTGCGCCCGCTAGCGTACCCGATGTAGAAGACTCGCTACCGGTATCTGTTACGCCCCAACGAATACCTAATTCTTCATTGATGTTGTCTTTGACTGTCACCATACGAGATTCGATAATCACTTGGCGCACCGGAATATCTAACACGGATACCATACGTTTGATATCTTCGATGCTGCTTGCGGTATCGCGGATCAATAAGGTATTAGTTCGCTCATCGACACTTACGCTGCCACGGTCTGACAAAATACTGTTGTCTTCATTTTTAATTAAGCTGGCAAATTCTGCGGCCTTGGCATAATTCACTTGTACATATTCTGAGTATAAAGGCGCTAGCTCTTCAACTTGCTGCATGGCTTGTAAATCGCGTGCTTCACGAGCCGCTAATTCATCGCTTGGCGCAACCATCAAAATATTGCCGTCCATACGCTTATCTAAGCCTTTGACTTTTAAGATGATATCAAGTGCTTGATCCCAAGGAACCCCGTCAAGTCTTAACGTGATATTGCCCGCGACCGTATCACTGGTCACTAGGTTAAAACCATTATAGTCGGCAATAATCTGTAACACTGTACGCACAGAAATATCTTGGAAGTTTAATGAAATAGGCTTGCCGTTAAATGTCTCTTCTTCACCAAGGTAGGCATCTTGCGCCGCTTTGGTATTGACCGTTAATGAAAATACATCATTAAATTGTTGGTGCTTATATTCAAATGGGCCATCAATATCAATCACTAAGCGTGCATTTTGCCCTTCTTTAAAGGTTTCAACGCCAGTCACTAAAGTACCAAAGTCGGTAACGTCCAACTTGTAGATAAAGTCTTCTAAAATTTCTGTGTTATGAAACTCTATATAAAGCTTACCTAACTTATCGCTAACATCGACCGCGACTTTACTATCAATAAGCTTAACCAGTAGTTGCGCTTCGTTCTCCTGACCACGTTTAAAATCAATATTATCTATTTGATTAATAAAACCACGGCCTAGCGGAATTAATTGGGTTAGCGTTTTATTGACTTGACCAGTATTTAAGGTCAAGGCAAAGGTGTTGGCTTTTTGGCTAACGTCAAAAATAGAGAGTTGCTCTAAATTAACATTAGCGACGACTTTACCCGCTGACTTTTGCACCGAAATATTGTTAACGCCAGCATGTTCGATAAGAGTTTCTGCGATAGCAGGATCGAACTTATCAGCATCAAAGGTTATTTTAACTTGCGCCGGGGCCATTGACGTTGTTACTTCAGGCTGGCCAACAATGTTTTCTGCTAACTCAAATACCAATTCAATTTCATTATTTTGAATGGTGTTATAGCTGATCCCTGTTAATTCATTAGCCCACGAAAAAGTGGACAATGCACATAGGCAGGCAGCGGTAATTAACTTTATTTTTTTGCTTTGTTTCATAAGATTATCATTTTTTATTTTATTAAATAGCAACATTACTTCCTTTGCCCCTCTGCACTTGTCTCTGTCATGGTTACGACAGTTTCACGTTCCACCCAGCACCCAGCGCCATCTGGGATCAACTCTAATACATTGACTTTATCATCACTGACCGCGGTAATACGCCCGTGATATAAACCAACGTAACTTCCTTTAGCAACCCTGTGTAAAGTACGATCTGATGCTTCAACTAACGCCCAAGTAACGCCTAACTCACCCAGTGTGCCACGCATAACTAAATCGCTTAGCGAGAATTTCTCTAGCGGCTGTTTTCTTCGACGAGGATCTGGGCTTAAACACCCCGACATTTGTTGAATTTTTTCTTGGATTGCTTCGGGTTTCGGTGCATCAAATGGACTACGTAATGTCTGCGCTGAGTAGTCAAAGTGATCAAAAACCATCACTTCTGGCATAGGTGCAATGGTGCTACTTGCCGTTGATTGCACATGGGCAATATGCTGTTTCAAATCAGCCGTATCATTAAAACAGCCAGTCAAAAGCACAGCGCTCGCTAGAATTAACTTTCTCATTGTTCCTCTGCCTCCCGGTAACGATAGGTTTTAGCTTGTAATTTCAGCTTTAAATCACCCGACACTTGTTTTTGCATATCAATGTTAAAGTTATGCAAGGTAACAATACGCGGTAAACCAGCAATGCGACTAACAAATGCGCCAAACTCATGATACGAGCCTAATACTTCGATATCGATTGGCAATTCAACATAAATCTCTTGTTCTATTTCCGGCTGCCAATTCAACTTCACAAAATCAAGCCCAGTTGTGGTGCCAACAAAGGTAATATCATCAAGTAAACCCGGTGTTTCATGGCGCTCTGGCAGACTTTTTAATTGATTGGCAAACATAGCTTCCGCTTCAACCATTTGCTGTTCAAACTGTTCTAAGTTGGCCGCAATATGATATTTAGCTTGGTATTGTTGCTTTAATGTCGCTTCTTCAGCGGTGACTCGTTCAAGCTGTTTGATCTGATCGCTGATCATTAAAAAATAGCCTAAACCAAGGACGACAACGACTAAAAATATCGCTAAAACTATTTTTGCAGCTTTTGGCCATTGACCAATATTATCGAGCTCTAAGCCGTCAAATTGCTCCATAAATTCCGATAAATCAAAATTCATTATGGTGCTCCCTGCTCAGTCAATTCGTCCAAATTAATTAGACCTTTAATACGAACACGCATTTTAAAATCACTCAATAGTTTACTTTTTGCATCATTTGACGTTATTGATTCCAATATCGCATCATCAAATAGCGTCGAGCGCTCAATTTCCCGAATCATATTAGCTAAATGGTTATTTGACTCACTTTTGCCAATAATATTTAAGCTATTATCTTGTTTTTCTAAACGGGTAAGATAAATGCCATTGGGCACAACTTTCGCGATTTCGTCTAACACTTTGGTACCGACATTACGGCTACGTTGCAATTGTTCAACAACGCTAATACGCTTTTCGAGTTCCTTTTTCTTTTCATTAAGCGATATTATCTTGGCAATGCGTACGTCCAGTATTTGTATTTCATTTTTTAAAAACTGATTACGAGAATTTTGACCATCAATACGTAGCTGATAAAATAGGTTTACTAAAAATACCAACGCAAATGCGCCGAAGGCGATGACGGCTAAAACGGTAAAATATTCTCGTTGTTTTGCTTTTTCAGCTTCTTCACGCCATGGTAATAGGTTTATATATGCCACGGAACAAAACTCCTTAATGCTAAACCAGCTGCCACCATAAATCGAGGCGCTGTTTTCGCTAACTCTTCTTGATTAATATTGCTCGAAATTTCCATACCGACAAACGGGTTAGCGATTACAGTATGAATGCCCAATTCTTCGGTTAACAATTGCGCAACACCTTCCACCAAAGCACTACCACCTGAGATCACAAGGTAGTCAATTTTTTCTTTACCACTGGTGGTGAGAAACATTTGAATGGCACGGCGAACCTGTTGCACCAAGATAGTATGAAAAGGGGCTAACACCTCAAAGGTGTAATTTGGCGGTAAATCATTGGATAATTTGGCCAATTCAGCTTCTTCATACGATTTATTGTAATACGAGACAATGGAACGGGTATATTGCTCTCCGCCGAAGAGTTGATCGCGACTATAAATATGCTTGCTTGCTTCCGTTACCGAAAACAGCGTCATCGCGGCGCCTAAATCAACGGTAGCAACCACTTTGTCGGCGGCATCATCAGGTAATTGGTGCAAGGTTAAATCATAAGCACGACTAATGGCATACGATTCAACATCAATCACTTTCGTTTCAAAGCCACCAGCTTCCAAAGCGGCAACGCGTGCTTCAACAGACTCGGTACGAGCGGCACTGAGCAAGACATTGATTTTACTGGGGTCTGATTCGTTAATGTCGAGGGACTCAAAATCTAAACTTACTTCATCAAGCGGGTAAGGAATTAAACTATCAGCTTCAATTTCGATCTGACTCGCTAATTCTTGTTCACTTAACGCGACATCCATATAGATAATTTTTGTGATCACCGTTTGTCCAGATACGGCAGAGGCGGCTTGTCCAACTGAAGAAGTGATTTTCTTTCTAATTTTCGCTACTACTTTACCTACAGCATCAATATCTTGAATCTCTCTATCAACAATTGCACCTCTGGGCATAGGTTCAATAGCGACAGTTTCAACAATATATCCGGTATCATTTTGGTTCAGTAAAACAGCTTTAATAGAATGAGAGCCAATATCAATCCCAACCATTAATGAGGTCTTTTTTTTCCATATACTACTTAACATAGAATCCTACTAGAACTTTTTATTATATTAACATCAGGCATAAAATCGGTATAAATACATTTATTGCATGCTTTTACACGATATACTAGTACTATTACGGCAATTATATAACTTTTATTGAGATTTTTTTGTGTTTTCTTTTAAAAAACTATTAAAAATTGGCACGATACTGATAATTATCGCATTTTTGGCACTGGCCGGAATTTATTTATCAATGCGGTCAACTTTACCCAGTGTTGAGTCGCTGAAAGATTTGCAATGGCAAACGCCAATGCAAATTTTTAGTGCTGATGGCAAGTTAATTTCGCAGTTTGGTGAAAAAAAACGGATTCCATTAACCTTAGATGAAATACCTCAGCAACTGATCGATGCGGTTTTGGCCACCGAGGACGATCGTTTTTATTTACATTTTGGTGTTGACCCTATCGGTATGGGCCGTGCGGTACTTGGGCAACTTATGGGACAAAATAAAGGCGGCGCAAGTACCATTACCATGCAAGTGGCGCGAAACTTTTTTTTAACCCGCGAACAAACTTATATTCGAAAAATCCGCGAAATTTTTATTTCCTTCCATATTGAGAGCCTGTTAAGCAAAGACGAAATACTTACCCTTTATATGAACAAAATCGCCTTAGGACATCGCTCCTTCGGTTTTGGCTCAGCCGCACAAGTCTATTATGGTAAAAGTGTTAATGAGTTAACGCTAGCGCAAATTGCTGTTTTAGCCGGTTTACCGAAAGCGCCGTCAACGATGAACCCGATCAGTCGACCCGATCGCGCAATGCAGCGCCGGGCGGTGGTTTTGCAACGTATGTATGTCGCCGACTATATAACTGCCGAACAATTAGCTCAAGCTAACATTGCCCCGATGACGGCAAAAAAACACGGCGCAGAAATCGAATTAGACGCACCTTATATTGCCGAAATGGCGCATCAAGAAATGATCGAACGCTATGGCAGAGAAGCCGCGTACACTGGCGGTTATAAAGTATTCACTACTGTACCATCAACATTGCAACATGCCGCACAACAAGCCGTGATAAATAACATTTTTGCTTATGATCAACGCCACGGTTATCGCGGTCCAATCAATACCTTACGGCCTATTGAGGAAGAAAGTGACGATATTGACAACACAACGCAACAAGTCCAGATTCTTGCGCCCATCACGCAGCAAGAAATAACACAGGCTCTCGCATCATTGCGCAGCTACCAATCACTAGTACCTGCCGTTGTTACCGACGTATTGGAACAATCAGTCGAAGTCACCTTAAAAGATGGCACTAAAGCGCCGATTGAGTGGCAAGGGTTGTCTTGGGCACGCGCTTATTTCAATGATGATAAGCAAGGCCCTGCGCCCAAAATTGCGGGAGACATTCTAAAAATTGGCGATATTATTGTGGTAGCGTCAACTGAATCGGGCTATCGTCTGAGTCAACTGCCTGATGTTAGCTCTGCGCTAGTATCTCTGTCACCCGATAACGGCGCAATAAAAGCCGCCGTTGGCGGTTTTAGTTTTGCCCAAAGCCAATTTAATCGTGTCACTCAGGCTAAGCGACAAGTTGGCTCCAATATTAAGCCTTTTATTTATTCTGCCGCCCTCGACAGCGGTTATACCTTAGCGTCGATTGTTAATGATGCGCCAATTAATCAATGGGACAGAAGCTCGGGTGTGGTCTGGCGCCCCAAAAATTCGCCACCAGTTTATAATGGTGAAATTCGCTTTCGTTTAGCACTCGCACAATCAAAAAATGTGGTTGCGGTTCGTTTACTGCGCAGTGTTGGTTTAGATAAAATTATTCCTTATTTGGCTTCATTTGGTTTCGACCCTGACGATTTACCGCGCAACGAGTCTTTAGCTTTAGGCTCTGCCTCGTTAACGCCATTAGAAGTCGCCACAGGCTTTGCCACTTTTGCTAACGGCGGCTATTTAGTAGAGCCTTATTTAATTGACCGCATTGAAGACTCTTTTGGCAAGGTGCTATTTCAAGCAAATCCCGCCATTGCTTGCAATAATTGCGAGCCAGAGCCAGCGATCATTGATGAGCTAAGTGAACTCGACGCAAAACTGTTATTTGAAGAAGATAACCTTGCCGATATTGCGGAGAGTGCGCAACTTGCTTCAACCACTGTAAATAAAGCCGAGCGAGTAATTAGCGAGCAAAATGCCTTTTTAATTACCGAAGCACTAAATTCAGCAATTTGGGGCGCTGATTGGAATATCAAACCCTACTGGCAAGGTACAGGATATAGGGCGCGCACGCTTAAACGTCGAGATGTTGCGGGTAAAACCGGCACAACAAATCAGGGTAAAGACGCTTGGTTTTCCGGTTATAGCCGCCGACTTGTTACCACGGCTTGGATAGGTTTTGACGACCCAAGCCGTAATCTAGGGCGAACAACCTATAATAGTAACTTAGGTAAGAAACAAACCACTGGCGGTGAATCAGGGGCAAAATCGGCTCAACCTGCGTGGATCAACTTTATGAAAGCGGCATTAGCTGAACTCCCCGTTGAATCATTTGAACAACCACAGGCATTAATGTCAGTTAGAATCGACAAAGCCTCAGGTAAGTTGACCTCAAAATCCGATAGATCAAGCCGGTTTGAATATTTTGAAATAGGCTCCGCACCAACGGAATATATTAGCCAAGACATAAGCAGTGAAATTCTTGACGGTGATCATTTCAAAGAGGAGGAAGAAGAAGAAGGGATATTCGACTAAGCCGGCAATAAGTTTCGTTAGGCAAGTAGGCGATTGCTCCCGTAATTTTCATTCGCTATATTTTTAAACATTTTTTTGATTTTTTTCTGCTATGAAAAGTTTCATTAACAACGAATTTAGCTGACCAAATGGTCAGCTAAATTGCAATAGCAAGTTATTGTTTTCAATACTTTAAAGCATACACCGCCGACGGTAGCATAAGCCGAGATAGTATAATTGATTTACAAGCAAACAATATGGGCTTGAAAAAACCTGAAAGTTAAGCTGAAAACTTTCACAACGAAAGAAAAAAACCTTTCGTTTTGCTCGATGATCGCCTAAAATTAGCGCCCAAAATCGGCATCCCGATATTATCTATTTAAAATCGTCATACTTTTAGGAGCGAATTCGCTATGGCAGCTTTAGAAAACTCAATCGATTTATCTTCATACGGCATCACTAATGTTGCTGAGGTTGTTTACAATCCATCTTATGAGTTACTTTTTGCTGAGGAAACAAGATCTGATCTTTCAGGTTTTGATCAAGGTTTTGTGACCGAACTCGGCGCTGTTTCAGTAGACACGGGTATATTTACCGGCCGTTCTCCTAAAGATAAATATATTGTTCGTGACGACACTACGCGTGATACCGTTTGGTGGTCAGATCAAGGTAAAAACGATAACAAGCCAATGACACAAGAAACTTGGACTAGCCTGAAAGGTTTAGTGACTGAGCAGTTATCAGGCAAGCGTTTGTTTGTTGTTGATACCTTTTGTGGTGCCGATGAAGCTACGCGTCTAAAAGTACGTTTTATCACGGAAGTTGCATGGCAAGCGCATTTTGTTAAAAACATGTTTATTCGCCCTACCGATGCCGAATTAGCAAATTACGAACCTGATTTCATCGTAATGAATGGTGCAAAAACCACCAATCCTAATTGGCAAGAACAAGGTTTAAATTCAGAAAACTTTGTCGCATTTAACTTAACTGAAAAAATGCAGCTTATTGGCGGTACTTGGTACGGCGGCGAAATGAAAAAAGGTATGTTCTCTATGATGAACTACTTGCTGCCACTTAAAGGCATTGCCTCTATGCACTGTAGTGCTAACGTGGGTGAAGATGGCGATACCGCAGTTTTCTTCGGCCTATCGGGTACCGGCAAAACGACTTTATCAACTGATCCTAAGCGTCAACTTATCGGTGATGATGAGCACGGTTGGGATGAGAATGGCGTCTTTAACTTTGAAGGTGGCTGTTACGCAAAAACCATCAACTTAAGTAAAGAAAACGAACCTGACATCTACAATGCTATCCGTCGTGACGCGTTATTAGAAAATGTTACGGTTGACGCAAACGGCAAAATAGATTTTGACGATAACTCAAAAACTGAAAATACCCGTGTTTCATACCCAATTCATCATATCGACAATATTGTGAAGCCCGTGTCTCGTGCCGGTCATGCGAAAAAAGTTATTTTCTTAACCGCTGATGCTTTTGGCGTATTACCTCCGGTAGCTAAATTAACCCCAGCACAAACTGAGTACTACTTCTTATCAGGTTTCACAGCGAAACTTGCTGGTACTGAGCGTGGTATTACTGAGCCAACACCGACATTTTCAAGTTGTTTTGGTGCCGCTTTTTTAAGCTTACACCCAACACAATACGCAGAAGTGTTACGCAAGCGTATGCAAGCCGTTGGTGCTGAAGCTTACTTAGTTAACACCGGTTGGAATGGCACAGGCAAACGTATTTCGATTAAAGATACCCGCGCCATTATTGATGCTATTTTAGATGGCTCAATTGATAATGCCCAAACGCAAGTGTTGCCATTATTCAATTTGGATATTCCAACTAGCATTGACGGTGTTGACAACAGCATTTTAGATCCACGTGATACCTATGCTGAGCAAGCCCAATGGCATGAAAAAGCCACTGACTTAGCGGGCCGCTTTGTTAACAACTTTAATAAATTTACCGATACTGACAATGGTAAATCGCTTGTTGACGCGGGACCTAAACTTTAAGTTTAGTTTCTCGACTAGCACAACAAAAAAGCCGTTGTATTACAACGGCTTTTTTATGCTTAAAAATCAGTTCACTTTATCGGCAAATACACTTTCGCCTGCAAACCACCTTCTACTCTATTCGACAGTTCGACCCGGCCACCGTGGGTATCAACAATACGTTTGATAATGGCTAAACCTAAACCACTACCTTCTGTGCCCCGCGCTTCATCACCTTGGGTAAAGGGCTGAAATAACCGTTCAATATCGCGCTCAGCAATGCCCGGCCCTTCATCACAAACAGAAAAACAAACTTCCTGCTGACGTTTATTATACGAAGTACATACCGATACTTTGCCATCGGTATAGCGTAAAGCGTTTTGAATTAAGTTGGCCAACGCTCGTTTCATGGCAACATAACGCAGCGGAATTTGCGGTAAGGGCTGTGAGTTAAAAACAATTTCTCGCTCTAAAATACTTTCCGCCTGCACCACTTCATTAATCAAGGCATTAATGTCACCCAATTCTGCTTTGTCTTTACTGTCGTGACGAATATAATCGATAAACTGATCGATAATGGTGTTCATATCTTCGATATCGCCTTCGATGCCCTCTTTTAAGAAATCATCCTGTTGAGACATCATTTCACTGGCTAAACGAATACGCGTTAACGGTGTACGCAAATCATGAGAAATACCCGCCATTAACAGATTTCTATCATCTTCAAGCTGCTTAATGCCTTTCGACATATGATTAAATGCTCGGGTTACTGCGACAATTTCCGTGGTGCCGCGCTCTGTTATCGGCTCAGGAAAGTCACCTCGGCCAACATCATGGGCGGCATTTTGTAAGGCGCTTAACGGGCGGTTCAGTTGGCGAACAAACAACCATCCGCCCATGACACTCAAAATACCCAAAATCATTAACACCAAAATCAATGGCGAAAAGTTTTCCTCTTCTAAGCCGTTAATCGGTATTTTCACCCAGTAACTAGGCGCTTGCGGGGGTTGTATCCAAAATAAATATTCATCACCTTGCGATATTCTCACTTCGGCGGGGCCACCTAACAGTTCAGACAGTTCATTGGAGCGAAACGCGTAATACACCGCATCTTGTAAGCCTAATTTCATTGCCGCTGCTTCGCGATAAACACCAATGCCAGTTTCACGCTGAAACGCTTCTCCCATTGCAGGACTAAGCTCTTCATCAGCAACGTCGATAAAGACCACTCGCACTTGCTTGGCTAACAGTTGATTTACTTGCTGGGCATTGGGTTGAATAATGTATATCGACATCGATATAAATGACACTACCTGATTGATAAGCAGTAAAACACCAATGAGTAGCACTGTTTGACCAAACGCGCTACGCGGAAAAATTTTCATATACTTCTACTAAATAATGACTAAATCATAATGCTGTGCGGCAAAAACTATGCAACCGACTTGCCTTCAGGTACAAACACATAACCTAAACCCCATACCGTTTGAATATAACGAGGCTTGGCTGGGTCTTCTTCTAACATACGGCGCAAGCGCGACACTTGCACATCAATGCTACGCTCTAAGGCTGAATAGTCTCTACCACGGGCTAAATTCATCAGTTTATCACGTGATAATGGCTCTCTAGGATGGGTGATCAAGGCTTTTAATACCGCAAATTCGCCACTGGTGAGTGGCATATTAACATCGCCTTTAAGCATTTCACGGGTCGCCAAATTTAGCTGATAATCACCAAAAGAGATAACATTTTCTTCTTGTGAAGGTGCACCTGGCGCTTCTTGCACACGGCGGCGTAACACGGCTTTAATACGCGCTAATAATTCACGAGGGTTAAAGGGTTTTGGCATATAATCATCAGCACCAAGCTCTAAGCCGATAATACGATCCACTTCATCGCCTTTCGCTGTCAGCATTACAATAGGAATATCGTTAGAGTTTTGTCGTAAGCGCCGACAAATTGATAAACCATCTTCACCTGGCAGCATTAAATCTAATACCAATAAATGAAAATTCTCACGCTCAAGCAAGCGGTCCATTTGCTCTGAGTTGGCAGCACTGCGAACCACAAATCCTTGTTCTACTAAATACCGTTCGAGTAAGGCCCGTAAACGCATATCATCATCTACCACCAACACTTTCGGTGTTTCATGTCCCATATTACTTGTTCCATTTTGTTATTTTCAAACTTGGCTTAACTATAAGGCATATTGTGGCAAATAGTAAAAACTGTTCTGTGATAGCGCCTGCGTATTTGTTACAAATTATGTTATGAAATTTTAAATCGCGTCTTTTAATGCAAAATAAATTTTAGCCATATTTATCAATATTTAACGTTTGTTAACCGCAATAATACGCCAGTTCGTTACTATATCGACTCAAGGGTTTAATGACGGTACTTGTCCTGCCCCATAATAACAATTGAGTTACTTACATTGCGTAATTATTGTGGGAGAATACGGCCATGAGAATTTGGATCTACTTTCACAAAGTACCTATTCGTGTTTTACGTATTAGTAAAAGACGCAACCTCGTGCGCCTTAAACGCAATATGGTGAAAGTGAAAATAGCACTAGCGCAAGAAAAAATCGAAACAAAAGCTATGCTTAGCACCTATAAACGTTACACCAAGCGTGATGCCAGTGCGGAAGAAATGCGTATTGCCAACCAGCAATTTGTCGATATTTTAAAAGGTCTGGGCATTGGTGTGTTCGCAATTTTGCCATTCTCCCCGATCACTATCCCTATTATGATCAAAGTCGCGCGTATGGTTGGCGTTGAAATACTGCCCAGTTCATTTGTTGATAACGACAAACCGCCGCAATAACTTTATACCGTCACTAACGCAAATAACTAATTGCCTGATCGGTTACACATTGGGTAAAACTTTTTTGTCGCTCAGCGCGCGACAAGGACGCTATCGCTTTCGTCACTAAGCGCATTTTTTGCTGCTTCTCTGTAGCTGATAAGCCGGCAAGCTGCTCATGAAAACAGCCCTCTAAGCCATAATTTAACGCGATATCTGATTTTGGCGATGCGCCGTTTAAGCAAGTCATTAACTGCTGCGCTAAAGTGTTTTTATCTAATTCAGTGATCAGTGATTTAATGGTGACGCTGTCATCTACTTGCTTTTTTTTCTGGCAGCTATATAACATATCGGCCACCGCAACAATGGGGATCAGCGCTTGATGTTGTGCGCCAAAACGTGCTTTCAGCCACTGGTTCGTATCCAGTGTTTGGCTTTGCTGAGCATAAAGTGGCCAACTTATACCTGTGAGCAACAGGCTGAAAAATAACGCCAAACCGCGGCTGTTGCCAGAGTGAGATAAATTGTTACTCCGGCGAGTTAGTGCAGGCATAAAACGGCTAAATGATAATGGCATTAAAATATCTCTTCACTTTGTAAATGCGAGTTAACATGGTTAAATGTTAACTACTTGCTAAATATTGGTTGACTCTACCGTGATTAAAAACTTTATAACATGCTTTTTTTTAATAATATTAATAACTTTTTCTCAATCGCTGTTGGCGAACGAGCAAAAAAAATTCACCAGTATTGAATTGTTAAATCAACAGCTTGAAAAAGAGAAAGGCAAGGTGGTCTACATAGATTTTTGGTCGTCTTGGTGCATTCCCTGCCGTAAATCTTTTCCGTGGATGAATGATTTACAGGCCAAGTATCAAGCACAAGGCTTGACGATATTAAGCATTAATTTAGATCACAGTCGACAATTAGCCGATGAGTTTTTAGTAGAAAATCCGGCCAATTTCCCGGTTATTTATGATCCTAAAGGCTTAATAGCTAGAAAGTATCAACTAAAAGGTATGCCGAGTAGTTATATCATCAACCGACAGGGGAAAATTGTTAGCGCACATGTCGGGTTTAACCAAGAAAAAAAACTCGCTTATGAACAAGAGCTTAAAGCATTATTAACGGCGACTATCCACCAGCCATAACTCATAAGTCAGGGTTCGTAAGCCAGAGTTCATAAGCCGTAGCTCTTTTCCACCTTGCTGATCCGAACAATAAAATTTTTGTAGAACTGCTGCCGCCCCAATTTTTGAGCAACGAGGTGCTCACTGTTTTGTTTCCACATTTTGATATCATGCAAAGTCTGCCAGTAAGATACCGTGATACCGAGTTCTTCTCGTGCTGACTCTATGCCTAAAAAGCCAGCTTGCTGTTGCGCTAATTGCACCATAGTCTGCGCCATTTCATGATAACCGGCTTGGTTATCAGTGATCACGGAGCTAAAGATCATCGCGTAATACGGTGGATTTGGCGTTTTTGCTAGCAAGCTGTCCATATTTCCCTGTTATTTTGGCTGAATCATATGTACATCGCGTTGTGGGAATGGGATAGAAATGTTTTCTCGATCGAAGGCGAGTTTCACTTCTTCCATGACACCAAAATACACCGGCCAGTAATTTTCTGAATTCGTCCACGGGCGCACCAAAATATTAATCGAGCTATCGGCGTGCGCAGAAACAAAAATATCTGGTTGTGGTGATTTTAAAATATGCTCATTGGCCTCAAGCACGGTTTGTAACACCGCTTTCGCTTTCTTAATATCGTCATCGTAACTAATGCCAAAGGTTAAATCGACGCGACGTGTAGGCTCAACAAAAATATTTTTTACGCAACCGTTCGACAATAAACCATTGGGAATAATCACCCGCTGGTTATCTAAAGTCAGCAAAATGGTATTAAAAATCTGAATTTCTTGTACCACACCAACATAGCCTTGTGCGTCAATAACATCGTTCGCTTTAAAAGGTTTAAAGAATAAAATTAAAATACCACCGGCGAAATTTGACAAACTACCTTGCAGTGCTAAACCAATGGCCAAACCTGCAGCACCAAGAACCGCGATAAGTGAGGTGGTTTCAATCCCAACCATAGAGGCAAAGACAATAATCAATATCGCTTTGAGCAATATACCAATAATGCTGAGCAAAAATTGATGTAAGGTAATTTCGACCTTTTTCTTGCTCATGGCGAGATCAAATAATTTCAATACGCGTTTAATGATCCAAAGACCGATGATCAGGACAATAATAGCAACCAGTAATTTAGTACCAAATTGCACCGCTAAATCGCCTAGCATAGTGGCGTACCTTTCTAAGGTACTAACATCTATTTCCATAATATATTCCTATTTATTGTTATGATTTCATACGTAAAAAACTGTCTTAATCAGTATAGCTTGAATTTTCCCCATAAAAAAACGAGCTTGTTAGCTCGTTTTTTTAAATCTATAGCCCGGTACTAGAAGCTGTATTTATAGCCTAGCGTAACGCTACGCGGTTTACCCGCCATAATAGAGCCATGGGTGCGTGTTGCCATATATTCTTTATCCAGTAAGTTATCAACATTGAAGGTGATTTCTTGGTTGTCTGCAAGGTTATAATGCGCTGCCATATCAACCACAGTGCGGCTGTCAATTGACTCGCCAGCCACAAAACCACCTTGGCCAGCCGTGGTACGCATTTCATCCATATAACGAACTAAAATATCACTACGCCATTTTTCGCCAACTAGCCCAATAATTAATTGTAGTTGGTTTTCAGGAACATACGGTAATTCATCACCTGCCGCTACTGTACCCCAAACATCTAATCCTGATGCAAAGGCATTTTGAAACTCAGTATCGGTAAAGGTATAAGTTAAATCTACAGGAATAGTTAATGCACCCGCGGCAAACTCATAACCGGTTTTAACTTCTAAACCTGACACTTTTACTTCGCCGGCATTGTATTGGTTGCCAACATTTTCTTCTTCACAACCTTGGCTAGCGGTACAGTTACCGTGCATGTTTTCATAGTCCGAGTAAAAGAATAACGCTTCAGCACGTAATGCATTTTGGCTGTATCTTAGGCCTAACTCATAGTTAAGGCTTTCTTCGTTTTCAACTTTATCGTTACCCGGTGCTGGCGGCGCGAAGCCTTTTTGCACACCACCAATAACAATTAAATCGTTATTGATACGGTAAGTTACAGCTAGTGACGGCAGTAAAACATCAATATCGTTACTAACATCTTTCTTCAGAGGCTGGTTTCTATCTGTTACGCCTTTGTCCCAGTCTTTGCGCGCTATGGTCATATCTTCATAACGTAAGCCGGCATTAATAATAAAGTCGCCAAAGGTATATTCGTCATGCACAAACAAAGCAAGCGCTTGGGCTGAGTCGATACGGTTTGAGTCGGCGCCATGAATACCTGCATTAAGTAACGTCATGTTATAGCTGCTATCTAGGCTATAGTTATCAAGCCATTGAAAACGGTCCATTTCATCTTCATGATAACGAGCACCAAATTTAACTTGATGATCGCCAAAGTCAGCATCTAATACCGTTTGTATGCCTTTTGACTCGTAGTCACGGCTATTGGCCTTAACATCAACATAAAGTGTTTCGTTGTTACTGTTTTGATCAAACGCTGCGGCGTTTTCTATGCCGCCACTGCCTAAGCTAGATTTTTTAACAATATGCTCACCATCGCCATCAAACTCATAGTTACCGCTCTCGTCAGTTGCCCATGTGCCAACTTTACTGGTTTTATACCAGTTACGGCTAAATTCATTGTAGTAAGCTGACGTGCCTAAGGTAAAACGATCGGATAACTGAATGTGATGATTAATTTGCAACTGCTTATGATCAGTCGCCATATTATCAAGCTGTGATGCCGAGTAACGTGTATATGGGTTTGCTATAAAATCACCTGCGGTTAAACCCATATAAGTTTCATCTGACTCTTCATCTGAATATTTAAGTTTAAATTCTAACTCTTGGTAGTAAGTCGCGTCATTGTCACTGTTGATCATCACTTTTGCCATGATGTCATTTTTAACAAAGCCTGTTTCTGCGTCGCTATGGTTAATATTTTTAAAACCATCGGCTTGGTAACGGAAAAGTTCAAATACCGACGAAACATTTTTACCAGCACCACCGACATAAGCATGCGCTTTCGAAAAACCGTCTTCACCCGCACTTAAGTTAACTTGCCCTGCCAATGCTTCTTCAGGAATAGCACGAGATAACATGTTTACCACGCCACCCGTTGTACGCGGACCATACATAGCGCTTGATGTACCTTTAAGTACTTCAATTTGCTGCATGCGACCTGCAGTTGGAAAATAATAAGCAGACGGTGCCGAATACGGCGCAGGAGCAGCTAAAACACCGTCTTCCATAATGGTAACTTTTTCACTGCGATTTTGCCCCGTACCACGCATGCCAATATTAGGACGTAAACCGTAGCCATCTTCTTCTAGAACATAAACCCCCGGTACAGACGTTAAAGTACGCATAATATCGGTAAAGTCGAACTTTTCTAATTCATCCTGAGAAATCATATGCGCACTACCGGGTACATCATTCACAGCTTGTGAATTACCAAAAATAGCTAAGTGCTCCATATCGTCATTTGCCGTGGCAAAATTTGATAAAGCACTAACTACAGATAACGCGATTAACGCCGGTTGAAAAAGAGAAGAAATACGCATAACACAGCCCATAAAAGAAACAATTAATTTGAATTGCGCGCATTTAATCATGAATCCAAATGAAAATCAATATCATTTGCATTATTTATAAGTTTAATTTGATATAGAACAAGATCTCAGTAAATCAGCCCTTGCAAAGGCATTAATAGCCTTACTTTTTCTTCAGCATAAGCCAAGCCTTAGCATAATCGGGTAAGTGCTTATTCGCTTGGTGATAATCTTGCCAACCGAAATAGCTTTCCACTAATAAATCGAGTTGAAACAAATTGTTATCAAAAGCACCACCTTGATCCGCTAATACCCCTAAGCGGGAAATATTTTCATCAGCCAGTTGATAACTCACCATAAATAACTTGCCTAAGCCAAGTTCAGCAACATTACCGGCAAACGACACTTGTGGAGAAATAGCAATTTTACTGGTTAGTGTTTCGCCATAGCCCATAATGCTTGGCACTTCGGAAAAATACCAATAACGTGGCTGTTCGCGTTTACCAATGGCATAGTTATAAGCAACACCATTATTACGATGCACATTAAAATAGCGTCGCTGACCATTCACTTCAACCACACCTGTGCCTTGTAATAACACATCGTGTAGGGCTTCTTCGGTTAACCAAATCAAAGGCTTGGCTAATTTTTTCTGCTCTAAAATCCCGGCAATAACAGCTTGGCGACTATATTTATGACGCGTTAATGATGAGGTATTATTCGCCTCAACCAGTGTCATCCCCGCTTCGTCATACGGCAAAGCATACAGCGCCTGATTATAAATCGGAGTTTTCACCGCGCTAGCAGTGAGCAACTTGGTGTAATACTTAGTTAGAAATATTTTCTCGGTGGGAATAGCATTTAGCATGCTAGTTTTGCGGGCATTAGTACTTTTAAGCGCTATTTCTTGCGCGGTTTTTCTATCCGGCGTCCAGCGATAAAAATCGAAGTTTTGCTTTAAAAAATTTTTATCATGCAAGCGACTTTGTCGCTTAGCTCGCACATCTGCTCGATAAGTTTGACAAATAAATTCAAGCGTTTGTTCGACCCGAGCTAGGGTAACGCTGTCATCAAATACTTTGCCGGCATGCACGGCAAAGTTATCGGCTGAAAAGTTACTTAAATAGCGCTTTGTTTCATCTGCTACATTGCACAACGCACTGGCCTTGAACCCCGCCATTTTGCCTAGTTCAGGCGTTTTATCGAGCTTAAAAAATAGTGGCGTTGTTTGCGCAAAACCACTGACACTGAAAAACATAACAAATAAAAATGATAAACCAAGACGCATAAGACAGATCACTCAATAAAATATCACACCATGGTATGACAATCGTAAAAGCTAGGCTAGCGTGCCGATCAAATAATTAGCCACTTCCTGAACAGGCGAGGCATTTACCGATAAAAATGAGTGTCAGCAGCATTTAAGCGATTTCACTAACTAAACAGAAGATAAATACGCTAAAATAGGCAGTTCTTATTTTAGCTTTGAGCGCTTTATATTCATGTCTTCTGTTGCAACCCCAACCAACTTTACTGAACTTGGTCTTATACCACCTTTGTTAGCGCGATTAACCGAGTTGCAATATCAACAGCCAACGCCCATTCAAGCGCAAGCTATTCCCAGTGTATTAGCAGGACGTGACTTAATTGCTGGCGCCAATACCGGTTCTGGTAAAACCGCCACTTTTGCCCTGCCATTGTTGCAAAAAATACAGCAGCAGAAAATACAGGCGCAGCAACTTTCTCAACAGCACGAGAAGTCATCGGCAAGCAAAGGCAACTTTGTTACTGGGCTAATTTTGCTACCGACGCGTGAACTTGCCAAGCAAGTTGCCGACAGCATTAAATCTTATGCTGTGCATTTTAATGGCGCGATTAAAACCGTCGCAGTTTTTGGCGGTGTATCAGCCAATACCCAAATGTTGGCATTACGCGGCGGCAGCGATATTTTAGTGGCAACTCCTGGTCGATTACTGGATTTAATTGCCAGTAATGCCATTAAGCTAGATAAAGTAAGCACCTTAGTGCTTGATGAAGCCGACAGAATGCTCAGTTTAGGTTTTACCGAAGAGTTATCGGCGCTGTTAGCCTTATTGCCAAAGCAAAAACAAACCTTACTCTTTTCAGCCACTTTCCCTGAGCAAGTGAAAGCGTTAACACAAAACTTACTCAACAATCCTGTTGAAATACAAGTACAAAGTGCAGACTCCAGCACCTTAGTGCAACGAGTATTTACCGTTAACAAAGGCGAAAAAACGACTGTTTTAGCGCATTTAATTCAGCAACAGCAATGGCGACAAGCGCTTATTTTCGTCAACGCTAAAAACAGCTGTCAGCATTTAGCGTCAAAGCTATCGAAACGTGGCATAAGCGCAGAAGTATTTCATGGTGACAAAGGCCAAGGCGCTCGTAGCCGTGTGCTTGAAGAGTTTAAAGCGGGTGAAATTGAGGTATTAATTGCCACAGATATTGCCGCCCGTGGTTTAGACATTGAAAAACTACCGGTAGTGATCAATTTTGACTTACCCCGAAGCCCATCAGACTACATGCATCGTATTGGCCGAAGTGGCCGCGCCGGAGAAGTCGGCTTAGCAATGTCATTGATCGACTATCAAGATTATCACCACTTCAGTATTATCGAAAAGAAAAACAAAATTCGCCTTGAACGTGAGCAGGTTGAAGGTTTTGAAGTCGACCAAGCGCTTACCGAATTATTGCTAGCCGAACTTGTAGCTGAAAATAAAGCCATGGCAAAACCTGCAGGCACGGGCAAGAAAAAACGCAAAAAGCAAACCACAATTAATGCCGACATTTGGGCCGGACACTCCGACACTGAATAGCCACAAGCCAATTCACGCTAGCGTGACTAACGGTTAATATTTTTGTCGATAGCCTTGCCGCTGCAAAAAATATCTTAATAATTTGGCAAGGCTTATCTGCAAAGGCAATAAAGTGCAATTATTAACAATTGAATGTTTAGGCAAAACACTACGATTAGAAGGCTCAATGGCCGGATGGCAAGAGCTATTTTGGGACGAGCAATGCGTATCACAAATTAATGCCAATGCTGACGGCGATGCTTTTTCACATCAATTCACCCTGCAAAGTGAGCAAGGCGAATTAGTTGTAGAGCTTAATGGCTCATTACAATGGCAACCATTTGCGCTGCAATTTCAACTACGTGTCAATAACGAACTGTTACACGACAACACCCTGCACGAGAAAGACATAGCACAACGCCACATTACTGAAGGTAAAAAACAGCCGATTAAATTTAGTTTTGTTGGCTTAGCAGGCCTGGGGTTAAAGTTATTAAAAAGCGCTAAGGTAATTAAAGTATTGTTTGCCGCCGGTAGTTTAGCGGCTTATAGCTGGTTATTCTCGATTGAGTTCGCCATCGCCCTTATTCTGTGCCTCGTTTTTCATGAATATGGTCATATCAAGGCAATGAAATACTTTGGTTTGAAAACCAAAGGCATATACCTAATACCCTTTGTTGGTGGCTTAGCGCTGAGCGATGACAAAATTAATACCCGCTGGCAAGATATTGTTATTTCAATTATGGGGCCCTTCTTTGGTTTAATATTGTCTATTGCCTGCTTAGTAGGTTATTGGCTAACCGACATAGAAATACTGGCCGGCTTAGCGGTATTTAATGCCCTGCTGAATTTATTTAACTTACTACCGATATTGCCGTTAGACGGTGGCCACGTACTGAAAAGTATCGCTTTTTCAATCAATTCTAAAATCGGCTTAATCGCTTGTGCATTAGGCGCCGCATTGGGCATTTACATCAGTTATTACTTTGGTTTAGCCCTATTAGGGTTTTTATTGGCGATTGGCAGCATTGAAATATTTTTTGAATATAAACGCCGACACTTAAGCCAGTTACTGCCGTTAAACCGCTACGCGCAAATTGTCTCCGCAATATGGTATGTAATAACTGTAGCGGGGTTATGCGCCATTATTTGGCTAGTGGGCCAAACAGGCAATGACGCTTTATCGCTACCACTTAAAATATTGGGTAGTTAAACAAATAGTTAACTTAACGGGCTAAAGCCCGACCTACACAGTAAGCCATAAAGAACGGCTAGATATTAAAGGAATAGTGTGTGATTTCGAAAAAAGTAAGAGAATTGTTTGTGTCATTAATGGAAGCAACTGATAACTCCGCCGTTACTTATGAGGTTGAAACCGAGCAATACAGTGGCTATTTCAACAACGCCGTTGTTGATAAATACATTGAGCTAGGCGCGCTTGAATTAGTTGAGGGTGGCACTGGCGCCACGGTTATTTTACTCAATAATCGCGACGACTTTTTAAGCTCATTCGCCGCGGGTGTGCGCGAGGCAAAAAACGGCGCAGATCAATCGTACGCCGACTACAACGCCAACCCATTTGCCTTTTCAGTCGGCTTTGAGCACTTTCATCAAATATCGAAGAAAAAACGCCAGTTAATCGGCTATATATGTCATGGTTTTGAACGAGATGATACCGGGTTGGTGCATTTGCAATAAGGTGGCCAAAATCACTGTACCACTGCAAGCATCGGCGTTAACGCATTTAACCTGCATTATTTATTAAATAACAGACAGCAAAAAGCCTAGCAATGACGTGCATGGATGCACTAATGTCGTGGGGGCTCACATAAAGAGAAGAACACCCACACGCTCTTTATCACCGGCGCTAACACGTTTCACTTCTGACTTCGGCATGGAATAAGCTGGGACCATGTCGCCATTCAGTGCAATTATCAAACCGTAAAAAGCAAAAAACCCGTAGCGTTAGCTACGGGTTTCTCTAAATAGAAGTCTAGCAATG
>JBMZDW010000023.1:0-41140 GCA_049614565.1 Cognaticolwellia sp. | reverse complement strand
AACCAATACGGTTCAAGTATTTGACGTAGCGGTTCGCCAACAATTGACACCATAGCTTCATAAGCGGCTTCTGATTGCTCAAAGAAATTACTTACGGCGTTAATATTGGTAGGGTCAGTGTTTAGTGTAGATTGTGTCGTCATTTTGTATCTCCTTAGATAACGTTGTTTGCTTTCGACAGGGATACATCTTAGAGATTTGAAAAATGACAAGTAGTGTGACTGCCCATTGTTAGGTGGGCAGCTCGGATACTTATTTTTATGAAGTGTTAATCTAGAGGTACTAAGTTTTCTTTAACAAGCAGCGGAACGAAATCGATAAAATGTAATCCTTCATATTGTTTATGAGTTCGTTTGTTACTGGGAGGGCCTTTCAATATTGCAGTTGACGGTGTTTCGGGTTGGTTTTTAAAATACTGTTTAAGTTTGCTGTCATCCATTTTTAAATAACCTTTGTTAGCTGCGTCACTATTGACATAAACTTGATTGTTAATTTCTTCAGCCAAAGCCCCCACTGGAACATATGCTTCTATACTCCAAACCTTAAGTGCTATTTCATAGACTTTGTCTGCATATTTTTCTCTCTTTACTAAATCTTTCTGTTGTTTTGCTTGGGCTTTAACTCGGTTACTTAAGCTAATGTTATGTTCTTTTTTAAGGCGATCGCGGTGTATTTCCACATAATGATCGCCACATAAGTCTAGATAGGCAGTAGCGTAACGAGCAATTGTGAGAGCTTCTATTGCTTGTTTGTATAAATTAAGTATCAGCGCGTTGTCGGTAGCTGATAGGTTTAGCACTTCAATGCATTGGATTAATACGTAGATGGCTAAATGAGTGCTTTCTATAACAGGTTGGTTGGTGTCAATATAAGCCTTTAATCCGCAACTTAAGCCACCAAGTTCCATAGCTTCCGTTTGGTAGTATTCGTCATTCATTCGGTCATCATCAAAACCAACGTTTTTAACGCTTTCCAACTGCTCAACCAGTATTTCCAAGGTTTCAATATCTGGCTCTTCATTTCCAAAGATGATGGTTAATGCATCATCAATTAAGGGAATAAAGTGATCTTGTTGATTAGTTGATAAACCTTGCTTGATTTGCTCTAAGGTAGTGGTTTGATCGATGATGTGTTGCAGTGAATACAAGTTTCCGCTCCTATAACTGGTGGTGTTGAAAATGCTTAGTTGATTGATCCGACTTATTAAATCTGCTGGTATTTAATACGGGATGAATAGCAGCTGCATGATCTTAAATCCATATACTGTATATACTCCAGTATTTTGCTTTTTTATTAATTAATTTTTTAGTAGTGACGTTTTTTAGTTAAAACTCGCTTTGTGTGGAGTATATGAAGTATGCTATCCAGATGGGAAGGTGATGGGAGTTGGAACAACTCACGTACACCTGTTGGTTGGACACAACCAACATATTCTCAAAAATTCCTGTGGGCTTGTTTCTTCTTGATCTTTTGGTAATACGTTGACGCTCCTGCTGTGGTTAAGCCGCAGGTACTTATAAATGCAGCAATAATATCTTTCCGCTTGATGCCATCCTGAAGCTTCATTTTTAAGTAAACTTGAGTGGCTTTATCCATCTTGGTTTCAGGTAAGTCTTTCTTTGTTTTGTCCATAACTATCTTCAATAAATTTTTATTTGAGTATCTACAAGGTACTGGAAATCAGACAACGGTTGAAAATCAACCAAGTCTTGCTGATGATAAATTTATTAATTTGCGAGGTGGAACTGATGATAGAAAAGCAAATACGACTACCAAGTGGTCAACTGATTGGGCGAATTACTGATGTTGGCAATCGTATTGAAGCAAGAAGAACAGACGGTGTATTACTTGGCTGGTATTGTAAAGCTTCAGATAATACTCGTCTGGCAAATGGACATTTATATTGTTGGGGTAATGGGGTTCAAATGTTACTTTGAACCCTTGTTGTTTTTATCAACTTTCACTTTTGACTTACTGTTCAAATGTGTTTGTATTGGCGACTGATTAACGGCTCTAACACGATATTCCAAGTAAATAACATGTTCTCCTGATTTCTGATCAAACACTTGTTTAACACGCTTCAGCTTCGAATTACCGTCAGATTCAAAACCAAACAGTTTATCAAATATTAACAGCGCTTTATTCCACCAGCTAGCTGATGATTCATGTAAAACATCATTAAGCAACATGGTTATCTCCATTTGGTTGTAATCGTTCCAAAATATCACGTGCTTTAGCTGTAATATCTTTTCGTTCAAGGTGTGCGTAAATTTGAGTGGTTTTTATATCTGTGTGACCAAGCACTTCTTTTACTTCATAAAGGTTTAAACCAGCTTGTACTAATCGACTTGCACAGGTATGACGCAAATCGTGAATTTTAAAATTTTCAATGCCAGCACGTTTGATCGCAGCTCTAATACCCTTGGCTTGATAACCTCTTGGCTGTCCTGTTGAGTTCGTAAAAACAAATTCTTCAGATAAGCGATTGTTGAACCGACGTTTAAAAATATCTTTAACACGGTTTGTCATGTAGATAATTGATTCGTTTCTAACCTTGGGTCGCCATAGGTTTAATGTACCTTCGTCAATATTTATTGAATCCCATTTAATAGCTGCAATTTCTGAGTATCGCGCTCCAGTATCTAGAAGGCAGACAACCAAATCGTAATTATCTTGATATCGACGGTTTTCTTCCGCTGTTCTGTACTCATAATCGGGGCGAAATGGGCGTTTACGCTTAGGATCTAATTCGGTAAGCAATCTTGCTTCTTCTTCGTGGGATAAGTAACGTAAGCGATGCTTAGGTAACTTAATTTTAGGGAACGATACTTCTTTCACACTGTAACCATGCTCTTTAGCCCAATTTACAGCACTTCTAATCGCTTGAAAGTTATGTTTAATTGTTTGCGGTGCTATACCTTCCTTTTCACGCGACACCTTAAATTTAGTTAAATCTGAGTCACGAATCTGGTCTACGTAAACATCAACATTAACTCGCTCGGTTACTGTTTTGACGTTGGTAAATGCATAGTTTTGGCTTCCAGTACCTTGTTTTTCATCAAGGTATCCATTCAGAGCTTCGCGCAATGTAATTCTTGGTCGCTCTCCTAATTCGTCAATCTTATGCAGTTCATCTCGCCATTCTCGCTCCATACGTTCCGCTGTTCGCTTATTTGATGTTTTTGAACTTTTACAGTAGGTTTTTCCGTTAAAATTAAACTGGATGTAGTAGTTACCAACACCGTTTCTTTTGAATACACTCATAATCATAAATCCTATTTAATTGACTCGTACCAAGTCATACAGCTTCATAGCTATTTATGTTTGAGTTCAACAGGCTTACCAGATCTCGGCGAAACTTTTATTCGTGTTCAGTGCCAAGTTAATTTATTAATTGTTATTGAGAATTTCAGCTGCTTGATTTGCTACTGCCTTTTGCTCCAAGTGAGAATAGCGCTGTGACATTGAAATATTTGAGTGTCCTAAAAGTTTAGATACTGCAAATAAACTCATGCCATTTTTTACTAGTTTAGAAGCCGTTGTATGGCGAATGGAGTGAGTGCAAAATCCGTCCAAACCAAGCTCTTTATATACTTTTTGAATAGATTTAGGTGTAGTTCTGCGTAAGCCACCTGCTTTTGATGGGAATACTAGTTCTTTTTGGGAGCTTGATTCATATCGACGTTTTAAAATATTTAATGAGCGTTCCGTAAGTTTCAGGACAGATGCCGTATTTGTCTTAGTTCGCCACAAATGAAGTTCAGCTGTTTCTAAATCGACAGATTCCCAATGTAATTGTTGGATTTCATTTAATCTAGCGGCAGTATCCAGCAATAAAACAACCAGATCATAATCATCTGGATTTTTGTTCAGTTTCAATCGCTCGAGTAGTTTAACTTCTTCCTGATTAGACAAAGTTCTAGTTCGTTGATTGTTAACACGTAGTTTAGGTATTACGAGATTTTCTGGTTGCAAGTAACCGGCTGATTTTGACCAATTAACAACCCCTTTTAAAGTGGTAAGCATTAACCTGATAGTGCCTTCTGTAACCCCATCTTTGCGTCTAAGCGATACTAACCTCGTTAAGTGACTACCATTTAAGCCATGTAAATCAGCTTGGAGTGAATACACACGCGATAGTTGAGCATTCAGCGTTCTAATCTGTGTATCAAGGTTTTGTTTATTGACCGAGCCACTCTTGCTAGTTGCGTATTCCAGTATTGCTTCAGCTAAAGTGATAATCGGTCTATCACCTAATACCTGCTGCCTATACAGAGTTTCTCGTAGTTGACTCTCAAAGCGCAAGGCCAGTGACTTCTTTGTCGTCTTAGTACTTTGAATTACAGTCTTGCCGTTTATAGCTATTTCACAGTAGTAAAATTTCGAGTTTTTTCTCTTATAAATTGACATATGCTGTTTAAAATAATTATTTAGGAATACCTTCCCCCTAATTTTGATTAAAAACAACAAAACCTAAGATTATTTACGGAATGCTAGCTGTGGGCTTGTGTGATTAAGCCCACAATACTCCTGTTGAATTATTGGTATCTATCAGTAATCAATGAATCCCAATAGGTGTTATTAGCTCGCCATTGACAATATGGGCGAGGATTAGTTTGATACATTCCACAATCAAAGTAGACTACACCAGTCCTAACAAGTGGAAGCCACGTTGAATAATTTATTGGCGATCCAAAAACTATTTCATTGTAATATCCATTGTTATCTTTTAAGCACTTGAACCAGCCTTTATCGTTAAATTTACTCTCTAATTTATTTTGTATGACATCTTTAGACCACTGAGCTAAGACAATTTTTTTCTGAAGATAAGTTGGTATTAATTGATGTTTATCAGGCCTATGATCATGTTCAAATGAATATACTGCTTGAATATCTTGATTGGCTGTTATCTCTAGTCTTTGACCATATTGATTAAACACCCCGACCTTGGGTACAACCGCTCCAGACCATGACTTTCTGCCTTTTTTAGCAGGGTTCGGTGTACCAAACCATTCGAGAAATTCACTATCCTTGTTTAACTTTGGAATACTTGGTTCGACTCTCTGGCTACCCCATAAAGACTTATCTGGAGACCAATCGCCAAAAGTTGTCTTGCCAGAAGTAGTAACATTTTTCATTTCATAGCCTAGCAAGTCAGGAGCATTATTGCCATTCGCGGCTATTCCCATCTGTTGTTCCAGCCAGTGTCCATCTCTACCATTATGTCTAATGTTGCCAGTAGCTTCGTTTTTTCTTCCTTTAACATTAGCTTTAAAACGTTCTATAATAGCCTGCTTATTTAAATCCATAAGTTCTCCCTTATAAAAATATCCAATTCAATCAAAAAGATATCGCATTAAAGGGCTTGTGAACAGTTTAAATGGGTATTTATAGTTGAATTAAATTAAAATGCTGTATATAAATACAGTAATTATATTTTTTTGGGGTAGTAACAGTGCAACAAGATTTAAAAATAGATTCAATTGCTGACTTTATAAAATCAGTGAGAACTAAACTTAATTTAGATAAAGCTGAATTGGGACATCTGATTAATTTGAATGGAGCAGCCGTTGACACTATTACTGCATGGGAAGCGGGGGAAAAAAAACCAACCAAATCAAAAATAAAAGCAATAGAAGAGCTTGAATTTACACTAAATTCATATCGAGAAAAAGCTCCTTTCGCCTTTGAGGAATCAATGCAGCCTAAATTCAAGTTTATTGACTTGTTTGCTGGAATTGGAGGTATAAGGCTACCTTTCCAACAACTTGGCGGAAAATGTGTTTTTACATCTGAAATAGATAAGTTCGCACAAAAAACGTATTTAGCGAACTTTGGCGAAATGCCTAGTGGTGATATTACAAAGATTGATGAATGTAACATACCTGATCATGATATTTTGTTAGGTGGATTCCCATGCCAAGCATTTTCACAAGCGGGATTAAAACAAGGTTTCAATGACACCAGAGGAACAATGTTCTTTGAAATTCAGAGAATTTTAGCAAAAAAACGCCCTAAAGCCTTTCTTTTAGAAAACGTAAAACAGCTAAGAGGACACGACAAGGGACGTACCTTAAAAACAATTTTAGAAATATTGCGTGGAGAGCATAAGCAGGATATCCCTCAAGACATTCCTATGAATGACAAGTCACGTGCAGCTCTTGAACAAAAATTAAATTATTGGGTTGATGTTCGAGTGTTAAGAGCGGGTGATTTTGGAGCACCGCAAAACAGAGAAAGAGTTTTTATTGTTGGCTTCGATAAAGATTATTTTGGCTCAGATGTTAACTTTGAAGAGCTTTACGATTGGCCTAATCCGCCAATGACTCCAACAAAAGTAGGTGACATACTTGAAGACTTATCCGGTTTATCAGGCGAAGAAGATAAATTCACTATTTCAGACAAACTTTGGGAAGGTCATCAAAAAAGAAAATTAGAACATAAAAATAAAGGGAATGGATTTGGTTATTCGCTATTTAACGCTGACAGCGAATATACAAATACTATTAGTGCAAGATATTACAAGGACGGCTCAGAAATTCTCATAGATCAGTCTAATTTGAATAAAAATCCCAGAAAGCTAACACCAAGAGAATGTGCTAGACTTCAAGGCTTTCCTGAAGAGTTTATAGTTGACGCTGTATCACAAGGGCAAATCTATAAACAATTTGGCAACTCTGTATGCGTGAAAGTAATTGAAGCTGTAGCTGAAAGCATTTTCAACACAATGATTAAAGCCAAATCAAAGAAAAATAATAAAGCTGCGTAGTTTCAAATGTTAATATGTTAATAGCCAACATTTGAATGATTTGGTTTTCATACCCTAAAAAACTTAATTTTTAGGGTGTGCAGTTAAATTTACTAAATTAAATTAAATTAAAGCGAACCATTTAGGTTTTCAATTTTTTTTACAATATTCGAGTCTAAGTACCTGTAACTTTGGCCTGGGACAAAACCTCTGTATTCTTTCCTTAGATATTCAAGTGATAATTGATTTTTATACATTTTAAAATTCGAAATTTCTAATGCATAACAAGATTTTTTGTTTTTAAAATAACCTGAAATTCTATTTCTGTAATTCTCTTCTGCTGATATATTATTCATCAATGTATCAAAGTCAGCATGATGCAGTGTTTTTATTTCAAAACTTCCTATTATCTTCATAGTTGGTTTTGAGCAGTAAATTATTACTCTACGACTTATATTTAATTCATTTAGATCAGGAAATTTCTTTCTAAACTCAAACTTTTTTTCGCCTACAGTAATTTCTTTGACATACTTAGGTTTAATCGACAAAAGAATGTGTCGTTTCATTTCATTGTTTTCCATACTAATATGATCGTCCTAGCTAAATGAATTAGAAATTGTAAGCTTAAACATTTAACCCTATTTTAAAGGCAGTTATAAAGTATAAGTATGCCTGCCTTTTAAAATACTGTAAATACAATAAATTAGATGTAAATCCTAGAAAGGTGGTAGGAGTTTCTTTAGGGGTTATAGACCCTTATAACTAAATTCAATCAGTTGAATGCGGCCATGGTTATTATATACTAGCGAGTATAGTCACTTTTAAAATCTACCGTGGGCCAACAATTTAATGAAATATTTCATTTTAGCAACTGTAGATGCTGAACAAATAGACACAACAAGAAGAGTACCTGCACATGATGTAATAATGAACAGACTCCACCAAGGAAAGTGGCCCATTTATTCAGGAACAAGCTTTAAAGATAAACTATCAGTTGGAGATAAATGCTTGATCTATGTTGGCGGATATCGAGATAAATGCCGTCATATTGTCGCATCTGCAACTATTGACAAATTTGAAAATGACAACACCTTAATAGATGGAGATGACATTTTAACAAAGGTACCGCTTAAGATATTGACATTTAAGGATATTGAATTTTATTTGAAGCCTGTCAATATCAAATTATTTATAGATGAATTATCTTTTATTTCTAATAAACAATATTGGGGAACTTCATTACAAGGCGGATGTAAAATTATGAGTGAAACAGACTTTAATTTAATAGACTGCCAAAATGATAAGTAAGTTACTTAGTTTTTACAGTTGGTAAAAATGCAAGCAAATATGTGCATTACATATGTAGAGCGCTTATAAAAAACCTAAACAACTTGTACAAAGAGAATGAAAATAGTCATTACTCGAAGAATTAGCATTTACACTGCCTAGATCTATCGAAATTAGTAATACCGCTCTGGATAAATGGCCTTTTTCATTTTATTGCGGATTTTTAATATTGATTTAAAACTATCTAAAACTATTTAAACCTCTAGTACTCGAGTATTTATCAATAGATAGTTAACCCAACTATACACAATAGTAGGGTCTAAAAATGAATAAACTCGAGTATGAGCTACTTAACAGTTATTTGGAACAACTATCATTTAAAGCACAAAATGTAATAAGAGAATTACAGCAAGTTCAAAGGCATGCTGATTTGTTTAGGTCACAGCTATCAAAACGAGAAATGTCAGGCCAAACTAGAGCACGAATTCCTGAACAGGCTTTAACGATAGAGCAGCCAATAAAAAATAAGCAACCAAGTGATTTAATTCGTATTAAAGAAGTTATGCTTATGACAAGCCTATCTAGGTCATCAATTTACACCCTAAGAAATAATGGTGACTTCCCTAGCCCTATACACTTAAGTTCTCGCTCAGTAGCTTGGGTTAGGTCAGATGTTAAAAAATGGATTCTTGATAAAATTCAACAATAAGAGTTATTCGTCAACTTTATCAAACATAAATAGTGACAAATAGAGCTATTAATGTATTCTAAAATTAAATGGACTATTTTATTCAAGAAATGGTGTTATAATGCCGCACCATTTTTTACAACTTGTCTGTACAACAGAAAGTTAGTAAGAATTAAGCACTACTGGAGGGTACAATGGCTAATATCAATGATGTTTGTGATTATGTAATTGTAAAACTAGCTGAAGCTGGTGATACTCCTTCTGTCTTAAAAATTCAAAAACTTCTCTATTATATCCAAGCATGGCACTTAGCTGTTAATGAAAAGCCTTTATTCAAAGGGCGTTTTCAGGCATGGATTCATGGTCCTGTAAGCCGTGAGATATACAACCGTTTTGTAGATACAAAGTTTATGTACTCAAGTGTCGGAATATCGGATCTTCTTGGCGGTGAAGACAAGCTAGATAAAGATGATAAGTTATCTGTTGATGACGTATTAGATGTCTATGCTGAGTTTACAGGAAGTCAATTAGAAGAAATGACCCACAAAGAAGATCCTTGGATAAACGCTAGAGGTTCTTTGTCTCCGAGTGAAAGATGTGAAGTCGATATTGACGAAGGCGAAATGCAGAAGTTTTACGCTAATCGTTTATAGGCTTCACTTTTATGGCAAGGATTAAGCCTGTACTAGACGCATCATCTCCTGAACCGCGTCCCCAACTTAAAGTTTCTAGAGTAAGTGATGAAAAATACTGGACGTTTAGCTTCAGGTTTTTTAAACAAATAGAGTTTTTTGGCTTAGATGGCGCTAACACTAATGCAGCCTGGTTTTCTTCTTTACTTGCTAGACTTCAAGACTTGTCTGATAAGAAATTATCCGAATTCTTAACTGATAGTGCTGCTCAAGGTAAATCTGGCTATAGGTTTCATCAAATCAACTGGAGCCAGAAAAATATTCCTGTCCAACGAGCTGATATTAACTGGTTACCTATTGAGTACCTTCAAAACGACACTGAGTTCCCATTTTTTCAGTTTCAAATATCAAAAAGTAATGGACGTATCATCGGCTTTTTTGATGAAAACTGGCACTTCAATGTCTTACTTCTTGATCCATTACACAACATGCAACCATCTAAATCACATGGATATTCTGTTGATCCTTGCAGTCCATTGTCATGTGATTACACTAGTTTAAATGCTAAATTTGTAGCGTTAAATGAAGCCGATTGTAGTAGTGAAAATTGCGGCTATAAAACCCACTTAAATGACTGGAATCAAACTAGCACATATACACAAAATGTAATTTTGCATTTCATCGAAAGTGATATGGCATTAACAGCTCAAAGTCACATTGATAATGGAAAAGCGGAGAGTTTTACCGATATATTCGAATCAGGAGTAGTTTACCTAGATGACTAAACACTGCATTGAGCTGGTAAGGTTAAACAACGCTAAATGTTCCAAATTGCTGCCATCAATAAAGCATTACCAGTTACTCTAAAAATCATACCACTTCATAAAAATATCGTACCTAATCTGGTAATAAGATAGTCATGACCACTTACAAAGTGGCATAAAGAGTGGGATATCAATCTTACCAACGGGGCCTCATAATCGGTAGGTCCTGTGTTCAAATCACAGAGGGGCCACCATCTTAACGATTATAGACGCATTAAAGCGTCTTTTTTTATGGCAAAAATTCAATATGCCCTTGGGCAAGCTAATAACTTCATCATTCAGTCAAGCCTTAAACTTGATATGCTACCCAATGCATTTACGCTAGGGCGCCTTGGAAATGCCTGTACATCGTCGCTCTTCTGCTCTGACATGTAGGAAACATTAATGTCGTGTTGCCATGGATGGCAAAGAACGACCATGCAGCCGCGACATACCGTACTTCGACGTACACGGATGTACTAATGCCTAGCAAGGCAGGATGCCTGAGAGAGGCCTGTACATAAAAAAGCCTAGAGGATTCTAGGCTTTGGTTGCTTGATTTACTTTTATGGCACGATTAAAAGTTAAGCGTTACTTTACTGTAAATATACCGGCCGCGTGGATTATGTGTACCTTGCGAATAACCATATAAATCACCGTCCCCATCACCAATAGCGAAAGGCGGCTCTTCATCTAACAAATTGTTTACGCCCAGTGAGAAACGTAAATTATCTGAAAAATGATAACTGCCTTGCACATCCACCAGTACTTGTGAATCTACCATGCGTGATTGATTGTCTTCAAAGTCTAAACTGCCGTCGAAGTCTATATCCGGAGTATCCTCAAACTCGCCAGTATAGCTAATATTCATGTTGGCAGAGAAATCATCATTAGACCAATTTGTGCTGGCAATCCAGCGGTGTTCTGGATAGCCATATTCGCCAATATATTCAAGATCGTCTTTATCAAAAGTGTCCATATAGGCCCATTCAAGATTAAACTTAAAATCACCGATATCTTGAACGCTCATGGTGTAATTTACTGAGGTATCAATACCACTAGCTTCTTGTGAAGAAACATTGATAAAACTGCTATGCACTAGGTCGATTACCCCTAAGCTTTGACCATTTTGCGCAGGTAAACGTACACAAACCGTACTATTTTGGTCATTACAAGTCGCGTTATATAGTTCACCAAAGTTTTGTTGGTCAATTTTATTGTCTTGAGTAATATTCCAAATATCAACGCTTAATCCCCAGCCCTCACTTGGTGCCCAAATTACGCCGACATTCCAAGATTCAGATTCTTCGGCATCAAGCTGATCATTCCCCGAAAACTCAGTATTGTAGTCAAGCGCTTCACAATCTAAACCTGTTGCCGCACAACGGTATGAGTCAACAAAAAAGTTACTATTTTGTGATGGCCCTAAACCAATTTGAGCTAAAGACGGCGCTCTAAATCCTTGAGCCCATGAGGCTCGAACCGTAACATCGTCTGCCGCTGCCCAACGCACGGCTATTTTAGGATTTGTTGTGCTGCCAAAATCACTGTAGTGATCGTATCGACCGGCAAGTTGTAACTCTAAACTATCAGTCACAGGGATAGAAAACTCAACATAAGCGGCATATTGATCTCGTCCAGCGGCAGCGGCCACAGCCTCAGTACCAAAAATTAAGCCACGCTGAAATTGATCATCAGGAATATCTTCCACGTCTTCTTCACGATATTCAATACCCGTTGCCAACATAACTGGGTTGCCGTCAATTTCAAATGCCTCACCGGTAATATGCGCATCATATGAGGTGATATGTGAAACGCCGCGTCGTACTAAGCTGGTGGTAATTCTATCGATAACATCATCAGGGTTGGTAACGCCGCCAAAAGGGTTGTAGTTGCCAGCATCAATTTCTTGCTGCAAAAAGTCGACACGCACCCAACCTTGGTTTCGGTTACCGGTTTGCAGTGACTTACTGCGGCCTTTTTGAGCAGCAAACTCCCAATCCCATTCACTAATTTGTCCACGTAAACCGGCGACAATTCTCATTGAGTCAGACTCTATATCCCAACGTCTCGCACCCGCATCAACAGGACGATAACGGCCAATTTCAACATCTTGACCAAAAGGATTATTTGGATGACTCTCAGGAGCGGTTAACCCCGCCGATTCATCTAAAGGCGTCGCTGCACCGCCGGCTTCAGAGGTATTATGCTGAATGGCTAATTCCATAAAGGCCGTTATGTCATTTTTAAAGGTGTAATCAAACTGAGCAAGGGCCCCCACACGTTCTGCAGCAGGTATAACTAAATTAAATGGCCCGTAGTCAAACAAACAACTGCCTGATGCTGTGGCTTGGTCTGCGGGACAATCCGGATCTATGGTTTTTACGCCATTAACGTAAAAGTATCCTGGATAACCTCGAGATGAACGAAAATCTTCGCCGCCGTATGGACTTTGATTAGCGGTACCAAATTTCCCTAACTCATAAGCACCTAACTCACTGTTACTGAAGTGGTCAAGAATAATCGACGCATGGCTATTTTCTGTTGATGTGCCCCATACTAAGCTCGCGGTTTTTTCATTATAATTTGGCACGTCGGTGGCACCGTAGCCTAAGTTAATTTCAATGCCTTCAACATCTTTTTTCAAAATAATATTAACAACACCGGCAACGGCATCAGAGCCATAGATCGCGGAAGCACCATCTTTTAAAATATCAATACGCTCAATGGCCGACACGGGAATATTATTAATATCGACAAAAGAGTTAGTAATGTTTTCCGCAAAAGCGCTGATAGAGGCTCTCCGGCCATTAATCAAGACTAATGTGGCGTCGGGGCCTAAGCCTCGTAAACTAACTGCTGCCGCGCCATTAGCGGTTGAATCTTGGCTGTTGCCACGAGTAGAAAAAGTACCACTGCCGGCAACGGGCATACGTTCTAAGAGCTGCTGTAAATTGTCGTAGCCCATATCTTTAATTTGATCTTTACCGATTGATTGCACCGGTGACGGCCCTTCGATATCGGTGCGTTTTATCCGAGAACCAGTCACTTGTATGCGCTCAACGCCTTTAGCTGTTGCCTCCTCTTCGGCTGTAACTTGGTAACTTTGTGACATTAATAACGCGGCTGAAACACTGAGTGCGAGGGTATGTTTACGACTGTTTAAGATTTTAATATTCCATTCCTTGTTTGCTTTTATAATTATTTATTTTTATCCATTTATTCCATTTTCTGCATTAAACACTGTTTAATTAAAACAAATCAGCAAGTTTTTATAACAAATAAAATGGTGATTTAACAGACAACTTTAGTATGAAATTCAATTAAAAATGTAAATTGATGTATACCGATTGAATTAACGCAAGCCCACGTCAGTGCTTTGAAAGTAAAAGAAAAATACGTAGAGTTACGTCTTGGATAAGCGTACATATAAAAATAATATGCCATCTTAAGTACTAGCTTTGCGCAATACGCACAATATTAATCCTTCCTCAAAAGCGCTCTAGCTGGGCTGGTGACTAGGTAAACTGTGCTGAATGAAAAGTATTTCGGTCGCGTGATTCTTCGTCGCAAAGTATATTACACAAGTGCGCTGGGTGTGTGAAATAGCCAAGCGATTGTCATTTCTTTTACTGATATTGAAAGTGATATATAAAGCTTTAGTGCCAACAAGAACATGCACCAATATTAATCAGCATCAAAAACAACACAACGATTTCGCCCTTGGTTTTTTGCTTGATATAAAGCGGTATCCGCATCTGCCAGCATGTCAGAGCTAGTATTATAGCGGTTATTAAAACAGGCAATCCCAGCACTAATAGTGACTGGCTGAGTCAGTTTAAATTGAGAAAAGTCTATCGCTTCAATGGTGCTTAATAGCCGATTAGCAATCGTTAGCGCTTCAGACTCTGCCGTTAAGGGCAAGACAATTAAAAACTCTTCACCACCAACACGACCTACCGAGTCTTCCGTTCGCAACAACCATTGGCTTTTCGCCGCTATTGCCTTGATCACTTCATCGCCTACGTGATGACCCCAAGTATCATTAACATTTTTAAAATGATCTATATCGAATGAGATCACCGCAAACGACAAGTTATGACGTTGCGCTAACGAAAATTGTTCATTTAAAATGTTAAAAATATGTCGACGATTCGATATTTGGCTCAATTCATCGGTAATTGATAACAACCTCATCTCTTCCGCTAACAATGTTAGCTTTTCTGTTCTTTGTTTCACTAAGCTTTCAAGTTCTTTACGTGCTTGAATAAGATACTTCATGCGCCAGCGATAGATAAAAAATGATAACAAAAGCAAAGCGATAGCAATTAAACCGAAAAACCACCAAGTTTGATAAAACTTAGGTAATACGGTAATGGGTAAAACAATTTTGTCACTGCCCCAGTCGCCGACTCGATTAGTGCCGATAATTTCAAGGCTATAATCGCCCGGATTTAAATTGGTGTAATTAATTAAGCGGTTGGCTGATGAGGCGTCAATCCATTTATTGTCGTAATTTGTTAACTTATAACGGTAGATATTTTTTCGCGGATTCGAAAAATCCAACGAGCTAAATTCCACCGAAAAGCCTTTATTTTCAGCCGCGATAACCAACTTTGGCTCGATTGGCTGAGCAACGTTATCGATCATCACTTTGGTGATAGCCAAAGGTGCATCAAAATGCCATGGAATAAATTCCTCGGGATTGATCATTAAAACACCAAAGCTGCCTGCGAAGAGAAATTTGCCCGTTTTCGTGGTATCAAAGGCGCCTAACCAATTAGCGCCAATATTAAAGCCACTGGCTTCATCTAATACAAAAAGTGATTGCGGCGTGATTGGCAATTGGGTATTTAAAACACCTTCATCCCCCCAGATATTGCCCGCATTGTCGAGCAGCATATTACCAAACACTTGCTCGTTGGCTAAGCCTAGTTTTTTATTTAGGTGGGTAAATGTTGTCGGTTGGCTTTTACCCAAGGGTGACGAGTAATGTAAACCTTTAGCAGTATCTACCCATATCTTGTTATCGCTACCCAGTAGCACACCTGTTATTACCTCAGAAACTAAGCCGCCGTCATCCATGGCTTGACCGCCAACTCTAACCACCTTATTGGAGCTTGGCTCGATATTGTAAAGCCCTTTATAAGAGCCTACCCACAAAGATTTTGTTTTGTCATCAAGCAACAAGGTAATGGTTTTTGCGCCTGATAACGCTTTAATGGTATGAATTTTATTGGTGTTTAAGTCTAAATATAACAGTCCATTAGTTGCGGCAATCCATACTTTTGCGTTATTTTCATCAACTAAAATATTATGCAGCCAATTCGAACTTATCCCCTCTTTTTTGCCATAATTTATTAATTGTTGCGTATTAGGGGAGTATTTATACAAACCTTGATTCGAAATGCCAAACCAAACTGCGCCGTCATGTCCTTGCGCCATTGATGTTACAATACCGCTTTGTATCGCTTGATGTTCGAGAAAAGGTTGGTAAGTTTTAATGTTTTGGCTATCACCATGGTAGTGGTAAATACCGTGGCCTCGGGTGCCAATTAGCACATCACCATTATCCAGCTCCATAATATTATTTATTGCTTTAATTTGATTACTTTCTTTTTTCGAAAACAAGTTTTTATCGAAAAAATACATACCGGTATTCTGGGTATTGTATTTATACAAACCTGAGCCATTAGTGCCTATCCACAGCAGGCCTGAACGATCTAAATACAAATCTTTTATACTGCTATTTTCGTTGTCAAATACGTCTTTAATAATTTGTTTTTTGCTGATATCAATGGCCAAAATTCCGCTATTACTCGACAATGAAGATAGCCAAATTTCATTACTATTAACTTGAATAATATTGTTAAACCTAGGATTAGCAGTATTTTCAATTAACGTGACTTCCCCCAACGCCGAAACAACTTTAATGCTGCCGTTGCGTAAGGTCAGCCATAAATTATCATGGCTATCGTTAAACATTGCGGTAATATAACTATTTTCAGTGAGCGGCTTATTGGCATCACCTGCTACTGGAGCAACTTCTCCCGAGGCTTGCTGGACAAAAAGGCCATTTTTTTTACTGGCAAACCACAAGGTGTTATTTTTATAAAATAACTCGGTAATAGTTAAGTTATTAAGGTGTTTTATTGCGCCATTTAGGCTGACATAATCTAAGCCGCCTGCGGTACCAACATACACGCCGCCTTTGTTGTCTGTTGCTAAGGCATTAATGCTGGTACTGACCAAGCCGTCATGGTCAACACTCTGTTCAGGATAGGTAATAAACTCATTGGTTTTTTTTAAGTAAATGGCGAGGCCGCTTTTTCGCGTCGCGATCACCACCTTATTATCTGAGGTAGTTGCTAGAAATTTAATATATTCATCGGTTAGTGCAGAGTTCGCTTCCACTTTACTTAATTTCGTAAACGCGTAACCGTCATATTTTAATAAGCCTTTTTGCGTGCCTAACCACAAAAACCCATCATGATCTTGGGTTATCGACATGACAATTTGCCACGGAATATCGTCTTTATTGCCAACTTTTTCGAAGTAAGGAACGGAAAGGTTTTTTATTGAAGCGGCAGCAGCCGTGTCGGCATAGGTAAATAGTAAAAAGAATAATGCCACCAAAAGGAGGGGGTTGCGCATAAAGTAAAATTCCATTTAACACAGATTGAATAACACCATACTTTTTGCCTTGCTAACATCTATCAACATAGGGGAAAAAGCGTCACTATTACCAAAGAATATAAGAGAAAATCGCATTTTTCTCTAGCACAGTTATTATTTTATTTTTTGCTACGTATAAAACGCTAACGAGAACACAATAAACGTTTTCAATCTTTTTCTCAACTCGCTAGATTTTAGCGGTAACCCTAGTAAGAAAGTGGTCTGATAGTTAATGATTACGCCTTTAAACCATTGTTTTGTATCGCACAAAGCCGCGCAAAAGCTCACTTAAAGACGATGACGTCACTATCGCCCTTTTGTTGAAAATAAACCACGACGAGTGATTAAACTTGCTTTGCTAGCTTAACCTTCACACGGGCTTTAGTTGCCAGTCGAAATACGGTCGCACTTAACGCCAAGGTCGCAACAATCGCCGCACCACTGGGTAGATCAAAACTGGCTGATAAATACAAACCTAACAAATACCCGATTAAGCCCACACCATAAGCCCATAGTAGCGCCCATTTTGTTTTAAGCTTATTTATCGCTAAAGCCGGTAATATTAAGGTGCTAAAGACTAAATATACGCCAACTAATTCAACTGAAAGGGTAATAACGAGCGCAAATAATAAATAAAACAACGCGCCGTTTAGCAGTTTAGGTTTGATAAATATTAATGCCAGAATCGCACTATAGACCACAGTCGGTAATAGCAATTGCTGCCAACTTACCCACAAAATTTGTCCCGACATTAACTGTTTAAGCAGCTCGGCGCCATGTGGGTCGTTTGATAACAACAACATGGCGGCAACGGCTGATAATACGTAAAAACAACCTATCATGGCTTCTAACTCTTCTGCCATATGCTTAGCTAACCAAGCAATAATACCAGCACCGGCTAAGGCAAAAAGTGCTGGCATCCAAATATTGGCGTAAGCTAATTCGGCAAGATCATGATCCATACGCACGACAATTGCCCCTAAAGCAGCAATTTGTGCGATGGCTAAATCAATAAAGATAATGCCACGTTTTAATACTTGTCGGCCCAAAACCACATGAGTAGAAAGCACTAAAACACCGGCAGCAAGTGCCGGTAACAAAATGGTGAAGAGTTCATAATCCATGATGATGACCTGTTAACGCTTATCGGAGTTTATTACGCGGCTTTCTTGTGCCAGTAAATCTAAGGCACTGGCATATAAGCTAAATAAATCATTACTTTGCTCATTGCCGCCAACAGACAACGGTAAAACAATAATCGGTAAATTGGCTTTGTCTGCCAACCACTTCGCGCCACGTTGGTCTTGATAAGACGCCACCACAATTGCGCTAATATCACCTTGTTTCGCCCGTGCCAACAACTTAGCCAAGTGACCGCTCGTTGGCGGTAAACCTGGCTTTGGCTCTAAATCAGCAACTTGTTCAATATTGGCAAAGTCAAATAAATAGCGATATGTCGAGTGATAAGCAATCACCTTCATACCACTGAGCTTATTTGCCGTTGTTTGCCATAATGAACTCGCTGATTTCCAGCGCTGGCTAAAGCTTGCTAAATGTTGCTGATATACATTACTTTGCGTAGCATCAAGTTGTATTAACTTATCAGTTAACGCGTTAGCAATTTTAAGTATGCGTGGTGGAGAAAAATGAATATGCGGATTACCTAATGCATGAACATCACCCATGCTACGGTCAACATTAGCCATTTGATCTAACGTGGTTACCTGCTCTGCAGCAAAAAAAAGCCCTTGCTCTGTGCTACGTACTTTGGCATTAGCGGCTTTCATTTGTAGCATAGGTAGCCAACCCACTTCCAAGTCAGCACCGGCGCACACCACTAAATCAGCTTGACGCATTTTTGCGATTAAGCTCGGGCGCGCCTGCACTTGATGTGGATCTTGCAACGCCGTTGTGGCCGAATATATGCGAGCATTTGGGGCAAGCTCTTTTGCTAGCGCGGCATATTCAGGCTCACAAGCAAAAATATTAAATTGCGCCAGCGCGCTATGACTTACCGTCAGTAAAACACTGCTAAGAATAATGTTAAAATTGATGCGCACTGTGAGCTCCTAAAGTCATAACATATTGTAATGTAATAGCATTATCATTTTCAGCGTTTTCAAAGCCGTGTTGACTTTGATGGCTAAAGCCTAAGCGTACCGTTGAGAAATGGCTATTATGCCAAGCGACACTGAGTTCAGTTTCAGTGAGTTTTTGTTGATCAAAATGCTCTTCGTGCTGTAATTGCGTGGTTAGCTTTCCGTAACGTAAACCCGCTGACCAGTTTGGTGAAAACTGATAAACACCACTGACGTACCAAGCTTGATGATAGTCTTTGATGCCACCTTCCTCGTGGTGTTCATCGTCATGATGCTCGTCTTCATGGTGTTCTTCATCATGCTCGTCATGCATTTCAGAAGCGACAAAGTCACTGACTCTAAAGTATTCCGCACTTAAGGTTAAATGTTGGTACTTGTAATTACCATTAGGTGCCCATTTAAAGACAAAGTCGCCAACAAAAGTATTTTTTCCGGTGTAACTGGCTGAATGTGAGTGGCCGTGTTCATCATGCCCTTCTTCATGTTCGTCATGTTCATCTTCGTGATCATCGTCATGACCTTCTTCGTGCTCTTCTGGCGTTAATTGACCATTGTCGTTACGTAAATAACTCAAACCTAGCTGCCATGAGCTCTCAATGCCGATATCACCACCAATTTTAGTAAACGCGGTATAAACACCGGTACTGTCAAATTCACGCTCGCCATGTTCATCGGCGGCGCGCAAGCTATCGCCGGCAAAAGCTTCTGCGCCCATAGTCCAGTACAAATCGGTCGGCGCAATATAACTCACGCGTAAACCATCATCAAAATAATGGCCGCCTAAAAATGCACGGTAAGCACTCGGGCGACTGGTAAACGCGTCCGTGTGAAGATGTTGATTATTCAAATAACCGATGTCGGATAAAAAGCGTCCGGCACGCACGGTAAAGCCATGGGGTAATGCCATGGTTTGAATAAAGGCTTCTTCTACGTTGACTTCACTTTCGCCGTCATGTGACTCAAAAACTGTGGTTAACTTGCCATAAAACATATCGTCGATACTGGCGCTAAAGGCCAATTCGGTTTCGCCAATGCCGAAACCTTCCGCGCGTTCGCCCATTAGGCGATCATCACTTTGGTAATAGCCATCTAACACAGCGCTGACGTTAGGGTTAGAAAGGGTTGGCGTTTGTGCCTGTGAGAACATGGGTAACAAACCCGCGAGCAATAACGCTTTGCTCAATTTTGATGGTGCTAACGTGCGCAAAGGGTTCGATATAGGTGGTAAATTTTTCATGGTTAAAAATCTCTAAAATAATTGAATTAAATAATTAAATACAAAGCAAAAACCAAATACCGTATTAGGTATTGGCTAAGGTAAAACTACAAATTGTAAAATATTGAATTTTAAAGAAATAGAGGCGGGGCACGACTAAGGTAAGTAACACGTTTAGTGCGTATTACTTGCGGTTGAACAACTTGTGTTGCTTCAACCTGCTGGCTAATAATATCAAGATTGGCGTCTTGCTGCGGCAGCACATTATTGAATTGATGCTGGTGAAAACACAAAGTACAGTGCGTTTTGGCACCTTCATCGATATGTTCAATACTATGCGCAGAGGCAGCAACAGACAAGACTAACAATATAGCACTGAGCCATATTGCGATGAGTCGCCTGTGAGTTGCCCAAATGTACATTGGTGTTATCCAAAAAGTGAATAAAAAGATTCTTCAGTAGTGTACGCGACTTGCAACTTAGCTTGCAAGCGCATTGACCGCGCTTTAACGCATAAATAGGCGACTTAAACGTAATTCATCGTTAAGCCTTAATGAGCTTTGGTGAGCTTTGTTTTATCCTTATTTACTTTGCGCTATTTACTTTGCGCTGAAACGATTTCGTAGGCGGCTTGAATATCTTGCGCTTTTTGTTTCGCGCTTTCCATCATTTCTGGTGGTAAGCCCTTGGCCACTAACTTATCGGGATGATGCTGTGACATTAATTTTCGATAGGCTTTTTTAATCTCCGAGGCTGAATTTTTATCAGAAACCCCCAGCACTTTATAGGCATTATCTAATTGCTGCTCTGAAGAGAAACCAGTGTTACCTTGGCCTTGTTGATGAAAACGCGCACCGGCGATGATCATTTCTAATAATTTATCTAACTCTCGTGCCGAGTAACCCAGCCGAGTGGCAATATGATGTAAGGCTGTGCGTTCGTCTTGATCAAGCGTGCCGTCGGCAAAGGCGACTTGAATTTGAATTTCTAAAAATAACAGCAGCAGATCTTGGCGATTCCCCACCAAAGACTTTAATTTCGCTAAGCTATCGTCAAGGGCAAAGCCAGTGGTTTTTCCGTCTCTAAACGCTTCTTGTGCTTGTTTGCGTAAGCTACCTGCTAGCCCTAGCTTATCCATATACGCCGTGGCAAAAGCAATTTCATACGATGACACCCGGCCATTTGCTTTGGCGATATAGCCCATCACCGAAAAGGTACTGTAAAAGAATGCCGCTTGGCGCTCGCTGTCACTTTTAGCGCCAGCTAAATGACTAAAATCTAGCCCAACACCTTTGTCAAAACGATGGCCAAGCCAAGCGCCAAGTAGTGCGCCAAAAATATTTTTACTTAGCATAAAACCAAATAAAAACCCTAAAATTTTGCCCCAAATTCGCATGGTAAAACTCAATAAATGATTAATGATAAAATAATTTAAATACCGTTTAGTGTTGCTAAACGCTCTGGCGTACCAACATCAGTCCAAGCTGCCTCGAGCACACTAGCTGATATTTTTTGCTGATCGGCCGCCGCTCTTAACATGGGTGCCAGTGGCTGTACGATTTGCTCACGCACTCGTTTTTCATCAGTTTGACACTGCGTAGTAAAAAAACGTTTTCGATACAGCGCAATACCACTAAAAGTATAAGTAGTTTGTTGCTGATTTGTTGGATTTACTAACATGCCGCCATTAAGCTGAAAGTCACCATTGGCATTATGTTCAGGGTTTTTCACTAGCATTAAGTGCGCGTTATGCTCGGCTTGCAGTGTCGGCATGTTTTGCAAATTAAAATCACAAAAAACATCGCCATTAATCACCAAAAATACATCATTGTCATCTTCAGCTAGCATGGCAAGTGCCTTGATAATACCACCAGCCGTTTCAAGCGCAATCGGCTCTTCACTGTAGCTAATTTTTGCGCCAAACTGTTTACCACAACCAAGGTGAGCGACAATTTTTTCACCTAGCCAAGCATGGTTAATAACAATATCGATAATACCCGCCGCCACTAAATTTTTTATATGATATTCAATCAGCGGCGTGCCATTAACTTTCAGTAAAGGTTTTGGGCAGGTATCGGTTAATGGTCGCATGCGTTCTCCGCGCCCTGCTGCCAAAATCATTGCTTTCATAAAAGGTTATCCACGTTTGTTCATGGCCGGTAGTACTCGCTCGGTCACTAGTTGATGTAAGAAACTCAGCGATGCATATTGCGCGCTTACATCGGCTATATAGGTTAATGTCAGCGGAATATCAGCCAAATAGCCCGATTTATTATCTCTGTGATGTAAGCGAGCAAATATACCACTGGCTTTTATATGACGTTGCAAGCCGGTTAAATCAAACCAGTATTGCCATTTTTCTTGCGTGATCTTCTCAGACAAAAATTCGTTTTTCACTTGTTGACGATAGGACTCAATAAGCGGCGCTATCAGCTCATTCGGCCAACGCACGTAACAATCTCGCAATAGTGACACTAAATCGTAAACAATCGGCCCTTGCACCGCGTCTTGAAAATCGATAATGCCAAGTTTTTTATCTTCTAATAGCATGATATTGCGACTGTGGTAATCACGGTGCATAAACACTTTAGGCTGCTCGGTGATGGCGGTAATCAAGACATCAAAACAACACGTTAATTGGCTTTTTTCAACTTCCGTTAAATAAATACCTAAATGCTGTTCAAGTAACCAATCGCTAAATATCGCCAACTCGGTTTTGACGAATTTCTCATCGTAGTAAGGTAGATTATCAACCACAGCTGCAGGGCATTTAAGCATTTTTTTCAGTTCAGCTATCGCCTGAGTGTAATAACTGTGCATCGTTTCATCGCTAAGGTGATCCGAAAGTAGCTGATCACCAAAATCATTTAAGCACAGAAAGCCTTGTTTTAGATCGAGCGCTTGAATATCGGGTACGTTAACGCCCAGCGCTTGTAGAATTTTTTGTACCTTAACAAAGGCAGCGTTATTTGAAAAATCGGCGGGTGCATCCACCGCAATATACGATTGATTTTGGTGTTGAAAACGAAAATAACGGCGAAAGCCTGCGTCGCCGCTTAACGGTGTTAAGGTGATTTGTTTGCTCGAAAAGTGCTGTTCTAACCAGTGTAATAATGCTGTAGTTCTTAGGTTACTCAATGCCTGATATCTCTATAATTTGCTGATGACCAATACCGGTTAAACACCGCGAAGCTAGCGTGATAAATTTTGAAAACTGTCAGCTTACACTCAGGTTTTGACGAGCTTATTTTTTTGCTTACAACCAGACCAGTAAAGTGCCGACCGTCATTGTTTATTCGTTTCGAAAAAGACTCACTGTGTTTTTCGTTATACCACTGATTTTTAAACAATAAATTATCACATCTTTTTACAAAACTTTAGTTAACAGCGGTTGATTACCAACACAGCCGTGCCTTGGTATGAAATTTGAGTATAACTAATTAGCAGGCTAATGAAAATTGCTATATTATTACTGCCTTTAGCGGTAAAATGCCGCTCTTATTCTTAGCTTTGTGTTTTTTAAAGTCATTATCCGGATCATAAATGCGTTTTTTCTTAAACAAAATCTCCCTGTGCTGCCTGTTGTCTTGTACATTTGGCAGTTACGCGCAAACCACTGAACTAAATACAAATACCATTAGCCAATGTCCAATTCCAAGTTATGCTAATATTGCTAACAATACCGCAATAAACGCCAATGAAAATTTCACTATTTTGTCGGCAACGTCGAGTATTAAAAAAGGCGAACATGCCACTTTTACCGGCGGTGTTACTTTACTCAATCAAGATAGATCTGTGGTTGCCGACCGCTTAACCGTTAACCGAAGCACGTCAACGCTTGATGCCAATGGTGACATTCACTTTCAAAATAAGGGTATCGATATTTTTGCTGATGCGCTCAATATCAATCAACAGCAAAAGACAACCTCGCTAACAGAAACTTCGTATCAATTAAATGGCTCTGCGGGGCACGGTAGTGCGCAAGCCATTAATATTGATGGCAATGAAAAAACATTAAGCTTTATCGATTCAAGTTTTACCACCTGTTATGACCCAGTGCCAGATTGGCAAATGCGCGCCAGTGAGATCACTATTTCGGCGGATGAAAAGTCTCTCGAAGCCTATCACGCACGTTTTCGCCTGTTTGATATCCCGGTTTTTTATCTTCCATATTTAACCATTCCGCTGACCAATGAGCGACAATCGGGCTTTTTATACCCCAAAATTAGCTCATCAAAAAGCTCTGGTCTCGAAATTGAAACTCCGTTTTATCTTAATATTGCCAATAATGTTGATGCGACATTTACACCCCGTTACATGTCAGAAAGGGGCACACAACTGATCACTGAAGTGAGATACTTACAAGGCTTACAATCAGGGCAAATTGATATTGAATACCTTAATAAGGATAACAAGCTCAGCAATAATGACGATTCACGCTATTTAGCGCGTTTTCAACATATAGGTACCTTCTCCGAGCGGTTTAGGGCTCATGTTGACTATACCACCATCAGTGACGACAACTACTTGGTTGATTTAGGCAGTAGCCAGTTTAATTCCAATGATTCTTATTTGTATCAAATCGGTGAAATTGCCTATTTTGCCGATAACTGGCAAAGCAAATTAAAACTGCAAGATTTTGAAGTACTAGGTGATCATCAGCGCAGCTATAAAACACTGCCGCAAATAGAAATAAGTGGTCAGCAAGCGTTAACAAGCTTTGATGGCATTATTGATATGTACGCTGAACTATCAAATTTTGATAGCCCAGATAAAACTAAGCCTACGGCCCAGCGATACCACGTCGAGGCGGGACTGCTATACCCTATTGCCACGCCAGCATGGTTTTTAAACTCAGAATTTAAAGTATTACAAACAAATTACCATCAAGAAAACATCAGTGTGGATAGCCCGCTTGAACGCAATGTCAGTAGAACATTACCGAAAGTTCGCCTACATGGCGGGGTAAATTTTGATCGTCACTTAGCACTATTTAATCAAAATTATAACCAAACAGTAGAGCCACAATTACAGTACTTATATATTCCAGAGAAAGACCAAAATAATATTGGTATCTATGACACCACCAACCTGCAAGACGACTATCGCGGGCTATTTCGTGATCGACGCTTTAGTGGTATTGACCGCATTGCACAAGCGAACCAAATATCATGGGGTGTTACCAGCAGACTATTAACTGAAGACAATACTGAAGTATTGCGTTTTAGCTTAGGCCGTATTTTTTACTTTGATGAAAGTAATTTTAATACCAGTAATCAGGATGAAGTTGCCGATAAATCTGCGCTTGCGGCCGATGTGTTTTTGCAATTAGGTCGTAACTGGCAAATTAGCTCAGATATTCAATACAACACAGATTCAAGCACCACCAATAAAAGTCAAAGCACGGTAGATTATTTATTTTCCAATAATCAAACAATTCAATTGAACCATAGATACGCTCGTGATGTCTCAGGAGAGTCATTAGAACAAATGTCATTGGCAACCAATGTCAATATTGCGCAACGGTGGCAATTTGTTGGCCGCTATACGCAAGACTTACAAGGCAAACGCAGTATTGAAAGCTACGCGGGCCTTGAGTACAGTAGCTGTTGTTGGGGTATTCGTTTTACCTACCACCGTCATATAAATTCAAGAATTGATGACATGGCTAACGTCAACGAAAACCGTGATGCATTTGATAGCAGCTTTAACATTCAATTTGTATATAATGGTATAAATCGCAATAAATCTTCAAACAGTATTGGAGATATGTTTAATTCAAGTATATTTGGCTATAAACGCCCTTACTTCCTCAATAACTAATTAAAAGAAATTTACGTTACATGAAAAATTCATTGAAATCATTACTGCTTGGCTCGGTATTTATTTTTAGCGCTATTGGACAAACCCAAGCTGCAGAAGTTGAACTCGACCGCGTAGCAGCTATTGTTAACAGTGGTGTGGTATTAGAGTCTGAAATAACCGACCTTATTGCGTCAATCACAATTCAAGCGAAAAAAAGTAATCAAAAATTACCTTCAGATCGTGCCTTACGTGTGCAAGTGACCGAAAAGTTAATTAATGACGCGATCATTTTACAACTCGGTGAGCGCATGGGCGTTCAAATCAGTGATGCGCAACTTGATGAAACCATAGCCAATATGGCCAAAGACAATAAACAATCGCTTGACGCCTTCCGCCAAATGATTGTTGCTGACGGTTTAGACTATGAAAAATATCGCGAAAACATTCGAAATGAATTAATTTCAGGTCAAGTACGCAGCGCGAATTTACGTCGACGTATTTACATTTCACCACAAGAAGTGGCCAACTTATTATCATTAATGAAAGAACAAACCAATGCTGATGTTGAATATCGTTTAGGTCACATCTTGATTGAATTTCCGAATAACCCGAAACAAGCTGACATTAACGCGGCAAAAAAACGTGCTGAAAAAGTCCTTGAATTGTTAAACAAAGGTAATGATTTTGCCAATATCGCCATGACCTCGTCCGGCGGCGCCAAAGCGTTAGAAGGTGGTGATTTAGGTTGGAAAGGCATTAATGAAATGCCGACGCTTTTTTCTGAGTTAGTGGACGGTAAAGCAAAAGGCAGTGTTTTTGGTCCTATCCGCACCGGTTTGGGCTTTAGTATTGTTAAACTTGTTGATGTTCGTGGTCGCGAAACCATTGAAGTTGAAGAAGTAAAAGCTAGCCACATCCTTATTAAACCATCTATTATCTTGAGTGAAGCAAAGGCTGAAGCATTATTGCAAGGTTTTGTTGAGCAACTTAATGCTGGCGAAGCTGACTTTGCCGAGCTTGCTAAAGAACACTCAGAAGGTCCAACGTCAGTTAGAGGTGGAGACTTAGGTTGGTCAGAGCCAAGTAAATATGATCCGGCATTTGCCGATGCGTTGGCAAGTTTAGACGTTGACGAAGTGCATAAACCCTTTCGTTCATCATTTGGTTGGCATATTGCTAAATTAACTGGCCGTAGAACATTAGACGCCACCACGCAAATGAATGAAAACCGCGCTTATCAACTACTTTATAACCGAAAATTTGGTATGGAAGGTACGCGTTGGATCAAAGAGCTGCGTGACGAAGCCTATGTAGAAGTACTCGAGGCGGATCAAGAATAGTGTTAAAAAGAATTGCGATAACACCAGGCGAGCCGGCAGGAATAGGCCCAGACTTACTGATAAAAATTGCCCAGCAAGATTGGCCTACACAAATTGTTGCCGTTGCCTCGCCTGAGTTATTAAGCGCAAGGGCTAAGCTATTAAACTTACCGCTAAGCATTAAGCTATATGACAGCAATGATGCTATTTACGCACATCAAGCCGGCACACTGATTGTGCTGCCGGTTGCACTCGGTGATAGCTGCGAACCCGGAGTGCTAAATCCAAATAACGGCCACTATGTCGTTGAAACCTTACGTATTGCCAGTGAAAAAAATATTTCAGGTGAATTTGATGCCGTTGTCACGGGCCCAGTACATAAGGGCCTCATCAACCAAGCGGGCATAGCCTTTAGTGGCCACACCGAATATTTTGCTCATCAAGCAAATTGTTCTGACGTAGTGATGATGCTAGCGACTGAAGGGCTGCGCGTCGCACTGGTAACTACCCATATTCCACTGGCTTATGTTGCCAAAGCCATTACCCGTGAACGTTTACAAAAAGTCACCCGTATACTGCATCGCGATCTCATTGAAAAATTTGGCATTCCTAAGCCGAAAATTTATGTTTGTGGTATCAACCCGCATGCTGGTGAAGACGGTCATCTCGGTCGTGAAGAAATAGATGTTATGATCCCGGCCTTAGACGAGTTACGTTTAGAGGGTATGGATCTTGTTGGCCCTCTACCGGCGGATACTATTTTTCAAGAAAAATACCTCAGTAATGCTGATGCAATTTTAACTATGTTCCATGATCAAGGCTTGCCTGTGCTTAAATACAAAGGCTTTGGTTCATCGGTTAATATTACCTTAGGATTACCCTTTATTAGAACATCAGTCGATCACGGTACCGCACTAGATCTCGCCGGCAGCCATAAAGCGGATGTTGGCAGCTTCAACGAAGCAATAAACAACGCTATTGCATTGGCAAACAACATTGCCTGATCAGCACGTAAAAGATTAATTCGAGTAAAAAACTATGAGCAAAAACTCCCATTTAGGCCACCAAGCAAAAAAACGCTTTGGACAAAACTTCTTACATAATGACGCCGTTATTAGCAATATTGTTGATGCTATCAACCCTGAGCCTAATGATAACTTAATTGAAATTGGTCCCGGTTTAGGTGCACTCACCGAACCTGTTATTGAGCGCGCGGGTCAATTAAGCGTCGTAGAGCTAGACCGAGATTTAGCCCATAGATTACGCCATCACCCTTTTTTGGCGCCAAAGTTAACCATTTATGAAGAAGATGCGCTGAAATTCGACTTCGCCCAATTAGCCAGTGAAGACAAGCCATTACGTATTTTTGGCAATTTGCCTTATAACATTTCTACACCACTGATCTTTCATTTACTGACGTTTAAAGACAAAGTAAAAGACATGCACTTTATGCTGCAAAAAGAAGTGGTAGAGCGTATGGCGTCTGGCGAAAACTGTAAAGCCTATGGCCGCTTGTCAATCATGACCCAATACCAATGTCAGGTTATTCCCGTGATGGAAATTGGCCCCGAAGCCTTTAAACCAGCGCCGAAAGTCGACTCTGCCATTGTCAGATTAATACCGCATAAAACCATTAAAAACCCAGTTAAAGATATTAACGCCCTTAATCAAGTGTGCTTAGCGGCATTTAACCAACGTCGGAAAACCATACGCAACAGCTTTAAAAAGCTAATTTCTGCCGAACAATTAACTGAACTTGGTATTGATCCCGGCCTTCGTCCTGAAAACTTGGCGTTGGCAGACTTTGTTATGCTAGCCAATTTTGTTACCGATAACCCGGTCGAGCTTAACGATGAGTAGTGCGACAACAGCAATAACCGCCGGTATTAAAGTGTCTGTGGTTAGTAACTATATCGCCCAGCAATCCGTTGAAGCTGAGCAACAATTTGTTTTTAGTTATACCATCACCATCACTAACGATAGTTCTGAACCAGTCCAGTTATTGAGCCGTTATTGGCTGATCACCGACGCCAACGGCGATAGCAATACGGTAACGGGTGAAGGCGTTATTGGCGAACAGCCTTTTATCAAGGTAGATGAAAGCTTTACCTATACTAGCGGCTGCGTACTAAAGTCACCACTGGGTAATATGCAAGGGCACTACCAAGTAGAAACAGCTTCAGGCGCATTGATTCAGGTTGAAATTCCCGTCTTTCGCTTAGCAAAACCAAACATTCTCAACTAGCGAGTTTTTATGAGCGTTTATTTCGTCGGCGACATCCAAGGCTGTTACAGCGAATTAGACGCACTATTAACGCAAGTGGGGTTTTCCAGTAATAGTGATCAACTCTACGTTGCCGGCGATTTGGTCGCGCGCGGGCCTAACTCGCTTGAAACCTTGCGCTTTATTAAATCACTTAACGACAACGCCAAAGTAGTATTAGGCAACCATGACTTACATTTACTGTCGGTTTACCACGGCATCAAAAAAGTAAAACAGCAAGATCTATTATCGGCATTACTATCTGCGCCCGATAAATCAGTGTTGATGGATTGGTTAATTCAACAACCATTAATTCAAAAGCTGCCCAATGAAGACACCTATATGAGCCATGCAGGGCTTTCTCCACAATGGACGCCGCAGCAAGCCGTCGAACAGGCAAAACTAGCACAGCAGCATTTAACCTCTTCATCAGCGCCTGACTGGCTGAGCAGTATGTATGGTGAACAGCCGGAAAATTGGCAAAACGCCAACGACGAACTCGCTCGCTTTCGCTTTACCATTAACGCGCTAACCCGCATGCGCTATTGCACCGCTGATGGCAGTTTAAACTTTAGCTGTAAAGAAAGCCCAAGCAAAGCGCCAAAAGCATTAAAACCGTGGTTTGAATTTCAACATATTGACACCAACACCCAGTGGATATTTGGCCATTGGGCAGCGTTAATGGGGCAATGCCCGCCGAGCAATATTTATGCCCTCGATACTGGTTGTGTTTGGGGTCAACATTTAACTTTGCTAAGATGGCATGATAAACAAATCTTTACTGAGCAAGCGCACAATATTTCACGATAAGTCTCGTCATTAGTTTAAAAAGCCGCTTAGCTTGGTATACTAGAAAAATGACTTATCTACATTCCTTTGTAGTCTAATAATAGTGACTGATTACGCACGGCAATATTACTTTTGGTTACGTTTTATTGTTATCACGACATGCTTAACTTTATATATTGGTAGGAATTATGAAACTTACAGTAGCAATGAAAATCATTGGTGGCTTCACCATTATTTCACTCTTACTTTTTTTAACCAGCATCATCTCATGGAACAGTTTAAATACCATTAGTGACGCGACAGAGCAGCAAAATGTACTGGCGATACCGACCTTAAAAGCCAGCAACAAACTCGCTAACGAATTAACCAGTATCGGTAATTTAACACTGCGCGCCTATTATCAAACTGCCCTCGCACCGCTTGCTGAAAATAAAAAGGCCTTTAATGCCGACAAAAATAATTTCAAAGCTCAACTGAACAAATTAAAAAGTATTGTTGAAAATGAAGATAACTTACTGACTAATTTAATGAAAGTAGATTCGGTTTATGAAAGCTTAACAAATGAAATTGACCATGTACTCAGTAATCGTCAATTAGCGATAGAGCAACAAATAACGCTCAATAATAAAATAGATATAATCGAAGAACTGGCAGATGATACCGCAACAATTTTATTAGATCTTGCTGACCATGACCTAGCGTCAACCAAACTACAGCGAGCAGTAAGCTTAGCTGAACACCTAGAAAGCTTACTTAATAGTTTAGTGAGTTCCGCATACGAATATCGCGATATTAACGATCAACAATCGGCAGAGCTAGTCGCTCATGAGCTGGAGAATTTGTTTAGCAATATTGAAAACTCTGTTGATGATGTTGTCAGTGAATTAAATCAACAAGCCGTGCGAGGTGTCGCCAATGAATTAATAGCAAGTTTTGCCGAATTGCAAAACTATGTTACGGGTAGCGAGAAAATTTTTAGCCATAAAAACAACCAACTTAACGCAATTGCAGCGGCAAGTTCGAGTTTAAAGGCAGCGGAAAGGGGTATCAAAAATGCAAACGCGATATTAAATACCCAAGTAGATTTAGCCAATGAAACCGCCTTAGCCACCGGCGAGCTAGTTAAAAACTCGGTCGCTGATGGCACACGTAACACTTTAGTCATCACCGTTATTTCTATTGTATTAGCGATCATTATTGCTTGGATAACACTCACCAGCATTACCCGTCCGTTAAGCCGAGTCAATAAAATGCTCAATGTCGTGGCGTCTGGCGACTTATCTCACAAGCTCGATGAAAGTGGCAATGACGAATTTTCTCAACTTGCCCGCAACTGCAATTTGCTTGTTGATAGCTTACGCAACTTAATTCAAAGTATTGTCAGTCGCTCAACCCAGCTCGCCACCGCAGCAGAGCAAACATCAGCGGTAACCGCGCAAAGCACGACCGCCATTGAAGAGCAGCGCATGCAAGTAGAGCAGGCGGCAACCGCAACCACACAAATGAGCAGTACCTCACAAAGCGTACTCTCGAGTGCAAATGATGCTTTAGGGGAAATAAAGCAAGCGGACGACGAAGCCGAACGAGTCAAAGTTATTTCCGGTCGTAACCGAGAAACCATTGATTTATTAGCACATGAAGTTGAATCAGCCGCGCAAGTGATCAATAAATTACAGCAAGATAGCGCTTCTATCGGTGGCATTCTTGATGTTATTAGGGGTATAGCCGAACAAACCAACTTACTTGCCCTTAATGCGGCGATTGAAGCCGCACGTGCCGGTGAACAAGGCCGTGGTTTTGCTGTTGTCGCTGATGAAGTGCGAACATTAGCGAGCCGCACACAAGAGTCGACACAAGAAATTCAAAATATGATTGAGGTGCTACAAGGCGGTGCAGAAAAAGCCGTAGCCGTAATGGATACCGGTAAAAAACAAGCTAGCAATTGTGTTCAGCAGAGCGTGCAAGCTGAAAAAGCCCTAGATACTATCACCCATGCCGTTCACCAAGCCTTTGATCGCAGCTCACAAATAGCCACTGCCGCTGAAGAGCAAAGCGTTGTGGCGCATGAAATAAGTGAAAATTTAGAATCGATTGTCGCGATTGCCGTACAAACCACTAATGGCTCGCAACAAACGGCAGAGTCAAGCAGTGAAGTGGCGCGTTTAGCTGAAGAATTACAACAATCAGTACAAGAGTTTAAGTTATAGTTGCACTCGCTAGTTAATTTAAAAAAGCCGAACGGTTAACGCCGTTCGGCTTTTTTGTCTTTATAAAAACTATTTTATTCTCACTGCATTATTAGCTTTTCTGCCAATGCAATAATACCTCACTATTATTGAAAAAATACCGCATATGTAATTGGCCATCATTGTCCAACTTAAGCTCTAGCGGTACATTGGTTTGTCTAACAAAGTCTGGGGCATTACTGCTGAGAAACGAAATATAATAGCCGCCATTGTTAAAAACGGTTGTGCCTTGGTACTGATAACGAGCTAAGTTACCCCAATTATCAACAAAAGAAAACTCCGTTCGCCAACCATAAGTTAGTGACGATTGCTTGGTAAATACCGCAGAGGCACTGACATTGGCTGAGTTATTAACACCATTTTCTTGATAGCCGGTTAATTGCCACACACCCGAGGGAAAATACGCCGTAGGCGTCACAACCTCGACAGGGTTAACCTGCTCTTGGGCTGCTTTTATCTGCTTTGCAGGCTCAGTGTTATTCAACGGCCCATGTTTTTTTGCTGGCTGTTGAGTTGTCTTTTGCTCACCTGCGCGAGGATCCGGATTAGGGAGTAAGCGTGGTACTAATAACAACACGACGCCGAGTACGATTAATATAATGGAAGGATTACTGACATTGAGTTTAATGCCAAAGCCTTCAACATGATTGCTATTGGCACTTTCCCTTTTACCGATAATAAAGAGCACTAAGCCAATAACAATAAGCACGCAGCCAACAAACATTACAACGCTATCAAACGCATCACCAAACACATCCATTATTGAGCTCCGAACAAAATCGCTTTAGCTAATTATAGACAGAGAAACGAGTAAGACCGGCAATATATGTTGTGAAACGAGCGTTACGGGCGCCTTTGATAAACGCAAAAATTCAGATCATAAGCATTTTTATCATCGGCAGTAACACGTTCACTGCTCATTTTATGCCAATCATTTTCCAAGTCATAATCAGGAAAATATGTATCGCCGGCAATATTGGCCTCAATATGGGTAATATAAAGACGTTGCGCCGTCGCTAGACAATGTTGATAAATAGCACCACCACCAATCACCATGACTTCTTCAACATCACTCACTAAGGCTAACGCCGCATCTACCGACTTAACTACCTCAACCCCGTCGGCGTGAAAGCTTTCATCCCGTGAAATAACAATATTTTTGCGCCCCGGTAACGCTCGGCCAATCGATTGATAGGTTTTTCGCCCCATAATAATCGGCTTACCTAAAGTGGTTTTTTTGAAATAGGCTAAATCTGCCGGTAAGTGCCATGGCATATCATTATTTTTACCAATTACACGGTTATCGGCATGCGCCACTATCATTGAAAGTATAGTCATAAGATCTTTGTCATATCTAAAGTGCTAAGTTTTCAAATATTATACGTGATCAACGCCAACAAAAAAGCGCTAGTCTAATTTCTTATGCTAAACAAACTTCAATTTAGCTAGTTGTTTGGCTGCATTGCTAGTTTGTGTACTTCGTCAACAGAGCACTGCAAAGCGCGGCTCGCTAGCCCTAAACTAACCTGATTCCATTAACGGTTGAAGGTTCATTTTCAAGTTAGTATAAAAGCGTTTACGCATAGCTGGCCTATCAAGTTTATGACCGAAATAGCTAGCGAACATAGCTATTGAAGCTAAACCGCATTCAGCAATTTCGGCTTGAAGAACTAAAGGGCTGTCTTTTTTAAAAAAAATCCAATTTACTTTCCATGGTTCTATTGCGTGTTCGGATTAATTTGATTCATTTTTATGCTTGTCTGATGTAATAAAATCCAAAACCTCAACAGCTAAAAAAACACCAACAGTGAAAGTGTATTTAATTAATATAATTGTCGTTAAATCTAAATTATCAATTGTCTCTACCGAAGCAAAAGAGTCTATTTTAAGCTGAGTGTTGTAACTTAAAACGTCAGAAATGATTTGAAATACTACAAAAATCAAAATTGATAAGTACACTGATTTTCTCATCGTGTTAATTCCTTCTCTTGATGAAAGTAGCTAGGTATACCTAGCTACATTTATTCTTTACTCTACCGAATAAGCTACAAACAAAGCCATTCCACCATAAACTGCTGCTGCTCCTAAGCCAACGGCCCAACCAACAGGGCCTCCCCACGCAGCAGCGGCTGCATAACCTGCTACTGTTGAATTTAATCCTCCAGCTAACGACAGGCCACCAATAGCCAATTCTTTAGCACCACCACCGTTTACTTGTTCGATTTCATTAACTTTTAGTTCACGCATAATGTTATACTCCATTTATCCGACATTAAGTTATCGGGTTATTGATTTGCAGAATCATATTGAGTCTGCGATTAATAGGCTGGCTTTAGTTTATCTCGCTAAAGTTTCACTAAAGTCAGCCACTCCACTCTCCAACAAGATGATTAATATTAAATAAACAATCTCATCAGAAAAATTCTTTTATAATCTTTAGTTATTAACATCGCTTATAATTTAACACGACCACTTTCTAACCAGCTGATTGGGAACATATTTCACTCAAATCGATTAAAGTGCCGTTGTTCAATTGATAAACTTTTTCAGCCATATTGATCGTTTCTTGCCTGTGGGCGATCATAATACGTGTCATAGGTAAATGCTGAATTTGTTCACTAATTTTAGCTTCATTGTCTTTATCAAGGTGGCTGGTTGCTTCATCCATAAATAGCACGCAAGGCGATTGATAAAGCGCACGAGCTAGTAATAATCGCTGTATTTGACCACCCGATAAGTTTGACCCCATATCGCCAACTAAGGAATTATAACCCATGGTCATTTTGTTTATATCCTCATGAATAGCGGCTAAGTGAGCACATTGCTCTATCTTTAAATAATTAGGTTGCGGATCAAAAAAACTAACATTATCTGCGATAGAGCCAGCAAGCAATGTATCGTCTTGCATCACTGCCGCTATTTTTTTACGATAATTTTTAAGACCGACTTGGGTGATGTCTTTACCATCAAGATAAACCTTACCTGAAGTTGGTTGTAATAAACCGAGCATAATTTTCATCAAGGTGGTTTTACCAGCCCCTGACGGGCCAGTAATAGCAATAGACTCACTAGCTTCAAGAGCTAAATTAACATTATTTAAAATTGGCGCTTGCTCATCACTGTAACTAAAACAGATATTCTCAAGCGTTAATTGACCTTTTGGCTCTTGACCTTCACTATTTGAAAACGTAGCTTCACCTTCTCTATTAGCCTCTTGCTCAGTTAAAGCAATATCAGCAATACGGTCAAGATGTAAGCGCATCATTTTAAATTGAATAATTTGCTCGATAAGGTTGGCAAATCTGTCAGTCAATTGTCCTTTATAGGCGATAAAAGCCAATACCATACCAACGGATAAAGTGTTTGCCATCACCATAATCGCAGCAAAATAAATCACCAAGACATTTTCCAAACCGAATAACAGTTTATTAAACGAATCAAAACTGATATTTAAACGCCCTAAACGGATTTCACTATTAATAACTTCAGCATAGCGATTTTGCCAAACGCCTTGTCGTTGAGACTCATTGCCAAACAGCTTAATGGTTTGCATACCGCGAATGTTCTCCAAAAAATTTGATTGCTCTTTCGCGGAGTTTTGAATCATCTCTTCAGTCGCTTGATGTAGTGGACGATATAAGGCTAAACGCACTATGGTATATAAAGCTATTGCACCAAGTACCACTGTGGTAAGTTTCAATGAATAAAGTGCCATCATGATCAATACGGTGATAGCCATCACACCATCGACCAGTGTTTCAACAAAACCTGTGGTAATACGCTCACGTATTTGGGCAAGAGAGCCAAAACGCGAAACTATGTCACCAATATGCCGTGACTCAAAATAGTTCATGGGCAAACGTAATAAATGCCTGAGGAGATTTACGCCCATTTGCATATTAAGCAAACTAGAAAGTCGTAATATTAACCAACTGCGAACTGCATTAGTCACCACAGAAATAATAGCAATTAAAGCAAAGCCAATAGCTAATACAGTCAGTAATGGTTTATCAAAACTAATTAAAACCTCGTCAACTACCCACTGCATATAATAAGGGGTCATTAAAGCAAATAGCTGCAACACAAGAGACAAACCAATTAATTTGAATAGTCCCGCTTTTAAGCCTGACATTGAACTCCACAATTGAGAGAACTTCATTTGAGATTGCTCTTCTTTAACCTCAAATTTACTGGTAGGAGTTAACTCCAAACAAATCCCCGTATAGTGCTTATTAAACTCTTCAGCGGTCAATGTGCGTTTACCTACTGCGGGATCATTGATATAAAATTTAGCGCCTTTCGATGGGTGAGAGCCTTTACCTGAAACCTGAGTCAACACCACAAAATGATTTAAATCCCAATGCAAAATACAAGGAGTAGCGAGCTTATGTACTTCATCTATGGGGCATTGTAATGCTCGACTAGCCAACCCTAAACTATCACCTAACTCGATAAGCTGTTGAAGGTTCATGCCTTTTAAGTTGGCCGAAAAACGTTTGCGCATGGTAGCCATATCAAGTTTATGTCCATGGTAACTAGCAATCATAGCTAATGAGGCTAGACCACACTCGGCAATTTCAGACTGGAGAATTAAAGGAGGCTTGTGAGTAAAATGAAAGTCAAGTTTAAAATTATTTATTATCATAGGTGTAAGTTAGCCTAGCACGCTATTTTTTATAGCAAGAAAAACATTATTGTGATGTTACGTTGGTCGGATATGGTAGCACCTAGTTAATAAGGTCAATTCAACTAAGTGCTATGTATTATAATCGTGAACAAAAGTTTATTATCTATTTTCTTTTAATTTATTTACAAGGTGTTTATCGGATAAAAAACCTATAATAATAAGTAATAAGGCACTTTGAAATGCATTATTAGTAACAATAGAAGTATTTAAATTTAACCTATCACTTACAGCAACTATTAAACAAACAACAGCACTTAAAGAAAATAATACATTAAGAAATAACTTTAACTTTTTCATAAAATACCTTTTATAGAAAAGAGAGGAGTACCTCTCTTTGACATTTTTTTAATGGGTAGCGTCGTAAATAGCGCCACCTAACCATGAACCAAAGCTACCTAATGCACCTCCAGCCACACCACCAGCATACATAACACCACCAATAACTCTTCCGACTACATAACCAGCAGCTTCTGCACCTTCACCACCGCCGTGAACTGCACTTATTTCTTCACTTGTTAACTCTTTAATCATTATATTTTTCCTTCTAATTAATACTAAATTTTAGTGCAAAGCGTCATACATACCAGCACCTAAACCTTTACCAAAGCTCCATGCAGAATCAAGAATGGCAAGATAACCTGCCCCTGCTGCTATTGCAATATAAGCAGGATTACCGCCCGTTACATCCTTTAATTCATTTACATCTAATTCACGGATTTCATTATTGTTTAAATTATCCATTAAGCTATACTCCGTTTATCCGACATTTAATTGTCGGGTTGTTGATTTGCAATCCTGAGGTTAGGGCTGCGATTAATTAGGCTGGCTTTAGTTTATCTCGCTAAAGTTTGACTAAAGTCAGCCGCTTTATTTTCCAACAAAGTTACTCTTAAAAAGAGTTCTCTCATCAGAAAAATTTAGTTACCAGTTGATCATATCACTAGAGTTATATTTTTTTGTCGGAATAAATTCCGACCTACAGTTAGCTTACTCGACCTTTTAGGCTATATATTGGCTCAAGTAGCCACTCAATTAATGTGCGCTGCTCTAACATGATATCTGCTTCAAACAACATGCCGCTTTTCAAATCAAATGCTTTGCCAAACGCTTGCATTTGTTGTTGATTTAACTTTGCACGTAAACGATAAACAGGCTCTTGTAGTGATATGGGTAATTGAATTTCGTTAGGGGATATCAAGGCTTGATCTATACGTGTAATTTCACTTTTAATGAAGCCGAATCGTTGATAAGGAAAAGCATCAAACCGTAATCGAGTATTATTACCCAATTGAACAAAACCAGCAGAGCGAGTAGGTAGTAACAGTTCAGCAATCAGCTCTGAGCCTTCAGGTAAAATATGCAGCAAGGGTTTAGATTGTGCTTTACTTTGCGACAATGTTTCACCTTCAACAACTTGAATACCCGTTACTACACCGTTATTGCTTGCAGTGATAGTGTACTTATAATTACTTGCGACTTGAGCTAATTGACGTTGAAGATCTGCTTGCTGACGTTTTAGATTATTAATCCGTAAAGTGTACTGTTGAGGAATATTTTTTATATTAAAGGTAACTTGGTTTAATTTGTTTTTTTGCTGTAGCAATAGACGAGCTATATTTTGTTTCTCTTGTTTTGCTTCAAGTAAAGCCTGTTGTTGACGCTCTTTTTCTAAGTTAGATAAATAACCACTTTTATTGAGCTGATTAAAGTCTAGTTGCTGTTCATTCAACAATATTAACTTTTCTTCAGCCAATGCTAATTGATTTTCAAGTGCTATTTGTTCACTTTCTAACGCTGTATGTTGAGCTTGTAAGTTAAGTATCTCTTGCGCTTTTAATGCTTGATGTTGAGTTATTTCGTCACTCAACAAATTTGCTTGAGTATTGAGTTGATCAGCAAGCTGCTCGCTTAAATCAACACCTTCACCATTACTTTGTTGTACTAAAATTGTTGCTAAAGACTGATCTTTAGTGACTTTATCACCTTCTTTAACCCACAGTTTTTCTATGGTGCCACCTTGGTTAGCGAAGCTTTTAATAACGCCTTTATTTGGCATTAAAAAACCACGCACGGTTTCTTTACGAGAGTATTCAGCACTAAAAAGGAAAGCGATAATAGCAACAGCAACAGATACTAAGATTAGCACAGTTAGCTTGATCGATAATGGTTGAGCTAAGGTTATAGCACCTGTTAAACGCTCACTTTGATGGGAAACAGCTTCCTTTCTAAATAACGACATATCATTTCCTTTGAATACTTAACGGCGCGAAATTTACGACACTAAAATATTATTAGTCAAACACTAAATTTACCATTGTCAGTACTAAAAAAATTTCATGTACAATAAGCGAGCAACCACACAAATACAATAAAACTCAAAAAAAACAATTAACTAAAAAATAAAAACCATATGCCCGACATAAAAAAGGTGAATACAAATCGAACAAATTGAATAATTAACAGACAAAAAAAATAGGGTGAAATAATTTAACTTATTTTTAACAAGCGAGGTTGACTGTACACTTTGCCAGCAACACGTTATTAGATTTCACCTGCCTACCTCATCATTTTCACATGTACCGCTTTAACGAATACTCAAACTCACGACGGTAATCGTCACCAAAAAATAGCAGCCCTTTAACAAAAAAGGTGCAATTGTCTTGCGACAAATACACCTTTAAAAATTAATCAGTAAAGCGATTATATAAAGTGTCTTACTTACGGTATTCCACTTCTACATCGTAATCATCTTCGTCCCAATCGTCATCGTCAAGATCGTCTTGCAGGTCTGCCATCGCGTCTTCGTGATAGGTATCCCATTTAAATTCAACGCTTTTACCATCAACAGGCGTTTCTTCTTGCTCAGGCGGTAAAGCTTCAATAAAGCTCATTACCCCTTGGCATAAATCTTCGGTGCCGGTACGGTTAAATGCTGAAATTGTACGCACTTCGCCTTCCCAGCCTAAGCCGTCAATAATACGATCGGTAATTTCTTTCGCTTCTTCTTCTAACAATAAATCTAGCTTGTTAAACACCAACCAGCGCGGTTTATCGGCCAATTTAGCAGAATGCGTTTCAAGTTCGCCAATAATAGTTTTCGCATTTTCAAGCGGATCTGAGCCATCAACCGGCATTACATCAACAATATGCAATAAAATACGACAACGTTCTAAGTGCTTAAGAAACTGTGTCCCTAAACCTGCGCCATCGGCAGCACCTTCAATCAAACCTGGAATATCGGCAATAACAAAGCTGCGTTGTGAATCTAAACGCACTACCCCTAAATTAGGTACTAAGGTGGTAAATGGATAATCAGCAACTTTTGGTTTTGCCGCCGAAACACTGCGAATTAACGTCGATTTTCCGGCATTGGGTAAACCCAGTAAGCCAACGTCTGCTAATAGCAATAATTCCAGTTTTAAATTGCGAATTTCGCCTGGCGTACCATCAGTTTTCTGACGTGGCGCACGGTTGGTACTACTTTTAAAGCGGGTATTTCCCAAACCATGCCAGCCGCCTTTAGCAACTAATAGCTTTTGCTCATGTTGGGTTAAGTCACCCAACTGCTCACCGGTGTCAACATCAATGGCGCGTGTCCCTACCGGCACTTTTAACAGTAAATCGTCTGAGCTTTTTCCGGTACAGTCACGGCTTTTGCCGTTTTCACCACGTTTAGCGCGATGAAACCTTTCAAAACGATAGTCAATTAGCGTATTCCAGCTTTCATCAGCAATTAAGTAAACATCGCCGCCATCTCCGCCGTCTCCGCCGTTTGGGCCACCAAACTCAATGTACTTTTCTTTACGAAAACTAACGCAACCGTTGCCACCGTCGCCGGCTTCTACGCGAATTTCTACTTCATCTACGAATTTCATGGTGTTTT
>JBMZDW010000022.1:0-42810 GCA_049614565.1 Cognaticolwellia sp. | reverse complement strand
AAAGGAAAAAACATGCCAAACGTTTCTATGCGCGATATGCTTAAAGCCGGTGTTCATTTCGGTCACAAAACCCGTTACTGGAACCCAAAAATGAAATCATACATTTTTGGTGCACGCGATAAAGTTCATATCATCAACCTTGAACAAACTGTTCCTATGTTTAACGAAGCGCTTGCTGTATTAAGCAACGTTTCTTCTAAGAAAGGTAAAGTTTTATTCGTAGGTACAAAACGCGCTGCAAGCGATGCTGTAAAAGATGCAGCAATTAAATGTGATCAATTCTACGTAAATCACCGTTGGTTAGGTGGTATGTTGACTAACTGGAAAACAGTTCGTCAATCAATCAAACGTTTAAAAGATCTTGAAGCTCAAACTTCAGACGGTACTTTTGAAGCGCTGACTAAAAAAGAAGCGTTAATGCGTACTCGTGAAATGGAAAAGCTTGAGAAAAGCCTTGGTGGTATCAAAAACATGGGTGGTTTACCTGACGTTTTATTCATCATTGATGCTGACCATGAGCACATTTCTATTAAAGAAGCTAACAACTTAGGCATTCCAGTAATTTCTGTAGTTGATACAAACTCAAACCCAGATGGCGTTGACTACATCGTTCCAGGTAACGATGATGCGATTCGCGCTGTGACCTTATACTTAGACTCAGCTGCAAACGCTGTTGTTGAAGGTCGTGAGCAAAACATCGCAGTACAAGCTGAAAAAGACGGTTTTGTTGAAGCTGAATAATTTCAGTTTTTAACAGGCTTTATTTTGCTATTGCCACAACCGATATTGGTTGTGGCAATGACTGACATTTTATATATTTGAGGAATAAACTCATGGCAATTACTGCTGCACAAGTTAAAGAATTACGTGAACGCACAGCTGCGGGCATGATGGACTGTAAAAAAGCGCTACAAGAAGCTAACGGTGATATGGAACTTGCAATTGAAAACATGCGTAAGTCTGGTCAAGCGAAAGCGGCTAAAAAAGCAGGTAACATCGCTGCTGAAGGTCAAATCATCATTAAAGATGGCGCATTAGTTGAAGTTAACTGTCAAACTGACTTCGTAGCAAAAGATGACAACTTCTTAGCATTTGCTAACAAAGTTGCTGAAGTTGCTGCCGCTGAAAAGCTTTCTATCGAAGACTTACAAGCGAAGTTTGAAGAAGAGCGTATTGCATTAGTGACTAAAATCGGTGAAAACATCAATGTTCGTCGTGTTGCTTATGTTGAAGGTACGACATTAGCTTCATACAAGCATGGCGCTACTATTGGTGTTGTTGTTGCTGGTGAAGGTGATGCAGAATCATTGAAGCACATTGCAATGCACGTTGCTGCAAGCAAGCCAGAATTCTTAACGCCAGACGATGTTCCAGCTGATGTTGTTGCCAATGAAAAGCGCATCCAAATCGAAATGGCGATGAACGAAGGTAAGCCTGAAGAAATCGCTGAGAAGATGGTTACTGGTCGCATGAAGAAGTTTACTGGTGAAGTTTCTTTAACAGGTCAAGCGTTTATCATGGAACCTAAGAAAACTGTTGGTGCTATCTTACAAGAGAAAGGCATCTCAGTTTCTAGCTTCGTACGTTTAGAAGTTGGTGAAGGTATCGAGAAAAAAGAAGAAGATTTTGCTGCTGAAGTTGAAGCACAAATCGCTGCCGCTAAAGCTTAATTCGTTATTGCGAATAAAGATACGCTAATGCATCTTTCTTGAAAAAGCGCCAATTGGCGCTTTTTTTATGACAAAAATTTAGCGTCAAGGGCGTATTCAAGCAAGAGTAATTTACCTTGGTTTGACAAGCTCAGTTTAAATATCGCACTAATTTGGCGGTAAAAAGCGATAAATAGCGCCGACAATAGACTTTTTTCATATTTGACTTTCGAACCTTGGCTAAACGTATTAAAATAGCCGCGGTCGATCAGGCCTAGACTTATTTTAATTTAAAAATTCTTAAGGAATGTTAATTACATGAGCACCAATCCCAAACCAATGTATCGTCGGATCCTTTTAAAACTTAGTGGTGAAGCCCTGATGGGTGAAGAAGGTTTTGGCATAGATCCAAAAGTATTGGATCGTATGGCACAAGAAATTAAAGAATTAATCGAAATGGGCATTCAGGTCGGCTTAGTTATTGGCGGTGGTAACCTGTTTCGCGGTAAAGGCCTTGCCGAAGCGGGTATGAACCGCGTTGTTGGTGATCAAATGGGCATGCTAGCAACGGTAATGAACGGTTTAGCGATGCGTGACGCCTTGCATCGTGCATTTGTTAACACCCGGTTAATGTCGGCTATTGATCTTGCCGGTGTTTGTGACCGTTACAATTGGGCTGACGCCATTAGCCTATTAAAATCAGGTCGAGTGGTTATTTTTAGTGCTGGTACCGGCAACCCATTTTTTACAACCGACTCAGCCGCTTGCCTTCGCGGTATTGAAATTGAAGCGGATGTAGTATTAAAAGCGACGAAAGTCGATGGTATTTATTCAGAAGACCCGGTCGCTAACCCTGATGCTACCTTATACAGTCATTTAAGCTATCAAGAAGTATTAGAGAAAGAATTACAAGTGATGGATTTAGCTGCTTTTACCCTCGCACGTGACCACAGCATGCCGTTACGGGTATTCAACATGAATAAACCGGGCGCGCTACGATCTGTCATCATGGGTGGTGGTGAAGGTACAACAATCGATCACGCAGAAAATTTAAATTAATTAGTGCAGGAATAACATAGTGATAAACGAAATAAAACAAGACGCTCAAGAAAGAATGGCGAAAAGTATCGAGTCATTAAAGATTAGTTTGAACAAAGTACGTACTGGCCGTGCACATCGTTCATTACTCGATAATATTGTTGTTGAATATTACGGTATGGACACACCGCTAAATCAAGTGGGCAATATTACTGTGCCAGACGCGCGTACCTTAGCCATTACTGTATTTGATAAAGGCATGATTGGCGCGGTTGAAAAAGCAATTTTAAAGTCTGACTTAGGCCTTAATCCATCATCACAAGGGACGTTAATTCGCATTCCATTACCAGCACTAACAGAAGAACGTCGTAAAGACTTAGTGAAAGTGGTTCGCGGTGAAGCCGAAGGCGGTAAAGTGGCTATTCGTAATATACGCCGCGATGCCAATTCTGATATTAAGGCCTTAAATAAAGAAAAAGAGATCAGTGATGATGAAATGCACCAAGGCGAAGACGAAGTGCAAAAAATTACTGACACATTTATTAAGCAAGTTGATGAAGTTTTAGCCGCTAAAGAAACGGAATTAATGGAAATCTAAAGTTTTCATTGCTTAATCCATGACGCCGTAGATAATGACTACGGCGTTTTTGCATATGCCAATAAATATTTAAGACGACGCCTACTCTGGAGACAATGTGAGTACAACAGAACAACAAGCTCATCTCGTATTAGCAGACGATGTAAAAATACCGCAGCATGTCGCCATTATTATGGATGGCAATGGCCGTTGGGCGCAGTTGCGCGGTAAAAAGCGTGTGGTTGGGCATAAGTCAGGCGTTGACTCCGTACGGGCGTCGGTATCAACCGCGGCAAAGCACGGTGTTAAGGCACTCACCTTATTTGCTTTTAGTAGTGAAAATTGGCAACGTCCTGAAAGCGAAGTGAGTGTGCTGATGGACTTATTTATGTTTGTGCTGACCAAAGAAGTTAAGCGCTTGCATAAAAACGGTATTAAGTTTCGCGTCATTGGTGATTTGAGTAAATTTTCTGATAAATTACAAAAAATGATCACAGCTTCAGAGGCATTAACGGCAGAAAATACCGGTATGGTATTGTCGATTGCCGCAAATTACGGTGGTCGTTGGGATATCACACAAGCGGCGAAGAAAATGGCGGAGCAGGTCGCACGTCAAGAAATCACTGTTGATGATATTAGTGAAACGTCTCTTGATCAGCAAATAAGTCTGTCGGAGCTGCCAGCATTAGATCTATTAATTCGAACCGGCGGCGATTATCGCATTAGTAACTTTTTACTGTGGCAAGCCGCCTATGCTGAGATGTATTTTACCGAAGTACTCTGGCCTGACTTTAATGAAACAGAATTTACCAAAGCTATTACCATGTTCGATCGACGCGAGCGGCGTTTTGGTCAAACCGGTGAACAAGTAACCAATAAAAACTAAAAATACTTAGCATAAATTAAGGAATATCGTTTGTTAAAACAACGTATTATTACAGCATTAATACTCGCACCTGCGGCGATTTTAGCGATTTTTTATCTCTCTTTACTCAACTTTGCGGCGGTTATCTTAGTGGTGATGGCGATTGGCGCATGGGAGTGGGGACCGTTAATGGGTTTTGCCAGCAAACCACGTCGTTTCGCTTTTGTCGGCATTACTAGCATCTTAATTGCGTTACTATGGTACATAATACCGATAGAGCAATTGTGGCAAGCACCGAAACTGTTAAGTGAACAGGTCAATATTGTTCTGTGGTTAGCGGTAGCGTGGTGGTTATTATCAGCAGGTTTAACCGTGCTATATCCACGTTGTAGTGGTTTTTGGTCAAGTCATCGTTCGGTACGCGGTCTTTTTGGCTGGCTAACCTTAGTGCCTACGTGGCTTGCCTTTATGGTTTTGCGAAGCAGCGACTATCAAGTTGATAGCTATCACGGCGCACAACTATTAATGTTCCTATTTTTAATGGTTTGGAGTGCTGATGTTGGCGCCTATTTTGTCGGTAAGTCAATTGGGAAACATAAGTTAATGCCAAATGTTAGTCCAGGAAAAACGCTTGAAGGCTTTTTAGGCGGGGTGATTTTTGCCTGTATTATGGTGGCGATTGCCGGGTACTTTATTGACTGGACGATGGCGCAGTACCGTATTGTGATCCCGGTTACCATGTTAATTACCACTATTTCGGTTCTCGGTGACCTAAACGAAAGCATGTTTAAACGCCAAGCAGGCGTCAAGGATAGTGGCTCAATACTGCCCGGACACGGTGGTGTACTGGATCGTATCGACAGCTTAACGGCAACAGCCCCTATTTATGCGTTATGTTATGCGTATTTAGGTTGGTAGGTTAAATGCAAAAACTGTGTATTTTAGGCTCTACCGGCTCGATCGGTCAGAGCACATTAGATGTGGTGCGATTGCATCCTGAAAAATTCGATATTGTTAGTTTATCAGCCAATGCTAGCGTTGATGAAATGTTCGCGCAATGTTTGGAATTTCGCCCAAGTCAAGTGGTGATGGTATCTAACGTACATGCAGAGATGCTTACTAACAAACTTGTTGCCGAAAACGTAAGCGGTATCGAGGTCTTGTCTGGTGTAAATGCCCTTGAAACCATAGCACAAGAGCCAGCTACAGATACCGTGATGGCCGCCATTGTTGGCGCTTCCGGTTTATTGCCGACCTTAGCAGCGGTAAAAGCCGGTAAGAAGGTATTGCTCGCCAATAAAGAAGCTTTAGTCACATCTGGTGCGATATTTATTGACGCGGTAAAACAATCAGGCGCACAACTGCTACCGATTGACAGCGAACACAATGCGATATTTCAATGCCTGCCGTTAACCGTGCAACAACAACCGGGTTATTGCAACCTTGCCAACGAAGGGGTCAGTAAAATTTTGCTAACCGGTTCAGGTGGTCCGTTTCGAACATGGTCTAACGATACGCTTGAGCACGTAACACCTGAGCAAGCTTGTGCTCACCCTAATTGGGATATGGGTCGTAAAATCTCGGTCGATTCAGCCACTATGATGAACAAAGGTTTAGAGTTTATCGAAGCTAAGTGGCTGTTTAATGTTGAGCCTGAGAATATTCAGGTGGTATTGCACCCGCAAAGTACCATACATTCAATGGTGCAATATAAAGATGGCTCAGTGCTCGCGCAAATGGGCAATCCCGATATGCGCACGCCAATTGCTCATGCCTTGAGCTTTCCACAGCGTATTGACTCAGGTGTGGCGCCATTAGATTTTTTTTCAACCCAATCTTTCGAATTTCAAGATGTCGACTTTGTCAAATATCCGAATTTAAAATTAGCGATTGAAGCCTGTAAAAGTGGCCAGGGCGCTTGTACAGCACTCAATGCTGCTAATGAAATTGCTGTTGAGGCTTTTTTAAACAAGCAAATTAAATTTACTGATATCGCGAAAATAAATGAAACTTCTGTGAATAAATTTGTCTCAGAAAAGGTGACATCAATTGATGATGTGGTCGCGTTAGACAACAAAACGCGACTTTTTGCCCAATCGTTAATCAATAATGAATAAACAAACGCGCAATGAAAGAGATGTAGCATGGTAGACTTTATTTGGAATTTGGCATCTTTTGTCATCGCGCTTGGTATTTTGATTACCGTTCATGAATATGGGCACTTTTGGGTCGCCCGTAAAAACGGTGTGCAAGTTCAGCGCTTTGCCATTGGTTTTGGTAAAGCCATTTGGCGAAGATATGATCGCCACGGCACTGAATTTGTGATTGCCATGATACCGCTTGGTGGCTATGTAAAAATGCTCGATAGCCGCGTCGATGAGGTTAGCGCCGAGCAAATAACGAGCACCTTCAATGCTAAAACTGTCTACCAACGCATCGCCATTATTGCCGCTGGTCCGTTAGCGAATTTTGCCTTTGCTATTTTAGCCTTTTATTTGATGTTTTTAATTGGTGTACCGAGTGTTAAACCCATCATTGGTGAAGTAAGTGCAGGTTCCATTGCGGCGCAAGCAAAGCTGCCAAGCAAGGGAGAAATTATTGCCGTTTCAGGTGAAAAAACCTTAGATTGGCAAGACGTGAATTTAGCTTTAGTCAGCGCGATAGGGGATAACAATGTTACTTTAACGGTGAAGTCACCTGAACGCGCATCAAGCAGTGACTTTCAGTTGAACACCGAAAATTGGGCATTTTCACCAGAAAAAGAGTCAGCGGTGACGAGTTTAGGTTTAGTGCCATATCGTCCGAAAATTAATGCGGTATTGGCGGTTGTTGCTGACGACAGCCCAGCACAAAAAGCCGGTTTGCAAGTGGGTGATGAACTAGTGGCCATCGCAGGTAAAAGCATCAATGGTCAATGGCAAACATTTGCTGAGCAAATAAAACGCTTTCCTGAGCAAGATGTTTTAGTGACGATTTTACGTGACGCTAAGGAAATATCACTTGCTGTAAAGCCCGAAGCAAAAGATTCAGGCAATAAAGTGGTTGGATATTTAGGGGTGCAACCGACAGCAGAGCCTTATCCAAAAGCATATTTGTTTGAACAGGCCTATGGACCTATCGATGCCCTTGGGCAAAGTGTGTTGAAAACATGGAATTTAGTGATACTAAGTTTTGACATGATTGGTAAGTTAATTACTGGTGATGTCTCAGTGAAAAATTTAAGTGGCCCTATTGCTATTGCCCAAGGGGCAGGCACGAGCGCTGATTATGGTTTTGTTTACTTTTTAGGCTTTTTAGCACTGATCAGTATCAACCTTGGCATAATCAACCTTCTACCTTTGCCGGTATTAGATGGAGGACACTTGTTTTATTATGTTATCGAGCTGTTTACAGGGAAACCTGTACCGGAAAAAATACAAGAAATAGGTTTTAAATTTGGTACTATAGCGCTACTAAGCTTAATGAGTCTCGCCATATTTAACGATTTATCGCGATTATAACTAAAAGAAGTATATAAAGTTAATATTTTATGATTATTAAAAAACTTGCCCTGGCGGTATTACTAGGTAGTTTGGGAACATCAGTACAAGCTACTGACGATTTTCAAGTAGAAGATATTCAAGTTAAAGGCTTACAACGCGTTGCGTTGGGCGCGGCGTTAACCCATATCCCATTTAATGTGGGTGACACCTTAAACGAATTTCGTGTTTCACAATCAATCAAGGCACTTTATAAGTCGGGCCATTTTGGTGATGTCGCGGTTTCACGCGATGGCAATACGGTGATTTATCGTGTCCGTGAAAGAGCAACCATCAGCGCGATAACCTTTGATGGTAATAAGGACTTAAAAGAAGAGCAGTTAACCGAAAGCCTTGATGGCAGTGATATTCGTGTTGGTGAAACCTTGGATATGACGGTTATTTCAGGCATTGAAGTGGGGTTAGAAGACTTTTATCACGGTGTCGGTAAATACAATGCCGACGTTGAAGCACAAGTGACTCACTTGCCGCGTAATCGCGTCAATATTGCCTTTAAATTTAATGAAGGTGATGCGGCGGCGATTGAGCAAATCAATATTGTTGGTAATGAAACCTTTTCCGATGCGGAATTACTCGATCGTATCGAACTGACCTATGATTCGCCATGGTGGGATTTTATGGCGCAAGATCGTTATCAAAAGCAAACACTGCAAGGCGATATGGAAACGATTAAGAGTTATTATCTTGATCGCGGTTATTTGCAATATAAAGTCGACTCAACCCAAGTGTCAATGACACCCGATAAAGAAGCGGTTTATATCACACTTAATGTCACCGAAGGTGATGTTTATACTGTCAGTGAAGTTGACTTTATTGGCGACATGGCAGGATTTGAAGAAACCATTCGTGCAATAACGCCTATTCAAACCAATGAACTTTACAATGGCGCCTTGGTGACTTATTCCGAAGAGTTAGTGAGTAAATTTTTAGGTCGCTATGGTTATGCCTATCCAAAAGTGGTGACTATTCCAGAAATTGATGAAGAAACGAAAACGGTAAAACTCTTATTATCGGTTGACCCTGGCAAGCGTGTTTACGTGAACCGTATTAACTTTACCGGTAATCACGTGACAGCTGAGCATGTGTTGCGTCGAGAAATGCGCCAAATGGAAGGTGCTTGGTTATCAAATAGCCAAGTTGAAGGCTCAAAAGCCTGGTTGCAACGTTTACCTTACATGGAAACGGTTGAGTTTGAAACCAACCAATTGCCCGGTCAGGATGATTTAGTTGATATTGACTTTGAAGTTAAAGAACAACCGTCTGGCTCATTTACCGCCGGTATTGGTTACGGCTCTGCGTCGAGATTGAGCTTAAATGCCGGTATTCAACAAAATAACTTTTTGGGTACAGGTAATCGTTTAGGTTTTAGTATTAGCACCTCGAGTTACTCTAAAAGTGCCAGTGTATCTTATACCGACCCTTATTTTACCGTTGATGGTGTTTCACTTGGTGGTAACCTTTTCTATCAAGAATTTGATGCCGGTAGTGCCAACCTTGTTGAATACAACAATAAAACTTATGGTGTAGGTATGACCTTAGGTTTTCCTATCAACGAATATGTGCGTTTAAGCTTAGGTTTAGGGTATAAAAACAATGCGATTACCCGTTTAGAAACCTATGAGCAAATTCAGAAGTTTTATGAGTTATATTCAGATCCTAATGATCCCGATGGTGGTTTAGAGTTCGAAAATTTCGATTTTAATATTGGCATATCGCGTTCAACGTTAAACCGTGGCACATTCCCAACGGACGGCTCTCAACAAACCATTTCGTATAAGATGACCACGCCGAACTCAGACGTGAATTACTTTAAGCTTAATTTAGACACTAAATGGTACTTCCCACTGACACGCGATCAAAGTTGGACAATATTAACCAAGTTTCAGCTCGGCTATGGTAACGGTTACGACACGCTTGATGGCAATGACCAAATATTACCGTTTTGGGAAAATTTTAGAGCCGGTGGTTCGGGAACATTACGAGGTTTTAAGTCTAATACCGTTGGCCCACGCGCGATATATCGCCGTCCTACCTCGACTAATGGTACACCAACTTTTGGCGAATCAGGCAACGGTTGTTGTTTAGGTCAAGATCACGACTTTATTGAAACATCAAGGCGTTCAGTTGGTGGTAATGCCATTGTGCTTGCTGGCGCTGAATTGATCTTACCAACGCCATTTTTGGATGAAAGCTACGCCAATAGTGTCCGTACTAGTTTCTTTGTTGATGTCGGTAATGTCTGGGATACAGAGTTTGATCTCGACAGTTATCAAAACTTAAGCCCGTTAGAACTTGAAAAAATAGACGACTTTTCCGATGTTGGTCGTTATCGTGCGTCCGCGGGTCTTTCGTTACAATGGATTTCACCGATGGGACCGATGATATTTAGTTTTGCTAGAGCATTAAAAGAAGAAGACGGTGATGATACTGAGTTCTTTAGTTTTAATATCGGTCAAACATTTTAGCCAAGACTATAATTAAGCGGTAAATGATGATAATTGCCGCTTGTTTAAATAAATAGGCTTGAACCAAATTAGCGGAGGCGGTATAACTACCGCAGACAAAAAAAATAGCAGAAATATTGGAAAATATTTTAGGAGTACAAATTGAAAAAATTGATTAAATCTATTGCAATCGCAACCACAGCATCAGGACTTTTATTAGCAAGCTCAGCGATGGCGGCAGATCAAAAAATTGCTGTAGTAAATTTCCAAGAAGTGATGGGTAAAATTCCTCAAACAGCTGCGGTAATGCAAAGTTTAGAAGCTGAATTTAAAGATGAAAAAGCCGTTTTAGCACAGTTAGAGCAAGATATTAAATATCAGCAAGAAAAGAAAAAACGCGATGGCTCGCTAATGAGCGCAAAAGAAATTTCTGAATTAGATGGTAAAATCGCTGCACTTTACCAAGACTACCAAACTAAAGGTAAAGCTTTTCAACAAAAAACCGGTATGCGTAAGAATGAAGAGCAAAATAAAATTATCGCTTTAGTTCGTCAAGCTATCGATAATGTTGCCGCTAAAGGCGACTATGACTTTGTGTTTGAACAAAGTGCGGTAATTTATGCAAAACCAGGCAGTACCATCACATCAGAAGTGGTTAAACAAGTCAGCAAATTAAAATAACCCGCTGCTGTTAGGCAAAACAATAATAACCTAGATAAGGTTTTATTGTCGCCGGCTCGTCTATGTTAATATTCCGAATCAATTTGATTCGGAATATTGCGTTTAGTCCCCCAGTGGCTAGCGCTTATCTTTACCGAGATGGCTATGGCCAACTTAATATTATTACCTCTAAAAAAGTTGAAGCTTATGAGTTATACGCTTGCAGATATTGCTGAAAAAATTGGCGCCGTTGTTCATGGCGACAAACAGTGTGAAATTTCTAGCATTGCCACCTTAGCGGAGGCAACTACCGGCCAAATCGCATTTTTATCAAATCGAAAATATAGTGCGCAATTAGCCAGTGCTCAAGCCAGTGCGGTTATCGTTACAGAAGCCGATGCTGATAAATGTCAGCACAACGCCTTGGTTATGGATAATCCTTATATGGGTTATGCCTTAGTGGCACAATTACTTGATACCACACCAAAACCCGCGAACGCAATTCACCCGAGCGCTGTTATTGCTGAAGATGTTACCTTAGGCGAAGGTGTAACTATCGGAGCGAATGCGGTTGTTGAAGCCGGTGTCACCATTGGCAATAATGTTAGCGTCGGTGCGGGTAGCTTTATTGGTATTGCTGCGAAAATTGGCGCAAATTCAACGATTTGGTCAAATATTAGTATTTATCACGGTGTTGTTATCGGCGAAAACTGTGCAATACACGCCAATAGCGTGGTGGGCTCAGATGGCTTTGGTTACGCCAATAACCAAGGTGCCTGGGTTAAAATACCGCAATTAGGCACGGTTATCATTGGTGATAATGTTGAAATAGGCGCAAGTACTACGATAGACAGAGGCGCATTAGGGAATACTATTATCAATAATGGTGTTATTTTAGATAATCAAATTCAGATAGCGCATAATGTCGTTATTGGGGAAAACACTGCCATCGCTGCGTGTAGTGTTATTGCCGGTAGCACACAAGTGGGTAAAAATTGTGTTATCGCCGGTTTAGTTGGTATCAACGGTCATATAAATATTGCTGATGGTTGTGTCTTTACCGGTATGACTATGGTAACAAAGTCACTAACTGAGCCTGGCGTCTATTCATCGGGCATGCCGTGTCAACCGAATAAAGAATGGCACAAGAATAATGCCCGCATTCGCAAGCTTGAGTCATTAACCAAACGTGTTGCTAACGTAGAAAAAGAAATTACCCGCGATAACAGCTAAGTCAGGGGTTGTTATCGTCGTAAAACAGAGGAATGAATCTTGGAAGCAAAAAATAACATTATTGATATTGAAGAAATTAAAGCCCTTATCCCACACCGATATCCGTTTTTATTGGTTGATCGAGTACTTGATTATGTACCAGGAAAATCAATTCATGCCATTAAAAACGTCACGGTAAACGAACCGGCGTTTATGGGACATTTTCCAAGTTTTTCTATTTTCCCCGGCGTACTTATTTTGGAAGCGTTAGCCCAAGCCAGTGGTATTTTAGGCTTTAAATCCGTCGAAGATAAAGGTGATGGAGAACTGTTTTTATTTGCCTCAATTGACAATGCCAAGTTTAAAAAACCGGTTTATCCCGGAGATACCATGCACTTGCATCTGGAGTTTGTGAAAGAGCGTCGTGGCATGTGGAAATTTTATGGCGAAGCGAAAGTTGATGGCAAAGTGGTATGCAGTGCCGATTTAATGTGTGCAAGAAGAGCATTATAATATGAGTAATTCAAAGTCACTAATTCACCCGCAAGCCATTATTGAAGATGGTGCGGTGATCGGAAAGAATGTAAAAATTGGTCCATGGACCTATATCGCTGCTAATGTGGTTATCGGTGATGATTGTCACATCAGTTCGCACGTGGTTATTAACGGGCCAACACGCATCGGCAAAGGCAATCGAGTTTTTCAATTTGCGTCAATTGGTGAAGATTGCCAAGACTTAAAATATGCCGGAGAGCCGACGGAGCTGGTGATTGGTGACAACAATATTTTTCGCGAATATTGTACCGTCCATCGCGGTACTATCCAAGATGACAGCCTAACGCAAATCGGTAGCAATAATTTGTTTATGGCCTATACCCATATTGCCCATGACTGTATGGTGGGTAGTCATTGTATTATGGCTAATGGCGCGTCAATTGCGGGCCATGTGCATGTTGGTGATCACGCTATTATTGGCGGCATGACCGGCGTGCATCAATTTTGTCATATTGGCGATCATTGTTTTGTTGGTGCTAATTCACTTATTCTTAAAGATATCCCACCTTATGTGATGGCATCGGGGCAACCCGCTAAACCTTTTGGTTTAAATAGCGAAGGTTTAAAACGTCGAGGTTTTGACAAAGAGGTGATTTTAAATATTAAACGAGCTTACAAAGCGGTATATCGTCAAGGGTTAACCGTTGATGAAGCAATGACTAAAATTGCCGATTTAGATAATAATATGGCGGAGTTAACTCTGTTTGCAGAGTTTATTAAAAACTCTAGCCGCGGCATTATTCGCTAGTTAAAAACAGATAAAAAAGCACAGCATTTAACCTCTTTACGCACCATAGGTACCGGTTAGCTCACATATGAATAATACAGCACTAACATTCGCTATGGTTGTTGGCGAACATTCTGGCGACACTTTAGGCGCCGGTTTAATGCAACAATTGCAACAGCATTACCCTAATGCCAAGTTTATTGGTATAGGTGGCCCTAAAATGTTGGCATTAGGCTTTGAAAGCTTATTCGATATGGAAGAACTTTCGGTAATGGGGGTTTTTGAAGTGCTCGGGCGTTTACGCCGGTTATTGCATATTCGAAAGTCCTTAACCGAGTATTTTATTGCCCATAAGCCTGATGTTTTTATTGGTATTGACGCGCCTGATTTTAATATTACTTTAGAAGCAAGGTTAAAAGCACAAGCAATAAAAACCGTACACTATGTTAGCCCATCAGTTTGGGCTTGGCGTGAAAAGCGGGTTTTTAAAATTGCCAAAGCCACCAATATGGTGCTTTCGTTACTGCCGTTTGAAAAAGCCTTCTATGATAAACACCAAATACCTTGTACTTTTGTCGGACATTCACTCGCTGATGATATTCCCTTGGTTTCGGATAAATTAGCCGCGCGACAGGCACTGGCGTTACCTGAAAATGCAAAAATACTGGCGCTGATGCCGGGTAGCCGCGGTGGTGAACTGTCACGCTTAGTTGAGCCGTTTTTACAAACCGCGAAAAAATTGTTAACTAGCGCGCAAGCACAATCCACAGAGCTGCAATTTGTTGTGCCTATGATCAGCGAACAAAGAGCGCAGCAATTTCGTGACCTGCAGCAAAAAATAGCGCCAGAGCTCGCGGTAAAAGTTATTGTTGGTAAAACGCAACAAGTGATGGCCGCAAGTGATTGTTTATTAACCGCCTCAGGCACCGTGACCTTAGAAGCGGCATTAATAAAACGTCCTATGGTGATTTGTTATAAATTTAATCCACTGACTTATCATATGTTTAAGGGCTTTGTGAAGCTGGAATGGTTTTCATTGCCGAATTTACTGGCCAATAAAAGTTTAGTTCCTGAGTTACTGCAAGCTAAGGTTACGGTTGACAATATTTTACCCTTAGTCAAAGAGCGTCTATTCGAAGACCAATCAGTATTAAATCAAGCCTATACAGATATTCATCATATGCTTAAGCAAAATGCCAGCGAACAAGCGGCGAAAGCGGTTATCGACCTTTTATAATAAAACTGAGTAATTATGCCAGCAGTTAAAAAAATTCTTCCACCATTTGAATACCCCGTTGCATACTGCATTGCCGGTGTTGATGAAGTGGGCCGTGGGCCTTTAGTGGGCGATGTGGTAACCGCCGCGGTGATCTTAGACCCAGATAACCCGATTGAAGGGTTAATGGACTCGAAAAAACTTTCTGAGAAAAAAAGGCAGTTGTTGTCAGTAGAAATAAAACAACGCGCTATTGCTTGGTCGGTAGGGCGAGCGTCACCCGAAGAAATCGATACTCTTAATATTCTCCATGCCACTATGCTTGCCATGCAACGCGCGGTGCAAGGATTAAGCGTGGTGCCAGACTACGTATTAGTTGACGGTAATCGTTGTCCTACTTTTGGTCATGAAAGCGGTAATATTGCCAGCGAAAGTGTGGTGAAAGGCGATGCTAGAGTGGCGGAGATCAGTGCCGCGTCTATTTTAGCAAAAGTAGAAAGAGACGATGAAATGATCGCCCTTGATAAACTTTACCCTTATTACGGTTTTGCCCAGCACAAAGGTTATCCAACCAAAGCGCATTTAGAAAAAATTATCGAACATGGTGTACTTGACTGTTATCGTAGGAGTTTTAAGCCGGTAGCGAATGTACTTGCCAATGCTGATTAGCACACTAAACATAATTAGAGTAATAGATGCCTGAATCTGAGTTCCCAATCGCCGACAGTGAAGCTAATCAACTAGCCAGTGCAGGCGATCCTAAGTTTATTCATCTAAGAATACACAGCGATTTTTCCATGTCAGATGGCTTAAAAAAAGTTAAGCCTATTGTGAGCAAAGCCGCCGATTTAAATATGCCTGCTTTAGCCATTACCGATCAAACGAACTTGTGTGGTTTAGTTAAATATTATCATGCTGCCCACGGCGCAGGTATAAAGCCGATCATTGGTTGTGATTTTTGGGTAAAAAGTGATGCACTTGAAGATGAATTATCCCGTCTTGTGGTATTAGCCAGTAACAATAAAGGCTATAAAAATTTAACTGAGTTAATTTCTAAAGCTTATTTGCGCGGTCATATTCAAGGTCGTGCAGTTTTAGACAGAGACTGGTTAATAGAACATAGACAAGGTTTAATATTACTTTCTGGTGCACGTGAGGGTGATGTCGGAAAAGCATTATTAAAAGGGAATAGCGAACTTGTCGATGAAATGATCGGCTTTTATCAGCAATATTTTGCCAATTGTTATTATCTTGAATTGATCAGAACCGGCCGCAACGACGAAGAAAATTACCTCCACCTTGCGGTAGAGCTTGCTGAGCGCCATCAACTGCCTGTGGTGGCGACCAATGAAGTGATGTTTCTGGAGCCAGAAGACTTTGACGCTCATGAAATTCGCGTGGCGATACACGACGGTTTCACCTTAGATGATAAGCGTCGCCCGAAAAAATATTCGCCAGAGCAATACCTGCGTAGCGAAGAAGAAATGCTGGCACTGTTTGAAGACGTACCTGAGGCGTTAGCGAATTCTGTTGAAATAGCCAAACGTTGTAATGTTACCGTCACCTTAGGTGAATATGTGTTACCAGACTTTCCTACCGAAGGGCTATCGATAGAAGACTTCTTAGTTAAAGTCTCCGAAGAAGGCTTGCAAGAGCGCTTAGAGTTTTTATTTGATAAAGACGCCCCCGATTTCGCCGAGAAACGAAAACCTTATGATGAGCGTTTAGCGGTTGAGCTAGACGTGATTAACAATATGGGCTTCCCCGGTTACTTCCTGATTGTTATGGAGTTTATTCAGTGGAGTAAAGATAATAATATTCCGGTTGGCCCAGGACGTGGCTCGGGTGCCGGCTCTTTGGTGGCATATGCACAAAAAATTACCGACTTAGACCCGCTTGAGTACGACTTACTTTTCGAGCGCTTCTTAAATCCAGAACGGGTTTCCATGCCTGATTTTGATGTTGACTTTTGCATGGACCGAAGAGACGAGGTAATTGAGCATACCGCAGAATTGTATGGTCGTGACGCCGTTTCACAAATTATTACCTTTGGTACCATGGCGGCGAAAGCGGTAATTCGCGATGTTGGCCGCGTGTTGGGGCACCCGTACGGTTTTGTTGATCGTATCTCTAAGTTGATCCCGCCAACACCGGGTATGACTTTAGCGAAAGCCTTTGAAGAAGAGCCAAAACTGCCGGAGGTTTATGAGCAAGACAGTGACGTAAAAGACCTGATAGATATGTGCCGAATTCTTGAGGGCACAACTCGAAATGCCGGTAAACACGCCGGTGGTGTGGTTATTTCGCCCACCACCATCACTGACTTTGCGCCACTTTATTGTGATGAAGAAGGTAAAAACCCCGTTACGCAATTTGATAAAAATGACGTTGAAGATGCCGGGTTAGTTAAATTTGATTTTCTAGGGCTACGTACCTTAACTATCTTGCAGTGGGCCATTGAAATGGCGGATGAAAAACTGTTAAGAGACGGTAAAGAGCCGATCAATATCGCCGCCATCGATCTGGAAGATAAAGCCAGTTTTAAAGTGCTATTAAAGTCCGAAACCACCGCGGTTTTCCAACTTGAATCAAGTGGCATGAAGTCCTTAATCGCTAAGCTTAAACCCGATTGCTTTGAAGATATTATCGCGCTAGTCGCGTTATTTAGGCCTGGGCCGTTACAGTCAGGTATGGTTGATAACTTTATCGAGCGTAAACATGGCCGTGAAGCCATTAGTTACCCTGATGAAACGTGGCAGCATCTTGATTTAAAACCTATTCTTGAGCCCACCTACGGCATTATTTTATATCAAGAACAAGTAATGCAAATTGCTCAAGTGCTGGCCGGCTACTCACTCGGTGGTGCTGATATGTTGCGTCGTGCTATGGGGAAGAAAAAACCAGAAGAAATGGCCAAGCAGCGGGCCGGATTTGAGGCAGGTGCCGTAGGGCGTGGCGTTGATGGCGAACTCGCCATGAAAATTTTTGACTTGGTTGAAAAGTTTGCCGGCTATGGTTTTAATAAATCGCATTCAGCCGCTTACGCCTTAGTGTCTTATCAAACCTTGTGGATGAAAACCCATTTTCCGGCGCCGTTTATGGCGGCGGTGATGTCGGCCGATATGGATAACACCGATAAAATTGTCACCTTAGTGGATGAATGTGCCAATATGGGGCTTGATTTACTGCCGCCTGATGTGAACAGTGGTCAGTATAAATTTACCGTTAATGAAAACGATCAAATCATCTACGGCATCGGCGCGATAAAAGGTGTCGGTGAAGGGCCAATAGAAGCGATAATCGCTGCCCGTGAAAGCGATGGCGAGTTTGTTGACTTATTTGATTTTTGTGCCCGCATTGATTTAAAGAAAACCAATAAGCGGGTGTTAGAAAAATTAATTAAAGCCGGCGCCATGGACGCTCTTGGTCCGAAAAATGACAATGGCCCTCATCGCGCGGCATTGTTTGAGTCATTACCGGAAGCGATAAAAGCAGCCGAGCAACATGCAAAAGCGCAAGCACTTGGGCAAAATGATTTATTTGGTCTTATTAACGAAGAGCCTGAAGATAATCGACAAGCATTTAAAAACGTTGCTATGTGGCCTGAAGAGCAATGGCTTGATGGCGAAAAAGAAACTTTAGGTTTATATTTAACGGGACATCCAATAAACCGTTATTTACATGAAATTAAGCGCTATGCCACGGGGCGCTTGGTCAGTTTACAACCAACCAATAAAGACAAAACCACAGTTGCGGTTGGCTTAGTGTTAGCGGTACGGGTATTGGTGAATAAACGCGGTCGTCGTTGGGCATTGGTAACGCTTGATGATAAAAGTGCCCGTATGGACATACGTTTGTTCCCCGATGACTATGATAGATTCGCGGAATTACTGATTTCTGATGCAATTTTGGTCTGTAGCGGACAGGTCAGCTTTGATGATTACTCTGGGGGTATTACAATGACCGCCCGAGATATTATGACCATCGCCGATGCTCGTGAGAACTATGTTTCCTCACTTGACATACAGGTTGATAAAAATAACGTATCGGCAACATTTATAGAGCAATTTACAAGCGTGTTAACGCCTTATAAAGATGGTACTTGCCCAATTCGTGTGTTTTATCAAAGAGATGAAGCGCAAGCTATGTTAGAGTTGGGGGTACAATGGCGCGTATCGCCAAGCGACACGCTATTACACAATTTGAAAACCTTGTTAGGTGAACAGCAAGTCGAATTGAAATTTAAATAGGTAACGTTTATTAGCGGTACTTCGAGACAACATAGGTAATAATAATCATATGTCATTAAATTTTTTAGATTTTGAGCTGCCGATTGCGGAGCTTGAAGCGAAAATTGAAGAACTACAATTGGTCAACAATGGCCAAGAGCTCGATCTTGATTTAGAAGAGCAAATTGCGCAACTGCGAGAGAAAAATAACGATCTGACTAAAAAAATATTCTCAGGTTTAGACCCATGGCAAACGGCGCGTGTTGCCCGTCATCCTCAGCGCCCATACACTTTAGATTATTTACCGCGTATTTTTACCGAGTTTGATGAACTGGCCGGTGATCGTGCTTATGCTGACGACAGTGCCATTGTTGGCGGTACCGCACGTTTAGATGGTCGCCCTGTGATGGTTATTGGTCATCAAAAAGGCCGGTCAACCAACGAAAAAGTTAAACGTAACTTTGGTATGCCACGTCCTGAAGGTTATCGTAAAGCGCTGCGTTTAATGAAAATGGCTGAGCGTTTTAACATGCCGATCATCACCTTTATTGATACCCCAGGTGCCTATCCTGGCATTGGCGCAGAAGAGCGTGGTCAAAGTGAAGCGATTGCCACCAACTTAAAAGTAATGGCGCGTTTGAACGTACCAATTATTTGTACTGTCATTGGGGAAGGCGGCTCAGGTGGCGCATTAGCCATTGGTGTGGGCGATAAAGTGAATATGCTTGAATATTCAACCTATTCTGTTATTTCGCCAGAAGGTTGTGCGTCTATTTTATGGAAAACCGCTGAAAAAGCACCAACAGCCGCAGAAGCTATGGGCATTACCGCTAAGCGTATTAAAGAGTTAGAGTTGATTGATAGCATTGTTGAAGAGCCGCTAGGTGGCGCGCATCGTGATATGGATCAAATGGCCGCTTTGCTTAAACAAGCGCTGAAAACCGATCTTGCTGAGCTTGATAAGCTGTCAAATGAAGAATTAATTGATAGTCGTTACGACAAGTTAATGTCGTTCGGTTATTGTTAATATCTTATTAAAGCGACCGACTTAAGGTCGCTTTTTATTTTCTGCTCTAGAGACATCATTTAGTGCCACATTCCAATATGTTTTATTAACGCTGTGAATATTATTGAATCGACATTGCTGAACTTCTTTGACAGCATAGCCAAACAACCTATTGTTATTGCTTACAGCGGTGGCGTTGACTCGCAAGTGTTACTTGTTGTTTTAGCGAAGTTAAAGCAACAAGGGCAATTGAATAACCCGATTAAAGTTTGTCATGTAAATCATGGGTTAAGCCCCAATGCAAAGCAGTGGCAAGCGTTTGCAAAACAGCAAGCTCAGCACTATGCCTTACCGTTTGTCAGCTTTGAGCTTAATTTAAAAAAACAAGCGCAGCACAGCTTAGAAGCACTAGCCCGCGATGGTCGCTATCAAGCATTAACTAAAGCGAGTAATGAACCCGCCTATATTGTCACTGGGCATCATCTGAACGACCAAGCAGAAACCTTTTTATTGGCGTTAAAGCGCGGCTCAGGTGTAAAGGGTTTGTCAGCCATGTCCATGAGTTTAAATCTTGGCCGTCACAGCCTTGTGCGTCCTTTGCTGGCGATATCACGAGCGGATATTGTCGCGTATGCCAATCAGCAGCAATTAACTTGGATTGAAGATGAGTCAAACCAAGATCTAGCCTTTGATCGCAACTTCCTTCGCCAAACAGTCGTCCCTGTATTGGAAAAACGCTGGCCAAGTATTAATAAAGCCATAACCCGCAGCGCTGAACATTGTTTTGAAGCGCAACAACTACTTGAAGAATTAGCACAGCAAGATTTAGTCGACTGTCAGCGTTCAGCTAATAAACTTTCGGTATCGAGCTTGAATAAACTGAGCGAAGCGCGGGTTAAAAACCTCATACGCTATTTTTTATCTCGTCATAACGTTTTAATGCCAACAAGTCAGCAATTACAGCAGATATTCCAACAACTGAATGCTGAGCCTGATAAGTCGCCGGCCATTCAACTGGCCAATGGCTGTTTAAGACGCTTTAAGGATGAGCTGTATTTAACGGCTATTTATCAAGATATTACGTTATGGCAACACAGTGTTGATATCGATAGTATTGTTGATGAAAAGCCGCTACATGTTACGCTGCCTGATGAATTAGGTGTGTTGAGTTTTTCGACCTGCTCAGAGCAAGCTAAAACTCAAATTCAAGCTCAAACTCAAATTAAGAATAACTGGCAAGCGGGTATTGAAAAGCCGAGCAGTGATCAAGTTGTCACCATTCGATTTGCTCACCAAAACCCTAAGTGTTTACCAGAATATCGACAGCATTCACGGGCTTTAAAAAAGGTTTTACAAGAACTTGCTATACCACCTTGGCAGAGGAAAAGGCTGCCTTTTTTATTTTATAACGATGAGTTAGTGGCCGTTATTGGGCACTTCGTTTGTCAGGACTATCTTGCTGATAATCAAGAACTCGGCTTGATGATTTCATGGCAGGGTGATGCTGGTTTTAAAAGCTGCTGCTAACGAATAAACTAGACAGCGTTGATGAATAAGTGGTACAAAATATTGCATCTCAATGCAGCGTTCACATGATCACCATTACTTAAATAAGAAAAATAACTAAAATAAGAAAAATTATGACAACAGAAAATACTTCTTTAGAAAAACACTCACTTTTTAGCAAGCTAAAATCGATTAATATTGTTAATCAAATCATTATTGCTATTGTCTTTGGCGTTGTTTTAGCACTGGTTTCCCCAGATATAGCTAAGTCGTTTTCCATTCTCGGCAGTTTATTTGTCAATGCGTTAAAAGCCGTCGCGCCGATCTTAGTGTTAGTGTTAGTTGCGTCATCTATTGCCAATCAAAAACCTAATAGCGATGCTAACTTAAAGCCAATAGTCGGGCTATATTTTATCGGTACCATCAGTGCGGCATTGGTCGCGGTAGGATTAAGCTTTATGTTTCCGGTGCAACTCACCCTAGATTTAGCGGGCGCCAATGCCAATCCACCACAAGGTTTAGGGGAAGTATTATCAACCTTAGCCTTTAAAATTGTAGATAACCCGTTTAATGCTGTAGTTACCGGAAATTTTATTGGTATTTTAGCTTGGGGCTTAGGCTTAGGCTTTGCGTTGAAAAAAGCTAATGAATCAACCCGAGTGATGGTGCATGACTTTGCCGAAGCTATTTCCAGTGTTGTTAAGTTAGTGATTCGTTTCGCGCCACTAGGTATTATGGGTTTAGTGGCAAATACCGTGGCTACCACAGGTTTTGATACTTTAGGCGAATTTAGCCATTTAGTACTAGTGCTATTAGGCGCGATGCTGATCATTGCCTTAGTGGTTAATCCGTTGATTGTTTACGTTATTATGCGCAAAAACCCTTACCCATTAGTTTTAAGATGTTTAAAAGAGTCGGGCATAACGGCATTCTTTACCCGTAGCTCAGCCGCCAATATCCCTGTTAATATGGAATTATGTGAAAAACTTGAGTTACATGAAGATACTTATTCAGTGTCAATACCGCTAGGTGCCACGATTAATATGGCGGGGGCAGCCATCACCATAACCGTGCTAACCTTAGCGGCGGCAAATACCCTAAGTATTGAGGTCGATTTTGCCACTGCCATCTTATTAAGTATTATTGCCGCCGTATCTGCTTGTGGCGCTTCTGGTGTTGCTGGTGGTTCACTACTGCTTATCCCACTGGCCTGTGGTTTGTTTGGTATTGAAAGTGATATTGCCATGCAAGTGGTGGCGATAGGTTTTATTATTGGTGTAATTCAAGATTCAGCAGAAACAGCACTCAATAGCTCAACCGATGTTGTTTTTACCGCCGCAGCGTCACATCATATCACTAAAAATTTAACGTAAGTTAGAGCAGTTTAGCGTGCATTTTAGCATGTACGCATTGTCTGCTTAATTCTACCTCACCTTTGCAAAACGAGGCGCATTAGTATCATCAGCGCCTCATCGTTTAGCCGATTTATCGCAACAACAAGTAATACGTATCGCATTAAACCCCACATGCTATCTTTGCTATGTGTTGATCAGTCTTTGCCACTAGCAAATGCGCTGTGATGAAAATTTAAATCAACAGCGAAGGTTTTGAAGCGCTCCAGCAGTTGCTAAATACCGGTTTACTGTCGCGACTCATCAAAGTGATAACGTTTGATTTAGGTCAATTAGCCGCAGGGGCATTGCGTTACTATATGGCTAGGCATCAAAAATTTTATAATTTTGGCTAGTCGACAGGAGAGTAATAATGAAAAAACTATTTAATGCCACCCCGATAATTTTAGTTTTAATTTCAAGTGTTACTTGGGTACCGGCGATATCAGCGGAGCTACCTATGCGGGGGCCAATACCCTTTTCAAGTTATGACCAAGACGGTAATGGCTTGATCAGCGAGCCAGAATTTAACCAGATACGAAGTGAACGTATGGCGATTAAGGCCAAGCAAGGTCGGATGATGAAAAATGCCAGTAACGCACCTTTATTTGCCTACTTTGACCAAGATAGCGACGGGCAAATAACCGAGCAAGAGCTACAAAACGGCCAACAGGCACAACTGCAAAAGCGCGGCGCTAAAGGCAAGCGCCCTAAAATGGGACAGGGACGTGGGAAAGGAATAGGGATGAACAAAGGGAGAAACATGCCGACTTTTTCACAATTTGATTTAAACGCAGATGGCGTTATTTTAAAGCAGGAGTTTTATGATGCCAGAGCTGCAAGAATCAAAAGCCGTGCAGCGCAGGGCTATTCAATACGTAATCGAAATAATGCGCTTAGCTTTGCTGATATTGACATAAGTGGTGATGAAAAAATATCGTTAGAAGAATTTACCCTGCACCAAAACAAGCGTAGACAAGCTATAAAACAAAGGTAAATACCAGCTCTATTAAATAGAGAATAAGCACAATGCAGCCAAGATAACATTGTGCATATTGTTCCGTTTTTAAGCTTCCTCTCTCCAAACAAGGCGCCATGGCTGAAATTTACTTTATCATAAACTAACGATTCATAAACAAAGAGTCATCTTTTATTCAAATAATTGTCATATAGATTGATTAACTTGAAGAGAATTATTATGCGGAGTAGTTATTATGCAAACGAAAGAATGGCAAGAAGAAGACTATAGTGATCTCGATGATGCTGTTGACTATCAGAAGAAGAAAAACAGCAAACAGTCAAAACGAAAGTGGCGAGAAATAGAAGCATTTAAAGAGCAAAAGCGCATGCAGCGAGAATTAGCCAGCTATGATGACTATGTAATGCATTAATTCGATGTAAAGAGCCCAGAAGTCGTTGCCATAGTCTATAAGCGATGAGTCAAAAGCACATATAATCATAAAGTGACTCATTGCTTTCTAAGTAACCTGAGCTCGGCTTAACAAATGTTTATCTAGCAGCTATTTTTCCTTACTCCCACGTTAAATTTACTTGCAATAGACTCGCTATTGACGCGAAATTTGCCTTGAATTAAGAAAAACTATCAAGCTAGAGTGGAAATAAAATAATTTCTACTTTTATTTCAATTTGTTAAATATCTCTTAAACCGATTTCAGGCTAAGTAACGCCTAATACGTTATCCCCTATGCCATTTTTTAGAGCCATTGGGCGTTCAATAATGTGTCAAGGCATGCAAATGGCGCAACTAGCTATGTCGAGTAGCAAGGCTAAATCATGTACATAACAACTATCTCAGCTACGCTTGATAAAGTAGCAAATGAATTTGCACCGTTATAGAGGTAAACATGGATAATATGCTTGGCTTCTTGGAAACACTTTCCGCATTCTTTATCTTTTTATTAGGGTTAGCTGTAATCGCGGTTATCTATATGTATATCGTTGATAAAACCCAAAATAAGCAGGCGATACGGCGTAATTATCCTGTGGTTGGTCGCTTTAGATACTTATTTGAAAAGCAGGGTGAATTTTTTCGGCAATATTTTTTTGCGATGGACCGTGAAGAACTACCGTTTAATCGTGCTGAACGAAGTTGGGTGTACCGAGCGGCAAAAAATGTTGATCGCACCATTGCCTTTGGCTCAACCAGAAATCTCGAGCCCACCGGCACCATTATGTTTATGAATTGTGCATTCCCCACCTTGGAAGAAGATGCCGCGCCACCAAGCCCTGTTACCTATGGTAAAGGATGTCGGGAGCCATACACAACGGATTCTTTTTTTAATATTTCCGCAATGAGTTTTGGCGCATTATCGGCTACGGCGATTAAAGCCCTGTCAAATGGCGCAGCAAAAGCGGGCTGTTGGATGAACACAGGTGAAGGCGGGGTCAGTGAATATCATTTGGCCAGTGGTGCGGACTTAATTTTTCAAATAGGTACTGCAAAATATGGTGTTAGAGATGATAAGGGGCATCTATGTGATAAAAAGTTGGCTGAAGTTGCTGCAAAACCACAAATAAAAATGTTTGAAATTAAAATGAGCCAAGGGGCAAAACCGGGTAAAGGTGGTATTTTACCGGGTAAAAAAGTTACCGCGGAAATAGCGAAAATACGTGGAATTCCCCCGGGACAAGACTCAATTAGTCCTAATGCCCACCCTGAAGTTACTTCCGTTGCCGACATTCTAACCTTGATAAATAGGGTGCGTAACGCTACCGGAAAGCCTGTCGGCTTTAAAGCCGTTATCGGCGAATCATTGTGGCTTACGACGCTTTTAGAGGAAATAAACACGCAAGGGCTTGAATATGCCCCTGATTTTATCACCATTGACAGTGCAGATGGCGGTACAGGTGCAGCGCCACAACCGTTAATGGATTATGTCGGATTACCGTTAAAAGAGAGTTTGCCGTTAGTGATAAATCTATTGACCGAGTATGGCTTGCGTGATCGTATTCGCGTAATTTGCTCTGGTAAGTTAATTACCCCCTCGAAAGTGGCGTGGGCGTTGGCGATGGGCGCAGATGCGGTAAACTCTGCCAGAGGGTATATGTTGTCATTGGGCTGTATTCAAGCCATGCAATGCAATAAAGATACTTGCCCAACGGGTATTACTACCCATAACCTGAAATTACAACAAGGCTTAGACCCCATAGATAAAGCGGCGCGTGTCGCTAATTATCATAAGTATATTCAGTATGGTGTGGGCTTAATAGCGCATTCGTGTGGCGTTAAGCAGGCCAGAAAACTCGATCGCCATCACGTTCGCATTGTTCAAGACAATGGCTTATCTATCGCGCTTGATAAATTGCATCCGCATAGTCAAATTAAACATTAAGCTTAAATCGTGTGTTTTTTTTGTCCCAGGCATAACTGATACCAAACGTCAACAAGCCACCGATTGCGCCGTATAAATGGGCATCGGTGGCAACACTTGCACCAATTAGCGCTTCTACATCCGCGCTGGCGCCATATATTTGTTCATGGCCAATTTTTAATATCACGCCAATAAATAACAAGTAGCCAGTTTTTTCATGCTGACGAATATCCATTAATGCTCCCCAAACAAAAAAGCCATGTAGCACACCCGACAAGCCAACATATAGCGCAATATCTTGAGAAAACCAAAACATGGCTATGCTACAAACAAGGGCACAAGTGACAAAAATCCCCAGATAATTTTGATAGCTATAATAATGGCCATGCAATGCCCATAACAGCGCAACAGCGGCGATATTGAGCATAAAGTGGTTCCCATTGGAGTGAAGGAAATGCCCAGATATTAAGCGCCAGTATTCGCCGGCATCGATTAGTTCCCGGTGGTAAATAACCGCGTCAGCAATGTCGGCATCGAAGATAAAGCCAAACAGCGCAATGACGGCGACAACTAAGGGGCCGACACTATGGGTAATTTGGAATGGTAAAGGTTTAAGTTGCAACATAAGGTTTGTATGACGGATTTAATGCGGCAGTGCGCTTTGAATAATAACGCGTACTGTAACACTTGCCAAAAGCTTTAAAAACACTCTTGGTGAGCGTTTCGTTCAAAGTTTGAATTTTAAGCTGTTCAGACGCTAAACTTTATATTGAATAGACTTTATTGCGTCCTTGTCTTTTTGAAATATAAAGTAGATTATCAACACGCTGAAATAGCTCGCTTATTGAGTCTCCCGCTTGATATTCAGCAACACCAAAGCTGCAGGTAACTGATATTTCGGGTGTTACTTGATGGTCGCTGATAACTTTTCGTAGTTTTTCACTGGTAATATGTGCTTGTGGTTGCGACAACTCCGGAAAAATAATAACAAATTCATCGCCGCCCCAACGGGCCAGTAAATCAACATCTCGAATATTACTGACAACCAAGTGGCAAATACTACACAGAATTTTATCACCGATTTTGTGGCCATATTCGTCATTAATGGCCTTAAAATTATCTATGTCAAAAATCGATAACGTTAATGCATGATGATAACGGTTGGCGCGCATCATTTCTTTACTTAACTCGGCTTCAAAAAAGCGCCTGTTGGCGATTTGGGTTAAAGAGTCAATATTAGAAATTGACTCCACTTCGATAATTTTTCGTTCTAATTGTTGATTTTTGTGCGCCAACTCCAGTGTTTTCTGCTCAATTATTTTTTCTAGCGATAAATTTCCGTCTTGTAATAGCCTATTTTGTTTAATTAAATCAGTTTGGGCGCTAACTTGCTGATCAATATTGTGATGAGCGCCTATCATACGCGCGACACTACCATCAGGTTTTCTTGCAACAATCTGACCTCGATCTGAAATCCATAAATAATTTCCATCTGATTTTTTACAACGATATTCGATTTGATAGGTGTTTACTTTGCCTAATATATAGCTTTCAAAATGATGCATAACTCTAGGGTAGTCTTCATGATGGATAATATTTTCCCAGCTAAATACGTCATCTTTTAGCGCTCCAATATCGTACCCTAACATTCGGTACCAGCCTGGACTACGTGTAACGCGGCCAGTTTCTGCGTCCCAATCCCAGACACCCTCTACAATAATGTCTAAGATATGATTTAAGGTAAGTTCGGCGGCTTGTTTGGATTTGTGGCGGTAAGTTTTTGTCATGGAAGCTCCAAATTAAGGGAGTCGGCAATTCGGCAATAAACTATGTTGGAATCCATGACTTTTAATGTTGCTAAACAAATAAAGTCCCACCATTAAGTAATAGTGTTGAATGCTAAATTTTGCAATCAAATGTTGATTTGTAGGTTGAAACTATAGCGTAATGAAATAATTTACTTAAGTTTATCAGTAAAATTTCGTAAACTTATCATCTTTAAAACATAGCCTAAATACCGCATGTCTAGAGTCTTATGTCAGCAATGTCAAAAACCTGAAAAAGGCTGTATTTGCGTTTTTTCGGTTAGTATTGGTAATCATATTCGGGTGGTTGTGCTCCAGCACCCAAGTGAAGTAAAACAAAGTAAAGGTACGGTGGCGTTATTGCAGCAATCGTTGGCCAATTGTCAGGTGCTGGTTGGTGAAAATTTTGCAGATTGTCAGATACTAACGCAGCTTCTTGCACATTATGATAATAAAATTGCCTTGCTATACCCAAGTGAACAGGCAGTAACGGTAGATTTTTCGTCATCCAATCATGCTGAAAATGTTAGGCGTACTCCGCTTCAGGATAGTCAACTGAATGAAATAGAGTGTATTATTGTACTTGATGGTACTTGGAAGAAAGCTTACCGTATGTTTATGCTTAATCCGTGTTTACATAACATAGCACATATAGTGTTACCCCAAGGTATTGAAAGCCTTTATCAGATCAGAAAAACCAAAAAAGAGAACGCGTTATCATCGTTAGAAGCATGCTGTCACGCGTTAGCACGCTTGGAAAATAACCGTGAAAAATATCAAGTTTTACTCAATAATTTTGTAAAGTTTAATCAATTTCAACAATCATTTAGCCCAAAAGCACATACGCAAGAACAATAGGGCGGTATAAGGAACCATATGTCATTTTCAGCCATAACAAGGCTATTATTCCTGCTTATTATTTCAACCAGTATGCAGGTGCTTGCCGCGCAGGAGCCAAAAAGAGAAGATCGCGAACCCGAAGCGGCAACCGGTTTGGTAAAAAACGAAACGGTTGTGGCGCAGCATGCCATGGTTGCTGCGGCAAACCCTTATGCCAGTCAGGCAGGGATTAACATATTAAAACAGGGCGGTAGTGCCGTTGATGCTGCCATCGCCGTGCAATTGGTATTAACCTTAGTGGAGCCACAATCTTCTGGAATTGGCGGTGGTGCCTTTATGCTGCATTGGGATAAAAAAACTGAAAAATTGACCAGCTTTGATGGTAGAGAAATCGCGCCGGCTGCCGCGACAGCGGATATGTTTTTAGACGAAAATGGCCGCACTATGCCATGGATAAAAGCTGTGGTTGGAGGACATTCTGTTGGTGTACCTGGCGTTTTGGCGGCACTCAAAGATGCCCATAACAAATACGGTAAGCTCGCTTGGCACCTGCTATTTAACGACGCAATAAATCTGGCAGAAAAAGGCTTTATTGTTTCACCGCGGTTAGAAAAACTCGTTAGCATGGAATTTAACCCAGGCATTACCAAGTTGCCGACCATAAAAAATTACTTTTTCCCTGACGGTAAAGCCGTTAAAGCAGGGCAACGGCTTGTTAACCCTAAACTAGCCGAAGTATATCGCAGCATTGCCAAAGAGGGAGTCGAGGTGTTTTATCAAGGCTGGGTAGCGAAAAAAATTGTCGCGGCAGTACAACAATCGCCTATTGCGCCCGGACGTTTAAGCCTTGAAGATATGAAAAATTATCGCGCCAAAGAGTTGCCGGCGGTATGTGGTGTGTATCGACAGTATCAAGTGTGTGGTATGGCGCCGCCAAGTTCAGGTGGTGTTGCTATTATTCAAATACTTGGCCAACTTGAACAATTTGATCTGGCGAAATTTACGCTGGCCGATGCCGAGTTTGCCCACCTATTTACCCAAAGTTCGCGCTTAGCCTTTGCTGATCGTAATCGCTATATTGCCGATAGTAGCTTTGTGGACGTACCAACTAAGGCTTTAATTGATAAAACGTACATGGCGCAACGTTCAGCACTTATTAGTCGAAAAAAAGATATGGGCAGGGCGGTTGCGGGCATGCCAACAGGCGCAGTGGTACAAGCGAATGACAATGCGTTTGAATTACCATCAACCAGTCATATTTCAATTGTTGATCAAGACGGCAATGCCATTTCCATGACCACCAGTGTTGAAATGGGCTTTGGCTCAGCGGTCATGGTTGAAGGCTTTATTTTAAATAATCAATTAACCGACTTTTCATTAGCGCCAAAACGTGATGGCAAGTGGGTGGCGAATCGCCTAGAGCCGGGTAAACGCCCTCGCAGCTCTATGGCGCCGACTATGGTTTTTAATCAAGACAATTCCTTAAAGTTGGTGGTTGGCTCGCCCGGTGGTAGTCGTATTATTAATTATGTTGCACAAACCTTGATTGCTATTTTAGATTGGCAGCTTGATCCACAAAGCGCGATTAATTTGCCACGTATCACCAATCGTAATAATGTCACCACCTTAGAAAAAGGCAGCGATTTAGTCACGCTAAAGCCGGCATTAGAGGCGAAAGGGCACAAAGTTAGCGTGCGTGACTTAAACAGTGGTATTCAAGCGATTGAACTATCGAAGGGCATGCTACGCGGTGGCGCGGACCCTCGCCGAGAAGGTAAAGCTATCGGCTATTAATAAAGCTGAACTAAAAAACGGCGCCCTAATCGACGCCGTTTTTTATGGGGGTGCTACTGCGCTCTAGTCGCGCTTAAAACGGATCTTTAAGTATTTTATCAATAACCCATTTATTGTCGACTTGCTTAAGCGATAAGCGCTTAATATCTTTTATGTGTTCATCGTGATAATAACCATCAAAGAAAACCGTGATCACTGCCGAGTTTTTAAATTGTTCACGTACTTTAACGCCACTGCTGTCTGGCGTTATTTCAACCTTGTCATAAGACATATTGAATAAATGGCGGGCCACCGCTTTGGGTGATTTATAATGCAAAATTATACGCGATAATTTCGGGCTACAAACTGACGCCGCTTTTTTGATGTTTTTTTCGTTATACAGAGCATTAAAAAATTCAACGGCAACGGTTTCAGGGTTTTCATCATTGCTAATTTTATTTTTATCTTTCTCGCCACAGCCGAACAATAATAGTGTTAGGCTCAATAAGATAAATTTTAAATAATTCATAGGCCAAGGGCTCAAAAATTGAAATTATCGTTATATTAGCGTAATTCTTAAAGTTAAAGCTATTGTTAATGGTAAAAAGGCGTGATTTTTATAAATCACGCCTTTCGTTTTCTATCATCTTGATTGTGTTAGCTATTGTACTAGTTCTTCGTCGGTAAATGACTCAGAAAACAACGCACTTGATAGGTAACGCTCTGCCGAGCTTGGTAAGATAACGACAATATTTTTACCTGCATTTTCAGGTATTTCGGCAATACGTTTAGCGGCAATTACCGCTGCACCAGAAGAAATACCGGCAAGAATACCTTCTTCTTTCATTAACCGGTGCGCCATCGCCATCGCATCATCATTTGATACTTGCTCTACTGCGTCAACAATTGACAGGTCTAAGTTACCGGGAATAAAGCCAGCGCCAATACCTTGAATTTTATGCGGGCCGGGTTTGAGTTCTTCACCTGCCATGGCTTGTGTGATCACGGGCGAGTCAGTTGGCTCAACCGCTACTGAGGTAATAGTATGCTTGGCAACGCTTTTAAGGTAGCGACTTGTACCGGTAATAGTACCGCCCGTACCAACGCCGGCGACGAAAAAGTCAACGTTACCATCCATATCACGCCAAATTTCAGGGCCTGTGGTTTTTTCATGAATTTCAGGGTTGGCAGGGTTGTCAAACTGGCCCAGTAGCACAACGTTTTCAGGGTCACTGTCTTTAATTTCTTGTGCTTTGGCAATTGCGCCGCCCATACCTTTAGCGCCATCGGTTAACACTAACTTGGCACCCAAGGCTTTTAATAATTTTCTGCGCTCTAAGCTCATGGTATTTGGCATGGTGAGGGTAATGTCATAGCCACGTGCTGCGGCAACAAATGCTAAGGCAATACCTGTGTTGCCACTGGTTGGTTCAACAATGGATTTACCTTTCGTTAATAGACCTTTTTTTTCTGCATCCCAAATCATATTGGCACCAATACGACACTTCACACTAAAGCTAGGGTTGCGTGCTTCAATTTTGGCGTAAATATTAGCCGTGTTTTTACCGCTAACAATGCGGTTTAGCTTAACCAGTGGCGTGTTGCCAATGGCTGTTGAGTTATCTTCAAATATTGTCGACATTTTTTAATCCTGTTTTTACGGTATGAACTGAGTATGCCATAGCGATAATTTTTTGCATGAGTTAACTATTGAAAGTAATTGCAGTCTAGTAAACCCTTTGCTGTTAGATTAACCCTTTATAGCAGAAAAAGAAGTGATATTTCGGTATCTTATATATAAAAAAGGAATAGATAGCCCACTTATGATTATTCAACGAAGCGTTTTGAGTGTTTTTTTTAGCTTTTTGATGCAAAACCTTGCTATTGAAATCGTTTGAAGTCAAAACAGATGATTGATATCGTTGATTTTATCACAAATGCGTGACAGCAATAAATTGGTGAAAAAATGGCGATTACAGATGATATGAATACTAACGCTGGCGCAACTAAGCCTACAAATACCAACAAACCCACATCGCTAATAGCGAGAATTAAAGCTAAAGCTAGAAACTTATCTCCAGAAGAAACCCGCGAAATATTAACGCCATTTGCCTTTAAAATTGATCAAGCCTTATTTGGGATCTCCTTAGCTGTGCCATGGCGTCGTGGTATGGCATTGTTAATTGATTTATTACTTATTGGCATTTTAAGTGGCGCCCCCGGTGAGCTATTAGCTTTACTGGTAGCAGTAACCTTATTTAAAATAGGCGGCAAAAAGCACGCGAAAAAATTTGGCAAAAAAAACAGTTGGCGAAAAGCCGTGCTGCGCTTTATTGGCGTTTTTATCGTGTTTATTGTCTTGGCCGACACCTTGCCTAGCCTGTTTTCTCAGATGGACGAGTTTAATCACAACGTTGAGCAAGCCGGAAAAAATCAAGCACAGCCAAATGGCGCAAATGGTGCGCAGGATCATGTTATTGAAGAGAATGTTTTTATCAAAGGCACACTGACGGTGGCGTCAGCATTAGCCATATCACAAAGCGACTGCGACAAGGAGCAGTGCTGGCAGCAGCTAACCAAAGATTTATTCATCGGCTACGCGCAGCAGTCATCATCGCAGCGTGATAATGAACAATTTATCTTGACCTTAGTCACAGGAGTTGAAGAAAGAAATGTCTTAACGGACGAACAAATTGAACAATTACAGGCTCAGTTACAGCAATTAAATATCGCAGAGTTGGCAAAACAACAACAAGCCAAAAATGAAACGCAAGCGACTAACATTGACTCGACTGATATAGAAAAACTAGAAAGTAACGAAAATTCAGCCAATTCGGCGACTCAAGCTGATGAACTTCAGGACATTAGCCCAAATAGTAATGCGAATAGTAATGCGAATAGTAAAAGTGCAAATAACTCAACTGTATATAAAGGCTTTGCTTGGCTACAAGGCTTAATTGAAGATCTGGGTATTGGCTTTGGCTGGGCGGCATTTTATTTTACTATGTTTACCGCTATTTGGCATGGTCAAACACCGGGTAAAAAGCTGTTTGCTATTCGCGTGATCCAACTTGACGGCACGCCACTCTCTATTTGGGATAGTTTTGGTCGCTACGGTGGCTATGGCGCAGGCATAGCCACGGGTTTACTCGGCTTTGCGCAAATATATTGGGATCCGAATCGACAAGCCATTCATGACAAAATATCAGCAACGATAGTGATTAATGACCACAATCGCCACCATAAAAGTACGTATGAAAGTAGCGATGACACTAGCGATAAAAGTGAGATTGAGCCAAGTGCTGATAACCAAAGCGCAGTCGGGCCAACAAAAGCTCGGCCCAAAGCGAATAAGGTTTAGTTTATTACCCCGCGTGCTAGCAACTCTAAAGCTAGGCCCGTGCTAGGGTAACCACGCATAACTTATTTTGCCATAAACCGTGCGTTGGCTTTGCTCTAAGCGTTTTAGCGCATCATCTTGATAACTGTTGTCGGAATAGCCTAAGTAAAATACCGTTTGTGGGTTTAGCTTATAGGCGTAAATCAGTTGTGTTGATAACAGGTTATCTTTTTCGGTATAGGCGATGGGGTTGTTGGTTAAATTAAAATCAATGTCGGTGTAAACAATATTAAATTTTAAATAACTATTAATATTAAATTGATACGAAACCCGTAGCTCAGTTAAATTCTCGGTATATACATCGGCGTTGTCAGCATCTAAATCGCTGTAGGTATGCGAAAGCTCAAATTCTAAATGGGTATTAACGTTATAACTTATGTTGCCATAAAGTTCGATATAGTCACCTAATCGGTTGTTATCGTAATCAATTTTATCACCTAGAATAAGTTCAATTTCGGTCGAAATTTGCGTGCTTGGCTGTATTGAACCGTAGATAATCGCTTGATTTTATTGAAAACGCTCAGTGTTGCCGTCAATGCTATTATCAATGGGCAGGCTAAAGTTTAACTCATGGCGTTTATAACCGACTTTATCGGCGGCAACCAGCATAACATCAAATACCGATAACATAGGACCATCAATCGTAAAACTGCTTGAAATAGCCCGCTCTAATAACTCGCCGTTTTCGTTATGTAAAATTTGCCATTGGCCAGAAAACTTCATTTCTTGCCAGGCACTGTCTTGTTCGCCGTACAGTAACCGATTAACCTTTACCTTGCTTTTTTTGTAGTCAGCACGGGGCATATAGCCTAAGTCGGCACGAAATTGCTGACCTATTTTTTGGTGTTCGGCGTCAATTTGCCAATACTCCGATTCATGGCCATATTGAATTTTAAAGGCGTGATCACTAAAGTTTTCTTCCTGGCCGCTATCAGTATAGTGCGCCGCGTCTTTGGTATCGGCGAGTAATATTTGCGCTTGAAAAGTATTTGATTCATCGAAGCGATACTTTGAGTCGAGCCCAGAAACAAAATTGTGATAATTATCGGTTTGGCGCATTGTGCTGATCACGCCAATAGATAGGTCGTCATTGAGATCATAGCGATATTTTAGCGCGCCAGATTCACTTTTTTCAGCCAATGAAATCAATTGCGAGCCAGTATTGCCCGGTAGAATAATATTGGTTTGGGTGTCATTGGTGATAAACGCGCCATAATTATGCTTGCCTTGCGTGCCGGTCAGTTTAGCGCCATATTCAGGGTCGGCGATATTTCGGGTGTACACTAAGTCAAAGTTGCTGGCAAAGTATTCTGAATTCTCGACAAAAAACTGGCGTTTTTCATCATAAAATAATGAAAAAGTTTTATTCACACTGAGTTGACCAGCGTCAGACTCAACATTGGAAAAGTCGGGGTTAACGGTAACATTTAGCAGGGTGTTAGCGTTAATTCCCCAACGTAGATCAAGGCCAGCATCAACATCGCTTTCGCCTTGCCAGTCAGTTTTTTTATTTTCGCCATTTTCATGATAAAACTCGCGACTTTCGTCTCTATTAGCAACGATAGTCGGGGTTAGCATCAGGTTTTTGCTGGCTTTCGCCTCTTTAAAACCGGTAACTTCTGGCATTTGGCACAACCAACAGGCGTTGTCACGATCGAGTTCGATATGGGAAATACGCAAGCGCGTATCACGTGGGTATAAACGCACTAATTCCATTGCCCAAGTTTTAATGTCGCTATTATCGTCAAAATTTAAAATATGATATGGAATAGCCATTTCAACTTGGTAACCGCTGTCGGTGACTTTGCCAACCGACTCCCATATGCCATCCCAAGCTGAGTCCGAATTGCCGGTCATTTCATTGGCAATACTATCGTGCTGCACGCCATAAGGGTTAACAAAAAACTCGTAGTTCAAGCGGCGACTATTGTAAGTATCTAATTTTAATCCCACTAAGTCATCGCCCCAGCGTGTATCTCGGTCGCCCAAAAAACCTTGAATAAGTGCTGGGTCTGGGTCTTGCGCAATAAAGGCAATATATAAAAACTCACCGTTTTCAACCACTTTTGCGGTGGTGGCAACTGGACTAGGCTTGTTGTTCCAAGGACTATTGACAATATTAAGCTGCACATCAAGGGCATGTTGCCATATGGCGTCGTTTAGTTCGCCATCAACATCAAGTGTTAGTGCTATATGTGGAATATTTAATTGCCCCAATTTTACGGAGTTGTCTTGAGCAATACTGGGTTGTACTGATAATACCAATGCAGTGGCGAGTGCCAATAAGCCACGTTTTCTAAACTTCAATTTAACCACTCCAATATTATTATTTTTTAATGTAACGTCTTATACATTAACAATAATTCCTTTTTTTGAATTGTTACAAATACACCAAACCTTGGCAACGTATAATTTACACTTTATTAATATGTTGACGTGTTCGAGCGTATTTTAATGGGAGGTTAGTTAAATGATCGCCTTGGTCGTATGTATGAGGGGGGATGCAGAGTTTTGTGTTATCGTCATTTAGCATTGAGTTGCTGACTGACAGCGCAAATGCTCCTGCAGGCAAGCATGCTGCAGAAGTATTTGCGAAAAAGAACAAGGTAAAACCAATACCTTTGATGATTAAATCGGTATTATTTCAGCCACGCATAGCTAAATTTTGCAAAGACACTGCGTTGTTCTTGGGTAAGGTCATTTATTGCTGCTTCGCTAAAATGAGAATCTGAGTATCCTAAATAAAATACCGTTTGCGGGTTAATTTTATAAGCATAGAGTAGCTCTGTAGACAAATTTTTACTTTGCCTGTCTATATCTTCTGCATCACTGTATAGGTAGTTAAAAGGGTTTCTACTGGTATTGTTAAAAATTATACTTAGGCGCAAAAAACTTTGGACATTAAATTGATACGTTGTGCGTAAGTCTGTTAAACGCGCAATAAAAACGTTATCGCCGTCTGCATTCAACTGATTGTATGTTTGCTCAAGCTTTATTTCGAGATGTTGGTTGATATTCCAATTAACCTCACTGCTGATACGGTTTATTTTTCCTAAGCGGTTATTACGGTAGTCAATTTTATCGCCCCAGGTAAAATCCGCATTGATATAAAAACCGAGAAAGGGTTTTGTCTCAGCAAACAGCATTAATTGATTTTCGGTAAATTGCGTGGTGTTATCGGCAATCGCCAAGTTACTTTTATCGTGTCGGCTGCCGACACTTGTACGCTTGGTATAGGCTAGGCGAAAATAAGAGCTATAGCTGGCATCAAGTTGGGCATTAATATCAAACTCGTTTTCGAGCAATTCATTATTATCATTTTGAATAAAATCCCAATCGGAATAAATTTTAAATTTGCTCCACCAATTTCCGGGTTTGCCGTACCATTTTCGGTCACCACCAAGCGAAAACTTGTTATAGTCAACCCGTGATATAAAACCGAGATCGCCTCTAAACCCGGCATTTTGTCGCTCATACACTGCGCGATAATACCACTGACTATCGTTATGATAATAACCCGCCTTAAATGCATTGCCACTAAAACGCTCATCTTTTAGGGTTCTCAGGACAGTTTCATTGTATATACAGTCGCCAAATTGGCAGTCACCATTTTGCTTTGGTGTTGCACAGTTTTTAGCATTGGTTTCATCATCAACATCACAGAATTGTTCAAATAAATCATCAGGGTATTCGGTGAGCGAAAAAAGTGATTGAACTTTAATAACATCAAAGGTGTTTAAGCGAAATCTCGCATCAATGGCGTTGACACTATTCGCGTAATTTTCTGCGCTACGTAAGGTACTTGTCCACCCCAGAGTAACGTCGTCATTATAACTATAGCGGTAGCGAAACGCTGCCGCTTGTGACTCTTGTTCTATGGTGGCTGTTGTTGAAGCGCGATTACCCGGAATTAAAATATGGGTATTTTTATCATCGGTAACAAACAAGCCGAAGGCATGGTTATTTTCGCGACCAGTGAGTTTAGCGCCATAATTGGGGGCGTTAATATTGCGGGTATAAACTAGATTATAATCACTGTCGAAGTAATCTTGATTGTCGAGAAAGAACGGGCGTTTTTCTCGATTAAACAGCGCAAAAGTGTTGTTAATGTTAAGTTGAGCGCCATCTGCCTCAACCGTAGAAAAGTCAGGGTTAATGGTGGCATTCAATAGCCAATCTGGTGTAATACCCCAACGCAAGTCTAAACTACCTTCAATATTATTCTCTCTTTGCCAATTATTCGTGTCGTCTCGTTCTTCATTTGCCCCCATAACAAGGGCAGGTGTGATGGTTAGGTTATTTCCTTGTTTTGCACCTTCAAAACCCGACGCGGTGGCAATTTGGCATATTTCACACGTATTTCCACGATCTAAATGGATGTTTGATAAGCGCAATTGTTCATTTCGCGGGTAGTACCTTAACAACTCTAACCCCCAAGTTTGTTTATCATCAATTTCTTGAAAATTAAGCATTCTAAGCGGTAGGGCCATCTCAACAACAAAGCGGTCTGAAAAAATTTTTCCCGCGCTTTCCCATATACCATCCCAAGCATCGCTTTCGTTATTGGTTACTTCATTTTCGATGCCATCAATTTGTACGCCCAAAGGGTTAACTAAAAACCGATAAGCACTGCGTTGATCGTTATAGGTATCAATTTTTATACCTACTAGGTCTTCACCCCATGATTTATCGCGATCTTTTAAAAAGGCTCTGATATTTTCGATCTCAGGGTCTTTGGCGATAAAGGCTAAATAAAAGTATCCTTCACTTTCCATTAATAATGCTTCGGTATGCACTGGGCTTGGAATATTGTTGTACGGGCGCGTAACGTTATTAATAAGTACTTTTTTTGCCGATTTCCATTGTGGCTCGTTTAATGACGCGTCAATTACCATACTGCCCGAAATTTTCGGGATATCAATAATGTTATTATGTGTTTTTATAGGCTCAAAAGAAAAGGAGAGAGGCGAAATAAATAACATGGCAAAAATCAATATTATTGACTTACTTGAGGAAAACATTAAGGCTCCGTTTTAATAGCAATACTGCAAACGATTGCATGCTGAATAAGTCGGGCATTGGTGTCAAAATAAATACGATAGTTGGAGGTTTTATCAGGTTAAACGACCTTATTTACGTTTTGTTAAAGTGTTTGAAAGGCCGTTTTATCATGTGGAGACATTACCGTTAACGTGAGGCGTGTACGATAAATGTTAGTTATCATTCGAATCGTTGAATTTTTAAGCAGATGTACTCAAGATAAGAGCTTATAAATATTACAAAATAAAGCTCAGCAGTTTGTTGAGTGCTCAAATCTACAGCCCGTAGCGACGGCGTAAAAAATGTTATCTACATTTCATCAATAAGCACTCGAATCTTAAAATGTTCTAGCGCATAATAACGCCATCTATATTGTTATTGACTCTAAAACTGGTAATGACTATGCCATTTAATTTACTTGATGTAATTGCGCTAAACTGGTTTATTCTTTGTTGGCTCGGTTATACCCAGTTTGCCCGTAAAAAAGCCAAAACCACCAATTGTGTTGCTCGTTGTTTACATCAGCACCGTATTCATTGGATGTATGAAGTTATCGGTCGTGATATCCGCGTCGGCGAGTCGGCATTGCTGGCAAATTTAGAGCGTAATATTGCCTTTTTTGCCTCATCTACCTTATTGATATTAGCCGGTGTGTTAACGTTATTTGCCCAAGTTGAACGTTTAGAGTCGGTGATTGAATCTATCCCCTATGCGGAATTTCCTAATCACGTTATGATCCAACTGAAACTGAGCTTGTTAGCCTTTATTTTCGTGTTAGCGTTTTTTCAATTTACTTGGTCAATGCGCCAATACGGTTTTGTGAATGTGATGATAGGTGCGTGCCCGTATGATGGCAGTGGTAAAAACAAAAATTTACAACAATATGCAGAGCAAATGGCGGTGGTGCAAGACCAAGCCGCGCACTCGTACAATTATGGTCTGCGGTCATATTATTTCTCCATTGCCGCGTTGTGCTGGTTTTTTCATCCGCTGATTTTTATTTTGGCGAGTTTATTTGTTGTCTATACCTTGTACAATCGCGAATTTCACTCTAAAGCGGTCAAAGCCATTACCTTAGGGCAACAGTATTTAGAGCGTGAGCGCGCGCTGCGGTATCCGGTAGAGGAAAAAACGCCCACTAACAATAACAACACTAAAACGTAACAATTTTTCTGATTCACGCTTATGAACGCTAACGATTATGCTAATTATTTGCCGAAAGATTTCGACAACTTCGATTGTTTAAAGCTCGCACCGGGTATTTATCTTATTTTACTGTTTGTGCTACGCGCTTATATGGTGTGGATCATGTCGGTGACTAATATGCGTGACCATACCGGTATTATTTCGTGGATATATCCGCAAACCGCACTGTTTTATCTAAATCTAGTCTCAGGTGTTATTGGCTTGTTTATTGTGCTGATAATAAGTTTACGTCGGCCAAATGCGGCGGCTTGGGTGCGCGTTTGCTGGCAACAATGTAAATTACTACTTTTTATTGCGCTCGGCTTTGATTTATTGGTGGGGGTATTAGGCTATTTTATATGGCAGCTGCAATCGGTTACTTGGCTTGTAGTGCATTGCTCGTTAGTAATATCCGCCATAGTTTATATCGTACGTAGTAAACGATTTATTATTAACTTAACTGAATTTCCTGAAACGTTACCGGAAAAAAAGCATAAAAGGGTTAACCATTGATTGAAGAAAACAGACAAGACGAGCGACTGATCATACTCGATACCGAAACCACCGGCATAAACCCGCGAGAAGGGCATCGTATTGTTGAAATTGGTTGTGTAGAGATGATCAATCGTCAATTGACCGGTAGAAATTACCATGTGTATATCAAGCCAATGGCACAAGGCATGCAAATGGTAATGGAGCAGGAGGTTATTAATGTTCACGGTTTAACCGATGACTTTTTACGTGACAAACCGGTATTTGAGCAAATAGGGCAAGACTTTGTTGATTTTATTAAAGGCGCACGATTAGTTATTCATAATGCCAAATTTGATGTTGGTTTTATGGATCACGAATTTGCTATGGTGCCGGGGCTACCCATGACCGCAGACATTTGTCGCGTTACCGATACTTTAAAAGTGTCTAAAGATGAGTTTGGCTCGCCAAAAACCTTAGACTATTTAGCCCGTTTTTATAAGGTTGATAAGTTGATTGACCGTACTTATCACGGAGCATTAATTGATGCTCAGCTGTTAGCGTTTGTTTATATTGAAATGACGCGCCGGCAAGAAACCTTGAATTTACAATCAGGTGATGGCCAAGGCGCAGATGCCAACGCCATCCGTCGTGTTAATAAAAACCGCTCGGCATTAAAGGTTTTACATGCAACGGCCGATGAACTAACAGAGCATGAAAAACGTTTAGCGATTGTGAATGACAAAGGGGCTGCGCCACTATGGTTGAAATAACGAGGGCAAAAGTAAGCAGGGCAAAAGTACATCAGGCAAAAAGAAAACTGTTAGAAAAAGCAAAGGCACAAATAACAAGTGTCGTTGTAATGCTTATGTTATGCGTAAATGTGAATGCACAAAAAACGCCTGCCGAAATTGACTATTACGCAGATGATAATGTCACCAATCAAATCCCTTATTTTGATAACCGTTTTCGTATTGACGAGCAACTCGAAGAAGTTACACTCATTTTTTATCGTCGTAATGGCGCGCAGCCGGTGATTTTAGTGCAACCCGACGGTACTAAATTAAACATCAATAATGCACCTGAAGATAAAGTGCAGTGGTTTGATGACAGCACGTTCGATATGATCAAAATAAAGTCGCCTATGATAGGGCCATGGCAAGTGATAGGAGACGTGCAAGCCAATAGTAAAATTATGGTAGTTTCTGAAATATTTTTGCAAGTAACACCGCTGCCTGAGATCATCTTGCAAGGTGAAACCTTGAAAATGGCTGGTCGGTTATTTAATGGCGATGTTGTTATTGATAACCCAGCATTTAATGATGTATTGGAACTCGACGTTGACTTTTTTAGTACTAATAATTCAGCCTTCGACAACTTTGGCGCACAACCGATTAAATTAACCTCGTTTCGAGACGACGGCAGAGACTTAGACGAACACGCAAATGACTCCCTGTTTACCGGTGAATTTGAGTTAGACTTTGCCCCAGGTGAATGGGAGCCTATTTATGTGGTTAAAATGCCGATGGCAACGAGAGAGCTTAGGCAGCAGCCGGTTATTGTTCAGCAAAACCCCATCACTATCTCGGTAGAAACTACACAAGACGAAAACGGTGTGCATGTTGCCACATTTGCTATCGATAATCGTTTTGTTAATGTCGACAGTATTTTAATTCAAGGCAAAATTACTTACCCTGATCGACAAGTAGCGCCTTTTTCTGTCACCCAAGGGCAGGGAAATAGCCGCCGCTATGATATTGCCTTTACCGACGCTGGCGTGCATCGTATTCAAATAGATGTATTTGGTGAAACAAGTACAGGCAGAGAGTTTCGCGCTAAGGTGCCAGAATTTAGTTTTAATGTTGAGCACGCGGCATCATTATTAAGCACCTCCATTGCTGGCGATAAAACTGTACTTACAGCGGAGCAAGATAAAGCGGAAAAATTGGCCAAAGCCCAATTAGCAGCTCAAAAGCGTGAACAAGCATTAGCACAAGAAAAAGCAGTACAAGCAGCTGAAATAGCCGAGAAGCAACAAGCCACCGTGTTATACATTGTTGCCGGTAATACCTTAGTGCTGAGCATTGCCGCATTTATGTTTATCTTTATGCGCCGTAAAAAGTATAAATAAAGTCGTATTACAGTATTAAATTAGGCATTTTTGCTGTTAAAAACGCCGGATTGCTCAGCAATTAGACATATAAACAAATGAATGAAAAAAACTGGTTGACGCCACCGGATCTTAACCGTATTATTCCCGCCGCATTCAACGAGTTGTGTTGAACGCAGCGATTAATGTGTGGAGTGGTAGTTCAGTTGGTTAGAATACCGGCCTGTCACGCCGGGGGTC
>JBMZDW010000021.1:0-44579 GCA_049614565.1 Cognaticolwellia sp. | reverse complement strand
ACTTGGTTTGGGTCCAAGGGGTCGCAAGTTCGAATCTTGCATCACCGACCACTTTTCTTAAATATTCTTATCAAAGCCTCTTAACAAAGTTTTCTTATCAAAATAATAGCTTAATCTTCTTTTATCATCTGATTGTAATAAATTTTTCAATTTATTTACGTTCTACGCTCGACTCTTGTTTAAAGCACCGCTATAATTTCGCGTCATTATTTTAATCTGAACATCTTTATTTTCGGATTTTCCGGGCTTAGTTCGCTACGGCGAGCAGGCTGAATACAGTAAGTTGTAATACCTACTGTTGACTATATTTAGATGCGTTATAAAAAGCGTACATACGCTAAGTTTTTTTGAGGTAATTAAATGCAAGTTTCAGTTGAGACTACACAAGGTTTGGAACGTCGTTTAACGATTTCTGTTCCGGCCGAAACAGTAGATGTTGAAGTTAAAAACCGTCTTCGCCACTTAGGCAAGACTCAACGTATCAATGGTTTCCGTCCAGGTAAAGTACCACCATCAGTGATTCAAAAACGCTACGGTCAATCTGTTCGTCAAGAAGTTGCGGGTGAATTAATGCAACGTAACTTTGTTGATGCGATTGTTGCTGAAAAATTAAACCCAGCAGGTCGTCCAGCATTTGTTGCTAAAAGCAACGAAGATGGTAAAGCGTTAGAATTTGAAGCAACATTTGAGATTTACCCTGAAGTTGTTTTAAAAGATTTGGAAAAAATCGCCGTAGAACGTCCAGCAGTAGACGTGACTGATGCTGACTTAGATGAAATGTTTGAAACATTACAAGGTCAGCACAAAACGTGGAAAGAAAACAAGCGTAAAACCAAGAAAGGCGACAAGCTAACTATCGACTTTAATGGCCGTGTTGACGGTGAAGAATTTGAAGGCGGTAAAGCAGAAGCGTTTGAACTTGAACTAGGCTCAGGCCGCATGATCCCAGGTTTCGAAAAAGAAATTACTGGCATGAAAGTTGGTGAAGAAAAAACCATCACAGTAACTTTCCCTGATGATTACCACGCTGAAAAGTTAAAAGGTAAAGACGCAGAGTTCGATATTGTTGTTCATAAAACGGAAGGTCCAGTTTTACCTGAAATTAACGACGAATTTGCGCAGTTATTCGGCGTAGAAGAAGGTGGTGTTGCTGCACTTCGTGAAGAAGTGGGTAAAAACATGGCGCGCGAACTTAACCAAGCGGTTAAAGCGAAAGTTAAAGAGCAAGTAATTGAAGGTTTACTCAACGTTAGTGAACTAGAAATTCCTGCTGCACTTGTTGCCCAAGAAGTTGAAGTGTTACGTAAGCAAGCGATGCAACGTTTTGCGGGTCAAATGGATCCAAATAACTTACCAGAATTACCGTCAGAGATGTTCGAAGAACAAGCTAAACGTCGTGTTAAAACTGGTTTGCTTTTAGGTGAAGTGATCAAAGTTAACGAATTAAAAGTTGACGAAGCTAAAGTTACTGAGCTAATTGAGTCAGCGGCATCAGCTTACGAAGATCCTGCTGAAGTTATCGAGTACTACAAAACTAACAAAGAACTTGCTCAACAAATGCAAAATGTTGCATTAGAAGAACAAGCGGTAGAATTGTTACTTGAAAGCGCAAAAGTGAAAGACAAAAAAGCAAGCTTCAAAGATATTATGAATCCGGAAGGTAAATAGACCTTTTAGATTGACATTTTGTTGAGCAATCGCTTAAATGGCTTGTATGGGGACATATGAGCCATTTTTTTATAAAAAAGGAAAGTTAGTTGTTTACTTCTCACAATAATTCTCACGATTTTACCAGTGTTACCGAAAGTGCCTTAGTGCCGATGGTTGTTGAACAAACCGCCAAAGGTGAACGCTCTTACGATATATATTCACGACTTTTAAAAGAGCGCGTTATTTTCCTTTGTGGTCAGGTTGAAGACCACATGGCCAACTTAATTGTTGCGCAAATGCTGTTTTTAGAGTCGGAAAGCCCAGATAAAGATATATACCTATATATCAACTCCCCAGGGGGCTCTGTCACCGCAGGTATGGCCATTTACGATACCATGAAGTTTATTAAACCTAACATCAGCACCGTTTGTATTGGTCAAGCGGCCAGTATGGGGGCGTTTTTACTGTCAGGTGGCGAAAAAGGCAAGCGTTATTGTTTACCGAATGCCCGTGTGATGATCCATCAACCGCTAGGGGGCTTTCAAGGCCAAGCGTCTGATTTTGAAATCCACGCAAAAGAAATTTTATATATTAAAGAAAAGCTTAATCGTTTAATGGCCGAGCATACTGGTCAGCCGTTAGAAAAAGTATCTGAAGATACTGACCGAGATAATTTCTTAAGTGCTGAAAGCGCAGTTGAATATGGTTTAGTTGACGCCATATTAGAACAAAGAATCGATAAATAAGGTCTGCTTTGTTAAAAGTGAGATCTATGAAATACTTGTCAGTATACGTTTGTAAAAATTTTAAATATTAGAGGTACCGTATGACCGATATGAAAACAGGTGACGGTGATGACGGTAAGTTACTATATTGCTCGTTTTGTGGCAAAAGCCAGCATGAAGTACGTAAATTAATTGCAGGTCCTTCTGTCTTTGTTTGTGATGAATGTGTTGAGTTATGTAATGACATTATTCGCGAAGAAATTAAAGAAATTGCACCTAAGCAAGAAAAAGAAAGCTTACCAACGCCCATTGAAATTCGTGAAAGCCTAGATGACTACGTTATTGGGCAAGAGCACGCGAAAAAAGTGCTCGCTGTTGCTGTGTATAACCATTATAAGCGTTTACGTAATGGTGATACCCATAACGGTGTAGAGCTTAGCAAAAGTAATATTTTGTTAATTGGTCCAACCGGTAGTGGTAAAACATTATTGGCACAAACGTTGGCGCGTTTGTTAGATGTACCATTTACTATGGCCGATGCTACCACATTAACTGAAGCGGGCTATGTTGGTGAAGATGTTGAAAACATCATTCAAAAGCTATTACAAAAATGTGATTATGACGTTGAAAAAGCGCAGCGTGGTATTGTTTATATTGATGAAATTGACAAAATTTCACGTAAATCTGACAATCCATCGATCACCCGTGATGTTTCTGGTGAAGGTGTACAACAAGCACTATTAAAGCTAATTGAAGGCACGATAGCGTCTGTGCCACCACAAGGTGGTCGTAAGCACCCACAGCAAGAATTTTTACAGGTTGATACTTCTAAAATCTTATTTATCTGTGGTGGCGCCTTTGCCGGCCTCGATAAAGTGGTTGAGCAACGTTGTCATACCGGTGCGGGTATTGGCTTTGGTGCCACCGTGCGTGGTAAAGACGATGAAAAAAGTTTAACCGAGCGTTTTCAAGATGTTGAGCCAGAAGATTTAGTAAAATATGGTTTGATCCCTGAGTTTATTGGCCGCTTACCTGTGGTAGCCACGTTAACTGAGCTGGACGAATCAGCACTCATTCAAATATTGCAAGAGCCGAAAAACGCCTTAACTAAGCAATTTTCTGCGTTGTTTGATATGGAAAATGTTGAGCTTGAGTTCAGACAAGACGCCTTAAACGCTATTGCCAATAAAGCTATGGTGCGTAAAACCGGTGCACGGGGTTTACGCTCAATTATTGAAGGGGTACTGCTTGAAACTATGTACGAGTTGCCTTCAATGGAAAATGCCACGAAAGTTGTCATCGATGAAACCGTTATTAAAGGTGAGTCGAAGCCAATCGTTATTTATGAGGCTCAGCAAGAGAAAGCGTCTTCTGAATAAGTATTTGCGGCACTTAAACACTGTCGTTAAATTCGGTAACTAAATAATAAAGTGACGTTAACCCAAAAGGTTATCGTCACTTTTTTTTATTCATCTGTTGAAAGTATTTACAAACGCCCCATATACAAATACATATCCTAATAAAAATCACATCATACTATTCACCGAGAGAGTAACCAATGACTAAAGAGTTATCTGGCGTAGTTGAAATTCCCGTATTAGCCTTACGTGATGTCGTTGTCTATCCACAAATGGTGATCCCACTGTTTGTTGGTCGCGAAAAATCTATTCGTTGTCTTGATATTGCTAATGAAAACGACAAACAAATTTTCCTTGTCGCCCAAAAAGATGCCGCGGTGGATGATCCAACGCAAGCTGATCTGTACCAAACGGGTACGGTTGCCACTATTTTACAAATGCTGAAATTACCAGATGGCACGGTAAAAGTGTTAGTGGAAGGTGTGCGTCGCGCGCAAATTACCGAGTTTGTTGAAACCGAGCAATACTTTACCGCCAACGCGGCATTTTTAAATATTGAAGGTGCGCCCGACGACAGCACTGAGGTGCTAATTCGCTCGGCTATTTCTCAGTTTGAAGGTTATGTTAAGTTAAACAAGAAAATACCGCCGGAAGTGTTAACCTCAGTCTCGGGTATTGATGATGCTGAGCAACTAGCCGATACCATGGCGGCGCATATGCCACTGAAACTCGTCGATAAGCAAAAGGTATTAGAGATTACCCATGTTTCAGAGCGTCTGGAATATTTAATGGCGTTGATGGAAGGCGAAATTGATTTACTGCAGGTAGAGAAAAAAATTCGCACCCGTGTTAAAAAACAAATGGAAAAAAGTCAGCGTGAATACTATTTGAATGAGCAAATGAAAGCGATTCAAAAAGAGCTAGGCGATGATGACGAAGGCAGTAACGAAGCGGAGCAAATAGAAAAACAAATTGAAGCCGCGCAAATGCCAAAAGAGGCAAAAGAAAAAACCTTAACTGAATTAAAGAAATTGAAAATGATGTCGCCGATGTCAGCTGAAGCCACCGTGGTACGCAGCTATATCGATTGGATGATCAGTGTACCGTGGAAAAAGCGCAGTAAATTAAAGCGTAACCTTAAATTAGCTCAAGACGTACTCGACAAAGATCATTACGGCCTAGATAAAGTCAAAGAACGTATCTTAGAGTATTTGGCCGTGCAGCAACGCGTCAGCCAGCTTAAAGGGCCTATTTTATGTTTAGTGGGGCCGCCGGGTGTTGGTAAAACCTCGTTAGGGCAATCCATTGCCAAATCCACCGGTCGTAAGTATGTACGTATGGCCCTAGGGGGTGTGCGTGATGAAGCTGAAATACGCGGTCACAGAAGAACCTACATTGGCTCCTTGCCGGGTAAGTTGATCCAGAAAATTGCCAAGTCAGGGGTTAAAAATCCGCTGTTTTTATTGGATGAGATCGACAAAATGGCCTCTGATATGCGCGGCGACCCAGCATCAGCCTTATTAGAAGTGTTAGACCCTGAGCAAAACAGTAGCTTTAATGATCATTATTTAGAAGTCGATTACGACCTTTCTGATGTGATGTTCGTTGCGACATCGAATAGCATGGATATCCCTGGGCCACTGCTAGATCGTATGGAAGTGATTCGCTTATCGGGTTATACCGAAGACGAAAAGCTCAATATTGCTAAGTCTCACTTGTTAAATAAACAAATTGAGCGCAATGGTTTAAAGGCGAGTGAAATTGACATCGCCGACAGCGCCATTATCGGCATTATTCGCTATTACACCCGTGAAGCCGGGGTGCGAGCGCTAGAGCGTGAAATTTCAAAATTATGTCGCAAAGCGGTAAAATCAATTTTATTGGATAAAGCTTTAAAGAAAGTGACGATAACGCAAGATAACTTAGCCGAGTTCCTTGGTGTGCAACGCTTTGATTACGGCAAAGCCGATGATGAAAACCGTGTTGGTTTAGTAACAGGTTTGGCGTGGACACAAGTGGGCGGCGAGCTGTTAACCATAGAAACCGCGTCCGTACCGGGCAAAGGTAAATTAAGTTATACCGGCTCACTTGGCGATGTCATGCAAGAGTCGATACAAGCGGCCATGACCGTAGTACGCAGCCGTACTGAAAAGCTGCGTATTAATAGCAACTTTCATGAAAAACGTGATATTCATGTTCATGTGCCAGAAGGGGCAACGCCAAAAGATGGTCCAAGTGCCGGTATAGGTATGTGTACCGCACTCGTGTCGAGTTTAACCGGTAATCCGGTCAAAGCCGATGTTGCCATGACAGGTGAAATTACTCTACGTGGTGAAGTACTTGCTATTGGTGGCCTAAAAGAGAAATTACTGGCGGCGCATCGTGGTGGTATTAAAACTGTGGTCATTCCTAAAGATAATGAGCGCGACTTGAAAGAAATTCCCGATAATGTCAAAGCGGATTTAGCCATTCACCCTGTAAAATGGATAGATGAGGTGCTTACCATTGCCTTAGAGCATCCGGTTGAAAAGTGGCAAGCCGATAGCTAAATTGATAAAAAAATAGCTGTTTTTGGTAAAATAGCTAAAAAAACAGCAAAAAAATTGAAAAAAATGCAATTAAGGCTTTTCAAACGCTGAAACTATGGTAAGTTAATGACGCTGATAACGCTAGAGCCCCTATTCATAAGGGGTCTAGTAGATATTAAAATAATTATCAATAATTTTAGTTTCTTTAACTCGGTGCTTGATGTTCAACAGGAAGCTTGTTATAAAAGTTTCTGCAGGACGCTAAAACAGAAGATGGCGCCGTATAATAACAATTGAAGGGGAATACACTGTGAATAAATCTCAACTAATAGAGAAAATTGCTGCTGGTGCTGACATTTCTAAAGCTGCGGCTGGTCGTGCATTAGATTCATTTATCGAAGCAGTTACAGAAGAGTTAAAAGGTGGCGAGCAAGTTGCTTTAGTTGGTTTTGGTACTTTCTCAGTACGCGACCGTGCAGCACGTACAGGCCGCAACCCACAAACTGGTGCGACTATTGAAATCGCAGCAGCTAAAATCCCATCTTTCAAAGCGGGTAAAGCCCTTAAAGATGCATGTAATGGCTAATCATTAGCACAGGCTAACGATTGCTAATTAAGCCGCTGTAATAGCGGCTTAATTGTTTCTGCAATATCATTTTTATCCCCATAGACTTACTACCTCACTTCTTCACTAAAGTTTTTACAGCTCAACAATCGCCACTGTTATCCCTGTCAATATATAGTGACATTAATCAAATTATCCTGTTATTGACCTTGGTCAAATTTATCGTGACTACGCCCTTGCATAACGTTGTGCGGAGACATTTTGTGTTATAGTAGCCGGCGTATTTTTAAGCGCTAACAAGATCTCTTACGCCGCTTTTGCTATTTGATAGCGCTAGGAAAACTAGCGTGAAATTGTTACCCTTATCAGCCATCGCAGCGACAAAGTCGCCGGTGAGTAATACGTATTTCATCACTTTATGAAAAAAATAATGAATACGTTAGATTAAACATAGGTAGAAATTAAATAATATGACGATATTCTGGTTAGCCATTTCACTGTTACTGCTGATTGCACTGCTGATTGTCTGGCAAATATTTACCGCATCGAGTAATCAGATGGGGGCTGAAAATAATGATATACGCCAAGAAACGAATGTCACGCTTTATCATGAACACTTAGCTAACCTCGAAAATGATTTAGCTGAAGCGAGCATTGACCATGAAAGCTTTGAGCAACTTAAAGCGGAACTCGATAAAACCTTGTTGCAGGACGCCAATGTTGATGGAGCACAAAAGGTGGCACAGCACCATAGATCTTGGCGCTGGCCATTTGCTATCGCGCTGAGCTTAGTCGGTTTTAGTTTGTATGCCTATATGTCACTGGGCGCTTATTCACAGTTGTCAACGCCGAGCGGGTTAACTGAAAACCAAGCCCACAGTGATTTAACGCCAGAGCAAATGTTAGCCGTGCGTTTGCAGCAACTACAAAGCGAAGTAAAAAAAGATGCCAATAATTCCCAAGCTTGGTTTAGTTTAGGTCAGGCCTATATCTCGGCGGGTGAATTTGATCAGGCAATAGCAGCATTTGATCAAGTAATGACGCAAGTAGGTGAACATGCTGAATTGCTCGGGCCAAAAGCGCAAGCCATGTACTATAAAAACAATCAGCAAATTAACTCAGAGATTCAGTCGGTGATCGACAAGGCGTTAGCGTTAGACTCACAAGATGCCGCCACCAATATTTTATTGGGCATGGACAGTTTTAGTCAGCAAAAATTTGCCAAAGCCGTGCAGTACTGGGAAACCGTATTAAACAGTGGTCGCCCCGGTATCAGCACGCAAGCGCTAATGGGGGCAGTTGCCGAGGCTAAGAACCAATTACGTATCCGTAGTGAAACATCATCATCAGCTGGGCTTAGCGACAATGTCGATGACAACTTACCGCGTTTGTTGGTTAATGTCTCGCTTGGCGATAACGTGCAACAAGCATTGATGAACAGTGAGGATAAGACTGTATTCGTTTATGCGATAGCCGCTGACGGTCCGCGCATGCCTTTAGCGGCGGTAAAAATTAAAGCCAGTGACTTACCACTGAGCATAGTTTTGGACGATAGCCAAGCCATGACACCGCAAATGCGCTTAAGCAGTGTTGATAAGGTGCATGTTTATGCCGTGGTATCTATGCAGGGCAGTGTTGGTATTAAAGCGGGTGATTTTAAAGCGCAAGCCTTGAATATTGACGCCATGGATAAAAGCCCAATTGAGATGCAAATATCGGCCTTGGTACCATAGTAGAATGCCATGGTAGGGTGCCATAGTTAGATGCCCACTAAGTACTAAATAGCGTAGCGCCAATTTGTCGCTCATCGTAACTAGCTTAGCTAAGCGAAACTAGTTCACCGTAAGGTTTAACAATGTTTAACAATGATTTACAGGAATTATCATGATCCCAGAGCTCGGCCATTTCGCACTCATTATCGGGTTAGCATTTGCATTATGTTTAAGCATAGTGCCGCTTATTGGCGTGGCGCAAAATAATCAGCAATTAATCAATAGCGCTAAGCCGCTAAGCTTAGGCTTGTTTATATTTCTCACCATCAGCATTGTTTTATTAGCTTACAGCTTTAGCGTTGATGATTTTTCTGTTAAGTATGTTGCCAGTCACTCTAATAGCTTATTGCCTATATATTTTAAAATTAGTGCGGTTTGGGGCGGGCACGAAGGCTCTATGCTGCTTTGGGTGTTTGCCTTAACGGGGTGGACATTTGCCGTCAGTGTCTTTAGCCAACAACTAGAAAAAGAGTTTGTTGCGCGCGTATTAGCCATTATGGGCATGATTGCCGTAGGTTTTATTCTATTTACCTTATTAACCTCGAACCCGTTTGAGCGTTTACTACCAAACTTCCCTGCAGAAGGTCGAGATTTAAATCCGCTATTACAAGATATTGGCTTAATTATTCATCCGCCTATGCTTTATATGGGCTATGTTGGCTTTTCTGTGGCTTTTGCCTTTGCCATTGCCGCACTTATGGCCGGTAAAATGGATGCGGCTTGGGCGCGCTGGTCACGTCCTTGGACTGTTGCCGCTTGGTCTTTCTTATCTATCGGTATTGCTTTAGGCAGTTGGTGGGCGTATTACGAGCTTGGTTGGGGCGGCTGGTGGTTTTGGGATCCGGTTGAAAACGTGTCATTTATGCCTTGGCTTGCCGGTACCGCATTAATTCATGCCTTAGCGGTTACAGAGCAGCGCAATACCTTTAAGCATTGGACATTATTGCTGGCTATATTTACTTTCTCGCTAAACTTACTCGGCGCGTTTTTGGTGCGCTCAGGCGTGATCACCTCAGTACATTCATTTGCTGTTGATCCCGGTCGCGGTGCTTATTTATTGATACTGCTGGCGTTAGCGATTGGCGGCTCATTAACACTGTACGCCGTGCGCGCAACTAATGTTAGTAGCCCGAGTCGCTTTACCTTTTATTCACGTGAAAATGCCATTTTGGTCGCAATGTCAATTTTAGTTACCGCCACGGTAACCATTTTGCTTGGCACCTTATACCCCTTGATAATCGACGCTATGGGCATGGGCAAAATCTCGGTCGGCGCGCCGTATTTTAATGCGGTTTTCGTTCCTATGATGGTGGCATTATTTCTTATTATGGGTATTGGCCCGCTTATTCGTTGGAAAAAAGCTCGTAAAGGTGAGTTGTCGAAACATTTAAACGCCATTTCAATTTTTAGTGTGCTATTTGGTGCCGCGTGGCCGTTTTTATTCGCCGGTGAGTTTAATATCACGGCGTTTCTCGGGATGACATTGGGCTGTTGGGTAACCTTAGCTGTGCTCAAAGATCTGTTCAATAACGCCAAACAAGCAGACGGCAGTTGGCAGTTTTCGAAAGTACCGCTAAATCATATTGGTATGGCGGTGGCACATGCCGGTATTGCTGTTACGGTTATTGGCGTTACTATGGTATCGACTTATGAAAAAGAAATTAATGTTAAAATGGCGCCCGGTCAACAGGTTGATTTATCTGGCTATACCATAGCATTTGACGGCACAAAGAATGTAATCGGGCCAAATTACAGTGCAATTCAAGGGCAAGTTAAGGTCTCAATTGACGGTGAATTTGTCACTTTATTAACGCCTGAACAGCGGACTTATAAAGTGCAAACCATGGGCATGACAGAAGCCGGTATTCATACCACATTATGGCGTGATATCTATGTCGCTTTAGGGGATCCGCTTGGGAATAATGCTTGGTCGATGCGTTTGTATTACAAACCTTTTATCGTTTGGATCTGGTTAGGTGGCTTTTTAATGGCACTGGGCGGTTTCTTAGCCATTTTGAGTAAACGCTACCGAAAACGCGTTTTAGCGGCGGAGCAAAAACGTAAACAAACAACCCCTGTGGTTTTACAAGAGGCGTAAATTCGTGAAAAGTATTATTCGTTTTATACCCTTAATTTTATTTGTCTTATTGGGCGTGCTACTTTATCGCGGTTTATTTCTTAATCCGCAGGCCATGCCATCGGCCATGATAGGTAAGCCCTTACCCGACTTTGCCTTAGCAAAAGTAAAAGCCACTGAGCAATTGGTTGGCCGAGATGATTTGCAAGGCGATATCGTGCTACTCAATGTCTGGGCAACGTGGTGTATTCAATGTAAGTATGAGCACCCTTATTTACTCAATATTGCAAAAGATCCACGTATTAAGCTTTATGGTCTTAATTTTACCGATGACCGCAATGCCGCGTTAAGTTGGTTAAAGCAATATCAAGACCCGTATGTATTTTCTATTTTTGATGAGCAAGGCGCATTAGGTTTAGATATAGGTGTTTTTGGCGCGCCGGAAACCTTTGTTATTGATCACACCGGCATTATCCGTAAACGTTTTGCCGGTCCTATTAACGATAAGGTTTGGCAAAAAGAATTTTTGCCATTAATTGATACCATTGAAACTGAAATGGCGCAGGGGGCATCGTTATAATGCAATTTTCTATAGCAAGTTCTGCAGCACCAATGCAACCGCTTATGCGTTTTGGGCTTAGCACCTTATTGCTCAGCATGTTTTGGCTCGGCTTTTTTTTGCTCAGCAGTGCCAATGCCGGCCCGGTTGACACCTTTGTCTTTAAAGATGAAGCGACGAAATTGCGCTTTCAAGTACTCTCTAAAGAGTTACGCTGCCCTAAGTGTCAAAACCAAAACTTAGCAGATTCAAATTCAAAAATAGCCGTCGATTTACGAAAAACTCTTTATACCTTATTGCAAGAGGGCAAAAGCGATCAGCAAGTGATAGATTTTATGGTTTATCGTTACGGTGATTTTGTTTTGTATCGACCGCAACTGAAAAAACAAACCTATATATTATGGTTTGGTCCGTTGATTATTCTGTTGGGTTTTATTATCGGTTTAGTGTTTGTGCTAAGAAGCCGTAGTAAAACCAAAGCCGATGAGTTAGATTTATCATCGCAAGAGCAAGCAAGCTTGGATGATATTTTAAATAAAAAATAACACCATAAGTATATTATTAGGCTCAAAAAAAGGAGTAGGTGCTATTATCGCTTACTCTTTTTTGATCAAGCAGCTTAAAGGTTTGGCGCAAAAAAAGCAGCTATAGATGCTAGCGAACTGATGCTTATTTGACCGTTATTTCATCACCCGAGTAAAAGAGTTTCATTTTCATTACTATTGGGCTAACATGCCCGTTCAAATTGTAATTTTTAAACGAATAAGTTAGTCAAATTGTCGAATAAATTTGCGGTTAGCGTCAGCGTTAAGTGTTTAATTAAACCGCGACAAATCTATGCCAACCTATCGTCGTAGTAAATTGATACTGCAGATAAAATTGCTCGAAAAGTACAATACCCTCGTGTAAAGAGATAAAGATGTTAGAAAATATTCGCGAAAGCTCTCAAGGATTAACCGCTAAGATTATTCTTGGTTTTATTATTTTAACCTTCGCTGTTGCCGGCATTGGTAGTTACTCAAATTCCGTTGATACCTCAGTAGCTGATGTTAATGGTGAAAAAATAACGCAAGATGAGTTCAACAAAGCCTATCAAGCCCAGCGTAACCGCATGGCGCAACAATTTGGTGATATGTTTGACACTTTATCAGCCGATCCTAGTTATATGAGTAACTTTCGTAACGGCGTGGTTGATAGTTTAATCAACCAAAAGTTGGTTGACCAAAACTCAGCGGCACTTGCTATACGTGTAGCGGACCAGCGCATTAAGAGCACCATTCGCAATATGCCTGAATTTCAAGTTGATGGTGTTTTTGACAACAACCGTTATTTGGCGATGATCCAACAAGCCGGTTTTTATCAATCAGTGGATTTTCGTGATTACTTACGCACTGAAATGACCCGTCGTCAACTCACACAAGCATTAATCGCAAGCGAATTCAGCTTGCCGTACCAAGAAGGCATGTTAACGGCTTTACAAAATCAACAACGTGACATTCGTTTTGCGACCATTGATGCCGAGCAATTTAAAGCGGCGGTTGAATTAACTGATGAAGAAATTAACGACTATTATCTTGCTAACCAATCACGTTTTGAAAACCAAGAACAAGTAAAAGTGAACTACATTGCTCTTGATGTTAACGATATTGCTAACACCGTGGTGTTAACTGACGCCGATGTTGAAACGTATTATCAAGAGAACATCAGCAGCTACCGAGAAGATGAACAACGTCGTGTTGCTCATATTTTAGTAGAATTTGGTGATGATGAAGTCAAAGCAAAAGCCGATGCCCAAGCGTTATTGGCGCAGATTAATGCCGGTGAAGACTTTGCTGCTTTAGCGCAAGAACACTCAGCAGATACCCTAAGTGGCGAGAATGGCGGCGATCTTGATTGGATTGAAGCTGGCGTTTTCGATAGCGCTTTTGATGAAGCAGCATTTGCTTTAACAGGTGTTGGTAGTGTTAGTGAACTGGTTAAAACCGAGTTCGGTTTTCATATTATTAAACTAACCGATTACAAAGCTGAAAAAGTACAAACTCTAGCTGACGTGCGTGATGCACTAGTGGCGAAAGCGAAAAATGAAAAAGCACAAGACAAGTTCTTTGAACTACAACAAGAAGTTGCCCGTTTAAGCTTTGAGTTTCCTGACAGTTTAGATGATGCCGCTGAGGCGATTAACGCGACAGTGAAAACCTCTGACTGGTTAACGCGTGGCGGCAATGTTGCACCATTTGATGTTAACAGTGTTGTTGATGCCGCGTTCTCTGATATCGTTCTTAATGAGCAACTAAACTCTGATATTGTTGAAGTTAATGACAATTTAGCCCTAGTGTTGCGCTTAAACGAATATCAAGCAGCCAATGTTAAGCCACTTGGAGAAGTGAGCGCAGAAATTAAACGTATTTTAATCGCACAAAAAGCGTCAGAAAAAGCGCAAACCGTGGCAGATGAATTACTGGCAAGTTTTAAATCTGGTGCTGATATTACTGAGCAACTAGCAGCTGTTGGTGCAAGCATGGAAGCTAAAACCGCTGTTGCGCGTGTTGGCAGTGGCTTAGACGCTAGCTTAGCGCGTGAAGCATTTAAGTTACCACGCCCAGCTACTGACGCAATATCAGCAACGACAGTGCACTTAAGTAATGGCAATTTAGCCTTGCTTGAAGTACAAGTGGTCAATGTCGGTGAAGCGAAAGACATGCCAAACTTTAGCGAGCAATTAACCCAGCAACTGGCGCAAGCGGCTTATTTAAGCTATGTTGAATCGTTAAAAGCTGACGCCGATATTATTCGCCGTGAAGTGTCGGCACCGACCACACAATACTAATAATTATCGGGTGAAACAGCCCGAACGCTATTAATATGTATAAATAAAAACCAGTCAATCGACTGGTTTTTTGTTTTGAGGTGCATTGTTTTGAGCTGCAGGGGAGATAGAGTATTAACGATATAGTAGTTGAAAGCGTTGGCTCATAATGAGCTTTTTTGTGTATTTATGTTGAGGTTTTTGTAAAATTTCACCGGTTTTACCTAACTCGACCACTCTGCCTTGGCATAGCACCATCATATCGTCACTAAAATGCCTGACAATGCCCAAATTGTGCGAAATTAGAATAAAGGCGAGTCCCATCTGCTGTTGCAGGTCGAGCAGTAAATTTATCATCTGAGAGCGCAATGAAGGGTCGAGTGATGCTAATGCTTCATCAAGAATAATCACCTGCGGTTTTAATATAATGGCACGGGCCAATGAAATACGCTGTTTTTGGCCGCCAGAGAACATATGCGGATAAAAGGTCATATGATCGGCCAATAAACCGACTTTTTGCAAGGTTTCACGGATCAGCTGATGGCGTTCACTGTCATCAAGTTCGGTATTGAGTCGCAGCGGCTCATCTAACAACTGTTCTATGGTCAAACTCGGGTTTAACGTGGTGCCTGAGTCTTGAAAAATCATCCGCACATGCTGACAGCGCTGTTTAAAATTACCGGGCTCTAGCGTTTGGCCATTTAAGCGTATATCGCCGGTTGTTGGTAATTCAGCGCCCACCAACAATTTTGCTAAGGTGGACTTTCCTGAGCCAGTTTCACCCACAATGGCCAGGGTTTTATGAGCCTTTATCTCAAAAGACAATGGCTCTAACGCCGCCACGCACTTGCGGTTAAACCAATAATTTTTATCTTTATAGGTCTTACTCAAATTGATAACTTGTAATAACACCTGACTCACGAATAAGTATCCTTCAATGGAAAATGACAACTGACTTGGTGGCCATGAAAGTTTTTAATTTTTGGCGCATAAACACATTTTTGTTGCGCGCGAGGGCACCTTGGCCCCAGTCGGCAACCAATAGGTAAGTGTTGTAAAATCGGAATGCTGCCAGGCAAGGTCATCAATCGAGACTTTGTTGGGATCATACGGTTGGCTTTAGGGCTACTGTCCACTAAAGCACGAGTATAGGGATGATAAGGTTGATTAAATATTTGTTCGGTACTGCCGGCTTCAACAAATTGTCCGCTGTACATTACCGTGATGTTGTTGGTCCAATGGGTAACATTTTCTAAATCATGGCTGATCAAGAGTATCGACATGTTTTTCAGTTGATTTAAACTCGCCAACAATCGAAATATTTGCTCTTGATTAGCACTTTCCATCGCGGCGGTAGGCTCATCTGCTATCAATAACATTGGCCGGCGGGCGAGTGCCATGGCGATCATCACCCGTTGGCACAAAGCTTCGGTTAACTGATGAGGATAGCTTTTTACACACACCTCATGCTGCTTAATGCCGACTTTATGCAGGAGGTTGATGGCGGCTTGTTTGCGTTGTTGGCGCTTTTGCCAAAAAAAACCGCGTAATTGCTCAGCGTCGACGGCTTCTTCTAATTGCTCACCTATGGTGGTGGTTGGATCTAAACAGGCCATCGGCTCTTGGAATATCACCGCGACGTCTTTTGAGATTATCGCTTTGCGCTCATCAGCAGATAAGCGCATCAAATCGTTGCCACGCCAATGAAAACGGTCGGCGTCCACACGCCATTTTTCATCTAATACGCCAACAATGGCTTGGGCGAGTAAGGATTTTCCCGAGCCTGACTCGCCGACTAAACCGCGTACTTCACCTTCTTTCATCGTTAGGTTGACACGATCAACCGCCAATATTGGCTTGCTGGCGGTTTTTAACTCAATAGAAAGGTTACGAATATCAATTAAGTTCATTAGTTTTCCTTGCGTACTTTTAACGCATGGCGCATACCTTCGCCAACAAGGTTTGTTGCCACAACGGAGAATAAAATCGCTAATCCTGGCAGGTAGACTGTCCACGGTGCAATATAAAACAGGTCAACGCCATTGGCGAGCATGGCGCCCCATTCTGGCATCGGGATCGGCGCGCCAAGACCAAGAAAACCCAGTGCGGCAATGTCGAGAATAGCCGCAGACTGGGCAAGCGTGGCTTGGCTAATGAGTTTTTCGATAATATTGGGGAAAATAGAGTAGCGTAATATTCTAATAGAGCTGGCACCGTCAAGGCGTGATGCTAACACGTAGTCTTTGGCAAACTCTTCTTTAACGGCATTACGAGTAATATGGATAAACTGCGGTATTAATACCATCACTATTGCCCATAAGGTATTTTCTAAGCCAGGGCCTAAAATAGCGACGATAATAATGGCTAAAAGCAAAGAAGGAATCGACAAAATAACATCGAGAAAGTGATTAAGAAAACTCGATTTCAGGCCTTGAGTTAAGGCGGCCAATGAGCCGATAACCACACCAAGTGCGAGTGAGGCCATAACGACAATAATACTTAAACCAAAGGTCAGTGAGGTGCCCTGTATTAAGCGCGATAACATATCTCGACCTAAGTTATCGGTACCAAGTAAAAAGCTGACATTACCATCTTCGTGCCAAGCCGGTGGTAACAGTAGATGGTCTAAATGGTTTTCCACTGGCGAGTATGGCGTAACAATATTGGCAAGCAAGGCTAAGGCAATTAAAAATAAGAAACAGCCAAAACCTATCATAACCACAGGTGGTTGTTTAAAGTTATGCCACAGTTGCATTAGCGGCGTTGGAAACTCTTCTTCTTGGTATATTTTATCACGCGCCATGACGAGGCTCCCGTGCTAATGGGTTAAGCGCAGCATAGACAAAATCAATAATAATATGCACCACGAAAATAAAGCTTGAGAGTACAATCAAGCCTCCTTGAATGGCGGTGTAGTCGCGTTGATAAATACTTTCAATTAACCAACGGCCAATACCCGGCCAGCTAAAAATAACTTCGGTGATCATGGCAAGTGTCACTAGGTTAGCAAACTGCAGCCCAACATCGCGGATAACTTTAATAATGGCGTTACGCATGGCGTGGCGATAAATAATTTGGCTAAAGGTAATGCCTTTGGCTTTTGCCGCGGTTATGTAATGGGTGTCTAAAACTTCTAACATGGCGGTACGCGCCAAACGTATAAATACCGTAGCGGGCGCTAACGCGACAACAATAACCGGTAAAATAAGGTGTCGAGCGGCGTCTTGAAAGGCTTGCCATTTATAGGGGCTATCGCTGAGTAAAATATCGATGAGCTGTAAACCGGTAACAGAAGGGATTTCAAATAATAAACTGATTTGCCCTGCTGAGGGCAACCAACCTAATTGAATAGAAAAGACTAAAATGGCGAATATGCCAAGCCAAAAAACCGGAATAGAATAACCCAGCATAGCAAACGTTAAGATAATATTATCCGGGCCTTTACGGTGATAAATAGCAGCGCAGAAGCCAATAGGAATACCAAAGAACATCGCCACCAATAACGCAATGCCAGTTAATTCTATTGTGGCGGGTAAGCGATTTAAAATTTCGGTAGCGATGGGTAATTGGCTGGTCATTGAATAGCCAAGTTCGCCGTGAAATAAATGGCTTATATAGCTAAAATATTGCGTTAGTATGCCGTGTTCTTGCTGATAGGAATTGGCCAATTCGGCAAGTTGTTCAGCGGATGCGTGCACTTGTCCTGTGAGATTGATCAACTGTTCACCGGGAAATAAAAAACTCAGACTAAATGACAATATTGTTAACAACAACATAGTAAAAAAGAATAAATTAAATCGACGTAGGGTAAAAATTAGCATATTAGTTTTTAGTTACCCCATTAAAGTCGATCCCACCAATTGAGCGCAACAGCGTGCCGTTGATATTATTGGCTCGTGCTTGATAGCGTTTAGAGTGCGCAATAGGAATAAGCGGCACTTGTTCATTGATCAATTTTAACGCCTTTGAATAATAAGCTTTTCGGTTACTAATATTGTTGGTTTGCAGCGCGGTTTGGAGCAACTGATCAAATTCATTGTTACACCAAAAGGTGCGATTACTGCCGGTAATTGCTGATGCACAACTGAGTAAGTTTGAAAAGAAATTATCCGGATCAGGGTGGTCCGCAGACCAACCAAGTAATACGCTTTGGTGCTCGCCTTCGGCTATTTTTCGCAAAAAGGTTGACCATTCATAATCAGAAACGATATCAACTTTTATCGCCACTTTTTGTAAGTCTGCCTGAATAAGCTTAGCCATAGTGACAGCGTCGGGGTTATAGGCACGTTGCACAGGCATAGCCCATAAATCCATAGCAAAACCATTAGGATAACCCGCTTGGGCCAATAATTGCTGTGCTTTGTTAATGGAGTACTCTTGTCCGGCAATGGTTTCATCATAGGCCCAAGACGAACTTGGAATAAGGCCATTGGCCATATCCGCTTGTCCGGTATACACGGTTTCTAATATCGCTTGTTTGTTAATGGCATAAGATACCGCCTTGCGCACCAACGGGTTATTAAATGGCGGCTTGGTGGTATTAAAACCAAAATAACCGACGTTAAATGATGTTACCGACTCAACCGTTAGCTGAGGATGTTGTTTAATTTTTTCATGAGCGATCGGGTAGGCAATAACATCGCATTCACCGGCGAGTAATTTTGTTAAGCGTCCGGTATCGCGTGGTGTGATATCAAAGAGTAACTGTTTTAGTTGTGACTGGCCTCGCCAGTAATCTTGGTGCGGTTTATAGCGAATAAATGCCCCGGCGCTATATTGGCTAAATTTAAACGGGCCTGTGCCTATGGGCAAAGTATCTATTGCATGCATGGCGTCTAATTCAACTAATTGCTCAGCATATTCTTTTGATAATATCACCGCTGAATTCCCGCCAATATTGGCGAGAAATGAGCTATCAGAATGCGTGAGGCGAAAACGTACCGTGTGATCATTGATTTTTTCAATGCTCTCAATTAAGTCAACGAGTTGGGCATTTTGAAAAAACGGGTACTTGCCGCCCGATATCGGGTAATAGGGATGGCTTATGTCATACATACGATTGAAACTAAACACTACATCGTCGGCGTTAAGGGCACGTGTTGGTTGAAAGTACTCGGTTTGATGAAATTGAATATCTTTGCGCAAATAAAAGGTTACCATTTTGCCATCGCGTGTAACATGCCACGACTTGGCTATGGCTGGAATGATGGCATTATCCGTAGGATTAAATTCTATTAAACGATTATAAAGTTGGTTTGAGGTCGCATCTATAGTGGTGCCTGAGGTTACCGTTTGCGGGTTAAAACTATCGGGTGCGCCTTCGCTGCAATAGATAATGCTATTTTTACTTAAACTCAGTGCCTCGTTGGTGTCACAAGCTGATAACACCAAGGTGATTAACGCTAAGTAAATATGAACAGTAAATTTACGGTATGCCATGGCTAATACTTATGCTTCGTCTGCGCTGCTAGAATCGAGTAAATTGTATTTCTTTAAGTAGCCTCTTAATTGATGATAGGTTAATTCCAAGGCATCGGCGGTTTTCTTTTGATTATATTGGCAATTGGCCAGCGCTGACTTGATCAAATCGACTTCATAGTTTTGCGACAGGTTTTTTAATGACAGTGGAAATTGTAGCGCCTTGGCGACTGCTGGTGTTTTTTGTTCATGCTTTACCGGCGGCTCTAGTTCTTTCTCATTCGCTTCAACGGTTGGCATGGCGATGATACGATCTTGAGTTTTAATACGGTTAGTGGGACGATAAGGTGACTCAAAGGGGTCAATCACCAGATCATGTACAGGTAAATGTGGGTTATTGCAACGATAAACACTACGTTCAACCACGTTTTTTAACTCACGAATATTACCCGGCCAATGATATTCTAACATCGCGCGTTTGGCTTTTTCGGTAAAACCACTAAATAGTTCAAACTCAAGCTCACGAGCCATGGTAATCGCAAAATGCTCAGCCAATATTAAAATATCATCTAAACGCTCACGCAGCGGTGGTAGGGTGATAACATCAAAGGCCAATCTGTCGAGTAAATCTGCTCTAAACTCACCGGCCGCCGCCATAGAAGGCAAGTCTTCATTCGTTGCGGCGATCAATCGCGCATTGGTTTTAATGGTTCTTGAGCCACCGACGCGTTCAAATTCACCATATTCTACGACCCGTAATAATTTTTCTTGTATTAACCCTGAGGTGTTGGCAATTTCGTCTAAAAACAAAGTACCGTTATCTGCACGCTCAAAGCGACCTTCATGACGCTTACTCGCGCCGGTAAAAGCACCACTGTCATAACCAAAGAGTTCGGTTTCTAATAAATTTTCATTTAAGGCGGCACAATTAAGCTTTAAGTAATTTTGATCCCAGCGTTTGGATAAATAATGTAAACGGGCGGCAACCAGTTCTTTACCTGTGCCACGTTCACCAATAATCAGCACAGGTTTGCTTAAGGGTGCTATTTGCGAAATTTGCTCTAACACCTCTAAAAAACTGTTTGATTGACCGATAAGATTATCTTGTTGATTAAAGCGTGCCATCGACTGACCTAACAATTGGTTTTTTTCACTAACAAATAGTGTATTTTATTAACCGCTAAGAGAGAAGTGTTTTTTTAAATAATAATAATGACTTATTTTTCAGTGTGTTACTGGGTTTATAAAACTTGGCGTAGAACATGAATAGTAAAAACCAAGACAATTAAAGCAAATTTTTGCATGAGGAAGTAATTATGGGTGTTTTTTCAAGGTTCACAGATATCATTAATTCTAATATCAACAACTTATTAGACAAAGCAGAAGATCCTGCAAAAATGGTGCGCTTGATCATACAAGAAATGGAAGACACGTTAGTGGAAGTGCGTTCTTCATCAGCAAAAACCTTAGCGGATAAAAAAGAACTCGCACGCCAAGCAAGCCGATTTGAAACCGACGCCACACAATGGCAAGAAAAAGCTGAGTTAGCGTTAAGTAAAGGCCGTGAAGATTTAGCGCGTTCAGCACTAATGGAAAAGAAAAAATGTGTCGAAAGTGCAGAAGCGCTGCGGGAAGAATTACAAAACGTTGACGAGCACATTACCAAGCTACAAGGTGAAATCACGCAGCTTCAGGAAAAATTAGCCGATGCAAAAGCTCGTCAAAAAGCCATTATTATGCGCGAGAAAACCGCGAGCTCTCGTTTACAAGTTAAAAAGAAAATTGACAGTGAACGCGTGAATGACGCCTTAAGTCGTTTCGATCGCTACGAACGTAAAATTGATGATATTGAAGCACAAGTTGAATCCTATGATTTGGGCAGTAAGTCACTCGCTGATGAAATAGCCGATTTAGCATCAGATGAGAAAATTGATGATGAATTAGCAGAGTTAAAAGCTAAAATGAAATCAGACACTGAAACCAAATAATCATACATTAATAGCGCATGCTTAACTTTAGCTGCTACTGAAAGGAGAAATATTGTGGAAGAGATTATTATGGCCCCCGTTATTATATTTATGATTGTGGTGGCACCAATTTGGTTGATTTTACATTACCGTAGTAAACGTCAAATTAGTCAGGGTTTTAGCGAAGAAGAATATGTTCAACTTTCTGAGTTATCTGAGCTTGCTGACAAAATGGCCGATAGAATTAAAACCTTAGAAGCTATTTTAGATGCGGAAACCCCCCAGTGGAGAAGCAAATTATGACCAGCAAAAGCCGAGGTGAGTTATATCGAAATACGAGCCAAGGAAAATTAGCCGGTGTATGCGCAGGCATCGCCGACTACTTTGGCTGGGAAACCTGGTTGGTTCGTATATTAGCCGTATCAGGCGTGTTATTAGGTATGGGTTGGTTTGTGGTTATTTATATTGCAGCTTGGTTTATCCTAGATAAAAAGCCCATTAAAGCGGTATCGAGTACCCAATATGGGCAAAGTGGTCAACATCAGGCAAGTGAGCAAAGCGCCGAACAAGCTGATTTTGACGAAGAAACCCATGAGTCAATTAAAGTGAAGTCGCGCATTTGGCAAGCAGGTGAGCCGCCTAAACAAGCATTTCATGATATTAGGCGAAAATTCAAAACCTTAGAGCGTGAGTTACAAGTGATTGAACGTTATGTCACCTCGCCAGAATTTACCGTAGCACGAGAGATAAATAAGTTATAAATCAAAGCGGCTTGGCCGCTTTTTTATTGTCTAAAATACGGTGATAAAATCGGATAAAGTATTGCTATATCAAGGTAAAAACCGCTAGTATCAAAGGCACTGATGATTATCTTCAACGTATTGAAAACTCAAAACATAGCATTCCAATATGGCATTTATTAATAAAGCGCAAATAGAAAAATTAAAACAAAAAGCCAGCGATATGGTTAATCGATCTATCGATCAACATGTTACCCTTGCAGTAACGGGCTTAAGTCGCAGTGGCAAAACCGCATTTATTACCTCATTTGTTAATCAATTGCTAAATGAGGGAAGCAATTCGCAGTTAAGCTTTTTCAATGTTGTGCACCAAGGGCGTTATATTGCCGCCAAACGCGTGCCACAAAAGCACTTACATATCCCAAGGTTTGAATATGACGGTGCGCTATCAGCGTTATGTCAGTCACCACCGCAATGGCCACAGCCGACAAATGGCATTAGCGAGTTACGGTTAGCAGTGCGCTATCAACCAAAAGACTCACTGCTAAAATATGCCACCGAATCTGCGACGCTTTATATCGATATTACCGACTACCCCGGTGAGTGGTTGCTTGATTTACCTATGTTGTCGCAAACCTTTGAACAGTGGTCAAAACAAACGACAGCGCTGCTTAAGCAAGCGCCTCGATATGAATATGCACAAGCGTTTCTAGCAAAATTGCAAGATTTTGATCCGTTTGCCCGTGTTGATGAAAGTGTGTTAGCAGAGCTTTCGCAAGAATATACCGACTTATTACAGCATTTTCGTCATCAATTAGGCTTATCTGTTATTCAACCGGGGCGCTTTATTTTGCCGGGCGAATTAGAAGATGCCCCAATACTACAGTTTTTTCCTTACAGTGAATTTGATGATATTGACGCCAATGATTATCAAAATGCCAAAGATGATTGTTATATAGGCATGCTGCGCGCGCGCTTTATAGAATATAAAGAACGGGTTGTGCGTCGATTTTATAAAGAACATTTTATTAATTTTGATCGACAAATCGTACTGGCCGACTGCTTAACGCCTCTAAACAATGGCCCGGAAAGTTTTGCGGATTTACAACATGCCATGGCGATGATTATGGAAAGTTTCCAATATGGTAAATCAAGCTTATTTTCGCGGCTGTTTGCCCCGAAAATTGATCGCCTATTATTTGCCGCCACTAAGGCAGATCACGTAACCCCCGAGCAACACAGTAATTTAGTATCGCTGTTAAATAAATTGGTTTTTCAAACCAAGCAAGCTTTAAATTTTGAAAGCATTGAAATGAAAACCATGGCAATTGCCTCGGTAAAAGCGACTAAAGTGGGCAAAAGCCAACATCAAGGTCGACAAATTCCAGTGATTCAAGGGCGGCAGTTAAGCAATAATAATATGATCACCTTATTTCCTGGCACAGTGCCGGCGAGTATCCCCGCGTTGGAATATTGGCAAAAGCAACCGTTTAACTACATTGCTTTTTCACCGTTAGAGTCAACAAGCATTGATGAGTGCTTATCGCATCTTCGTATGGATCAAATGTTGCAATTCTTGCTTGGAGATAAACTAAAATGAGCGAAAACAAAGAAAAATATCAACAACAAATATTATTTGCTGAGGTCGAGCACAATGACGACTTAATCAAGGCTAATACTCCGCAAATTATTGTTAATGAACAAGACTGGCTTGCTGATGAACAGGTCGAGCACCCTGAAGACAATGTTATGCTTGCAGCCAGTAAGCCGAACTGGCTATGGCGCGCACTAGGGCTTGTATTTATTAGCTTAGTGGTTGTCGAAGCCGGACAATTTTTTATTAATGGTTTTAATCAATCGCCAATTATTGCCAGCTTATATGCGGTTTTATTAGCGGGGTTATCGGCTATTGCTGGCCGTAGCCTTTGGCGCGAGTTATCGGGTTTGAGGCAGTTTAAGTATCAACAAAATATTAAACAGCAAGCACAAAATATTATTGCTGGTGAAAGTCAAATTGACGCCGCCAGCCTTTGTGAACAAATTTCTAAGCGCTTACCCTGTGATTTAGCTGAGTTTGACCATAGTGCTTGGCAAGAAATAAACCTTGCAGAGTACAACAACAGCGAAATTATGCAGTTGTATTCACGCCATGTGTTGTCTGTGGTTGACCAAAAAGCGCTAAAAGAAATCGCTAAGTTCTCCTCTGAATCAGTGGTGTTAGTGGCGCTGAGTCCGATTGCCATTATTGACATGTTATTAATGCTGTGGCGAAATTTACGCTTGGTAAATAAAATAGCGTCACTGTATGGTTTAAAGTTAAGTTACTGGAGTCGGGTTAAGTTGATCAAACAAGTGATCATCAATATGGCCTATGCCGGCGCCAGTGAGCTAGTGGCTGATTTAGGCGCCGACTTATTGGGTGCTGAACTGCTTGGCAAGCTATCGGCGCGTATGGCACAAGGTTTAGGTGCTGGCATGCTAACCGCACGGTTAGGGTTAAAAGCCATGCATTTATGTCGGCCAATGCCCTTTGGCGATGATACGCCTAAATTGGGGCATATCCGTCAACAAATTGTTAGCCAAGTACAAGATTTGGTGAAGAATAAATAATAAGTTGTTGAACTTACTTATTAAAATGCTTTTTCGCACCAGTAACTGTAACACAAGTTTTACACTCTGTTGTTCTGGTTGAAAATTAGCCACTTTACAAGTCGTGCTTTTTCTACATCAGTTGCCTTACTATTGAAGTAACTAAGATAGCTAAAATATCAAAATATAATTAATAAAAAATTGATATTCATTGAAAAAGGTTAAGACAATGGCGAAGGGAACTAAGTATGTTTCACGGGTGGCAGATGAGCAGGGCAATATTGCTTGGTCGGCTGAAGAAAACCAGATTTGGCATGAGCTGATCACCCGACAATTATCAACGGTAAAAGATACCGCTTGTGATGAATTTATCGCGGGCTTAGATAAACTTAACTTGCCCCAAGATCGTATTCCACAATTGGCCGAAGTCAGTAGCGTATTACGCGCCACAACCGGTTGGAGTTGTGAGCCGGTACCAGCACTGATTGGTTTTGGAGAGTTTTTTCGGTTACTCTCAGAAAGAAAATTTCCAGTAGCGACATTTATTCGCTCGCGGGAAGAATTTGATTATTTGCAAGAGCCGGATATTTTTCATGAAATTTATGGCCATTGCCCATTGCTTACCAATGAGTCATTTGCCAATTATACGCAAGCCTACGGTATGATGGGCTTAAATGCCTCTAAAGAAGATCGGGTGTTTCTCGCCAGACTTTATTGGTTTACCGTTGAATTTGGTTTACTCAATACCGAGAAAGGTTTGCGAGTGTACGGTGGCGGCATTTTGTCATCGCCAAGTGAAACACAATACGCACTGCATGATGAAACCGTGGAGCGAAAACCCCTCGATGTGTTAGATGTATTACGCACGCAATATCGCATTGATATTATGCAACCGGTTTACTTTATGTTGACGAAAGTCAGCGATCTCGACGATATCCGAAAATTAGAAGTAGCAGATATAATGGCGTTGATAGAGCAAGCAAAAGACATTGGTCTACACCCAGCAAAATTTGAATTAAAAACAACCTCAAAAGCAAGTTAAAGGAATTTTTATGAGCGGCGAATTATCAACTCAACAATGTGAAGCCTGTCAGGTCGACGCACCGAAAGTTAGCGATGACGAATTAGCAGATTTATTGGCACAGATACCTGATTGGGTACCGGAAGTGCGTAATGGCGTAATGATGCTTGAACGGGTTTATAAATTTAAAAATTATAAATTAGCGTGGGCATTTGCCAATAAAGTTTCGACATTAGCGGAAGAAGAATTTCATCATCCCGCTATTCTATTAGAGTGGGGTAAAGTCAAAGTGACTTGGTGGACCCACGCTATTAAAGGGCTCCATAAGAATGACTTTATTTGTGCGGCGAAAACCGACCATCTGTTGTAACCTTTAGTTACAAGTTTAATATCCAATATCTAAGCCTCCTAGTATAGGGGGCTTTTTTTTGTTGTAAAAAATAGTTTACAATAAGCCTATAGGATTTTGTTGTTTGTTTGAGGTTATCGAATGCGTTTAGAAATTGGTTGTCAGGACCGAGTAGGTATCGCACAAAATGTTTTAGCCATTTTTGTTGATCGTGGTATTGATCTGCGCGGAATAGAGTTAAAACAACCGGGGAAAATATTTATCAATATCCCAGACCTAGCGTTTTCTGAGCTGCAAGATTTTATGCCACAATTACGCTTAATCGACGGCGTTATTGATGTAAAAACCACGCCTTATATGCCATCTGAGCGTGAAAGAAATGAATTTGAAACCTTAGTTAAAACCTTTCCAGACCCTTTTATCTCCCTTGATACCAAAGGGCAAGTGCGCATGGTGAATAACGTTGCCGCGCAAATTATTTGTCAACCGCTTGAAGATATTATTGGGGAACATGTCGGGCAGTGGTTAAAAGGCTTTAATTTTACCCGTTGGCTAGACGGTGACGAAGTGCTAGCGCAAACGCGTCGGATCAAATTTCAAGAAGATGATTTTGTTGCAGATATTATTCCCATTCATGTTGCTGAAGCGGATGAAGCACAAGTGCTTGCTGGTGCGGTATTGATCTTAAAATCAGAAGCCCGATTAGGGCAACAAATTAGCGCCTTTAAACAGGCCAGTGAAAATAATTTTACCGGTATTCAGGCCAATAGCAGCGCCATGCGTAAGTTAATACGTGAAGCCAAACGTATGGCGCTACTTGACTCGTCAATGTTACTGGTTGGTGAAACGGGTACGGGTAAAGAGTTGCTCGCGCGAACTTGCCACGCCGCTAGTGATCGCGCTGATAAACCCTTTATGACACTAAGCTGTGCAACCCTGCCAGACGATGCGGCAGAAACGGAATTGTTTGGCTCTGGCGCAGCGGGTGATGCCAACAGTAAGCGTGGCATTTTTGAGTCAGCCGATGGCGGCACCATATTTCTCGATGAAGTCGGTGAAATGTCGGCCAAATTACAAACTAAGGTCTTGCGCGTTATTCAAGATGGCACCTTTCGACGTATTGATGACGAAAAAGAGATTAACGTTAATGTTCGTATCATTAGCTCCACCAACCGAGACTTGTTAAATATGGTCTCACTTGGCGAGTTTAGAGAAGACTTATATTACCGTTTGAATGTTTTGGGGCTCAATATTCCATCACTACGCGAGCGACGGGCCGATATTGTGCCGTTAGCGGAACTTTTTGTTGCTAAGTTTGGTCAACGTATTGGTAAATCGCATATTTCTTTTGAGCAAGAGTGTCTTGAATTTATTGAGCATTACCCGTGGCCAGGCAATGTTCGGCAACTTGAAAATGTGCTTATTCGTGCGGTGTCATTAATTGAAGGCAATGTTATTATGACATCACATTTACAATTACCCGCTTATACGCGTGAGCACGGTTATCTTGAGCAAGACTTTGAAGGTACTTTAGACGCGGCTGTGAAAAACTTTGAAGCCGACTTACTGCGAAAACTGTACCCCGCGTACCCAAGCACGCGACAACTGGCGAAAAAGCTTGGCCTTAGCCATACCGCTATTGCAAACAAATTACGTGATTACGACATAAATAAGAAAACCGTAAAAATTTAGCATTAAATTAGCCAATACCTAGCGATTGGCTTTATCACAAACAATTTGAGTATTAATAATGAAATTATATGGTTATTGGCGATCGTCAGCAGCGTATCGCGTTCGAATTGCCCTACATTTAAAAGGCTTAGCATTTGAGTCTTTACCTGTGCATTTAGTGAAAGACGGTGGCGAGCAGCACAAAGCCGCTTATATTGAGCTTAATCCAACGCACTTAGTGCCAACATTAGTTGATAATGACGTGGTTTTGCATCAGTCGATGGCAATTATTGAATACCTTGATGACAAGCACCCTGAAGTGGCTTTGTATCCTGATAACATAGTTGATCGCGCAAAAGTTAAAGCGCTGGCCCTCGATGTTGCCTGCGAAATACATCCGGTAAATAACTTACGCGTTCAGCAATACTTAGCGAAAAACCTATCAATATCAGAGGCAAATAAACTTGCCTGGAGCCACCATTGGATGGCGTTAGGTTTTACCGCTATTGAGCAGCAGTTGGCAACAAGCGCTGGTCGTTACTGTTTCGGCGATAACATTACCATGGCAGATATTTGTTTAGTGCCACAAGTGTACAACGCCAAGCGATTTAATCTTGATATGACGGCGTTTCCCCATATTAACCGCGTTGTTGAACAGTGTGATCAGCATGCAGCGTTTATTGCCGCATTACCTGAAAACCAAGCAGATGCGCAACGTTAATTTGAGGTCAACAAGAAGGTACTTACCTCTGGTGTGCCGACAATAAACAACCAATAAAGGTTATTAAGCCAATGCAAAATGCGGAAAAAAACCAAATACCTTGGGCGACTATGGCCATAATTATCGCGCTTATTGTGGCCGTAGCGTCTTATTACTATTTAACCACAGCACAAGAAAATAAAGCCGAGCCGGCAGTTCCTGAAGTTGTTGTAACACCAGAGATTGCGCCGGAGCCTGAAGTTGAGACAACGACTATCGATGACAGTGTTGTGTTTGAACCTGAAGTTATCGAGGAAATTGTCGAAGAAAGTGTTGCGCTTGAGCCGGAGATTATTTTGCCGACACTCGATGAAAGTGATAGCTGGTTTAATACAAAATTGCCGAGCTTAACCTGGCGTAAAGAGCTGATACAACTGATGGTAACGGACGATATTATCCGCCGGTTTGTGGTGTTTACCGATAATTTTAGCCAAGGCTCTCTAGCCTACGACCACGCGCCATTGGTAGCGCCAAGGATAAAATTTAGCGCCATCGAACAGCAAACTGCCGCGGGCACAACATGGCAATGGGACGAAAGCACCAGTCGTCGTTTTAGTCTTTATGTTGATTTGTTACGTTCCATGGACAGTGACACGCTGGTGCAATGGTACCTTGAGTTGAAGCCGCTTATTGATCAAGCCTATGAAGAACTCGGTTATCCTGATGACGATTTTACTCAAGTTTTGCATGATGCCATTACCAAGGTTTTGGATATGGAAATTCCGAAAAATCAGCCAGAGTTAGCACGCCCAAGTGTGATGTACAAATATAAAGATGAGTCGCTTGAGTCATTAGATGATGCAGAAAAGTTATTGTTAAGGTTAGGTAAGGAAAACCTACTGGTGATTAAGTCGGTATTGCTAGAAATTAACGAAAAATTAGCCCGAGCCCGATAAATTTATGAGCCAGTTAAAAACACCTATTGTTCCCGCCTGTATCCCAAGCCGAAATTACGGCATATTAAAAAAGTTGGCTGCTAAGGTGTTGCACTGGGCTGGGTGGACAATTACCGGTGAGCTACCCAAACAGCCTAAGTTTATTGTCGCGGTAGCACCGCATACCTCTAACTGGGATTTTTTTATCGGTATTGCCGTGATGTTTGCACTGAACCTGAAAATTTCTTTTCTGGGCAAAGCGAGCATTTTTCGCTGGCCGATAAGGTCTTTACTCACTGCTATTGGGGGGATCGGGGTTGATCGCAGCCATAGTCACGGTGTGGTGGGGCAAATCGTGCAAGCGTTTGAGCAACATGAGCAGTTTGTGTTGGGCTTAGCACCCGAAGGCACACGCAGTAAAACCTTAGAATGGAAAAGTGGCTTCCTTCATATTGCTAAACAAGCCAAAGTGCCAGTAGTTCCTGCAAGTTTTGATTTTGTTAAAAAAGAGGTGCATTTTCACCCAGCAGTGAAGGTCACCGGTGAAATTGGCCACGAGTTGGCAGAGTTTAAACAAATATTTTCTGAGGTTTGTGCAAAAAATCCCCAAGCAGTTTGATTTTAACAACTAGCACTTGCAACCAAGCCATTGATTAGCGATAATTCGCGCCGCGCTAAAGAGATTCTTCAGCGCCACTATGGTGACCCTTTTGGTCCCTTCGCAATGATACTCTGTGAACTCGGCCAGGTCCGGAAGGAAGCAACCGCAGCAGACGACTCATGTGCCGGAGTGTGGCTATTAGGGTTGCCACCCAATCCCCTTACTATCAACAAGTTACTCATCTTTTAGCTATTTGGCTACAAGGAGTGCAATATGCTTGCCACGAGAAAATCTTATTTTAACGCTGCTGATAATGACAACAGCGCTGCTTAAATTTACCAATAGTTGATCTACCCAAGCTTATAAATATAGCCAGTTTAATAATACAGATAACGTCACCCACATCAGCAATATAAGCGGTATACCAATACGCATAAAATCAGAGAATTTATAGCCCCCCGCGTTCATCACTAATAAATTGGTTTTATAGGCCATAGGCGTGGCATAGCTTAAATTGGCCCCGAACAATACGGCGAGAATAAATGGCTCCGGTGATAGGTTAAGCTGGCTAGCAACTGAAATTGCGATCGGAGTGCCGATAACAGCCGCAGCATTGTTTGAGACAATATTGGTTAAGATGGCGAGTAACAGCATTAATGCCGATAACACCCCTCCTGGCGGTAGGCCTGACGATAACGCGACAAAAACGTGAGCAATGTATTGCGCGCCGCCGGTAATCATCATAGCAGAGCCTAGTGCTAACGAGGCCGCAACAATTAAAATCACTTGTGTACTCAGCGCTGACGAGGCTTCTCGCCAATTCAAGCATTTACTCACCAACAGCAGCAATACGCCGCATACTGCACTAATTTCTATCGGTAAAATACCGAGCGCTGAAGAGACAACCACCGCCAACAACGTGCCTAATGCTAACGGCGCCTTACTGGTTTGCGGTAAAGATTCTGCGCCATCGATTACCAATAAGCCCGGTTTTGATTTTAATGCGTCAATTTGCTCTGTTTCACCTTGCACCAGCAAAACATCGCCAATTCTTAACCGCGTTTTTCCTATGCTGCTTCGGCCAATTTCCATGGCCTTACCCGCGCGGTGCAGTGCCACTACGGAAATGGCGTGTTTTTGGATGAAATTGGCTTGTTGTAATGTTCTGCCCTCAATGCCAGAGCCAGCAATAATCACAATCTCCGCTAAGGTTTGTTTGTCCGCTTTTAATGGATGTTCATCATCGACTTTATGAAGTCCAGAAAACAAGGTTGCGCCTAAAACGCTCTCAAACTCTTTCAGACGATCGGGATAGTCGTGCACTTTGAGCCTATCGCCAACGGCGAGTAAGGTATCGGGAAGGGGCATGATATTGCGATAGTCAGGGCCACGCTGAATTTTTTCGATTTTGAGTTGACCATCGGTTAAAGCAATCGCTTCGGTGATGGTTTTTTCATTGATCAGGCTTTCTTCATTAATATTTAAATAGGCACTAAATAAACGCGGCGACGTATCTGGCATTGATGATGTTCTACTGGGTAATAGCTTGGGCGCTATCAGCCACAAATAAAGTACCGCTACAACCGCGGCAATCAGGGCAGGTTTGGCAAAGTCGAACAAGCCAAACTCGGCAGCGCCCATATTACTGGCAATACTGACAACCAGCAAATTAGTTGAGGTGCCGATAGTTGTTGCCATACCGCCGACTAAGGTAGCTAAGCCCATAGGCAGTAGCATAGGCGAAGCTTCAGTCTTAGTGCGCAGAGAAACACTGATCAAAATGGGCAGTAATAACACCACAACCGGCGTATTGTTGATAAATGCACTTAAGGTGCCGGCAAGGATAAGTGTTATTAATAACGACAGCGCAGGGCTTATCTTCCACAGTTTTGCCAAATGTCGGCCTATAGGCTCTAACGCGCCTGTACGGACAATGCCTTGGCCAATAATCATCAATGAACAGACCGTCACAAGTGCCTCGTGGCCAAAGCCAAAAAACAATGAACTGGGCTCGAAGTGCTCGCCATCCTGGTGGAATGGGAATAGGGCAAACATTACCGACAATATCGCAATAACACCGAGCGATGAGGTTTCTAGTGGAATGTCTTCTCGGCGAAATAAATATAATGCCAATACGGTGATCAGTAAAACTGCCAAGGCATGGTGATTAGGGAGGTCAGGAATGTTCAAATCGCTATAGCCTGTTGAGTGTATTTATTTTGCTTTTAATACTAGCTGTTATTTATCTGAGAGCGAAAGTTTTTATTAGCTATCTGAGTTTATACGCGATATTGCTGCTTAGTTAGCGATGTTGAGTTTGGTGTGGGTATTGATCAAAAAATTTAAAATAGTCTTGAGCAAACCGCCCTTGGTTAACAATACCGTAAGCTTTAGCTAATTCATTAATTGAACTTTTTTGATCCTTTTGCAAAGCGCAGTGAATTAGCTGAAGTCGGCGCTTAATAATATATTGCTTAGGCGTCATGCCAGTAATGGTTTTAAAACTATACTCTAGGCTGCGAACACAGCAGAAACTGGCTTGTGCTAATGTCGGGATGGTTATGTCTAACGTGCTGCTGTGATGTATATGATGTAGGGCACGGCGTACAATGGCGAGTTTACGTGACTGATTGATATGTTTAAGCTTTGACGATGATGTCGTTAAGGTCAGTAAGTTACACAGTAAATGTATCAGGGCATCTTGGGCATTTAACACCGCTTGATAACTTAAGAGATGGCCAGTGTTCAGTAAGTTGTTAATGATGGCGCTTAATTGCGACATGGCACTTTCGCTATCGACGAAAATGTTTTCGCTAAAGCTTTGCCTGTTGAGTGCTGCTTTGAGAGTGCGCAGTGCCGCTTCTCCATAAAACTGAGCAAGCTCTTCTGACGATATAATTATGACGTAGTATCTCGGGAAATTATGAGGAATTTTAAACAGCATTTCCTGATGTTGTGAAAAAACTAAGGGTTGGTGAGAGGGTAAATTTGTACCATTGACCGACATAAAACATTCACCAGCTTGTGGTAACACTATATAGAGGTAGTCTTGGCTCATCGAGGTATGAAACTGAAAAGCGTGGCTGAAGTGGCGATCGCCGATGACCACTTTCGGTAATTGAATTTCTCTGTGCCGGCATGCGAAACGCCCAGGCGAAAGCTGCGTTGCATAAATGTCTAGCTTAGTCAGTCCCTGCAGGAAATCATCAATAGAAAAAAAATTTAAATCGATCACAGTATTATGTATTAAGTCCATTAAACATCATCGAGATTAGTATGTCATTCAACGGTAGTATGTCAATCAGTACAAATGTACATTTTTCACACAATACCACTTATTTTAGTAAGGTTATTGTTGTTTAAATGATTTGGAACGATTTAATTACTTGTTGCCGGCGCTTTGCTAGCTTGTCAAAGTATAAAGTTAACAGTATTCAAGGACTATCCATAAAACGAAATAAGACAATTATCACGTTAACTTACAATGTTTTACTGGTTATTCTTTGATAGGTTAAAGCTAAAGCTAGTTTAATGACGAGTGTATTTAAAAGGCTACTATCATTAGCGCATTCAAAGCTCGATGCTAATAATCGTGTTTATAGCATTTATCCGTATAATTTGGAGTAGAAATGACATCAGAAAAATTATTTTCATCATCTGAAATTTTACTTTCAACAACTGATTTAAACAGCCATATCAAATATGCCAATGGTAATTTTTGTCGTATTGCGGGTTACACTTTAGATGAAATGGTCGGTCATCCGCACAACTTAGTGCGTCACAACGATATGCCCAAAACGGCGTTTCAAGATTTATGGTCATTTATCCAACGAGGCGAGTCATGGATGGGGCCCGTAAAAAATCAGTGTAAAGATGGCGATTATTACTGGGTGAACGCATTCGTAACGCCAATCAAAAACGCTAGCGGGGAAATATATGAATATCAATCGGTTAGAACAGTTTTGGACGATAAGGTAAAAGCACGGGCGAGCAAAGTGTATCCGCTTTTATGCCAAGGTAAAGCACCGAAGTTTTTGCAGCGCCAATGCGATAAAACCCTTTGGGTATCTCTCTGCTTATTAATCATGACGGTTATTTCTGGAGTTAGCCTATTTTTGGCGTCGACAAACCTGCTGATTTCACTGCCGATATTTCTTATGTCCGTAGTGGTGAGCGTTATTCAGTTTGGCTGGCGTAAGCAGTATCAAGCCGTGGTTGACGAAGCGAAAACTGTTTTTGATAACCCTTTAATGAGCTACCTATATTCGGGAAATAGCGATAAGGTTGGCAATATTTTATTGGCGCTAAAAATGCGTAAGGCACAATTAAATGCGGTAGTGAGGCGGGTGAGTGATGATTCAACGGCATTGACCGATAAAGCGAAAAATTCATCACAGTGCGGCAGTGAAGTCGCTAATATATTGCGAGAGCAAAATAATGAAACCGAGCAAGTCGCGACCGCAATGAACCAGATGTCAGTAACAGTACAAGAAATATCGCAAGTGGTGATAAAAGCGTCAGAGTCGTCGAAAAATGGCCTAAACATAACGCAAAATGGGCAACAAGTTGTCGAGCAGATGATAGCGTCTATTAACACACTTTCTTCTCAGCTCGCAGAAGTTAATACTGCGATCAATCGACTAGTCGACGGAAAAAATGCCATTGAAACCGCATTGGATGAAATCAGCAGTATTGCTGATCAAACTAACCTATTGGCGTTAAATGCCGCGATTGAAGCCGCACGCGCTGGCGAGCAAGGTCGAGGCTTCGCAGTCGTGGCTGATGAAGTACGAGCGTTAGCTATGAGGTCACAACTGGCAACCGATGAAATTGCTAAGCTGCTTGAGCAGCTACAAAAAGAATCAAATCTTGCGACGACATCGATGACAAAAGGTAATGAATTATCGTCGAATTGCGTACAACTTGCAGAAAAAACCGGCGACTCGTTAACAAAGATCACAAAGGAAGTCACCTCAGTAGCCGATATCACCATTCAAATAGCCAGTGCTATTGAGCAACAGTCGGTGGTAACTGAGCAAGTTAATCAAAATATTGTTGCCATTAGTGATATGTCATCTGAAAGTGAAACTCATGGCCTAGAAGCGGTGAAGCTCAGTGATAGTTTATTAAAACATATAGCCGAGCAGCAAAGCTTAGTAACTCAGTTTCAAAACTAAGCTAGAAACTGAATTTTGAAGTGAAACGGGTATAGGTAACCAATTGCCGAGGTAAATTATGTCATCATTAATTGTGTTCTTTCATAAAACCTAGTGCTTTTGCGACCGCCGACTTAACGCGCTCTTCCATTTCAAAGCGCTCTGACGCCGATAAGAAAAAGGCCATATCAACTTCATGCCGAATATAACGTGTTGGCAATTGATTTAAAACAACGCAAATAAGATCGGCAAGAAACTCGCTGTCATACTTTTCTTCTAACTTTAGTACCAGCAAGTGTTGAGAAACTAAATTCTCATAATAATTATGAATATCATCAGGAATTTGCATCTTGGGAACTCTTTTATAATAGATATATTTTAAAACATAATGTTAGAGTAAATAATGTCACAAATTATTTCACCTGTTTAATTGCATATTTGTCAAAAAAGTCACGCAAGGCTGTCTTATCATTTAAAACTTTTCAGTTTGTGCGATCTCGCGTTCTAATTTCGCAATTGCTTGTCGACATCGTCCTAAGCGCTGATGTAGCGCTAGAATTTCATCCGAAAGAAGTTGACTGTTTTTCACATTTGCGTGTTGGCGTTGCAATTCACGCGTTTGGATCATTTCTACTAATCGCCGCTCAAATTCAAATGTTTCACTAAGTTTTTTATGTAAGGCATGGCTGGACTGCAAGACCGCTTGAGCGGCTTTCTTGAAACGACGTGCTTTTATCGTCACAAGCCTTTGCTCTGGCTCTTTATGAAGCGCACCATTTGAATTTAACGCGTTACGTAGCGCCGATATTTGCTGCTCAATAAGTAGTAACCTGCTGTGTGCAAGGGCGTTCTTGTTCGCTACCAGTAAGCGAGACAGTTCATTTGTTTTATTTTTTACTTCCGCCACATATGGCTGAAATTGATCACTATGGGTGAGAAATAAAGCTTCGGAAAAAATATCATTGTCTTGAATGATTTTGTGCGATTTTGTTTGTTTATTTTGGTGATCAATTGCTATTGCTTGCTGTTGCAGTTGCTCCAAAATTTGAAAGATTTTGTTAATGGCACTATGCATCACTAATTTCTCTTAATTGAATTAAACTAGCCAAGCTTGGTAACCCAAGTTCGCCGACATAGCAATAACTACGGTGATAAATACCGGCCGAATAAATTTTCCACCGAATTTAATTGCCCAATGAGCACCAACCCAAGCGCCCAGCATAATAAATATGCCCATCGAGATACCCAGTACAAAGTTTACATGCCCAAGGTAGATAAAGGTTAGTAAGCTGAAAAAATTGCTGATGAAATTGGTAGAGCGTGCTAAACCGCAACTGAGTAAAATATCAATTTTATAGAGTACGTTAGATGTGCTTACCCAAAACGCGCCCGTGCCTGGGCCGGCGACGCCATCGTAAAATCCGAGAATTAATCCCTGCACGACTTGTTTAAATTTAAGCGAAATAGTGCGTAACGGTAAACTATGATCATCATGATTAGCTGATTTTGAAAATAAGGTATATATAGCGGTGAGTATTATCAGCACGGGGATATACTTATCTAAAAACTCCACCGAGAGGAAGTTAACAATGATAGTGCCTAAAATCGCACCAACAGCGGTGGCAACCAGTGATAATCGCCAAAATTTAGGGCTAAAAAGTTTTTTTCTATAAAAGGTAAATGATGCCGTACATGAACCAAAAGTTGCCGCCAGTTTATTGGTCCCTAAAGCAACATGTGGCGGTAAGCCAGAGGTTAATAAGGTTGGTACCGTCAACATGCCACCACCGCCAGCAATAGCGTCAATAAGCCCGGCGATAAAACCGACACTACATAAGGTGATCCATAAACTTAAGTCTAGGGCGGGGTCAACAAGCATAAAATGATTTTTCTAAAAAATTTGCGGCTAACTATAGCACAGTGAAACATTGATTTTTCAGCGAATTTACTATCAGTATTAAACTATCCAATAAAAAGGCATAAGTCCGTGCTAGGCATGACGACAACTTTAACGCTAGCTTATTGTAAGTTGTATTGTACTCGCCCAACAGGACAATAGAGGTAGTCGTAAACTTTAGTATATTGAAGGTGCTATTAGGGTCTGTTGATCTTTGTTGAATTATTAAACAAAGATCAACAGACCCTAGTAACCACAGAACTATATCAAGATGCATTCGTGCCGATAACTAGCGTTACTTATCAGCGGACTAATAAGCGCTAAGATGAACATTAAAGCGAATAAGGTGCTTATTTAATGGGCATTGATTCTATTTAGCGCTATATATTATTCGCGATTACTGTATAAAAATGAGAAAAAGTGGTTAAAAATATAATCGAGCGTAAATTAAATATCAGCAAATGTGCTTAAGTGTTCCGTAATGTTTACATTTTATTAACGTTTTTCATCTCTTTGTTTTTTAATGATTTTTGGGTTTTCCGTGCTTTTTCGATTGCCAGGGATTTATTATGCTCTAGCGCGGGTTATTCGAAAAAATTAAGCCATGTTCAAAATCTATCTTTATTGTCTATTGATGCTGTGATTTTATAACTCATTGTTTTATTGGTTTTATTTTATTTTTCTATCTTCGCAATTTTAACTGCTTATAATGCTTTTTGTCACAAACTTAAACGTTTAGGGTGTTTTCTTATCTTATTGTTTTTAACTACTATTGCACCGTTTTAAAGTTGCGTTTAGACATTAGCTGTGAATAATGTTGTTAAAACCTGTCTGAATGTGTTGACCAATTAACAAATTTAAGTTTAATATCTTAGCCGACAGATCGGGTTTATAACCAAAATTAATAACAACAAGGCAATATAGCCTTGAATTTAAACACTAGAATCACGAAAGTGGTCCAGGGAGTAAATATGTATAACAATAGCAAAATAGCTAAAGCTGTTCGCATTGCAATGGTGTTCGGAGCAGCTACTACTGCTTTCGCAACAACAGCAGCAGAGCAAAACACTGGCGAAGAAGAAGTAGAGAAAGTAGAACGTATCTCTGTAACAGGTTCACGTATTAAGCGTACAGATTTAGAAGGTTCTATTCCTGTAACCGTTATTGACCGTGCTGCCATTGACTTTTCAGGTCAAACTTCTGTTTCTGATTTACTACGTAACACTAGTTTCAACGCCGCTGGTTCTTTCCGTCCACAATCTGGTAGTTCTGCACAGGGTGTTTCGCAAATTAACCTTCGTGGTTTAGGTGCTTCACGTTCTTTGATCTTAGTTGACGGTCGTCGTCTTCCTAAGTCACCTTCTACAGGTAACTCACAAGATTTGAACTCAATCCCAATGGCGGCTGTTGAGCGTATCGAAATCTTATCTGACGGTGCTTCTGCTGTATACGGTTCAGACGCTATCGCTGGTGTAGTTAACGTTATTACACGTAAAGACTTTAACGGCGCTGAAGTACGTCTTGGTGCATCGAAAGTTAGTATCCCTACTGAAGGTGGTGATCGTGAAGAAGGTTCTGCAGTATTCGGCGCGTCTGGCGACCGTTCTTCTGTAATCGGTGGTGTTTCTTGGAACAGCCGTGACATCATTTTTGAAAATGCATACAAATGGGTAACGCCAGGCGGCTCTAGCTTTGGTGTAAACTGGGCAAAACCTGCTGGTTATGACGGACTTGACGCAGATGGCGAGCCTATTCCAGGTGGTTATAACTCAATTATTTCTGCTGCTGAGTGTGATTCTTTAGAGAACTTCTACTCAACGGGTAATGACTTCTGTGCGTATAACTTTAACGCAACAAACGCTAACGAAGCTTCAACTGCTAACCAATCTGCTTTCGTAAAAGCTGATTACGAAATTAATGATGACTGGAGAATTTTCTCTCACACGTTAATTTCAAAAACTAAATCATTTGGTCGTTATGCTCCATCGTTGAATGATGCCGGTGCTGGTGCATTCATGTCTCCAGACAGCCCAAATAACCCAACTAACCCAGCAAGCCCATTTTATGAAGCGCCACAAGATGGTTTAGGTGCTCGTGAAATTCAATTCCGTCACCGTTTTGCTGCATTAGGTAACCGTGATAGTGAAGTTGATAACTGGTCAACTGATTTCATGATTGGTGTTGAAGGTCAAATCGGCGATGTAACTGTTGATTTTGGCGCACGTAAAAACAAAACTAAAACCTATGAAATTGGCCGTGGTTACTTAATGGGTAACAATGCGCGTACTGCTATTGACAGTGGCGATTACATGGTAAATGACCCGTTTGGTACTCGTTTTACTACTGATGCTGAGCGTAGCGCATATGCGACTGTTCTAAGTGGCTTAAACGTAACTACAGCACGTATTGGTACATTCCAACAGGAAGAAGTATTCGGTTCTGCTGCATTTGACGTAATGGAAATGGACGGCGGTACGTTACAAGCTATCGTTGGTGCTGAATACCGTAAAGAAGAATATTCTGATACATACGATTCATTATCAGAAGCTGGTCAAGTTGGTGGTTCTGCTGGTAACAGTGCCGGTGGCGGTCGTAACTTGAAGAGTGCTTTCTTTGAAACACTATTCCCAGTAATGGACGGTTTAGAATTCACCTTAGCGGGTCGTTACGATAAGTACTCTGACTACGGTAGTGACTTCTCTCCAAAAGTTTCAATGAAATATGAGCCGATGGACGGTTTAGTATTACGTGCATCATACGGTGAAGGTTTCCGTGCTCCTACACTTGATATCTTGACGCAAAAACCATCTCCAGGTAACCCGTCAGTATCTGATGATCCATCATGTATTGACCTAGGTTTAGCTGCTGGTTGTGATGTACAAGTATCAGCTATTACTTTAGCAAACGAAGAAATGGGTTCAGAATCTTCTGAGCAAATCTCTTTAGGTTTAGCTTACCAACCAACTGATTGGTTAAATTTCTCTGCTGATTACTACAACATTGAAATTGCTAACATGATCCGTTTCTTTGGTGCTCAAACTATCTTAACTCGTGAGCAAACTGGTGACCCAATTCCATCTGGTTTAGGTGTTGCACGTAAAGCGAACGGTGGTATTGACTTGATTACTCAAGGTTATGCTAACGAAGGTAAATGGGAAATCAGTGGTCTTGATTTAAACCTTAACACTACCTTTGATTTTGGTGATGCAGGTACGTTGAAGCAAACATTGCAATTCAGCCACCAGTTCTCTAGCAAAATTGACGGTGGTCGTAACACCCTTAAAGATACCGGTGAACCACAACAACGTGCTACGTTAACTAACAGCTACTCATGGGAAAACTTAGATCTGACATGGAACATGAACATGATCGGTTCTCAGTACGAAGATGTGTATAACGATGATAACGGCGATATCGTACGTGAAGGTAACATTGCAACGTGGATCACACACGATCTTCAAGCAACTTACAGCTTCGATACTGGCACTAAGATCTCTGTTGGTATGCAAAACGCGTTTGAAAAAGAGCCACAGTTGAGCCGTTACGATGGTCGTAACTACAACTTTGACCTTTATGATGCATACGGTCGTATTACTTACGTACGTTTAGCTCAATCTTTCTAAGCTAATCATATAAAGTTAAGTTAAAAGGCGGGTTTATAACCCGCCTTTTTTTTATTCTGGAAAAAAAATGCAGCATTGGAATTCATATTGGTCTACAACCAAATCACTTAATAGTTTTGCTGAAGGCGAACACAGCCAAGGTTATGTCGGTGAAATTGCCGATTTTTGGCAGAAGGTTTTTTCATCGCTTCCTAAGTCCGCGGCAATTTTAGATTTAGCTGCCGGTAATGGTGGTTTAGCTGTTCTAGCACAAAAGTTTAACGCAGGCTTTGACGTTTATGCGTCAGATGCCGCAAATATAAACCCTCTATCACTTTATACATCGTCAGATCCCAGTTATCAGCAACTGAAAAATATACAATTTTTTGGCAATATGCCGTCTGAAAACTTGACGTTTGACAATGAACAATTTGATCGCGTGATAAGCCAATTTGGCTTTGAGTATGCTGAGCCTAAAGCGGCACTCTTAGCAATAAATCGAGTATTAAAACCTAACGGCGAATTTATTGCCTTAGTACATCATAAAGACTCTTTTATTTCTGCGGACTGTCGGTTAGGACTACAGGTCATAAACAACCTGAGTCAAGTGGATGGTTTACTAGAGCAACTTTTAGATTTTGGTCATTTTTGTCAAACGATCATCGATAAAAACCAACCGACACTTGAACAACAAAATCAATTTAAGCAAAAAAATGCCAATTTATTACAACTTTTTAAACTTCTACAAAGCCAATGCGCCACGGAAGAAGAGCTTGACTGGTACAATTTACTGGTTAAGGAGTTGATCCCTGCGATTGTTGACTGGCGTCAAACAGATAGTAGCAGAGTGCAAAAGCTTATAGACAATTTAGATTCATTTAAACAGCGTTTGCTAGATCAAGAAGCGTCATCATGGTCGCAAACCGATATTGAAAATATTAGCGCTGAAGTTGAAAGCAAGTGGTCTGCATGTGAGTTTGATGCAATTACCTTAGACACTGGCGTGTTATGTTGGTTTATCAAAGCTTGTAAATAGCCGCGGTTATTAATGATTTAACTGCGCGATGTCATCGTAAAGTCATATTGCCAGTATAAACAAAATTTTTATATCTTTGTGGCTGAGTGCTTGGTCAGCCAAGGTTCACCCTTAACGTGTGAAACACGACTTACGTTAGCTGGATCGTCAATATTAGGCCGATATTTATGTCGACAAATGCTATCGGGTCATAATTCAATTATAAGGGTGGCCGCAACCTCTGATAAGAGATGCAAAATGTTTGTCGGTTAGGCTTGGTCGTCAAGAAAGCAACGAATAAAATGTTTAAGCATATTACGCCAGTTACTGCGTTGTAGGGTTTTATCATATATTTGTATGATTAAAGAACAAAAGTTAAAAATTAGCCGCTATTTCGGTAATAACGTTTGACTTAATACGAAAGAATTAGTAAAAATGGGGTAGCAAATATTTTTACAATTTTAGGGGTGGTGTAACACTGGTTAAACGATAATATTCTTTTTAATTGAATATATTGTTCAATTTTCGTTACTAAAACGTTTATTTATACATTCTGTAGATATAGACGGTCTTTTAAATGTACTTAGTTGACAGCTAGACTGTCGTCTGGGAATATTGCATGGTTTAATTCTAGAGAAATTAAAACTTAAAATGGCAGATTATTAAATTTGCGTTAACAAATAGCTTGTTATCAAAATTCAATAGCAATTGGTTGGGAACTATGTCCAAATTAAGCAAGAAAAGCCTTATCGCATCGACGATTATTGGCGCACTAGCATTTTCAGCAAGCAACTTTGCGGCTGCGGATGCACTTACAGACTTACAAAAAGCCGAAGCTCAAATCTTTAAAGCTTCAAGTAAATCACAAAGCAAAATTGACAACATTTACGAGCAAACTCAAGACCTTTTGGCTGAGTATCGTAATACCGTTGACGAAGCTGACGTTCTTAAAGGTTATAACGATCACGTTCAACTTATGGTTGATGATCAACAAGCCAATATTAAGTCGTTAGAAAATCAAATTGCGGGTATCGATAAAACCAAACAAGGTGTTGTACCATTGATGTACAAAATGATTGATACCTTAGAGAAGTTTGTTGACCTTGATGTTCCTATGAACATTGATGCACGTAAAGAGCGCGTAGCAGCCTTACGTGATGTAATGGGTGATTCAGATGTTTCAGTATCTGAGCAGTTCCGCTTAGTACTTGAAGCGTACGAAATTGAAGCTAATTACGGCACAGTATTTGGTGTATATCAAGGTGAGCTTGACTTAGGTGATCGCATGATCACTGCCGATTTTGTACATATGGGCCGTATTTCATTTGTTGCACAATCACTTGATATGAAAAATGCTTGGGTATGGAATAATGAAAGTCGCGCTTGGGATGCTTTAGGTGACGAGTACTTGAAACCAGTTACTGATGCTGTTCGTATGGCACGTAAGCAATTACCACTAGATCTCGCTAAACTTCCAGTATTTGCAGCAGGAGCAAAATAATGAAAAAAGTTATTAATTTTGTATTACTTGCTGCGTCAATGACAGTGGCAACATCAGCATCAGCAAATGAATTAGACGATTTGTTAAAACAAGTTAAATCTGATCGCATTTCTGAAGCAAAGCTAGATAAAAAACGTGAAGCTGAATTTACTTCTGCTCGTGCTGACAAACAAGCCTTACTTAAAAAAGCGCAAACAGAGCTTGCTAATCAGCGAGCGCGTAACAAGCGTTTAACAAAAGCGTATGCCGATAACGAAATCACCTTAGCGCAAAAAGCCGTTGAGCTTGATAACGCTAAAGGTACTTTAGGTGAAATGTTCGGTGTAAGTCGCGCCGCAGCCGCTAATGCATACGGTGCAATTGCTACCTCAATCGTATCAGCGGAATACCCAGGTCGTGGTGAAGCGTTAGATGCAATTGCTAACTCAAAAGCAATTCCTGAATTAGAGCAACTTGAAGAGTTATGGTTTGCATTGCAAACAGAAATGACGCAATCAGGTGAAATTTCTAAGTTTACTACGGAAGTAACTAACTTAGATGGTTCTAAGTCTACTGAGTCAGTAACACGTATCGGTACCTTTAACTTAGTATCTGAAAACGGTTACTTAAACTACAACGATGAAGTTGGCCAAGTTCAGCCACTAGCTAAGCAACCAGCTGGTTATATTGCTGGCGCAGCATCTTCTTTCTTTGAAGAGACAGCTGGCTACTCTCCATTATATGTTGACCCGTCACGTGGTGCTATCTTAACGCTAGAAACGCGTAAGAAAACCTTAATGGAATTTTACCACGAAGGTAAAGAAGTAGGTTACGCTATCACAGTACTGCTTATTATTGGTTGTTTAATCGCGCTTGAGCGTATGATTGTACTTGGTAGCATGAGCTCTAAAATTAGTGCTCAAGAGAAGAACTTACAGCAACCTAATGACAACAACCCACTAGGGCGTTTATTGAAAGTTTACTTCGATAACAAAGCCGTTGATGCTGAAACACTTGAACTTAAGCTTGATGAAGCAATATTACGTGAAACACCAAAAGTTGACCGTGGTATTAACTTAATCAAAATGTTCGCAGCTATTGCCCCGTTAATGGGTCTATTAGGTACGGTTATCGGTATGATCATGACCTTCCAAACGATTACATTGTTTGGTACAGGTGACCCGAAAATTATGGCGGGTAACATCTCATTAGCGCTTGTAACAACGGCTTTAGGTTTGATTTGTGCATTACCACTTATCTTAATCCACAGTATTGTTGCTGGTAAGAGTAAATCTGTACTGCAAAAATTAGACGAGCAAAGTGCTGGCTTAATCGCTGCAATTGCAGAGAAGGAGTCTAAATAATGTTATTCCTGATAGAGCTTTGGGAATCTGTCAG
>JBMZDW010000020.1:0-46904 GCA_049614565.1 Cognaticolwellia sp. | reverse complement strand
AAACTTTAAGTTTACGGAACATTTCACGACCTAAAGGACCTTTAGGTAACATACCTTTAACTGCTAATTCAAGAACACGTTCTGGTGCTTTTTCGATAAGCTTTTCAAAGCTTATTTGCTTAAGACCACCAACATATTCAGTATGCGAATAGTAAATTTTACCTTTCGCTTTGTTACCAGTTACACGTACTTTCTCAGCATTGATAACAACGATGTAATCGCCAGTATCTACGTGAGGAGTGTATTCTGCTTTATGCTTACCACGTAAACGGCTTGCAATTTCAGTAGCGATACGACCTAAAGTTTTATCTTCGGCGTCCACTAAGAACCATTCGCGTTGTACGCTTTCTGGTTTAGCTACAAAAGTTTTCATTAAAAAACCCAATTATAAAAAATGTTACTTAAATAATAACCTAAGAAAACCTTAAGTTATCCGTTAAAAAGACTACGCACTTGCCCCTTCGAGCATCGAGTCCCTTGCAAATTCTCTGGAAAAAGAATAAGCATTTGTAACGTAGGGAGCGCGGATTATACAGAAGAATTAATTAAAGATCACGCCTAATTTTTAATCTTTTATAAAAAGCTACATTACGAAAAGAATAAGCAAAAAATTAAGCAATAAATTCACTAGCCTTCATTAAGCATGGCAGCTAGGCGCTTTTTATCCGTAGCCAATGTGCTGCGTTGCAATTCAACATAGCTAACCATATGAGCTTCAATTTTCGGATAAAGCGCAGGGTACAAGGTTTTGATTTGCTCAAGCGCAGATACCGTGGCCAACGCATAGGCTTGGCTAGCCAAAACATCGGCTTTATTGGCATAGTGTGCTCGCCAATCTTTTTGGGAAAGTTTTTTACCCCTTGCTTGCTGATAGCCTTGCGCTATTTGTTTTGCCAATAGCTTTTGATACTTAGCACTGCCACTAAGCTCAAAAAAGGCCGTCACCGCCTTTTTATCTTGCATCATCATGGCATAAATTTGTCCATCAATGATATGAGCAAACGGCTGTTGGCGCTTGATAAAAGCAGCAACAAAATGCTTATTAACCACGCGCATTGAAAATAAGTCAGCTTGCCACGCCCTAAATTCACTTTGATCTGTCACTTGCCAAGGCGAAATTGGCAATTCATCAGCAGGGTATTGTTGTGATATTTTATCGGCATGAGCGCATAAGTCAGCACTCACTTGTGGATGATATTGCTGAATAACTTTCAGGCGTTTGATATAAGCGTATGCGTAAACTTCACTAAAAATACGATAATAAAGTTTATTGCTGTCATGCAAAACCGCGCTGGCATGTTCATCTAAGAGCTCATCATTGATGATCGCTTGATCAACAATATATTGATTCACTAACGGAAAGCCGACATTAATGGCATACTTTATCGAGCGGTTGTTTTTACTACAAGCAGCGTTAAATAACTGCGCCCGCCAGATCATATGTTCACTTTGCCACATACTAATAAACGCTTTTGGCAGGTGTTTTGTTGTTAGTGTTTGTGAATGCCAAAACGGGTTGTCGGTTGTTACCGCCAATACGTTTAGCGAAAATAACATCATTAATACGGCGCTTAATTTAATCAACTGATTTTTAATCACTTTTTATGAACTCCATTTCAACTTTTATCATCATGGCACAATATATCAGCGGCTATAATTTACGGCAAATGCTCACTGGCCAGGTAATCATGTGATTGCATTTCTTGTAAACGGCTTAAACAGCGTTTAAATTCAAAGCTTAAGCGGCCATGGGTATAAAGCTGCTCTAACGCCACTTCTGCTGACATGATCAACTTAACGTTACGCTCATAAAATTCATCAACTAAGGCAATAAATCGTCGAGTGCTGTCGTCGTTGTCTGCGCCCATTTGCGTGACATTGGCCAGTAACACAGTATGGTAAAGACGACTGAGTTCCATATAGTCACCTTGACTACGCGCCGACTCACATAAGGTGGCAAACTCAAAGTGCACAACACCGTCTGACTCTTGCACTGTGGTTAACGGGCGGTTGTTAATTTCAATCACTTTCTCTGCATTACCAGCATCTGCCGACAACTGCTTAAAATAGTGTTTTAAGTTTTCATCTGCTTGTTGATCGAGCGGAAAATGAAAAATTTCAGCTTGCTCCAACGTACGCAGTCGATAATCAACGCCGCTATCAACATTAACAATATGACAGTGTTGGTTAATTAACTTAATTGCCGGTAAGAAGCGCTCGCGCTGTAAACCGTTACGATATAACTGGTCAGGAATAATATTAGACGTCGCCACTAACGTAACATTATGGGCAAATAATTCTTCGAACAAGGTACCTAAAATCATCGCGTCGGTAATATCAGAGACAAAAAATTCGTCAAAGCAAATAATGCGGGTTTCTTGCGCAAAACGCTTAGCAATAATTTTTAACGGATCTGACTGGCCATGTAAGGTTTTTAACTCTTCATGCACGCGATGCATAAAACGGTGAAAATGTACGCGCATTTTATTTTCAAACGGCAAACAATCATAAAAGGTATCAACAAGGTAGGTTTTACCTCGACCAACACCGCCCCAAAAATACAATCCGGGAATGGTTTTTCGCTCAGACTTAACCACCACACGCTTCCAGCGGTTAAGCACTCTTTTAAAGCCCGACACCGGTAACGGCTTGGTAATTAAATCGTCATATAAACGCTGTAAATTTTTTACCGCGTTTTCTTGAGCAGCATCAAAGAGAAAGTCATCGCGAGTTAAATCTTGCGTATACTTTTCAAAGGGGGACAATTTAATCATTTTACTACCGTTGGATAAGGGCTAATGTCACGTTTTATCGTGTTGTGTAAGCTAGGCTTGAAAAATATTTATTCGCAAATATATTCATTAGTAGCGTCAAGCGCGTTATATTGCATTATACCAAGTTGAATAATTGGTATTAACAGTTATTTTCTCTAATTTTTTCCATGAATACAATGAAGGGACAGAAATATGAATGTTGTTTTAGGACTCGGGCTATTTATTGTTGGCGCATTGGTTGGATTTTTTGCTAACAGAACACTTTTTTCCTCTGCGCAAGAAAGCCAAAAACTTGCCGCAAAAGCCAGTCAAAGTGAAGCAGAACTCGCGCGCTATAAATTGGATGTTGCCGAACATTTAGAAAGCTCAGCAAAATTGCTTGAGCAAATGAATTCAACGTGCCAAACCGCGATGACGCAAATGGCACAAAGTACGCAATTATTACAACAAGTAACGCCGGAAAATATTGAAAGCATGCCGTTTTTCTCCAAAGAAACCCAAGAGCAATTGGCACAAACGGTCAACTTGCGACACAACAAAGGCTTGCGCAAAAATGATGAATCAATTTCAGAGCCACCGTTAGATTATTCAGGCGCGCCAAGCGGCTTATTTGACGATAAGAAACATAGTGTTACAAATGCCGAAAGCAATAGTTAGGAACTATTTTTTTTATTCAATGTCTTCAATTGAGTTAAACAAATGGTTGAGTTAACCGCACAAACTCAACCATGAATTATTTTAATTAGGAGCTTTGTGCTATATGAAAAATTTATCCGTAATCATCAATTCCGTTTTACTTTCCAGTACCATCGCCATGGCAAGCCTTCCCGTACACGCCACACTGCCGCAGGCGGTAAGTGGTCAGAGCATGCCAAGTTTAGCGCCCATGTTAGCGCAAGTAACCCCCGGCGTTGTGCTTATTTCAGTGCGCGGCACCCATGAAGTTCAACAACGTGTGCCTGATGCGTTTAAGTTTTTTTTCGGTAATCCGCGCCAAGGTCAACCACAGCAAGAACGACAATTTCGCGGTTTAGGCTCTGGCGTGATCATTGACGCTGACAAAGGTTATATCGTTACCAACAGCCATGTAATAAACGATGCCGATGAAATTCAAATTACCTTAAAAGACGGTCGCCAACTTGAGGCAAAAAAAATTGGTGGCGATAAAGCCAGTGACATTGCCTTGCTGCAAATAGCGGCAGAAGATTTAGTTGAAGTAAAAATTGCCGACTCCGACAGTTTACGGGTGGGTGATTTTGCCGTGGCTATTGGTAGCCCGTTTGGTTTGGGGCAAACTGTAACCTCTGGTATCGTCAGCGCCTTAGGTCGCAGCGGCTTAAATGTTGAAAACTACGAAGACTTTATTCAAACCGACGCTGCTATTAATAGCGGTAACTCCGGCGGCGCCTTAATTAATCTAAACGGCGAGCTGATCGGTATTAATACTGCGATACTCGGCCCAAATGGCGGCAACGTTGGAATAGGTTTTGCCATTCCAAGTAATATGGTAGAAAACCTCGTTAACCAGATTATTGAGTTTGGTGAAGTGCGCCGCGGCGTATTAGGGGTTGCTGGTCGTAGCGTTAACAGTGAAATTGCTAAAGCCATGGAACTAGACATCAATCAAGGTGGCTTTGTTGAGCAAGTTGTGCCCGACTCAGCGGCTGATGATGCCGGGATCCGTGCGGGGGATGTCATCACTAAAGTGAACGGCAAAACCATAAAAACTTTTAATGAGCTCAGAGGAAAAATAGGCTCAATTGGCGCCGGAAAAACCGTTAAAATTACCGTGATCCGAAAAGACGGCAAAGAAAAGGAATATAAAGTTACCTTGAAAAAATCTCAAGCAGCCAATGTTGAGGCCGCCAGTTTGCACCGCATGTTAGAAGGGGCAAAACTCGAAAACAATAGCCAAGGTAATGGTGTCAGTGTTGCCGATGTTGCCGATAATAGTCCTGCGGCTGCAGCGGGTCTACGTAAAGGCGATATCATCAACGGCATTAATCGCCAACGCATTAATAACATTGGTGAATTACGCAGCTACTTAAACGAGCATCAAGGTGTGTTTGCCCTGAATGTGCTACGCAACAACGCTAACTTATTCTTGATGATCCGATAGTGCCGCATTAGCCAATCATGTCAAAATTAGCGGCTGTTAAATGACAGGCGCTAATTTTGCTAAACAGACAAAACTTTATAACAACAATGGGTTTATGCTAATCTAGAAAAATAACTCTAATAAAAATAATGCTGTTGAAAATTATCGAAACCGTCAAATTTATTGTCCGCTCAGCGAGTTACGGTGTAATGTTTGCCGTGGTGTTATTGTTACTCATACCTGAGCTACGAGAAAAAAACATCTTACCTTGGCAAGTATTTACCACCGCTGAGCAAAAGCCGCAACCTATGTCCTATGCAAAGGCCGTGCGTCTAGCCAGCCCAGCTGTGGTCAATATTTACTCAGAAGAAATTCAAGCTAATCCCATCTATGGACGACAATCACGAAAAGTCACTTTAGGCAGCGGTGTTATCATGCATCGTGATGGTTATATTTTAACTAACTACCATGTGGTACAAAGTGCTGATTTAATTGTTGTGGTATTACAACGTGGCCAAGAGTTACATGCTGAATTAATTGGCTATGATGTGATAACGGACTTAGCCGTACTGAAAGTGCCTTCGAACAACTTACCGGTGATCCCACAAAGTAACACCTTAGCGGCGCAAGTGGGTGATGTGGTATTGGCGATAGGTAATCCATTAAATTTAGGTCAAACCGTGACCCAGGGCATTGTGAGTGCCACGGGGCAAAGCGGCTTAAGTACCAGTTATCTACAATTTTTACAAATGGATGCGGCAATTAACGAAGGTAATTCTGGTGGCGCATTAATTAACTCTAATGGCCAATTAGTAGGAATTAATTCGCGAAAATTCACTCAAGCCAACCCAAACCTCAATATTCAGGGCATATTTTTTGCCGTGCCGTATCAATTAGCCCGTAAAATCATGTTAAAAATTATTGAGCACGGCCGTGTTACCCGTGGTTGGTTAGGTGTTGAAGCCAATGATGCGGTGGCCAGCCTTAAAGGTTTTGTTATTGGGGCAGTAACGCCTAACAGCCCTGCGATGACTGCGGGGTTACTGTCTGGTGATATTGTTTACCAAATTGACGCTGTACAATTGCAAAATACCAAACATGGCTTAGACGTGGTAGCTGAAACCGCACCGGGCACAATATTGAACTTTAAGGTTTCTCGCAACAATCAGCAATTAGTCATTCCAGTGACTATCATCGAAGTACCAAAAAACTAGCGCTGTACATACTATTGTCTAAACAAGCTATGTCTAAACAAAACATCCCAGCTAAATTGCTGGGATGTTTATTAATAGCACTCAAAAAAGTGACGCAAACTACATAGGCAATTAATCCGCTTTAAAACGGCTAATATTTGCCCCTAATGCCTGCAGTTTATCCTCAATTTTTTGATAACCACGATCAATATGGTAAATGCGATCAACCTGCGTTTGCGTGGTTGCCACTAAACCGGCAATCACTAAGCTTGCTGAAGCACGTAAATCGGTTGCCATTACCTGTGCGCCATTTAAAGACTCAACACCGGTGCTAATAGCAGTATTGCCTTCAAGGCTAATGTTAGCTCCCATACGTTGTAGCTCAGGCACATGCATAAAACGATTTTCAAAAATGGTTTCTGTGGTGGTTGCCGTACCGTCAGCAATGGCATTCATGGCAACAAACTGCGCTTGCATATCAGTTGGAAACGCCGGATGTGGTGCGGTGCGAATATTAACAGCTTTCGGTCTTTCCGTCATTTCCAGTTCGATCCAGTCATCGCCTGTGCTGATCACTGCGCCCGCTTCTTGTAGCTTGCTTAACACCGCCTCTAAAGCTTTAGGATCAGTATTTAAGCACTTCACCTTGCCTTGTGTGACGGCGGCAGCCACTAAAAAGGTGCCAGTTTCAATTCTATCTGGCATTACCGAATAACGCTGGCCTTGAAGCCTTTCAACGCCGGTAATGGTTAAGGTATCCGTGCCGGCACCAGCAACGTTTGCCCCCATGCTATTTAAGCAGTTAGCTAAATCAACAATTTCAGGCTCGCGTGCGGCATTTTCGATAATAGTGATGCCATCAGCCAGTGCCGCCGCCATCATTAGGTTTTCAGTGCCAGTTACGCTAACCGTATCCATAAAGATGGTAGCACCGTGTAGACGACTGGTATTACGGGCAATAATATAGCCATTTTCCACCTCAATATCGGCGCCCATTAACTTCAAGCCTTGAATATGAAGGTTTACCGGACGTGCGCCAATGGCACAGCCACCAGGTAATGACACTTCAGCATGGCCAAAACGCGCCAGCAAAGGGCCAAGTACCAGTATGGATGCGCGCATGGTTTTCACTAGTTCATATGAAGCGCGGCAATGGTCAATGGTGCTAGCATCTATCATTAAACTGTCATCACTGAGCCACTGACATTTAGCGCCAAACTCTGATAAAAGTTTAATGGTAGTTTCTATATCATTGAGCTTAGGAACATTGGCAAAGGTAATGGCGGTTTCTGAGAGTAATGCGGACATTAAAATAGGTAATGCCGCATTTTTTGCGCCGGAAATAGTCACTTCGCCGTGTAGTGGTTGCCCACCAATAATTTTAAATGCGTCCAATAGTCTATTCTTTTTTGTTGAGGTGAGTTAAAGCGGCAAGTTAAACATTTTTTCACGTTGCCAGTCAGCAGTAGTGAAGGTTTTAATGGTAACCGCATGTATTGTGCCTTCGTTGATCACTTGCGCTAACGGGGCATAAATTGTTTGTTGCTTTTTGACGCGGCTTAAATCACCTAAAAAGTCGGCAACGGCAATTACTTTACATTGTGAGCCATCGAATGCGACATGAATTTCGTCGAGCTCTACCGCATCGGTAATGAGTTTTTCTATATCTTTTACTTCCACTTTTTACTCCAAATAGCGTCTAGTTCAGGTATTTTCTATCGGTAATAACCCATCAACTGCGCTTAATTTTGCTAGTTTTAATAAATCGTCAGACACGTTTACTAAGCTGATTTGACACGCTTTATTGGCCGCTAATTCAACTAATAACAAAATCCATGCTAAGCCGGCCGTATCAATTTTACTTACCTTAGCTAAATCTAGCGTGATACTTTTATTACGAACCAAACTGCGGTATTTTTTATCGAAGCCGCGCGTTATGGTAACACGCGTTAGCGCACCGCTAAAAATGGCTTTTTGCTCTGTTTGCTGAACGTTTATCATTTTAATTTTTTAACAACCTTATTAAACGCGTCTATTGTTCTGCATTTATCATAAAAACGGTATCACTCGTTATTTAAAAACGATGTTTTTTTCACTTTTTTCTTTCAGCATATCAGTCACATGAGGCAAGCCCTTTTGACGGATCAAGCTACTGAGTTCAGCCTGTTTACTATCAAGTAAACTCACGCCTTCTGCCACCATGTCGTAAGCTTTCCATTCACCAGTTTTTTTATTTTTCCGCACGCGAAAAGAAATGTTAATCGGCTCTCGCCCTGGTTCAATAACACTAGTGCCAACAGAAACCACACGTTTTTTAGCAAAACCTTTTGCCGGTTCAAACTCTACTTTTTGATTGTTATATAAGGTAAAGACTTGCGCATACGACGTAATAAGATACTCTCGAAATGTTGGTACAAACGCCGCGCGTTCGGCTTTGCTGGTTTTCTTAAAGTTACTGCCGATGACTTTATAGGCGGCATATTGATAATTGATATACGGCATCAATTCTTCACGAACAATGCGTTTTAATAAATCAGGCTCTGCACGTATAGCACTTTGCTCATCAGCAAAACGCTTAAAGGTGATATCTGCTACCGTTTTAATCATTTGGTAAGGGTCTTTTTTATCCACGTCTGTTGCGCTCGCCGATAGCGACAAGCCCAACAAGGTTAAACCCAAAAATAATTTTTTCATCACATTATTCAACATAGCTAATCACCACTTCCTTGGCTAAACAAAAATTGTCCTATAAGCTCTTCTAATACTAATGCCGGCTTAGTATCTTCAATAAAATCACCCGGCTGTAAGGTTTCTACCGAAACATCAATAAACCCCGGTAACAAACCAACATATTGCTCGCCTAATAAACCGGCGGTTAAAATTGATACGGACGTTGCTTCTGAGAAGTTATTATACTCGGTAAAAATATCTAGGGTCACAATCGGCGTATAATCTTCACTGTCAAGCGATATATCGCTGACTCGCCCAACCACAACGCCACCGACTTTAATTGGTGAGCGCACTTTTAAACCACCAATATTGTCAAATTTGGCATACAGTTGATAGGTGCTGCCATTGCCTGAAATGCCGCTATCTGCCACTTTGAGCGCCAACATTAATAAAGCCGCAATACCTATTGCCGCGAACAGTCCAACCAATAATTCTACTTTTTTCGACACCATGTCTTTCACCAAATCTCTAAAATATTTAACTTAATAACCACGACAACTTGTTTATAAACATTAGTTTGTAAACATTATCGCCGTTAAGACAAAATCTAACCCTAAAACTAACAGCGATGATTGCACTACCGTTGAGGTAGTTGCGCGGCTGATGCCTTCCGATGTTGGCTCACAGGCATAACCTTTATAAACCGCGATCCAAGTTACTACAAAGGCAAACACCAAACTCTTTATAATGCCGTTAACAATGTCTTTTTCCAGTGACACTTGCGCCTGCATTACTGACCAAAATGTACCACTGTCAACGCCTAGCCAATCTACACCCACTAAATGTGCGCCTAAGATACCTATGGCAGAAAATATCGCCGCGAGTAGCGGTAAGCTGATAAACCCCGCCCAAAAACGCGGAGCAACCACTCGGCGTAATGGGTCTACCGCCATCATTTCAAGGCTCGATAACTGCTCGGTTGCTTTCATTAACCCTATTTCTGCAGTCAAGGCTGAGCCGGCTCGGCCGGCAAACAACAATGCCGCAACAACAGGCCCCAATTCACGTAATAACGACAATGCCACCATTGGCCCTAAGCTTGCCTCTGCGCCAAAGCCCACCAAAATAGTATAGCCTTGTAACGCCAGTACCATGCCGATAAACAGCCCTGACACCAAAATAATGACCAATGATAATACCCCAACGGAGTACAATTGATTCATTAATAAAGGAAAACCTTTCCGTGGATTCGGCACATGCAGTAATGCTGACGCTAACATCAACAAAGCACGACCTAAGCCTGATACCAGTTCAATAATACTACGACCTAAAACTTGCAGTTGCTTCACGACTTATCACCTCGGCCAATTAACTCTTCGCGATACGAGGCAGCGGGGAAATGAAATGGCACTGGACCATCGGCTTCCCCTTTAACAAATTGTTGTACTAGCGGTGATGTTTGGGCATAAATTTCTTCCGGTGTGCCTTGGCCAATAATTTTTTGCTCAGCAATAATATAAATATAATCGGCAATGCTCATCACTTCTGGCACATCATGAGAAACAACAACTGAGGTTAACCCTAACGCTTGCCCCAATTCTCGAATGAGGCGGACAATAACTCCCATTGAAATTGGGTCTTGCCCCGCAAAAGGTTCATCATAAAGTATCAGTTCAGGGTCTAACGCAATGGCGCGGGCTAATGCGGCACGGCGTGCCATACCGCCAGAAAGCTCACTTGGGCGTAAATCTCTCGCGCCACGTAAACCCACGGCTTCTAATTTCATCAGCACCATTTTTTCAATAATATCTTCTGACAAGTCAGTATGCTCACGCATCGGAAAAGCAATATTGTCGTAAACGCTCATATCGGTAAACAAAGCGCCACTTTGAAAAAGCATACTCATACGCTTACGAATGTCGTATAAGGCATTGCGCGACAACTGGGGAATATCATGCCCATCGACCAAAATCTGTCCTGCATCGGGTTTAATTTGGCCGCCGATCAGACGTAACAAGGTGGTTTTACCGATACCACTAGGACCCATTATCGCGGTGACTTTCCCTTTAGGGATCGACAAACTGATGCCATCATAGATAACACGTTCGCCACGCTTAAAGGTCATGTTTTTGATATCAACTAAAATTTCAGACATATTGCTTGAGATAACGTCACTGTTAATTATTGTCTTATGGTACAGAATTCTACCGCAGCGCTCGCGCTCCGTCATTACAAATTCGTCATAATTTAGTGATAAAAGAGTAAGTAAAGCTATGTAAATGTAATTAAGTGTGAATTTGTGTTCGCGCTGTAGCTATTTTAATGATTTTATTGCAGATCACCGTGCCAAAAATAGTAGAAAAAGCTTATAATGGCTTTTGCTCAACCCAAATGTTTGCAAAGTGGTGGGCAAAATGAGTATGAATTGGCTGTCATCGGTTGTTATCCATGGTTTATAATTCCGCTTTTAATTTTATCATAAATACCATTACCTAAGCCAAACAGGAGCTTTGAATGCTGAGCCAAATATTGATCTTACTACTGTCACTAATCACTTTAGTGTGGAGTGCAGACAAATTTGTATTTGGTGCCTCGTCATTAGCGCGTAATTTGGGTATTTCTCCGATGATCATTGGCTTAACGATAGTCGCGATGGGCTCCTCAGCGCCAGAGATGATGATAGCGGCAACCGCCTCATTTCAAGGAAACCCTAATACCGCGGTGGGTAACGCCATTGGCTCAAATATTACCAATATTGCCTTAGTGCTTGGCTTAACCGCACTTTTTCATCCGTTATCCGTTTCATCAAGCACCATAAAGCGTGAAATTCCGCTTATTTTACTGATCACCGCGATAGCCACTTATATGCTCAGCAATAGCCAGTTAAGTTTTAATGAAGGATTAGCGCTGATCATCGGTTTTTTTCTTTATATTATTACCCTACTCGTGGTGACGTTAAGACGAGCAAAGCAAAATCCCATCGACGATAAGATGGTGCTAGAGGCTGAGCAAGAAGTACCAGATGCCGTCAGTACCCAACGCTCACTGCTGTGGTTAGCGTTTGGCATTATCTTACTGCCAATGAGTGCCAATTACTTGGTTGACTCATCAATATTTATTGCTAAAGCGTTTGGTATCAGTGATTTAGTTATTGGTTTAACCGTTATTGCCGTTGGTACTAGCCTACCAGAGTTAGCCGCCAGTATTATGAGTATCATTAAAAAAGAAGACGATCTCGCGTTAGGTAATATTATCGGCTCAAATATATTTAATGTCTTAGCGGTATTGTCATTGGCCGGTTTAATTTCACCGGGCGATATCGACAACGACGCTGCCGTGCGTGATGCCCCCTATATGCTAGCAACCACTTTCTTATTGTTTTTACTTTGCTTTAGCCGCAGTGGAAAATTTCGCATCACCCGCGTGAAAGGGTTACTATTATTAGCGGTATTTATCGGTTATCAAATATTACTTTTCAGTCAACTTAAAGCGTAAATATTGGTTTATAGTCATGAAAAATTTTAAGCAACTTGCAATAAACGTTATCAACATTGAGCAACAGGCGATTGCCGAATTAGCACAATTTATTGACGACGACTTTGCTAAAGCCTGTCAGCTGATGTTTAACTGCGCTGGTCGTGTAATTGTTATTGGTATGGGTAAGTCTGGCCATATTGGAGGCAAAATTGCCGCAACACTAGCCAGTACGGGCACACCGTCATTTTTTGTCCATCCGGGTGAAGCAAGTCACGGCGATCTGGGCATGATAACCGTAGACGACGTGGTATTAACCATCTCAAACTCCGGAGAAACTGGCGAAGTATTAGCGATAATTCCGGTATTAAAACGTATTGGCGCAAAACTAATCGCCATGACAGGTAACCCTGAGTCAACACTGGCAAGACTGGCCGATACTCATGTTTGTGTCAAAGTGTCACAAGAAGCCTGCCCCTTAGGATTAGCACCAACATCAAGCACCACTGCCACCTTAGTGATGGGCGATGCCATCGCTGTCGCGTTATTAAATGCCCGCGGTTTTACCGCAGATGACTTTGCCTTATCGCATCCCGGTGGCAGTTTAGGTAAAAGATTACTATTACGCCTAGGCGACATTATGCATAAAGGCGAACGTCTGCCCACCGTGACACAAAGCGCTAAAATCAAAGACGCTTTAGTGGAAATGTCACTCAAAGGCTTAGGCATGACCGCGATTGTTGATGAAAACAATACTTTATTAGGTTTGTTCACTGACGGAGACTTGCGCCGAATTTTAGATGCGCAAATTGATATTCATCAAGACAGCATTACCAGTGTCATGACCCATAATCCTTATGTAGCTAAACAAGCTATGCTCGCCGCCGAAGCATTAAAAATTATGGAAGATAAAAAAATTAATGGTTTGATTATTGTTGACGATAGTAATCAGCCCATAGGCGCGATGAATATGCATGACTTACTCAAATCTGGAGTGCTATAACGATGGAAAGTTTATACGGAAACGTGTCGGCTAGTGTTTGGCAAAAAGCACAAAACATTAAACTCTTTGTTTGCGATATTGACGGCGTATTTTCTGACGGTCGTATCTATTTAGGCAATAACGGGGAAGAATTAAAAGCCTTTCATACTAAAGATGGTTATGGCGTTAAAGCGCTAGGCGCTAGTGGCGTTGATGTTGCCGTGATCACTGGCAGAAAGTCAAATATAGTACAAACACGTATGACAGCATTAAATGTTAAACACATAGTACAAGGTGAAGAAAACAAACTGCCGGCCTTAAAAGCCATGGCAGCGGCCTTACAACTTGCCCCTGAACAAATTGCTTACATTGGCGATGATATGCCAGACTTTGACTGCCTTAACTACGTTGGTTTAAGTATTGCGGTCAATGACGCCCATCCAGCAATATTAAACCTTTGTGACTATACCACGTACACCCGTGGTGGCTTTGGCGCGGTGCGCGAAATCTGCGATATCATCATGCAAAGTCAAAACACTTTAGCTGATGCTACAGGCGCGAGTATATGAATCGCATAACCCTGGCAACCATTAGCTTTTTCTTGTTAGCTGTAAGCACATACGGCCTACTTGAGTGGTATGGCGCGCAGGAAGAAACCAGTGATATTCTCGACCAATCTAACAACCCTGAATTTATTGCAGAAAATCTCAACAGTGATATTTACAAGGCCTCAGGGGCGTTATCTTATAACGTTGAAGCGCAGCGCATGGAACATTTTGCCCAATTAGCGGTCACACACTTTGAGTATCCGCGTTACACCTTATACCCGAAAAATAATAAACCCACTTGGCAAATTAGCGCCAATGAAGGCACCTTATATAACAACAACCGAGTAACTTTAGAAAATCGCGTACGCTTAATCGCCACTGATAAAGAAAGCTTAATACAGGAAGTACACGGCAAAAATTTAGAAATGGATTTAAAAACCAATATTATCAGCTCAGAGCAAACAATCTTAATATTAGGTAAAGGATTTACTATGTATGGCTCAGGATTAATTGTAGACTTAAACACAACACAGATGACATTGACCGAACATGTACAAACCATTTATAAAAAAGTTAAAAACTAATCTAGTATGCCTTACCGCTGTCGCCTTGTTAGTACCGACAGCACAAGCAGAAAAATTCGACGTTGAACAAGAAATTAAAATATCTTCTTCGCGCCAAGCCGCCGATCTAAAAAATAAAATCTTCAGTTACATCGACAATGTCATTATTTCGCAAGGCACGCTGACGATAAATGCGGACTTAGTCCAAGTGATCACCCAAGAAGTCAGCGAAAATAAAGTTTATATTGCCAAAGGCGCTCCCGCCACGTTTGAACAAACTTTAGAAGATGGCAGCCCAATAAATTTACAAGCCAATGAAATACGCTATGAGCCGAGTAAAAATATAGTCGTCATTTCAGGTAACGCCCTGTTGCGCCAAGAAGGCAGCGAAGTCAGTGGCAGTAAAATTACCTATAATTTTGACACCGAATATGTCAATGCCGAAAGCCTCGCCAACGAGATAGTGAAAACCGTGTTACAGCCAAAAAGCAAAACTGAGCAGCCGGAAAAGCCAAAAGAAAAGGAAAAGCAAAAGTAAATGCCCATTTCAACTTTATCAGCAACCGGCCTAGCAAAAGCGTATAAAGGCAGAAAAGTCGTTAAAAACGTCAGTATGGAAGTATCCGCAGGGCAAATTGTCGGGCTTTTGGGGCCGAACGGCGCCGGAAAAACTACCTCGTTTTATATGATTGTTGGCTTAGTCAATAATGACAGCGGCTCAATTATCTTAAATGATGAAGACTTAACCTTGCTGCCTATGCACGAACGCGCACGCAAAGGCATAGGCTACTTACCGCAAGAAGCCTCTATTTTCCGCAAACTCTCCGTTTATGACAACATTATGGCAATTTTACAAACCCGTAAAACGCTAACCGATGTTGAAAAAGAAGAAAAACTAGAGCACTTATTAGAAGAATTTAATATCGGTCATATTAAAGATAATTTAGGCATGAGTTTATCCGGTGGTGAACGCCGCCGTGTTGAAATTGCCCGTGCGCTAGCCGCCGATCCACAATTTATTTTGCTCGATGAACCCTTCGCTGGTGTTGACCCAATTTCAGTAGGTGATATAAAAAAAATTATCCTACACTTAAAAGAACGTGGCATCGGCATTTTAATCACCGACCACAATGTGCGTGAAACGCTTGATGTCTGTGAACATGCCTATATTGTTAGCCACGGTGAACTTATTGCGGAAGGTAATTCAGAGCAAATTCTTGCAAATCAGCATGTAAGAGATGTATACCTCGGCGAACAATTCACGCTATAGTGAGTATAGTACCAAAGCCGCATAACAATAATGTCTTTGAACAGGGAACAAAAACGTAAATGCGTCCAACTCTGCAACTTCGTATCGGGCAACAGCTAACCATGACGCCACAATTGCAACAAGCGATTAAGCTGTTGCAATTATCGACTTTGGATTTACAACAAGAAATTCAAGAAGCACTTGAAAGTAATCCGTTATTGGAAGTTGATGAAGCACCGGATAACAACTCAGAAAGTACCCCAGATCATTTAGAAGAAGCCTTTTCTGCCGGTGTTAATGACCCCTCAGAAATGTCGACATCAGATGGCAGTGAAGACTCAGCGCCGACTATCGATGAAATTAGCTCCTCAGAAGGCTTAGCGAAAACGGATATTCCCGAAGAGCTTAATAGCGACACCACATGGGATGATAACTTTAGCGCGGGTACTAGCAGCGGTAGTGTCGGCCCAGCGTCAGAAGATTACACCTATCAAGGTGAAACTAAAGATTCAATACAAGATCACCTGATTTGGCAAATGGAGCTTAGTCCATTTACTGACACTGACAAAACCATCGCTATCGCCATTATTGAAGCGGTGGATGAAGCCGGATATTTAACCGTTTCAGCAGAAGAAATTTTAGAAAGTGTTGGCATTGAAGATGTTGAGCTCGATGAAATTGAAGTGGTATTAAAGCGCATTAATTTATTTGATCCCATCGGTGTCGCCGCCCGCTCTATTCCTGAATGTTTGCTTATTCAGCTCAGTCAATTTTCCGCTGACACCCCTTGGCTAGCAGAAAGTAAGTTGGCGGTTACTGACCACATAGACCTTTTGGGTAATAGAGATTACCGCCAGTTGATGCGTAAGTTGCACCTAAAGGAAGATCAACTACGCGAAGTTATCCGCCTGATACAAACCTTAGATCCGCGTCCCGGCGATAGTGTGATAAAAAGCGATGAGCAATATGTTATTCCTGATGTTTCCGTGGAAAAGAAAAACGGTCGTTGGACGGTAGAGCTAAATCCAGATACCGCGCCTAAATTATCGGTTAATCAACAATATGCTGCTATGTCGCGCTCGATGAAGTCATCAACCGATAGCCAGTTTATTCGCTCTAACTTGCAAGAAGCTAAGTGGTTTATTAAAAGTTTAGAAAGTCGCAATGATACGCTATTAAAAGTATCAAATTGTATCGTGCAACGTCAGCAAGGATTTTTTGAACATGGCCCTGAAGCCATGCGCCCTATGGTATTAAATGATATTGCTGAAGCCGTTGATATGCATGAATCAACCATTTCTCGTGTTACTACACAAAAATACATGCATACACCACGAGGAATTTTTGAGCTTAAATACTTCTTCTCTAGTCATGTTAGTACCGAAAACGGCGGAGAATGCTCTTCCACTGCAATTCGAGAGTTAATTAAAAAGTTAGTTGCTGCCGAGGTGCCAGCTAAGCCACTGAGTGATAGCAAAATAGCTGACGTTTTAGCAGAGCAAGGCATAAAAGTTGCGCGGCGTACCATTGCCAAATATCGAGAATCATTATCAATTCCGCCGTCGAATCAACGGAAAAGCCTGCTGTAACTTGGCCCATACATCAACGATAGAGGATTAAGTCTATGCAAATTAACCTTACCGGACACCATGTCGATGTTACCGATTCATTACGTGATTATGTTAATGGCAAGTTTGAAAAATTAACACGTCATTTTGATCATATCAATAATGTGCATGTGGTGTTAACGGTTGAAAAGCTCAATCAAATTGCGGAATCAACCGTGCATCTAAGCGGATCAGAAGTACATGCCAAGGCACAGAACAGTGATATGTATGCATCAATTGATGCCTTAATAGATAAATTAGATCGCCAAATATTGAAATACAAAGGCAAAATCAGCCAGCATTAATGCTCAGCCACCTTAGGTCATCACAGTTTATGAAGTTGCAAGACATTTTAAGCCCAGACTGCACCCTGTGTGCGGTGCCGGGCTCTAGTAAAAAGCGCATATTAGAATATTTAAGCAGTAAAGCCGCGGAAAAACTGGAAAATCATGACACTTTTCAGTTATTAGAAAGCCTAATTAAGCGTGAAAAAATGGGTTCAACCGGCATAGGCAATGGTATTGCTATACCTCACGGGCGATTAAACGGCGCTACGCAACCCATAGCCGTGGTTATGACCACAGAGCAAGCACTTAATTTTGATGCCATAGATCATAGGCCTGTCGATATTTTTATTGCCTTATTTGTTCCTGAACAAGAATGCGAAAATCATCTCAGTACGCTGCAAAGCATTGCCAAAACCTTTAGTGAAAAGCAGTTTTGTAAACAAGTGCGTAAATGCGAAACTGATCAAGAACTCTATCAGCTAATCCAACAAGCGAGCTAAACTCGGATGAAATTAATCATAGTCAGTGGCCGTTCTGGCTCAGGTAAAAGTGTCGCGTTGCGGGTGTTAGAAGATTTAGGTTATTACTGTGTCGATAATATTCCGGTTAACTTATTACCAGCATTAACCCATACCGTGATTAACGATTATGAAAATGTTGCCGTTAGCCTTGATGTCCGTAACCTACCCGCCGATCCTAACGATGTACCGGAAATCATTGACTACTTGCCTAGTGCGGTCGAGTTAACCTTATTGTATTTGGATGCCGATGATAGCGACCTGATTCGTCGTTTCAGTGAAACAAGGCGTTTACATCCGTTAATCAAACAAAATATCGCCCTTGATCAAGCCATCGCGCTGGAAAAAAAGCTGCTAGAGCCTATTGCTAACCGCGCGCATCTCTATATCAATACCAGCCAACTGTCGCCACACCAATTAGCGGATTTGGTCCGAGAACGTATTCTCGGGAAAAAGTCAGGCTCTATGGTGGTGGTGTTTGAATCCTTTGGTTTTAAACATGGTGTACCACAAGATGCCGACTATGTTTTTGACGCCCGTTTTTTGCCCAATCCATTTTGGGATAAAGAACTCAAAGGCTTTACCGGCCTTGATAAACCCGTGCAAGACTTTCTCGCCAGCCAGCCAATTGTGACGAAATTTATTTGGCAAATTAATAGTTTTATGATGACCTGGTTACCACATTTAGAGCGCAATAATCGCAGCTATATCACTATAGCGATTGGCTGCACTGGCGGTAAGCATCGCTCGGTTTATATCGCTGAATTGCTAGCAAATAATATGCGCAAAGAACGCGAAGATGTGCAATCCCGCCATCGTGACTTACCGCTACCTGGCACTTAAATAACCATGAGCAAACAAGTTAGCCGTCAGGTGTTGATCACGAATAAGCTTGGGCTTCATGCGAGAGCTGCTTCAAAACTTGCGCAACTCAGTCAACAATTTAGCGCTAAAGTCATCCTTACTTTAGGTGAAAATAGCGCCGATGCGAACAGTATTATGGGCTTAATGCTACTGGCTGGTGCGCAAGGTAAAACCGTTAAAGTTATGGCTTGCGGTGAAGACGCAGAACTTGCCCTATTTGAGGTTTGCCAACTGTTTAGCAATAAATTTGATGAGGAAGAATAAGACCTAACGGTTAAATTACTTCTCTTTAAAAAAACAATCCAATTAACTTGAAAAACCCCGCCACTGCTCAACCTGCCATAAAACTGCTCCACCAGTTTTAAGTCAATAAAAAAGCTGCAAAAAGTGCGAGATTACGGTAGACTCAATACAGGTATTTATTGACAATTATTTGTAACTCATAACAACAAAAACGTAATAAATATCCTGCAAACTCATAGTTTTCAACTTTCGTTTACAGCGGCACAGGGTAGCAATATGCCGGAAGTTTCAGAGCAAGAATACAGCCATCAACGTCTACAGCAAGTTACTGATGCCCTCGATAGTGGTATGTACGTCTATGTCCGAAAACTGCTGCAAGACATGCCCGCTTATGATCTTGCCTTACTGTTAGAGTCTTCACCCAGCAAAGGTCGTACTGCGCTCTGGCAGCTTATTGACACCGATCATCACGGTGAAGTACTTGAGGAGCTAAACGAAGAAGTTCGTAAAAGTGTCTTAAAAAACATTCGACCTGAAAAGCTAGCCGCTGTTGCTGAAGGTATGGATGTTGATGATGTCGCCGAAGTATTCAGAACGCTTCCCGACAGTGTTTATCAAGAAGTGCTGAGTTCAATGGACTCGCAAGATAGGAGTCGTGTTGAAGCGGCGCTGTCTTTTGATGAAGACACGGCGGGCGGTATTATGAATACCGACACTATCACAATTCGCCCAGATGTCAGCGTTGATGTAGTGCTACGCTACTTGCGCCTACGCGGTGAATTACCTGAAGCTACTGACTCTTTTTATGTGGTTGACCGAGAAGATCACTTTATCGGTGCAGTGTCATTATCCGCCATAGTTACTGCCAAACCTGAAACCATTATTTCCAACTTGATTGACGATGATATCGAAGCGATCACCGCCGATATGCATGAAAAAGATGTTGCGCAATTGTTTGAGCGCTACGATTGGTTTTCAGCACCCGTGGTTGATGATGAAGATCGTTTATTGGGCCGTATTACCGTCGATGATGTGGTTGATATTATTCGTGAAGAAGCCGAACACTCCATGATGAGTATGGCGGGTTTAGATGACGAAGCTGATACCTTCGCCCCCGTGATGAAAAGTACCCAACGCCGCTCAATTTGGCTCGGAGTCAACTTGATCACCGCACTAATGGCGGTGGCCGTATCGAGCATGTTTGAAGGCATTTTAAATCAACTGGCGATTTTAGCTGTGCTCAACTCGCTCGTGCCCAGCATGGGTGGTGTCGCCGGAAATCAAACCTTAACCCTAGTGATTCGCGGTATTGCCTTAGGCCATGTTGGTGAAAGTAATGCGCGAATTTTACTTTATAAAGAATTAGCCATTGGCTTTTTTAATGGTTTGATTTGGGCACTATTAATTGCGGCAGTGGTCGCGCTGTGGCAACAAAATTTTATGTTAGGGGCGATTATTGCTTTTGCGATGTTGATGAATATGACTGCTGCCGGAATTGCCGGTGTTACTATCCCATTAATGTTGAAAAAAATGAATATCGACCCAGCCCTAGCCGGTAGCGTTATTCTAACCACTATTACCGATGTCGTTGGCATTTTCGCGTTTTTAGGCACCGCCACTTTATTGCTAGGTCAGTAAAAATGTAAGGGAGTGGTTCGACACTGCTAGCACTTATCCAACAGTGTCAAACAGCAAGGTTTTAGTTACCTGCCACTTGCATTTCATTGACTATAATTGAGCCGGTACGAATACTACCGCGCATATCAATATCGTTGCCGACAGCGACAATGCCGGCAAACATATCTTGCAACTTGCCAGCAATGGTGATTTCATCAACTGGGTAAGCTATTTCACCGTTTTCCACCCAAAAGCCTGCCGCGCCTCGTGAATAATCACCGGTAACAACATTCACCCCTTGCCCCATCAGCTCGGTGACTAATAACCCCGTACCTAAGGTTTTCAGCATGGCATCAAAATCACCACCCTGCCCTGCGCCTTTCATGGCTAATTGCCAGTTATGAATACCACCAGCATGACCGGTAGATTGCATGCCAAGCTTGCGCGCTGAATAACTCGTTAACAGGTAAGTGGCTAAGCTGCCATCGGTAATAATTTCTCTATCCATAGTAGCAACACCCTCGGCATCAAACGCGCTGCTGGCTAAGGCTTTTTTCAAATGCGGTCGTTCACTAATGGTTAAAAATTCAGGGAACACTTGCTTGCCTATTGAGTCCATCAAAAAAGAAGATTTTCGATACAAATTACCACCACTAATGGCGGCAATAAAGTGGCCAAATAAGGTGTTAGCGATATCGGCACGAAACATCACTGGCACCTTAGTGGTGGCTAACTTGCGCGCCCCTATACGTGATAAAGCCTCGATAGACGATTGCTGACCAATGCTAGTGGCACTGTCCATGGCGTCAAATTCACGATTAACGGTATAGGCGTAATCGCGTTGCATATCGTCACCTTCGTTGGCAATCATCACACAGCTTAAACTGTGGCGTGTACTCGGGTAGCCCACTAACTGACCATGACTGTTACCATAAACCTTAAAGCCTTCAAAACTCGCTAACGTAGCGCCGTCTGAATTGGTGATACGTTTATCGTACGCCAGAGCGCTATCTTCACAAGTTTTCGCTAAGCTGATCGCTTGCTCGGTCGTTAATGCCTTTGGGTGGTATAAATCTAAATCAGCGGGCGTCATTGCCAGCAATGCTTTGTCTGCCATACCTGAACAATCATCAACCGAGGTATATTTGGCAATATTTACCGCCGCTTCTATTGCTTGCTTTAAAGCGCCTTCAGACAAGTCAGCTGTCGAAGCACTACCTTTACGTCCTTCTTTGTATACCGTAATACCCAAGGCGCCGTCGCTGGTAAACTCAACATTTTCAACCTCTCCCAAACGGGTGCTAACACTCAAACCTTGTTGGCGACTCATGGCAACTTCGGCACCATCAGCCCCAAGTAATTTGGCCATTGTCATGGCATCATTCACACGCTCTTTAACATCTGCTATTTGCATTTGGATACTTTCGGAATCGCTCATGGCTAAATTATTTCTCACATTTTATCGATAGCAACAACAGAATGTTTTTTGCTGATACGGCTTTGTTGTATACTATAAGTAACTATCATTTTATTACCTAACATTATGCCCCACTCTGCCAACGATATCGATGAATTAGAAGAAGAATTACTGAGTAAATCGGAAATAAAGCGCGAAATGCATCGACTGCAAGATTTTGGTCTTGGTTTAGTCAAAATGTCGAAACATCAACGTAGCCGCTTACCATTAACTGATGAGCTTAAAGAGGCTATGGTGCTTGCAGATAAAATTACCAACAAGCACGAAGCTTTACGTCGACATGTCCGTCATATTGCAAAAATTTTAGCCGAAACCGATCTTGAGCCCATCAAACATGCGATGGATGTTATGGCCAATAAACATCAACAAGAATCGGTAAAATTTGAAAAGCTAGAAAAAATGCGTGACGACCTAATAGCAGAGGGCAACGACACCATAGAAGCTGTACTAGCCCAGTTTGAAACCATGGAAAGACAAAAGCTAAGGCAATTAGTACGTCAGGCGAAAAAAGAGCATAGCGCAGAAAAAGTTGGGAAACATTACCGCGATTTATTTGCCTACCTGAAAGAACATGTGGTGTTTTAACGCCAGCATCGGCGAAAATAAAATAAAAACAGCGCCTTGATATAGCGATATTAATCACGCTTAAATCAAGGCGCTTTCACGTCTTGGATTAAGCAAAGTCGTGCTTATAGCACGCTAAACTTACTAAATACCTTATAAAGTTCAGTACCTTGATTAACACTCGCTGATGCAAAGTGTAAAATTGGGATCACACAATGATCTAGACTAATATAATGCAAGGGATCACCATCGCCGTAATTATCCATACGAAGAATACGCGCTAATGGCTCACCTGCCGCGAGCGGTTTGCCAAACTCTGCTAAGTAGTCCACCATGCCGCCCATCGGTGAGTACAAGGCTTTATAATCTGCCAACATGCAACTATAACGCGTCATTGGCTTAGGGTGGTAGCGATCACTTTTTATCACGCCTTGATACTGCAAGTAACTTAAAATACCCAAGGCATCTTCGTGGGCAACATCTAAGTCAATTTGCTCCTGCGAGCCAAGCTCCACGGTAAAGCTTTCTTTAATAATAGCGCCATCTTGTTGATTGGCATCCGCTTTGGTAATCGCAAAGTCTCGGCCTAATTTAGCAAAGGCCTGCTGTAACTGCCACCAAGGGCAAAACGTTGCTTCGTCCAGCGCGCCATCAAAGCTATTAGGCATCAACAAGGTATGGGGAATATCAAAATACTTAGCACTTTCTTTTGCATATTCAGGGCAATATAAATGTTTACTGGAAATTGGCCCAGTATGTAAGTCCAAAACAATATCCGCTTGAAGCGCTAGGCGTTGTAGCTGAAAAGCAATGCGTTGCCCTGTGGTGAGGCCATAAATATTATGGTCGAGTTTTTGCCCGATTTTTTCCAACATGAGCGCTTTAAATGCTTGTTCAATTTCAATAGCTGAATGTGTTACATGTGCTTGCGCAAAAGGTTCAATCATAGTGTCATCGAAATAATACATGCGATTCCAATTAACACCGGTAATGGGATCAAATCGCCCTAAGGTATACTCGCCATTTTTATGGTTACAACCCACAGGGTTAGCATAAGGTACTAAGGTAATACTGCCATTAAGCTCAATATGTTTTAATTGCTCTAGCAATTGAAAAATAACGGCATTACCTTGCACTTCAGCGCCATGCATATTGGCTTGGATATAAACACTGGGCCCTCGAGTCGCCCCCTGCATACGATAAACCGGCACGGTAAGCGCGGCGCCACTGGCCATTTCGCCAACATGCATAACGTCTTTGTTGATGACATTCATAAATAACAGCCCCTTATTGATTAAGCCAATTCTACCGCGTTATACAACATATTCAACGAGCAATATTTGGCTTCAACATTGGCTGATACTATTTTATTTTCAAGTCACTGAAGCTAATAATGGCGAGATAGCAAAATTCGCGTAGAATACTGACCACGATGAGATACTGCAGTGCTTATTGATCGATAAATAAAACAATTAAGCTACTGTCAAAAAGATGATGAAAAATTACAGGTAACGTTATGGCTATAAGCAATATTAACCAATTATTGATCCGTAATATTGAGGCATTAGCGGCAAAAAATCCGCTCTTAGTCAATATTGCCGACGACGGCTTTATTGCACATTATTGCGCGCAATACAGCACCGCCAAACTTGATAGTTACCACAGCAACTATGCAGAATATAAAAGTACGCAGCAACTAAATCACGCGCGTGTCACAAGCCATTTTGGCGTACAATATATCAGTGAATCAAAGCATGATCTGGCGATCATCCATTTTCCAAAAAGCAAAGCGGAGTTTGCTTTTACCTTAGCCATGTTGGCAGCTTCAATGGCTGACGATGCCACGATTATTATTGTCGGCGAAAACAAAGGTGGCATTAAATCAGCGGAGAAACTTGGTAAAGACTACTTCGCATTTTGTAATAAAGTCGACTCCGCTCGCCACTGTTTATTATATGTTGGGCAATTAATCGCTAAACTTCCTGCCTTTGAACTTGCCAAGTTTTACCAGTACTACCCAATACAAGTTGGAGAAAAAACACTACAAATTGCCGCTTTACCAGGCGTGTTTAGCCAAAGTGGTTTAGATACCGGTACGGAAATTTTATTGGCGCACTTACCTGATACCATATCGGGCAAAGTGTTAGACTTTGGCTGTGGGGCTGGCGTAATTGCCGCGTATATTGGAACCTTATATCCCGATACACACTTGTCATTAGTGGATGTAAGCGCTTTAGCGCTGCATTCAGCGCAGACAACATTAAGCTTAAATCAATTAAACGGTGAATTTATTGCCTCAAATAGCTTATCGAATGTACAAGAACGTTATGATTTTGTATTCTCAAATCCACCGTTTCATCAGGGGATAAAAACCCATTATACGGCGACCGAGCAATTTTTAGCACAAATTAAACAACATTTAACCGCTAAAGGTTGTGTTACGATAGTGGCAAATAGCTTTTTAAAATATGCGCCTATTATGGAAAAATCCATCGCAAAAACCGCAACCCTGTGTGTCAAAAAAGGCTTTGCTATTTATCAGTGTTACCTCAATGGCAAACAGTAATAACAACAAAAAAAACGGATTGTTCAGTGCTCTGCGCTTGTTTACAATTACTTTATTCTAATCATGAGTTGAGTTTAGTATGCCCACAAATAAACGTGTTTGGTCAATTCGCCGGATCTTTCTGCTCTACATTATCGGTTTTGTCACACTAACGTCCATCACGAGTATTGCCATTGTCACCGAACAAAATACCCGAGGTCACCAAACGGTTGCAGAAGGCCATATAAAATATTGGGCAAAAATGATAGTCGATGGTAGTCGCGAATTTTTAGTTAATTCAGAACGACAGGCGCTAAGCAACAGTTTCGCCAATACTCAAGCAATTCCTAAGTTAAATTACCTGCATATTTATCAGGTCAATCCGCAAAGCCAACAAGCTGAACTTTTTTATAGTTATAAACGCAACGAGCGCCGTACAGCAATTTCGGAAAAAATCAGCGAAATGCCCGACTTGCTAACACCAAGGTTTAAAGGTACGTTTGTTGAATATATGCAGGTCGTAAAAGCCGATGATAAAATTATTGGTTATGTTTATTTACAAAACAGCACCGAAGACATTGCCAAAATCCACAGTGAACTATTAACACTTAGCATTATTATGATGCTGGTCGTGGTGCTTATTGCTATTTGTGTTGCGCTACACCTTGAGCGTTATATAAATTCGCCGTTTAATCAGTTGATCGATACTATTCAACGGGCTAGTCGACAAAAAAACTTTCAACAGCCTTGTGGCAACATGGCTTACCGTGAAGCCGATATGTTGGCGCGCAATATCAATGTTCTATTTACCCGCATGGAAAAACATATCGCGCAATTAAACGCCAAAGGACAGGAAAATATTGAACATTCGCAAGCGCTAGAAAATAAAATTAATAAGCGTACCCAAGCGTTAAAAGAATCAAACCATGAGTTATTGTCAACACTAGAAAAGCTGCATCAATTTCAGGGCCAGTTGGTTGAAAGTGAAAAAATGGCCTCGCTCGGTGATATGGTCGCCGGCGTTGCCCATGAAGTCAATACACCGATAGGACTAGGCGTCACAGCTTCAACGTTATTATCGGACCGTTTAGCTGAAGTAAAACAAGCCTTTGAAGATAAAACGCTCAAATCTAGTCAATTGAAGAAATTTTTGCATGAGGGTAATGAGAACGTCGCCATTATCTATCGCTACTTAAACCGCGCTGCCGATCTCATTTCTAGCTTTAAAAAAGTCGCGGTTGATCAATCCAGTGAAGAAGTGCGCAGTTTTAACGTAAAACAGCTATTAACAGAAGTGTTACTTACCTTACGACCACAACTACAAAGTTTGCCCTATGTTATTGATATTGACTGCCCCGACAATTTAACCATAACCAGTAAGCCCGGCCCGATAAACCAAATTCTGATTAATTTAATCATGAACTCTATTATTCACGGCTTTGAAAATCGAGAAAAAGGCCTTGTTTCCATTGCTGTAATGCCGTTAAGTAATCAACTTAACATCCTGTTTAAAGACGACGGTTGCGGGGTTAATGAGTCGGTAAAAAATAAAGTTTTTGAGCCATTTACGACGACAAAGCGCGGCGAAGGCGGCAGTGGCTTAGGCTTGCATTTAGTATACAACTTAGTCACCCAGGCCCTAGGCGGCACCATAGTGTTAAACAGTGAGCTCGACCAAGGGGTAAGTATTGAAATTAATTTTCCGATTAACTAACATCAACTCGGGTTAATGAATGGCATAAAATAAACAGTAAAATATTAAATATCAATAAACTTAATAAGATATAGTTATGCGTAATAGATTTTTAATGGCTCAGCATTGATAGTGTTACCTATATCAAGACGAACTTGTATATCCTATAACGCGTTATTGGTAACAAATTCAACATAGATAGCGGCAATAATAGCTTGCTGAGTTACTTTGCTTATCACGAACTGATGTTAAACTAGCTGTGGTTGTTTTTTAACTAAAGCTTCTATACCATGCGCCGATATTTAAAAGTCAAATAATGGTCTATAATTGCTGCGTTACTCGTTGGTATTTCCATTTAAAATTTAAACGTTACTGAACTGGACAACTAAACATGCAAAAACCTCATATATTAATCGTAGAAGATGAAGACGTTACCCGCTTTAATCTACGAAATCTATTTGAAGCTGAAGGCTACCTAGTCTCTGAAGCAGTAGACGGTGATACCATGCAGCATGCACTGCAAACCCGTACCGTTAACCTAATTATTATGGATATTAATTTGCCGGGTAAAAATGGCTTATTACTGGCGCGAGAGCTCTCTCGCAGCAATGATATTGCCTTAATTTTTCTCACCGGCCGAGACAGCGACATTGATAAAATTCTCGGGCTAGAAATCGGCGCCGATGACTATCTGACCAAGCCTTTTAATCCCCGTGAGCTGACCATACGTGCCCGCAATATTTTAAATCGTATGGTGCCAGGCAATATCGAAAAAAACGATGCGGTAATTCACTTTAATCAGTGGTCGCTTGATGGTAATTCACGAAAAATGGTGACTCCTGACAATAAAGAAATTTCGATTCCGCGTGGCGAATACCGTGCGTTACGCTTGCTTATTGCGCATGCTGGAAAAATTGTTACCCGTCAGCAATTGATCAAAGAAATGACCGGTCGAGACTTACGTGAAAATGACCGCACGGTTGATGTGACTATTCGCCGCCTGCGCAAACATTTCGAATCCGTTGAAGGCTCAGCTGAGCTGATCAACACCATTCACGGCGAAGGTTATCGCTTTGTCGGTCAGGTTGATTAATCTAGCCGATATCAGCCTAAGTTCAACGCTATAGTTGAAAATTATTGTTCAGCAAGCCAATGTTGAAACGTGGTTATCGCTTGCTGATTAAGCGCAGTTAGCACACTTATTTGTTGTGCTTTTTGCGCCCATTCTTCGGTGGACTTTTCAATCTCAGTAAGCTGCTGATGCACTTGAGATAGCCCCGCACTGGCGGCCGCACCTTTCATTTTATGGCACTGCTCTTGCCAGGATTTTTGCTCCTTCGCCGCTAAGGCACTGTTTATTGCCGTAAGATACACAGCCGATTGCTGAATATATAAATTCAACATTTGCTCAATCACATCTAGGTCCAATGCTTCTAAATAGCCATTAATTAAGGTTAAATCTAAGTGTTGGCTTGTGGTCATAAAGTACCTCGCGTTAGTGCAATAAGTCACCATGATAGTTAAGTTGTTATCTTACTGTTATTTACCACTGATAAAACCATTTTTTTACAAGTAATTATCATTAACCTGCCAAGCGACTATGCAAGTTGATAAATTCAACTATCATATGCTCCAACAATATCAGCACCAAGGCGACAAACATTGCTTTTACTAGCAGTTTCGTTCAAAATAGCCGCCCTTTTTAAGGTCACAGCATTGCCCTCCATTGTTATCAGTATTAATGGAAATTAGCGTAAATTTACTCTAGCAATGCCCATTATAATTTTACTAAGTACTGAAGTTACCATAGATAGCCCTTTACCTAGTGCACAAGCGAAAGCGGAGTCAGAATGCCTACATTAATGCCTGATATAGCAAATCATACCACAGCACAAACTGAGGGAACTTTGGATTGGGTCGGCATGAGCAATATCGAAATGCCTATCATGGTTGCCTCTCAAGGCCAATCAGAACGTATGGTTTCAGCCTACGTAGATGCGTTTGTCAACCTTAAAGAGCCAAAAGCCAAAGGCATACATATGTCGCGCTTATACTTGCTGCTTGATGAGTTATCAAATTCAAATGTTTTAAATCACCAAAGCTTAGTGACGCTTTTAGACGGTTTTATTAGCAGCCATCAAGAACTGAGTGACAATGCCAAAGTTAAATTTAGCTTTGATTACCACCTGCGCCGAAAATCATTAATTAGCGGCAAGCAAGGCTGGAAAGCTTATCCTGTTACCATCACCGGCCGTTTAAATAAAGGCAAACTGGATATTGAACTGGCGATTGACGTGCGTTACTCGTCAACCTGCCCATGCTCTGCCGCTTTAGCGCGTCAATTGATCCAAAAAGCCTTTAAAGATAAGTTCGCTCAACAAGCTGAGGTTGATTTAGACACAGTGCATGAGTGGTTAGGGACAACCGAAGGGGTTGTTGCCACGCCGCACAGCCAACGTTCAGTTGCAGAAATGAAAGTTAAGCTCAATAGTTCAGCCACTGAGTTTCCGATCACAGAGCTGGTTGATTTAATTGAAAATTCACTTAAAACCCCCGTACAAGCGGCGGTAAAACGTGAAGATGAGCAAGAGTTTGCCCGCCTTAACGGTCAAAACTTAATGTTTTGTGAAGATGCCGCGCGCCGTTTACAACACACCATGAATGGCTCAGAGCAGTTTGATGACTTTTGGTTGCGTATTAACCACTTAGAGTCTTTGCATGCTCATGACGCCGTTAGTGTCACCACTAAAGGTATTGTTGGCGGCTATCAAGCTTAAGATCATCCGCTAGCGGCACAAGCTTACCTACCCTATTTAAGCCTTAGTTATTTTATCCTAACTAAGGCTTTTTGTTTCTTAATCTTTAATATCAAGATCACTTCGTCACTTACAGCTTGATTGAAAGTCAACTGGCAAAACCACCGCATAACATAAGAAAAAATCTGAATAAATAGTGAATAGAACCATTATTCATTATTGCTATTTTCAAAATAGGTAAATGTAATAAAACTACAATAGAATTCAATAACAATTGCTGAATTCACTAAAACCCGTCTAAATCGGTGATAACACCGACAAAACAAGCGTAATAATTCATTTATCTATTTATTAGTCGCTAAAAACCATGTAAAAAAATTACGAGCATTTACTCTATTCAGATTGACGTTTTAATATTAACTGTTAATGTAAGAAGTTACTCGGCACGAATTTAGGACTTTTTATGCACTTAAAGTATAAATTTATTCTATGCTCGCGGTAGCTAATTACCGAGGCTTTATTGAGGAGAAAGCATGCAACTTTACGATCACACTAGGCAAAAAGACAATTGTGGCTTCGGTTTAATTGCCCATCAACACGGCGAAACCAGTCATAAACTCGTAAAGACTGCTATTTATGCACTCGATAGAATGCAACACCGCGGCGGCATAGCGGCTGATGGAAAAACCGGTGATGGCTGTGGCCTGCTAATGCAAAAGCCTGACAGTTTTTTTCGTGATATTGCCAAAGAGCAAAATTGGCAACTGGGTAAAAAGTACGCCGTTGGCATGGTTTTTCTTAATCCTGATCCGATCCAAGCCAATGCCAGTAAAAAAATCCTTGAGCAAGAGCTCGCCCAAGAAACACTAACCTTAGTCGGTTGGAGAACTGTCCCAACCGATATCAGTACCTTAGGTGAAATTGCTAAAAGCAACTTACCTGCTATTGAACAAGTATTTGTTAATGCTCCACCAGGTTGGCGTAAACGCGACTTAGAACGCCGCTTATATATGGCACGCCGTCGAGCAGAAAAACGCATCAGTGATGAGCGTTTTTATGTGGCAAGCCTATCGTGCTTAGTCACCATATATAAAGGTTTAGTCATGCCGGTAGATTTACCGAACTTTTATTTAGACCTTGCCGACATTCGTATGCAAACCGCTATTTGTTTATTTCATCAGCGCTTTTCAACCAATACTTCGCCACAATGGCATTTAGCACAACCGTTTCGATACTTAGCCCATAACGGTGAAATCAATACCATTAAAGGCAATCGCCAATGGAGTCGCGCGCGCAGCCATGGTTTTCGCTCGCCGCTATTGCCGGATTTACAAGATGCCGCACCGTTTGTTAACGCTAGCGGCTCGGACTCTTCTTCATTAGATAATATGCTGGAACTGTTTTTAGCTGGTGGCATGGACCTTTACCGTGGCATGCGCTTATTAATGCCACCAGCATGGCAAAATAGTCCGTTAATGGATGACGACTTAAAAGCCTTTTACGAATTTAACTCTATGCATATGGAGCCGTGGGACGGACCTGCCGGCGTGGTAGTAACCAATGGCCGACATGTTGCCTGTAATTTAGACCGCAATGGCCTGCGCCCTGCGCGTTATGTTATTACCCGCGATGGTTTTATTACCTTAGCATCCGAAGTTGGCATTTGGGATTACGGCGAAGACGAAGTGGTGGAAAAAGGTCGCGTCGGCCCCGGCGAAATGCTCGCTATCGATACCTACACAGGTAAGGTGTTTAACTCCTATGCCATTGATAACGAATTAAAAGTACGTCACCCGTATCGTCAATGGTTAAACAACAATATTCGCCGTTTAGTGCCATTTGATAAACTAGATGCAAAATTAATCGGCCAACGACTCTTTAACGATGCGGAAATCGCCCAATACCATAAAATGTTTAACTACAGCTATGAAGAAATTCATCAAGTGGTAAAAACATTGGCGGAAAATGGCCAAGAAGCCACCGGCTCTATGGGTGACGATACGCCAATGGCGGTGTTATCGAGTCAACCACGTTCACTTTATGATTATTTTCGCCAACAATTTGCTCAAGTCACTAACCCACCGATTGACCCGCTGCGTGAACGTTATGTGATGTCGTTAGGCACTTGTATTGGCCGCGAGCATAACGTGTTTAATGAAACAACTGGCCACGCCGATCGTATTTTATTTGCCACTCCGGTGCTAATGTACACTGGCTTAAAACAATTGCGCGAATTAGACCCTGAGCATTATCGCTGCGACACCTTAAGCTTAAATTATGATCAAGAAGAAGGGCTAGCAGCCGCGATAGTACGTTTATGTGATGAAGCTGAAACTCTGATCAGAGATAAGCACACGGTAATTTTAGTGTTATCTGATCGCAAAATTCATCAAGGCATGTTACCTATTCCAGCAGCAATGGCGGTTGGCGCAGTACAAAAACGTTTAGTGGATCAGCAATTGCGCTGCGACTCAAACATTATTGTCGAAACCGCCTCAGTACGTGACTCACATCAATTTGCCGTACTGTTAGGCCTAGGTGCGACGGCAATTTATCCGTTTTTGGCTTATGAAACCGTTGAACAACTTGTCGAACAAAATCAACTTGACCTTAGCGCTCGACAAGCCATGGTGAATTACCGTGAAGGTATTAATAAAGGCTTGTTAAAAATTCTATCAAAAATGGGCATTTCCACCATTGCCAGTTACCGCTGCGCTGGCCTATTTGAAGTTATTGGCCTAAATAGTGACATTATGTCGCTGTGTTTCCCTGATTTACCGAGTCGTATTCAAGGGGCAGATTTTTCCGATATCGAACAAGACAATATCAACTTAGCGCGTAAAGCCTTTATGCCTCATCAAAAAATGAGCCATGGCGGCCTGCTAAAATATGTTCATGGCGGCGAATATCATGCCTATAACCCTGATGTGGTTAGCACGCTACAAACGGCAGTGCGCAGTGGCAACTATCGTGATTACAAAATGTTTGCCGAGCACGTGAACAAGCGTCCAGCCGCCGCATTACGCGACTTATTAGCATTAAACACAGAGCAAACTGCTATAGATATTTCACAAGTTGAAGGCGACGCTGAATTATTTAAACGCTTTGATAGCGCCGCTATGTCTATTGGTGCACTCAGCCCTGAAGCCCATGAAGCACTTGCCATTGCCATGAATCGCCTCGGCGGCTATTCAAATTCTGGCGAAGGCGGCGAAGACCAACGCCGTTTTGGTACCGTTAAAAACTCTCGTATTAAACAAATTGCTTCGGGGCGCTTTGGTGTTACACCGCACTACTTAGTGAATGCTGATGTACTGCAAATCAAAGTCGCACAAGGAGCAAAACCCGGCGAGGGCGGACAACTACCCGGCGATAAAGTCACGCCGTTAATTGCAAAGTTACGCTTTTCAGTACCCGGTGTCACCTTAATATCACCGCCACCACATCACGATATCTACTCCATTGAAGATCTAGCTCAGCTGATTTTCGACTTAAAACAAGTCAACCCAAAAGCCGTTATCTCAGTAAAATTAGTCTCCGGCCCGGGCGTGGGTACTATCGCCTCAGGCGTGGCAAAAGCCTACGCTGACTTTATTACTATTTCCGGCTACGACGGTGGCACAGGTGCTAGCCCGTTAACGTCAGTTAAATATGCCGGTTGTCCATGGGAGCTTGGCTTAGCCGAAGCACACCAATCGTTAGTCACTAATGGTTTACGCCATAAAGTACGCTTGCAAGTGGATGGCGGCTTAAAAACCGGTATCGATATTGTCAAAGCCGCGATATTAGGCGCCGAAAGTTTTGGTTTTGGCACCGCACCTATGGTGACTCTTGGCTGTAAATTTTTGCGCATTTGTCATCTCAATAACTGTGCAACCGGTGTAGCAACTCAAGATGACGTACTACGTGAACAATTTTTTAAAGGCTTGCCTGAGCAAGTGATGAACTACTTTAAGTTTATTGCTCAAGACGTGCGGGAAGTTTTAGCCAGTGTCGGGGTTGAAAGTTTAACCGCGATTATCGGTCGTACTGATTTACTGGTGCCACTAGCTGGCATGACCGCTAAGCAACAAAAACTTGATTTAACGCCAATTATTGCACCGGTTATCGCCGGTGACGACACCGCCTTATATCAAACTCACCCTAATGAACCGTTCGATAAAGCTGAGCTAAATCAACAGCTACTAACATTGGCGCGCGATGCTATTACCCATAGCAGCGGCGGTGAATATCGTTTGAACATTCAAAATACCGATCGTTCGGTTGGCGCCTCGTTATCCGGTGAAATTGCCCGTCATCATGGCGATCAAGGTATGGCCGCCAACCCGATCAAAGTTTTTTTAAATGGCACCGCCGGCCAAAGCTTTGGCGTCTGGAATGCCGGAGGCTTAGAAATGATCTTAACGGGTGATGCTAACGACTACGTCGGCAAAGGTATGGCTGGCGGTAAACTCACCATCAAGCCGCCAAAAGGGGTGGAATATTTAAGCCATCAAACCATGATCATGGGTAATACCTGTTTGTATGGCGCAACCGGTGGCAAGCTCTACGGTTGTGGTCGCGCCGGCGAGCGTTTTGCCGTACGAAATTCTGGCTGCCATGCGGTCATTGAAGGTACGGGCGATCATGCTTGTGAATATATGACCGGCGGTATAGTAACGATTTTAGGACAAGTTGGGGTTAATTTCGGCGCCGGCATGACTGGTGGTTTTGCCTATGTTTTAGACGAAGAAAATGACCTTGATATTCGGCTAAATAATGAATCCATTGAAATGCTAGCCATAGATAAAATCAATATTCATCAAGAACATTTACGCGGCATTATTAGTCAACATTTAGATGAAACTGACAGCTTGCGGGCGGCTGAAATTTTAACGAACTTTTCGACTTACGCGCCATTATTTAAGTTGGTTAAGCCCAAAGCGGTTGATGTAAAAACCTTATTAGGTCATCGCAGCCGGTCATCTGCAGAACTTCGTGTTCAAGCACAATAATGAGAGCACGAGTGGAGAAGCTAGGTTATGAGTAAAAATATTTATCAATTTATCGACGTTAAACGTATCGAACCGCCGAAAAAAGCCATCGCCCAACGCCAGATTGATTTTGTTGAAATATATCAACCGTTAAGTAATGAACAAAGTGCCGGTCAAGCGGATCGCTGTTTAGACTGCGGTAATCCGTATTGTGAATGGCAGTGTCCGGTACATAACTATATTCCACAATGGTTGGAGCTAGTGACCGAGGGAAAAATACTCGAAGCGGCCGATCTTTGTCATGAAACCAACAGCTTACCTGAAATGTGCGGTCGCGTTTGCCCGCAAGATAGGCTATGTGAATCGGCTTGTACCCTCAATGATGAATTTGGCGCCGTTACCATAGGCAATATCGAAAAGTACATTACCGATACTGCCATTGAGCAAGGCTGGACGCCCGACTTATCAGGCGTTATCGCGACAGGAAAGCGCGTGGCGATTATTGGTGCTGGCCCAGCAGGTTTAGCCTGTGCTGACGTATTAACACGCAACGGCGTTAACGCCGTTGTTTTTGATAAACACCCACAAATTGGCGGTTTGCTGACCTTTGGTATTCCGTCTTTCAAACTTGAAAAAGAGGTAATTCAAACCCGCAGAGAAATTCTTGAAGGCATGGGGATTGAATTTCGTCTTAATATTAATGTCGGTATTGATATCAGTTTTTCCGAGATCAGTGCTGAGTTTGACGCGGTATTTTTAGCACTTGGCACATATACCGATATGACCGGTGGTTTCGCTAACGAATCTGCGCTAGGCGTCTATAACGCACTCGACTTTTTGATCGCCAACACCCAAAAGTTAATGCAACTTTCTCAAGCAGACGGCAATGTAAATGCAAAACCTTATGTTAACTTTTCTGGTAAAAAAGTGATTGTACTCGGTGGTGGTGATACCGCCATGGACTGCGTGCGTAGTGCGATTCGCCAAGGGGCGACATCAGTAACATGTGCTTACCGCCGTGACGAGGCCAATATGCCCGGTTCACCGCGTGAAGTGCAAAACGCCAAAGAAGAAGGGGTGAATTTTCAGTTTAATATTCAACCTCTCGATATTGCCATTGACGATAACGGCAATGCATGCGGGGTTAAGTTTATTAAAACTCAACTTGGCGCACCGGATGCTAACGATCGAAGAAATCCCGAAGCGATTGCCGGCTCTGAATTTATTATGCCTGCCGATGCGGTAGTGATTGCCTTTGGCTTTTTACCCAGCCCACCACAATGGCTAAAAGACGCTGGGGTTGAACTTGATACAAGGGGTCGTGTTATCGCCACCGATAACTCTAATTTTGCCCTACAAACTAGCAAAGAAAATATTTTTGCTGGTGGTGATATGGTGCTTGGCTCAGACTTAGTAGTTACCGCCATAGATCAAGGCCGAAAAGCCGCCCTAGGTATCCTTGATTTTGTACTTAGTGCTCAGTAGCACAAGGTCGACATTATAATACCGACGGGGATTAGTCTAGCTAAAAAATTCGATAAAAATCAAGTGCTAGTCTAAGCTCAAACTTTAGCCGCAATTGTCATTTATATGAAATAAAAAACGGAGACGATGTTATCAATAAATTGACGCTTACATTTCCCATGCATCGCTTATTAATAGCGGTTTTGTATCTCTGTATTTTAAGTGTCGAGTCAAGAGAGTTGCCACCGTTAAAAGTTGTTACTGAACAGATTGCCCCCTATCAATTTCATAACAGCGACGGTGAACTGAGTGGCTTTTCTGTCGAGATGATCAATGCGCTCTTTGATGAAATAGATTATCGGCCCGAAATTGTCGTTCTTCCGTGGGCGCGCGCCTATGAAATAGCGAAAAATGAAGCTAATGTGGTTGTTTTTTCACTAGCCCGCACTAAGCACCGGGAATCAATGTTTCATTGGATTGGCAGCATCACCCATGAAAAGTTTGCCTTTTGGGGCTTAAAAAGTAAGTTTACGAAGCCCTTGTATAACTTGGAAAAACTTAAAAAATATAAAACCGGTATTGCGCGATTTTCTTATACCGAACAATATTTGCTCGATAAGGGCTTTGACAATATTGCCCGTTTAGTGAAAGAAGAACAAAACATCCAAATGCTTTATAACAACCGAGTGGATTTAATTATTGCCTCGGACATAACCGTTCGGCATCGAGCGCAAAGATTAGGGCTAAATTATGATGATTTTGTTAAAGTTTATAGTGCCGATGAATTGACCACAGATCTCAGTGTCGCTCTTAGTATCAACAGTGATCCTGCTTGGGTTAAGCGTTTACAAAATTCCTATCAAACCCTTGAAAATAAAGGTATAGCTGCTGCTATTAGAAAAAAATGGCTATAAGCTCAATGAATAACCGCTCAAATGACCTCGAATAAATCAACAATTATATTATCTCTTGCGGCGTATCATCACGAGTGAGGTGATTCACTGAAACGTTATTTCGACCCTTATCTTTTGCCTGATAAAGTTGTTCGTCGGCAAGTCTGATCCAATCATCAATATTGTCAGAAAATTTTGCACCTGCAGTAACCACGCCAATCGATATGGTAACGCCAATATAGTCATGAGTATCGTACGGAAAACAGTGCAGTGAGAGTTCTTCTCGCAGCTCTTCAAGTTTTTGTAATACACCTCCCTGCTCATCATGTTGCGTGACAATAACGAATTCCTCGCCACCGAAACGGGCAACAATATCACTGCGACGATCAAACTTGCGCTGCATTAACGCACCAACATATTCTAAGCAGCTATCGCCCATGAGGTGACCATATTCGTCATTAAGTTTTTTAAAGTGATCGAGATCTAGCATCGCCACCATCATATTGGCGTCATTTCGAGACAATATCGCCTGCAACTCGCAAAATTTTGTTTCAAGATAGCGGCGATTATATAAGCCGGTTAGGCGATCTTTATTTGCGAGCTCTTTCAAAGCCTTATTGGCTTTATTCAGTTCTCTGGTTCGTTTTTCTACTTTGTCTGCTAAAATGAACTGCTGTTTTAACAGCTTTTCTTTAGCTTGTTGCAATTGCTGATAAAGGGTTAAAAATTCAGTAGGAGCGTCATAGGGAATGGGTTTATAGCCTTCTGTCACATCGCCGTGAGCTAGTTCATTTAAGGCGAATGCCAATGGGCGATTCAAGGTATTAGAAAATTGATGTGCCAAGATGACCACAAAGATAAAAATTAAGCTAAGTGACATAAAAATGGTCAAATATTGTCGCTCAATTAGCTGTAAGATTTGAGCTTGTTCAATTAACACAAAGACTTTCCAACCATTATTTAGTACGATTTGGCGATATAAATAGCGCGTTTTACTTGCGTTATACCTACCGATCACCATTAACTTTTTTGCTGTTTTTTCTTGCTCAAAAGAAAAACTAAACTTGGCTAAAGTAGTTAACCCTAACTTAGCATCTGCATAAATAACATTGTCATTTTCATCGGTCAGTACCGCAGAGATTTCTCGATCCTCAACAACATAAGGGTGAATTTGGGCAAACAAATTAAGATTTAAAGAACCTTCAACAATGCCAATCGGTTGCTCATGACTTTGACCATAAATCGGCGCACTAATGGCGACTATGGGGTCCACGCCAAACCCTCTACCAAGGAAAGCAGGCGATGTATAAAGCTGCTGTTGGAAAAATGCCTGACTAAAGTAAGCTCTATCAGCAACGTTAAACGTATTTTTCGGTAATTTAGTCATTAAAGTGTGAGGCGAAGTACTAACAACATCTGCATCTTGATTGGCAACCAGCATGGTCGAAAACCCCGGATATAGTGTATGTACTTTACTAATGGCATCGTCATAGCCGCTGGGGCCAATAATAGATAAGTTATTCGCTAGTTGCGCGACTGTATTCTTATGATCGTTAACGTAATTTTCTGCAATACGGCTTAAATACTGACCACTAATTTCGAGTTTATCGGTAAATTGCTGTTCTTGAATATTATTTAGACTTCTACTTAAAAATAGACAGACACCAACGATGAAAAATGCAGATAAAATCCAAAAAATAAAATGTAAGTATTGCTTGAGGTTTTTCACCAACGGCGGTTGTTGTGATTTAACCCAAGGTTTTAATTTATTGCGACAAGCAAAAACTATAATGACCCCTACAGTGGTATAAAAAATAGCATTTATACATTGTTTAAATACTGAAAATAGCAAATACCCTTGCGCATCATTATTAGTAAGCCAAATAATTAACGCGGTTAGTGGCATACCTAAAATAAGCCAATATAAAAAATCTGCCGTTGGTAAATACCAGCCACGACCGCGAAAATAAGAGACAAAAATAGCTTCTAGGCCAACAGTTATAAAAACAAAAGGTTGCTCTAAGGTGATTAACAATGGCGCGGTGCACAGCAAGGCGCAAAATAAGGTCAACGTTGGTCTAAGGTAGGAAGCAGCAATAATAAAAGCACTGTTGCCGATAATAAACGAAACATTAGCCGCTACGTCTATCGGAAAGCTATTAAATAATGCTCCTAATAGACCTAAAATTATGGCAAATATGAAGGAATGACGTTGACTCGATTGAGCTTTAACAAGTTGGGTATCGCGTTTTTCAACAATCTTTACTGGCGAGATAGCCATAAATATTACACCACTTCGGTCATTACTAAATGGCTAAGATTTACTCTGTTCAGTGTAGAGAAGCGCCCGAAAGCAGTAAATCCTTTTACCAAGTGCTGAAAACGTTCGACCATGCTCTGTAATATTTATCCACTAATAGCATCGCTAAAAATTTCCAAAAATACGAATTAACATTTTATTCGATACCCCATAATGCATTAAAAACAAAAACCCTGTCAATAAAATTGCAGGGCTTTGTAAAAGCTACATTTTCGGGTTGTATGGCGCGCGGACTCATTTTTTAATCCGTTAAGAGCTAAACCATATCGGCGAACGGGTTATTGCTTGGCAGTACAATTTTATTAGCAAAACCTGTCACGCTCAGATCTTCAGCGGTGAGGGTAACATCATCATCCATTAGCGTGCCATCGCCAAAGCGGTAAATAATTTGAAATTCACCGTTATCCGCTTGAGCTTGATATTTAGCTCTGGCTTGTTCAACACCCGCAGTTTTATCGCGATAATTTACCATAGCATCACTGCCATGGCGCTTTTCCATCATGGCTAAGGTTACCGCCGGAGAAAATAAAGTTGCGGTGGCATTATTGCCGCCAAAACCTTTCGAGTTGATAAAGGCAACATCCATATCTTGGCAAGACCAATGCTCTGTAGCAATATTTAACCGTTCGCTATAAACATCATCCGCGACTTTTTCTATGGTGGTAATGCCGGGCATAATATTGTCAGCAAATACTCCTAACGCCATGGCGACTTGGTCACCACTGGCTGGGCCAATAGTATGGCCAACATACGCTTTAGGCGCCGCTACCGGCCAGTGATTAATATCAAAACTCTTGGCAACGCGGTCATAAATTAATGATTCTGTAACCCTATTTTGCGGTGTACTTGAGCCATGAGCTAAAATAAAACTGCGTTGCTGCACTGACTCAGCGCCAACAATGGATTTTGCCAAAGCTACTGATTTTGCCATAGTAATGTAGTTACCTGGGCCTGGCGCGGTGATCGACTTTTTAATACCATCAGCATTAGTAAAAACATCTGCCACTGAGCCTAAAACATTGGCGCCCAGTTCAAGGGCAAGGGCATCATCAACCAGAATAATAAACTGCGCCGCTTCACCTATGGTAAAGCCACAATTGTCACCAAACGGGCGACTGGTGCGACGATGATCGGCAATGCCGTTACCATCGAGCTTTTTCAAACCTTCTTCGTTGGCAAGCGCGCTCATATTACCAAAACCTTCCACCACTTCTGGCGTAATCGCACAATCATTACTACCGACAATGGCCAAACGAATACGTCCAGCTTGAATATCTTGTACCGCGGCTTTTAAGTTATATAAAAATGTTGCGCAAGCACCGGTCGAGGTAAAGGTGGTGCCAACATTGCCGGTCACATAAGCGTTAACAAAATCTGTTGGCATGGTATTTAAACCTAGCGCTAAATTTTTTGTTGAAACTCGCTCACCTTTAATACGGCTTTGCATCATGCCGCCAACGCCTTCAGCTTGGGTTTGACCAAACACCGACGCAGAATAGGTACCAATTTCATCGGGACTAATTTTATCGGCAATTTCATTCCAGCTATAACCTGTGGAATGAATAGCATCAGCCGCGCCAAAAATAGTCGCTTGTAAACCCCGCGGTTGATAACGGCTATTGTATAAGCTTGCCGGTTTAAAGCCGCTTGGAAATTGCCCCGCCGCTTTAATCGGGTTATCACGCGTTGAGTCATGTCGAACGTCAACTTCACAGGCAATATCAACATGCACACGTTTATCGGCTAACTCAGTGATTTTCCACGTCCGCGGTAAAGGATTGGGTAAATCACGGGCACGAGTTTCAAACCTGATCCCTTGCTCGCCGGCTTTCAGGGTCAATTTTTGCTGCCACGGCGTCGCATCAGGATCAAAATGCTCATGCTCAATTTTTCGTATTAAGGTACCGGCTAATATTTTTTCGCCAAAACGTTGTTCAACGTCAGATTTTTCAACAACATTGCCTTCCTCATCAACTAGCTTGCCGTCTTGACTGGTGAGTAAATTCATTAAGGTGGCTAAACCGACAAAGGTTTCTTGGCGCGCTTCAGCATTGAGCTTATCAATAACAATGCGGCGAAAGCCTTGATGAAATGATGTTCTACCCGCGGCATTAATGCCACCCATGCCAATTATGATCGGTAACGCAGTCATGAAAAATCTCTTTAGTTGCAAACAAAATATTTATATTGCCAGTGTAAGAGTTCATCATCACAAATAACATTCATATACAGCCAAAAATTATGGCAAAATAGCCATATCGGTAAATTAAACGCGAAAGTGAAATAAATGAAAGCAAAATTTAAGCGCAATAAAGACAACACCATCAACGTTGCCTTACTGCTTTATGACCATATGCTAGCAACCAGTGTCAGCTTGCCGGTGGAAATGTTACGAGCAGGTGAAGCGGTGGCGTTGCAAGAAAATCGCCAAGCGCCGCGCCTTGTTATTCAAATGGTGGCCGAAACCATTAAGCCGATATCAACCCGCGCGTTAATCAAACTGCTGCCCGATACCGATATTACCCAAGCCAACCGACCCGACTTTGCCTTTATTCCCAGCTTATGGCGCAACCCCCGACCCACCATAGCGAAGCAGCCAAAAATGTTACAGTGGTTAAGTGATATTTGGCAGCAAGGCTCAACCTTAATTGGCGGCGGCACTGGCGTGTGTATGATGGCAGAAGCGGGTATTTTAGATGGTCACCCCGCCACCACGCATTGGCACTATGTTGAGCAGTTTAAACGTGATTATCCACAAGTGGATTTAAAGCCAGATTTTTTTATTACCCAGTCAGAGCGTACCTATTGTGCAGCTAGCTTAAATGCCCTTGCCGATATTATTGTCCATATTATTTTTCAGGTCTATGGCCAGAACGCTGCTCAGCAAGTTGAACGCAACTTTTCCCATGAAATTAGACGACCCTATGAAGAACAGCGCTACCTTGAAGGCGCTGTTGATCGCCATCCCGATGAGCTGATCAGCCAAATTCAATTTTGGCTACAAAGCAATTTAAATTCCGCGCTGACTTTAAATGAAATCGCACAGCAATTTGGTATCAGCCAACGTTCATTTACCCGCCGATTTAAACTGGCCACCGGCGTAAATGCGGTACAGTATTGGCAAAAATTAAAAATAGAAACAGCAAAAGAATTATTATCTGCCAGTAACTTATCCATTCAAGAAGTGGCATTTCAGGTGGGTTATCAAGACCAAGCAAATTTCAGCCGGTTATTTAAAAAACTACTAAATGTTACGCCAAAAGCTTATCGCGCTATGGTAAGAAAAAAGCTTTTTAGTAATGACTAGTTAGCAATGACTAACGGTTAGCTTATGCGCAAAATTCACTGTGCAAAAAGCTAATTAACTTCACCACCGACGGGTTGGCGATGCTATAAAATATAGTTTGAGATTCGCGACGTGTTTTCACTAAACCGTCTTGGCGTAAGCGCGCTAGGTGCTGCGATAAGCTTGATTGGCTTAAATCGATAAAATTATTCAGTTCACTGACCGACATTTCTTTTTCACCGAGATGACATAAGATCAACAAGCGATTTTCATTACTCATGGCTTTTAATAAATCAGCAGCTTGCGAGGCATTTTCACGCATGTCTTTAATATCAATTACCGCTTGGTTAGTCATTAATCGCACCCGTTGTCATTTTCATTATTAAAGCCATGGTCATTTTTCCGCTTACATTATTTCTAGTTGGATCTTACATTAGATACTGCTAATATAAAAGTATATTACACTTTCCTAATATAACTAATGCTAGTGATAACCTAGCCAAGGACGTATTTTGACTTACCAAGATATCTTAGATTTTGCCATTAAAAAGCCAAAAGTTATCTACAGCTTAGTGTTGTTAATCACGCTATTGAGCCTGGCTATGTTGCCCAACATCACCATAGATACTGATCCTGAAAACATGCTCAGCCAAGATGCCCCGGCACGGGTCTTTCATAATCAAATAAAAACTGACTTTCTGATGCGCGATATGATTGTCGTCGGTTTAGTGAGCAAAGACACGGTATTTAGCCCTGAAACCTTAGCCATTATTAGCCAGCTGACTAACGATATTCTTCAGCTTGATGGCGTGATAGCACAAGACTTACTGTCGCTAAATGTTGTTGATAATATTCGCCAGTTAAGCGACGAACAAGGTGTTAGCCAAGGTATTGTCTTTGAATACTTGATGAAGCAAGCCCCAACAACAGCACAAGCAAGTCAAAACATTCAACAAGCCGTTAAGCGCTTACCTATGCTTAACAACACTTTAGTGTCTGGCGACGATAAAGCCGTGGCGATTTATGTGCCGATTATCGCCAAAGATCAAAGTTATCGTATTGCTGAACAAATTCGCGCACTAGCGGCAAACCTTAACGCCATTGACGCAAATAATTTAGCCTTTCATATTACCGGTTTACCGGTTGCAGAAGACCAATTTGGCTATGAAATGTTTGTCCAAATGGCGGTTGCGGCGCCGTTAGCCGGTTTAGCGATATTTTTATTACTCTGGTATTTCTTTCGTAATATTGTCTTGATCATAGCGCCTATGGTGGTGGCCATGGCAACGGTATTGATCATTATGGGTAGCTTAATTGGCTTAGGTTTTACCGTGCATATTATGTCATCAATGATCGCGATATTTTTGATGCCAATTGCCGTCGTTGACTCAGTGCATATTCTCTCTGAATTCGCTGATCGCTTTAAAACTGGCGACAACGCCGCACAAACCATCAAAAAGGTTATGGGGCATTTATATAAACCTATGTTGTTTACCTCAATAACTTCTGCAGTGGGTTTTTACTCACTAATGTTAACCCCTATCCCGCCGGTGAAAGTGTTTGGCGCCTTTATCGGCACGGGTATTCTACTCGCGTTTGTTTTAACTATTACCTATATTCCCGCCTACATTGCCCGTATGAAACCGGCAACCTTGGCAAAACTACAACAAGCCGTACATGCAATGGCGGAAAAAGGTCGTTTATCAGCAAGTTTAGCCATGCTTGGCGCTTTTTCCGTACAGCGCACTAAGTTGATCCTTATTGCTTTTATCGCCTTTTTTGCCTTGAGCCTAGTCGGTATTAATCGTATTGAAATTAACGACAATCCGGTAAATTGGTTTAAAGCCGATCATGAAATTCGCCTTGCCGATAAGGCACTAAATCAGCACTTTGCTGGCACCTATGATGCTTGGTTGGTGTTTAGTCATAAAAATCAACCACAACAAAATGCGCTTGATAGCTTTAAGAAAATCCTTGATACGGCCGCGGCAAGTGAAATAAAAACCACCATTTCAAAAAGCTACCGCGATTGGCAAAGTAATACCGCCAACAGCAACAGCAGCTTTTTCAGCGAAAATTTATTAATACAACTTGATGACGCTAGCTTTGACGCCAGTCAGGCAGAGCAAGTTTGGCTCGCGAAACTGTATGATCTCAGTGAACAAGCATTCAGTGACCAACAAATATTTACCGATCCTGAGTTGCTCAACTGGCTAGCAAGCTTGCAAAGCGCCATGGTTGCGCAAGGCGATGTCGGTAAGGTCAATAGTTTGACCGACATTGTCGCCACCGTGAATCGAGAGCTAAATTCAGGTCAAGACCATGACTTTGTTATTCCTAACACCCGTAACGGTGTCGCGCAAACCTTATTGCAATACCAGTCTTCTCATCGACCACAAGATTTATGGCATTTTGTTGAACCTAATTATCAGCGCACCTTGTTATGGCTACAAATGACCAGTGGCGATAATCAACATATGAACAATGTGGTTGCTTGGCTTGATGATTACATCGTTAAAAACCCGCCGCCGATCGATATTCAACATCAATGGGCAGGTAAATCCTACCTAAATGTGGTGTGGCAAGACGCTATGGTTAGCGGCATGATTGACAGCCTGCTGTCGTCGTTTCTAGTGGTGTTTATCATGATGGTATTACTCTTTAGATCAATAAAATACGGCATATTAGCCATGTTACCGCTCACCTTTACCATCACCATGATCTACGGCTTGGTGGGTTGGCTTGGTAAGGCCTACGATATGCCGATTGCAGTATTGTCGGCACTAACCCTTGGGCTATCGATTGATTTTGCTATTCATTTTATTCAGCGCCTCCGTGAGCTTGAAAAAGAACAGCAAAGCCTCAGCACGGCACTACAAATGATGTTTCAAGAGCCAAGCCGCGCCATTGCCCGCAACGCTATTGTTATCGCCATTGGCTTTACGCCGTTATTATTGTCGCCGCTTATGCCCTATATCACAGTGGGATTTTTCTTAGCCAGTATTATGGTGTTGTCGGCATTAGTGACCTTAGTATTACTGCCGGCTTTGATGACGCTATTGGCAGGAAAAAATCATTAAACATTTTCAGCTTTGAGTAAATCAGTAAAAAGGACAGTATTATGAGCGCTAATTTCACGCAGAATATCACCAAGGCCGCAGGCCAGTTAGCTTTAACATTAGCCTTGTTTATTACAAGTAGCATTACGCTACACGCAGCAGAGCCTATTGCTCTAGCAACTAAAGCCAAAGCAATAAACGTTGAGGGCATTATTAATCGCGCCAACCTAGCGTCTTATTACGCCGGTAACGATGGCAGCGCTGAAGCGCGGATGATTATTGTTGATGAAAATGGTAATCGTCAAATGCGTCAATTCACCATTTTACGCAAAGACGTGACAGACTTAGGCGATCAACACTTTATGGTGTTTTTTTCTCGACCCAGCAATGTTAAAAACACGGTTTTTCGGGTGGAAAAACATCTTGAAAGCGATGATAACCGTTGGTTGTTTTTACCCGCCCTAGATTTAGTTAAACGCATTTCCGCCGGTGATAAACGCACCTCATTTGTTGGCTCACACTTTTTTTATGAAGATGTATCGGGTCGTAACCCAAGCGAAGATTCGTTTACCTTACTCAGTGAAGATAGCGATAGCTATGCTATTAGCGCGAAACCGAAAGCGCCAAACAGTGTCGAGTTTAGTACCTACACGGTAAAAATTGATAAACGAAATTTTTTACCGATGGAGACAGTTTATTTTGATCAAAATGAGCAAGCAATACGAAAAATGACGGTACTGAAAGTGGAGAATATTGACGGTAACGCTACGGTGATGAAATCCCGCATTAGCAATTTAACTAATAGTAGTTATACCGAAATTCAATTTCGAAAGGTGAAATACGATCTTGGCTTACCCGATAATATTTTTAGTGAACGCAGTATGCGCACGCCACCAAAAGCATGGGTAAAGTAAGCTTTATGGTTAAAGTAATCGCTAACACTAAATGGTTATTTATCAAAGCATTTCTAGGTTTTCCGATAATGTTTTTCACGCTATCCTTGATGCATAACACCTCAGTTGTTGCTGCTAGCAGCGAGAATGTCTTTAACACAATTCACCCAGTAAGCGAATGGACTGATGAACCGGCGGGGCAATCAGAGGAAGATTGGAGTGAAGACTGGAGCGAAGAATGGAGTGAAGAAAAGCCAGCATCACCATGGCAACTAACTGGCTTTTTCGAAGCGG
>JBMZDW010000019.1:0-47122 GCA_049614565.1 Cognaticolwellia sp. | reverse complement strand
ACATACCAAACGCGGTGAGCATATTAATTAAGCTTTCTTCAACTTCCCGCACCAGATCGATCACCTTGCGGATCACTTGACCGGTTAAGTCTTGAAAGTCTTGTGCCATTAACACATCTGTCATCAGGCCATGGATTTTATTGGTATCTTGTCCTGTGGTTTTTAGCAAACTGTCAATGTTTTTGCATAAAGCTTTAAATTCGCCAATATCAAGTTCATTGTGCATTAACTTGTGCCATGCAGGATTTACGTTATTGATTTTCTGTTGAATACCATCAACCACAGGAAACAATGCCTCAACCGCATCCATGGTTTTATTGGCCGCTTCTTCGGTGCGATCAATAACAAAATTTAGCCTTTCTTTTGCATCAGGTATTTCCGCTGTTGCTAAATCATTTAGACGCGAATCAACCTGAAAATTATTTAACGAGTCATGTAATTGGCGAGTTAACTTGCCAATTTCAGCAAACAGTTCAGTATTAGTCGGGCTTTGAATGTCAGCAATTAGCTTGTCGGCTTTGTCTTGTTGCTCAGTTTCAAGGTACTCAACAAGTAACTTGGCCTGCTCCAAGGAAATATGGACACTTGTATTTATAGTCATATCACGTCCTTGCGTAACATTATTTTCGCATTAACCAAGGCGTTCAAAAATTTTATCAAGCTTAGTATTCAAGGTTGCCGCGGTAAATGGCTTAACAATATAACCATTAACCCCCGCTTGCGCTGCCATGACAATTTGCTCTTTTTTCGCTTCAGCTGTCACCATTAGCACCGGAATACTGGCTAAACGTGCATCTGCTCGAATGGCTTTTAGTAAGTCTATACCTTGCATACCGGGCATATTCCAATCAGTAACCACAAAATCAAAATCACCGTCTTTTAACATCGGCAATGCGGTACTACCATCGTCGGCTTCAGAAATGTTAGTAAAGCCTAAATCACGTAGCAAATTTTTGATTATTCGTCTCATTGTTGAAAAATCGTCAACAACAAGTACTTTCATATTTTTATCCAAGACACCCTCCGGTGATGTATTTAACTGCTTATAATGGTTATATTCTACTTAACTTTGCCACGATTGCATACGAGCTTTTAGTCGATGCATGGCTTGGCTGTGTATTTGGCTGACCCGCGATTCACTAACATCGAGTACTTGTCCTATTTCTTTTAGATTAAGTTCTTCATCGTAATACAAGGATAAGACTAAGCTTTCGCGCTCAGGCAATGAGGAAATGCAATCAGCTAATGCTTTTTTAAAAATACCCTGCTCAATATTATCGTAGGGCTCATCTTGCTGTTGGTTATGCGCTACTTCAATAACGTCTTCGCTTACCCCTAAGTCATCAATGCCAAGTATTTTCCCAGCATTAACATCGCTCAACATATCATGGTATTCATTGATTGAAATATCAAGTTTATCAGCAACTTCCAGATCGGTAACATCGCGACCGTATTCTGCTTCTAGGGTTTTTATTGTCGCAGAAATCAGTCGGCTGTTTTTATGCACTGAGCGCGGAACCCAGTCGCCGCGACGAATTTCGTCTAGCATGGCACCGCGAATGCGAATACCGGCAAAGGTTTCAAAGCTAGCACCTTTACTGTTATCAAAATTATTAGCGGCTTCGAGTAAACCTATCATGCCGGATTGAATTAAGTCATCAACCAGCACACTGGCAGGTAATCGGGCAAGCAAATGGTAGGCAATGCGCTTAACAAGTACGGTCAGCTGATGCCATACATTTCAGCCCCCAAATGAGAAATATGAAAAAACAATTACCAAAGTAATTGATTTACTATTATATTTTTAAACTATGTCCCGGTAACTCAGCTGGATAGAGTGCTAGCCTCCTAAGCTGGAAGCCGCAGGTTCGAATCCTGCTCGGGACGCCATTTTATCAAGATATTGTTAGGCTTTGGCATGCTGTCACTACGACACGGCCAACATGAAGTTGGTACTTAGGTTATGTCTGGAACAAATAACCTGACCGTACTTCGACGTGCATGTCCTTACAGGGACGTAAGTTATTAGGGTAATACAGGAGCAATTACCGAGACGCACTAATACCTGAGAGAGGCGACGTGCAAGGACGCACTAATGCCTCGGAAGGCAGGATGCCTGAGAGAGGCCTGTACATCCTGTACATACACGCTCCTGTGCATCCATGCACCCGCGACATACCGTACATCCTGTACATACACGCTCCTGTGCATCCATGCACCCGCGACATACCGTACATCCTGTACATAAAAAAACCCCGCAAATGCGAGGTTTATCTTACAACATGAACTAATTTTCGAGTTCAGTGCTACTTATATCAATTACAACATCCTTGTCATCTGCCGCTGAGCCGTTGCTCAACAGCGCTGAACCTGCTAATACCAACACCGCTAATATGACCGATGTTAACTTAACAGGGCTTGACGACCTGTTCATTATTACGCCTTACTTTTACTAACTATTTTTAATTTTATTTGTACATACAACCAAGTAACACTATAGCAACTTCATTTTAATTTCAATAACTTACTTCAATAATTTGTATTTATTTCAAATCTAGTCTGCTCGGAGAAACGACCTCACAATATATATATATTGCATAATCGCAAGGTGAGATAACCTTGGTAGTAATGACAGTGAATATCAATAAGTTAAAAATAATCACAGAAAATTAACAATAAAATTTGCAGTACAGGGGTAGTCTGAGCGAAAATAAGCGCAGTTTTTATCCTATCAAATTTTATATTAATTGGAGCAATTATGCCGTCGCGTCAACAACTGGCCAATGCAATTCGAGTATTAAGCATGGATGCCGTGCAAAAAGCTAAATCAGGACACCCTGGAGCCCCAATGGGCATGGCAGATATCGCTGAAGTTTTATGGCGTGACTTTCTAAAACATAATCCAACCGACCCACAATGGGCTGATCGTGACCGTTTTATTTTGTCAAACGGCCACGGTTCAATGCTGATTTACTCATTGTTGCATTTAAGCGGTTATGACTTGCCAATTAATGAATTAAAAAACTTCCGTCAGTTGCACTCTAAAACGCCTGGTCACCCTGAATACGGTTATACCCCAGGTGTAGAAACCACCACAGGCCCATTAGGTGCTGGTATTTCAAATGCGGTTGGTATGGCCATTGCGGAAAAAACCTTAGCGGCACAATTTAACCGCGACGGTCACAATATTGTGGATCACAACACTTATGTATTTTTAGGTGATGGTTGTTTAATGGAAGGTCTTTCTCATGAAGCCTGTTCACTAGCCGGCACTTTAGGCTTAGGCAAATTGATTGCCTTTTGGGATGACAACGGTATTTCAATTGACGGCCATGTTGAAGGTTGGTTTACCGACGATACGCCAGCTCGTTTTGCATCATACGGTTGGCATGTGATCAGCGTTGATGGTCATGATTCAGCAGCCATTGCAGCAGCGATAGTTGAAGCGAAATCAGTAACCGATAAACCGTCGATGATTTGTTGTAAAACCATTATCGGTTTTGGCTCACCGAATAAAGAAGGCACACACGATTGTCATGGCGCGCCTTTAGGTGACGATGAAATTGCCGCGACACGTGAAAAATTAAATTGGTCACATGCCCCGTTTGAAATACCTGCTGATGTATACGCCGATTGGGATCAAAAAGAAAAAGGCGCCGCAGAGCAAACAAGCTGGAATGACAAGTTTGCAGCATACCAAGCTGCTCACCCTGCTTTAGCGGCAGAATACGAGCGCCGCGTTATTAACGGTGATTTACCGGCTGAATTTGAAGAAAAAGCTAATGCCTATATTTTAGAGTGCCAAGCGAAAGCTGAAAATGTTGCCTCGCGCAAAGCCTCACAAAACACCATCGAAGCCTTCGGCGCTATTTTACCGGAATTACTCGGTGGCTCTGCTGATTTAGCGGGTTCAAATTTAACGCTTTGGTCAGGCTCTAAAGGTATTCAAGACGAAGCTGCCGGTAACTACATATTTTACGGTGTTCGTGAATTTGGTATGAGCGGTATTATGAACGGCATTTCATTGCACGGTGGTTTTATTAACTACGGCGCCACGTTTATGATGTTTATGGAATACGCCCGTAACGCCGTGCGTATGTCAGCATTAATGGGTATTCAAAATATTTTTGTTTATACCCATGATTCTATTGGTCAAGGTGAAGATGGTCCTACGCATCAACCGATTGAGCAATTAACTAATTTACGTACTACGCCAAACATGGTGACATGGCGCCCGGCCGATGCAACAGAATCTGCTGTGGCATGGAAAAATGCCGTGCAACGCCAAAGCGCGCCAACGTCATTGGTTTTCTCTCGCCAAGGTTTACCGGCACTTAGCCGCAATGCAGAGCAAGTGGCTGATATTGCTAAAGGCGCTTACATCTTAAAAGACAGTGTAGGTACGCCAGAGGTTATTTTAATCGCTACGGGCTCTGAAGTATCGTTAGCCTTAAAGGCAGCTGACGCATTAGGTGATAAAGTCCGCGTTGTTTCTATGCCATCAACGAATATTTTTGACGCTCAAGATAATGACTATAAAGAGTCAGTGTTACCTGCAACGGTGACTAAGCGTGTTGCTATTGAAGCCGCCCATACTGATTTTTGGTACAAGTACGTTGGTTTTGGCGGTAAAGTTGTCGGCATGACTACCTTTGGAGAATCAGCGCCTGGCAATGTGTTATTTGAACATTTTGGCTTTACGGTCGACAACGTGGTTAACACAGTTAATAGCTTAAATTAAGCTCAATTGCTTACGATACAATAGCCAGTTAGGTTTTACTTAACTGGCTATTTCGATCACAAGCCCCTGAGCAATGAGACCCTAGAAAAACATGTCAATTAACATCGCCATTAATGGCTTCGGACGCATCGGCAGAAATGTTGTCCGTGCGCTGTATGAAAACGCCAGAACCGAAGAGTTTACCCTTGTTGCCATTAATGAACTGGCCGAACCAGAAGGTATCGCACATTTATTAAAATATGACTCTACGCATGGTCGATTTTCTTTTGCCGTGCAACAAAGTGCTGAAAAACTGATTATTGCCGGTGACGAAATCGCCCTGAGTCATCAAGCCGATATCGCTAACTTGCCTTGGCAACAACACAATGTCGATATTGTTATCGATTGTACCGGCCAATATGGTAGCCAAGCGCACGGCCAACAGCATATTCACCAAGGCGCCAAAAAAGTGTTGTTTTCGCACCCCGGCGCACAAGACTTAGATGCCACCATTATTTATGGTATTAATCATCAGCAATTAAGCGCTACCGACAAGGTAGTATCAAACGGTTCTTGCACCACCAACTGTGTGGTGCCGGTTATTCAAGTATTAGATCAAGCCTTTGGCGTTGAAAGCGGTGCCATCACCACGATTCACTCTTCCATGCATGATCAACAAGTGATTGACGCTTATCATCCAGATTTACGTCGCACCCGCGCCGCCAGTCAATCCATCATTCCGGTTGATACAAAGTTGGCTGCGGGTATTGAGCGCATATTGCCAAAATTTGCTGGCCGCTTTGAAGCGATTGCCGTGCGCGTCCCTACGATCAATGTCACCGCCATGGATTTAAGCTTAACCTTATCAAGCGATGTCAGCATAGCCGATATTAACCAAGCGATACATAACGCACAAAATAATGGCCTCGCCGGCATTTTGGGCTACACCACAGAGCCGTTAGTGTCTATCGACTTTAATCATGATCCCCATTCATGCATCGTTGATGGTAACCAAACCCGAGTTAGCCACAAGCGCTTAGTTAAGCTGCTAATTTGGTGTGATAACGAATGGGGCTTTGCCAACCGCTTACTCGACACCGCGTTAACCATGGCGCTAGTAGGCGAATAAAACTCAGTGTGATAAATTTATAAACATTAAAATTAACCGAACCGTTAACCGACCACCAACAGGAAATAAACATGTCTGTAATTAAAATGACCGACTTAGCATTAAGCAATCAACGCGTGCTTATTCGTGAAGATTTAAATGTGCCCGTTAAAGATGGAAAAATCAGCTCAGATGCGCGTTTAAAAGCCGCATTACCAACCCTTAAACTGGCATTAGAATCTGGCGCGAAAGTTATGGTGATGTCACATCTAGGTCGCCCAACCGAAGGCGAATACAATGAAGAGTTTTCGTTGCAACCGGTTGCTGATTATCTTGGCGCAGCGCTAAATGCTCCGGTTCGCTTAGTTAAAGATTACTTAGACGGCGTCGAGGTCAATGTTGGCGAGTTAGTTATATTTGAAAACATTCGCTTTAACCAAGGCGAAAAAAGCAATGACGAAGCTTTATCAAAAAAATTAGCCGCGTTATGTGATATTTTCGTGATGGACGCTTTTGGCACGGCTCACCGCGCGCAAGCCAGTACCCACGGCGTAGCAAAATATGCCGCTACCGCCTGTGCGGGTCCACTACTTGCCGGTGAATTAGCGGCACTATCAAAAGCACTTGATAACCCAGCACGTCCACTTGTTGCCATTGTTGGCGGATCTAAAGTTTCAACAAAGCTTACGGTTTTAGACTCGCTTGCCGGCATTGTTGACCAATTGGTTGTTGGTGGTGGCATCGCCAATACTTTCATTGCTGCGCAGGGTCATAACGTCGGTAAATCCTTGTTCGAAGCAGACCTAGTTGATGAAGCAAAGCGCTTAACGCAACAAGCCAATGCTAATAACGGCGTTATTCCTGTACCGACTGACGTCGTGGTTGGCCAAGAGTTTTCAGAAACAGCGGTTGCGACCCTGAAAAATGTAAGCGAAGTTGGCGATAGCGATATGATTTTTGATATTGGCCCAGAAAGCGCGCAAGCGTTAGCCGATATTATTGCCAATGCCGGTACTGTGGTGTGGAATGGCCCCGTTGGTGTATTTGAATTTGACCAGTTTGGTCAAGGTACTGAGATTATTGCACGAGCTATTGCCGACAGCAGTGCCTTCTCCATTGCTGGTGGCGGCGATACCTTAGCAGCCGTAGATAAATATGATATTGCTGAGCAAGTGTCGTATATTTCTACCGGTGGTGGTGCTTTCCTTGAGTTTTTAGAAGGCAAGAAATTGCCGGCGGTCGAAATTTTAGAAGCACGTGCTAACGGCTAAGTTTTATTGTCAAACGACTAATCACTAAGGTCAACAACGCGTCCTGCCCTGTTGGCCTTTTTATTGGGCGAAGTATTTTTCTCGTGCACATTTCTAAAACCATCTGATATAATTAAGCCACAAAAGTTTGATATAAGCTTTATCACAATACACAATCACAGGAGTTAGTTCATGGCTTTAGTTTCTATGCGCCAAATGTTAGATCATGCCGCCGAAAACGGTTACGGTATTCCCGCCTTTAACGTTAACAATTTAGAACAAGTTAGAGCTATCATGCTTGCTGCTAACGACACCAATAGCCCAGTAATTTTACAGGGTTCAGCAGGTGCTAGAGCGTATGCTGGTGCACCATTTTTACGCCATTTAATTCTTGCGGCTATTGAAGAGTTTCCTCATATTCCTGTGGTAATGCATCAAGATCACGGTACGTCACCAAGCGTTTGTCAACGTTCAATTCAACTTGGCTTTTCATCAGTGATGATGGACGGCTCATTAATGGATGACGGCAAAACCCCTTCAAGCTATGAATACAATGTTGATGTTACTCGTCGTACCGTTGATATGGCACATGCTTGTGGTGTTTCAGTGGAAGGTGAACTAGGTTGTTTAGGTTCACTTGAAACTGGTGAAGCCGGTGAAGAAGACGGCATCGGCGCTGAGGGTAAATTAACCATGGAGCAAATGTTAACCGATCCTGAAGAAGCGGCTGACTTTGTCCAAAAAACTCAAGTTGATGCCTTAGCCATAGCTTGTGGTACTTCACACGGCGCTTATAAATTTACCCGCCCACCAACGGGCGATATTTTAGCCATCGATCGTATTAAAGCGATTCATAACCGTATTCCAAATACTCATTTAGTGATGCACGGCTCTTCTTCAGTGCCACAAGACTGGTTAGCGGTTATTAATGAATTTGGCGGTAAAATTCCTGAAACTTACGGTGTACCGGTTGAGCAAATTCAAGAAGGCATTAAAAATGGCGTACGTAAAATCAATATCGATACCGATTTACGTTTAGCGTCAACAGGTGCAGTTCGTCGTTTCTTAGCGGAAAACCCAAGTGAATTTGACCCACGTAAATTCTTAAAAGCATCAACACAAGCTATGTACGATATTTGTAAAGCGCGTTATGAAGCCTTTGGTACTGTTGGTCATGCTGCAGGCATTAAGCCAATATCTTTAGATAACATGTTTATGCAGTACTCAAGCGGTAAATTAGACGCACTAATTAAATAGACTTTATAAGTAATTTGTCTGTATGACTTATTAAGGCGGCCTTAGGTCGCCTTTTTATTTTTAATAAAATATCTGTATCCCGAACCAGAAATTAACATTTTATTAACGATTTAATGATATTTATGCAGCAATTAATTATAATTGACCATAATTTCGGGTAAGCAATGGGCAATATTGCTTATCGATAAGTAACAAATTGTTCTACCAAACCGAGCAGAAGAATAGATTTGCTGATTGGGGCATACTCATTTCGATTTGTTCGAAAATTACCGTTGAATTGGATAACGAAGACACCGAAATCCCATTCTCACCATTAACTATTCATGCCAAGAAAGAGGATTATTATGAATCATAAATTATTATTAGCGGCAATGTGTTGCGTATCAATTAGTGCAGTAGCTGAAGAAGCACCGGCCGAAAAATCACCTTATACCGCATCGGCAGAGTTGGGCATGTTGTTTAAAACCGGTGATACCAAAAGTGGCGATATTAAAGCCGGTTTTGACTTTGCTCACGAAGAAGGGGCTTGGAAATCAACCGTTCAATTAGATATGCTAGTTAAGAAAAGTGAGCAAGAAGACGAAAACGGCGAAGAACACTTTGAAACCAGTGATCAAAAATGGACTGCGGTTGGGCAAACAAATTACACCTTAGATCAAAACAGCCCAAACTACATCTACGGCAACGCGTCATATGAAGATAACCGGTTTAGCAGTTTTGAAAACCAAAGCTCTATCTCAGCCGGTTGGGGTCGTCGTTGGTTTGAAACCGAAAAAGCAACATTAGATGCCGATATAGGTCCGGGTTTTAAGCGCGACGTTCTGCGCCAAACCGACACACAAGACGAAGAAATAAATACCGCTTTTATTATTCAAGCGCAAGCGGTATACAAGCGTCAAATTAACGAGCACGTTGAGCTTAAACAACAATTAGTGGCAAAATATGCGCCTAAAAGTGGTGAAAACAGCACTTATAAAGCAAAAACCTCAATCACCACTAAGCTTATTGAGACTTTACAACTTAAGTTTAGTTTTACCTTAGACTACAACACGGAAGTGGAAGACGATAAAGAAAATGTTAATACTGAAACCGCAATGACCTTAGTCTACAGCTTTTAAGCTGCTATATTTAAACGATTCTGCAAGTTCAGTAAAATAACAGCTCACAAGGCCAGTGTATTGATTATGCTGGCTTTTTTATTTTTAACACCACGCGCTTTAATGATTGTGCATGCTGTTAAGTAATACGCGATAGATTGAGCGTTCACCGTCCAGCAATAAATACCTATGGTTTAAAATACCGCTCTCCCGAGCTTATTTGCAACTAGGATATACCTTGGTTAGCAAGGCTCATCATTGTTTGTCATATAACCCTGGCATACCTTTATCCCAAAATATTGAGATCTTGAACATAAAAAAGCACTACTAATTCGTAGTGCTTTTGACGTCGGCTGGGTTCTGTCTAGCAAGTCATATAATGAGGATGACTAGCTGAATTGGTTTGAGGTGTTTTTCGCGCCCCCGGCTTTTAGTGCATTTTCGCCAGCAAAGTATTCTTTGTGATCATCACCAATGTCAGAGCCTGACATATTTTGATGTTTAACACAGGCGATGCCTTGACGAATCTCTTTACGTTGTACGCCCGCCACATAACCTAACATAGCCTCATCACCAAAGTATTCTTTCGCCAAGTTATCAACCGATAACGCCGTGGTGTGATAGGTCGGTAGTGTGATCAGGTGATGGAAAATTCCCGCTTCACGTGAGGTGTCAGCTTGGAAGCTACGAATTTTGTCATCAGCGCGTTTAGATAAATCACTGTCATCATAATCAGCATGCATAAGGTCTGCACGAACATAGTTTGAGACGTCTTCACCGGCCGCAACCATGGCATCATAAGCTTGTTGACGGAAGTTCAGCGTCCAGTTAAATGATGGGCTGTTGTTATAAACCAACTTAGCATTTGGAATTTCTTTCCGCACTTCGTTCATCATAGCGGCAATATCAGCAACATTTGGCGTCGCCGTTTCTATCCACAACAAATCAGCGCCGGCTTTAATGGCTTCAATACTGTCAAATACACAGCGCTCTTCACCGGTACCTTGACGGAATTGATATAAGCCAGAAGGTAGGCGCTTAGGGCGTACAATTTTACCGTTACGATTAAAACAAACATCACCTTCAGCCATATCTGCGACATCAATTTCTTCAACATCTAAGAAAGAGTTGTATTGATCACCTTGATCGCCTGGCTCTTTCACCACAGCTATCTCTTTGGTTAGGCCAGCGCCTTCCGAGTCAGTGCGCGCCACAATAATACCATTGTCGATACCTAATTCTAAAAAAGCATGGCGTAAAGCACGAATTTTCGCGTGAAAGTCAGCATGTGGCACGGTAACTTTACCGTCTTGGTGACCACATTGTTTTTCATCAGCGACCTGGTTTTCAATTTGCAGCGCACAAGCACCCGCTTCAATCATTTGCTTCGCCATCAGGTAAGTCGCTTCGGCGTTACCAAACCCAGCATCAATATCAGCAATAATTGGCACAACATGGGTTTGATAGTTGTCGATTTTAGCTTGGATTGCCGCTTTATCACTTTCAGCGGCGGCGTCTAGTTCGCGGAATAGTCCACCAAGTTCACGCGCATCCGCTTGGCGAAGGAATGTGTAAAGCTCTTGAACCAATGAAGCGACGGAGGTTTTTTCATGCATTGATTGATCAGGTAACGGACCAAACTCTGAGCGAAGCGCGGCAACCATCCAACCTGACAGGTATAAATATCTGCGCTCAGTGCTGCCAAAGTGTTTTTTAATAGAGATCAGTTTTTGTTGACCAACAAAACCATGCCAGCAACCTAAAGACTGAGTGTACTTAGTGTTATCAGCATCGTAAGCATCCATATCACGACGCATAATATCAGCCGTATATTGCGCAATCTCTAAACCAGTTTTGAATTTATTCTGTGCTCGCATACGGGCGACCGACTCAGGATTAATCGCATCCCAAGAGCTACCTGCTTTGGCCTTGATCGCTTGCACCGCTTCTATTGCACTTTGATAATTAGACATATACTTTCTCCAAAAGTCTTAACTGACAGTATTTAAATTCTTGGGGGGATGTTTCGGTTAGCCGCCACATCGAATGAGATAAATACTAAACCACCCATAATTAATAAATAAAATATATAACATGCATCCTTAGTATTCACGCAGAAAATAGTGGTGTATTAACTCTAAATTTTAACGTCTACATATATATAAATAGTTCAATAAATTCAATTAGTAAAGTTTACAAATTATTTATAGCTTATGCTGATATTGAACAAATTTATTTGTTTTTTGGTGAAATTTACTTGCTTATCGCCATCAGTCGTGACATATATTTAGATTATGTTTTTGCTCTAGATTATTAATTTTATGAATATCTCAAAAATTGATTTAAACTTACTTATTTATCTTGATGTCTTACTGAGAGAAAAAAATGTTACCCGCGCGGCGGGTCAACTCAACATTACCCAACCCGCGATGAGTAACGGCCTAAAAAGGCTACGCACCTTGTTTAACGATCCTATTTTAGTGAGAACCTCTGACGGCATGGTACCAACAGAGCGCGCACGCTCGTTGGCGCCGGCCATTCGTAAAATATTATTAGAGCTTGAAGAAGCACTACAAGGTGAAGAAGAGTTTAATGAGCAAAATAGCCAGCGCGTTTTTCGTATTATGGCCAGTGACTACGCCGCTTCAACGTTATTGCCTAAGTTATTAAAACGTATTAATCAAATAGCGCCGAATGTTACTATCGATATTATGACTCCCAGCGATGTCACTTTTCATGACGTTGAAGCGGGCAAAATAGATATGGCGATTAACCGCTTCGATGAATTGCCACAATCTTTTCACCAAAAAACCATTTGGCGCGATTCATTTTCATGCTTATTAAGTGCTGACAATGCTGTGGTGTCAAAGTTTAATCTCAATACTTACCTGAGTGCTAAGCATGTTTGGGTGTCTAAAACCGGCTTTGGCGTTGGTGTCGGCATGGACCCCAAAGATGTGCAAAAACTCGGCTGGGTAGATGAAGCGCTAGCGCGCTTAGGTAAAAAGCGCGACATTAAAGTCTTCACCCGTAATTACCATGTCGCTATGCAACTCGCCTTGGAAGATGAATTAGTCGCCACCTTACCGACACGTGCCGCCCTGATCCATAAAAATGACAGCAACTACACCATTGTTAAGCCACCGTTCGATATACCCGACATGGAGCTGAAAATGATCTGGAGTCCGCTATTGCATCACGACGCCAGCCATATTTGGTTTAGACAATTAGTTATTGAAGCGGCAAATGAAGGGCTATAAAACGCTAGTAGCACAGCAACGTGCTAACCACTAAGAAAAAAGCCTACAACGCGCTGTACAGCCTTGTGGCAATATTTAGCTGCCTTGGCATAGGGAAGTTATGCGCATATTTCTTGCCATTATTACCGGGCAGTTTATATGGCTTAATAATATTTACCCTGACGCTACATTGGCGGCTATTTTCTGCGGATAAAATTAACAGTACTGTGGTTTGGTGCTTAAAACATATGGCGGTATGTTTTGTACCTGCCGGTGTTGGCATCATCAACCACTTTGCGCTGGTAAAGCAGTTTGGTATCACCCTAGTCGCCATTACCTTTGTTACAACTCTGCTATTGCTAACCTTGGTTGGGCTTTATTATCAAAAATATGCCGAGAGCCCCCCATAGTGGATATGGCAGTAATAGAGACAACAGCAAAGCAGTTTCTCAGCACTCATCTGTTCTCATCATTGCTCGCTGTCGTTGGCACCGTGGCAGTATTTCAGCTCGTGGTGGTATTACAACGCAAACTAAATGCGATTTGGCTACAGCCTATGCTGCTAACAATTTTGCTGCTTATTGCGATATTACTCTGGCAAGATATTCGCTTTCAACACTACTTTGAACATGCTTGGCTACTTAATGCCTTGCTAGAGCCGGCTGTGGTTGCCTTAGGCTTCCCGCTATATCAGCACTTAGATACCATCAAAAAGCAATGGCAAAGTATTGTTTTAATACTATTACTCGGTGCGCTACTTGCTATTGCCAGCAGCTTTATTATTACCATGATATTAGTGGGTGATTACGGACTCGCGGTGGCGCTAGCACTTAAATCGGTTACCACGCCAATTGCAATTACCATTGCTGGCCAGTTAGATGGCAATACCGCAATTACGGCCTTTGCCATTATACTGGCAGGTTTTTTCGGCGCGCTAATTGGCCCTCGTTGGTTGGCATTGATTAACGTCGATTCCGCAAAAGCCCAAGGCTTAGCGATAGGTGCAGCAAGTCACGCTATTGGCACTGCCACCGTCAGCAATATAAGTTACGAGCATGCAGCTTATAGCTCATTGGCACTGATAGTTTCGGCAGTGATCACAGCGCTCACTAGCCCTTTTATCATTAACTATCTTGCTGGATTTTTCTGAGATACCAAACTAGCGCTTTTTTCGAGGTCGCTTAACCACTCGTTATATTAGAGTATAATTCACCATATGAATACCAAAAATAGAAATAAACAATAAGATGAATAAAAGTAGATAAGAATAAGATTTAAGTAAAATTTATACTACATTAACAATACGTTAAGTTTATTTATCAAATAAAACCATAAAACAGAAAATGAAAGTGCAAGTGTTTGCGCTATTGCCGCTCTTGCATAAGCTAAACAATATTTTTACATTGCAGGTATTAGTTTTATCAGAAGATGTAAAAGCAAGCCTACTTTCTTCCAACATACTTATTTACCATAGGTGCTCCATGACAAAGAGAATTCCAATCGAAAATTTGCAGGTAGCAGAAGCGCTCTATAATTTTATAGAGCAGCAAGTGCTACCGGGCACTGCGCTAAACCCAAAGGCATTTTGGGCAGGTTTTGCAAAATTAATTGCCGATTTAAGTCCAAAAAATAACGCCTTGCTAGAAAAGCGTACCGTATTACAGCAACAAATTAATGCTTATCATCAAACACATTCAGCAGAGAACTTTAATTTTGTTGACTATAAAAACTTTTTAAGCCGTATTGGTTACCTTGCCCCCGCTGTTGAAGACTTTACGATATCAACGAGCAATGTTGATGCTGAGCTTGCCACCATGGCGGGGCCTCAGCTTGTGGTACCGATAACCAATGCCAGGTTTGCACTCAATGCGGTTAATGCCCGTTGGGGCAGTTTATACGATGCCTTATATGGCTCCGACGTTATTAATGAGCATGACGGTGCAGAAAAAACCCGTGCTTATAATCCTGCGCGTGGCGCTAAAGTTATCGCCTTTGCTCGTGACTTTTTAGACCAAACCCTACCGTTAATAGCAGGCTCTCATCGTGATGCTACAAATTATCAAATAGTCGAAAGCACACTGGTGATCACCCTGAGTAACGGCGAAAACACCCGCTTGGCCTCACCTGAATTACTACAAGGCTTTTCAGGTAAGCAAAGTGCACCGACAGCGCTAGTTTTTCAGCACAATGACTTACATTTTATTATTGAATTTGACTGCAACAACGCTATTGCAAAAAGTGATAACGCTGGCATCAGTGATATTTCAATAGAGTCTGCCTTAACCACCATAATGGATTGTGAAGATTCTGTTGCCGCAGTTGATGCCGGAGATAAGGTCATTGCTTACCAAAACTGGTTTGGCTTAAATCAAGGTACCCTCACCGAAAGCTTTGAAAAATCTGGCAAACAACAAACCCGCAGAATGCATCAAGATAAAAGCTTTCAAAAGCTCGATGGCGCTCAAGGCACACTCAAAGCACGCAGCTTAATGTTTGTTCGTAATGTTGGCCACTTAATGACTAACAGTGCCATTATTGACCAGCACGGCAATGAGGTGCCAGAAGGCATTATGGACGCTGTTATTACCTCACTCATATCAACTTATGATGTTAACCTACATAATAGCTTGCGTAATAGCGAAACGGGCTCTGTTTATATAGTTAAGCCAAAAATGCATGGCCCTGAAGAAGTAGCGTTTGCTAATGAACTGTTTGATCGGGTTGAAGATCTGTTATCACTGCCGCGTAACACTTTAAAAATGGGGATTATGGATGAAGAACGTCGCACCAGTGTTAACTTAAAAGCCTGTATTTACGCCGCGAAAGAGCGTGTGGTATTTATTAATACCGGCTTTCTTGACCGTACCGGTGATGAAATTCATACATCAATGTCGGCGGGGGCTATGGCGCGAAAAGCCGATATTAAACTCACCAAGTGGATTGCCGCTTACGAAGACAACAATGTTGATGTCGGCCTAGCGTGTGGTTTTAGCGGCAAAGCACAAATTGGCAAAGGCATGTGGCCGATCCCAGATCAAATGGCCAATATGCTCGCGACAAAAATTAATCATGTTGAAGCTGGCGCAAATACCGCCTGGGTACCTTCACCTACCGCTGCAACCTTGCACGCTTTGCATTATCATAAAGTCAACGTGATGCAATTGCAGCAGCAACTTAAAAACCGTACGCCAGCAAGCCTAGATGATATTTTAACAATCCCGTTAGCAGAAAATACGCAGTGGTCAGCACAAGAGATTTCTGATGAACTCGACAACAATTCACAAGGTATTTTAGGTTATGTGGTGCGTTGGATAGATCAGGGAGTTGGTTGTTCAAAAGTGCCTGATATTAACAACGTTGGCCTAATGGAAGACCGTGCTACGCTGCGCATCTCCAGCCAACATATGGCGAATTGGCTACAACATAATGTTTGTACGCCAGAGCAAGTGCTCGCGAGCATGAAAAAAATGGCGGCGATTGTCGATCAACAAAACGAAAATGACCCACACTATCATGCCATGTCAGATAACTTTGATAGTAATATTGCGTTTCAAACCGCGCTAGAACTGGTGTTTCAAGGTCATAATCAACCTAATGGCTATACCGAGCCATTACTACATAAAAATAGAGTTTTATTTAAGGGGAAAACTCACTAAAGCTGTCTAGCTATAACCTCAAATAACCTCAAATAACCTACAAAGCCTTGCATCAATGACATATTTTGTCGATAAATGCAGGGCTTTTTTGCAAAAAAAATATGTACCTTTAAGGAAGCTGATGAAATTTTTTCTGTCTTACATCGCTCTAATACAAAATAAACCTGAGTGTATAATGGCGCTATTTCGCGATGCAGAATTCAGTAATTGGTCTGAAAAAAACCACCGTTTATCTGATTGCTATCGCGATCAGCGACGTTTCAATCTATATTGGTTTGTAACACAATGAGACAATAGTAATATCAGCAATAGATAACTGACGAGGAATGTAAAATGACAAGACATAGTAAAACTAACTTAGTTAGCTCAATTGTTGTTTTCTCGGCTCTATTTGCTGCTGCCGCCTTCGCAGCGCCCCAAGTAAAAGAACAGCCGCAATATTCTTTTGTCGTGAAAAAAATTGTTTCACCGGTGAAGCCGCAAGCAAGCAGCTTGGTTTCAAGCGATCAGTTGCCTCGCCAACCGTTACCGGGCATAAAAGTCGCTGATTTTGCCCATATCCTGCCAAGTAAATTCGAAAAGAAAAACTCTTTCTTTGAGTTTGCCGCTAAGTTCAATGACAAGCTGCAACAAGTGCTAGCTTATTTCGACTTTTCATCAAAAAGCGTATCACGTAATGCAGAAAGCTTGAACCAACAACAAAGCAGCCGAAAAATATTATTAAGTGCGAAACATAACAGCACCAACTTAACCGCGAACTGCAGCGCCAGTAAAAAAAGTTAGTTGTTTTTTTTGCTAATAAGCGTCAATCATTTTAAATAGTTCAGATATCAAAAACGCCGCTAATTAGCGGCGTTTTACCATTTCGTTAGGCTTATAAGTATTTAGAACTGGTAAGCTTGACCTTTGCTCAGTAACTTTTTCGCGCTGATTTTATCAGCCGAACAACTGGCAATATCTTGCTTGTTAAACACCAAAATACTGTCTTTATATCGACGTTCTAACTTTTCACCAGCTGACTTGACAATAACACTAACATGCTCATTTTTAGGTAAGGCTTTTAAGCCGTTACCGTACAAACACAAGGTTTCGGTTAAGGTTTGTGTTAACTGCTGATAATAACTCACCCGCTCTTCATTTCTTTTTGCCTGTTGTTGTTTTTGTTCATTGGCATACTGACTCGTTAGCTGAGTCATTTTTCTTTTTTCAACACGTAGCGACTTTTCCTGTTCCTCTAACTGCTTTAGCTCTTGCTGTAGTTCGGTTTTACGTTCATCTGTTGCTCGTGACAATTGATAATTAATATCGCGTTTTTCACGTTCAACATCGCGTAAACGATAGGCCAGATCACGCTGCTGCTCTCTTAGCTCTCGGGTTTTGTCACGATTGTGCTCAAATATCTCCACCGCTCTTTCATAACCATCAGCGGCCGACTCTAACGCCCGAGATACGGTTTTATTGATATTGATATCAAAGTGCTGTTCAAAATCATCATTAGCCTCTGGCGCTATCGGTGCTACGGGTAAATCTGGCATCGGTGGTAGCGGCGGTAGTTCTGGCATGGCAAAACTAAAATTGTAGCTGCCCCATCGGCGATTATTTGCTGCCGCGCTAATAGTAAATACTACCCCTTGACCACGCAAATAGGTGCTTTCAATACTGTTAATTCTAGAGCCGCGTTTACTCGACTTATCTGATGCTGACGATTTAATAATATCACTCATGATCGACAGCTGTTTATGCAAGCTCGCATATTGTTCACTATTTGCCTCTGCGGCAACACTCGCACCTGATATTAATAAACAAGGCAACACGACCTTTGCTGAAAATAACCCTAATTTGTTCATATTCTACTCCTCAGTAATCCAATTAGCAGGTGTTGTAGTTATGTCACCTTGCTGTTGCCCTAAACCATTAACGTTATCTCGTTGATAAGCTTTGCTATAGTTAATTTTTTCTTCAAGCCTTTGATACTTAATGCTTTGCTCTAGTTTTTCGTCTTGTCGCTCGGCGTTGATATATTGTATAAAATCGCTGATATCTTCTTTACGCTCTTGTCGCGACGCGCCCATAATATAGCTAGCAAGTTGTAAGTTATTATCTTGCTGTTTGACTTTAATATCCGCGGCATAGTTGGCTAACACCACTTGCTGTTCTTGCGCAAAGCTTTGTAGCTTTTCATCAACCAATTTAGCCACTTTTTCATCTTGCAACTGGGCATTATTGCCGCCAAAGCTCAACAGCACACCTTGGTCTTGAACTATCAGCTCAACTTTAAACAGCACTAAAGCGACGGCCAAAATAGAAAAGGCCATCGACAAAGCCGGCAAGCCACGCCATTGCCAAAACGGTGTTTTATCGCTTTCAAATGCACTGGCGCGATCCCAACTCGGCACTTTTTCATCACTCGTCATCTCCACTTGATGTGCAATGGCATTAGCGGTGTTTTTTCGCTGCTGCCATAGTGTTTCATCGTCAAGCTGACAATCATCTGCTTTGCCATCAAGCCAATCAGTAAACGCTTGCTCTGATTTCAATTCATCTTTATTGGGCATTTTATTTGACTCTTTATCTGACATGCTCCACCTCCAAATGATCTTTTAACTTATCTAGCGCGCTATATAAACGCGACTTTACTGTGTTGACAGATATGCCTAATTGGCGCGCAATATCGTCAAATGTGCAATGCTGGAAAAACTTTAATTCCACCACTAACTTTTGATTGACCGGTAAAGTCTTAAGCGCTTTATTTAATATGCTGGCTTGCTGACCGGAAAATAAATGCGTCTCAGGGCAAACATCATCACTTTGCTCCTCTTGCTCTGGCACATCATCTAGTGATTGGGTTGGCTTTTTGCGCCGATAAAACTCAATACAGCGATAATGAGCAATTTTAAATAGCCAACCTTTAAACGGGCTATCACCACGAAATGAGGCAAGATTGCGAAATACCGCCATAAAAACATCTTGCATCAAATCCAAGGCGTCATCAGGATTACTCACCATACGCAAGGTGTAGTTGTATAAGTTTTTCTCATAGCGTTTTACCAACCTAACCCACGCTGATTTTTTTCCTTTCAGCGCTTGTTTTACTAGCGTTTCATCGCTTCGTTCAAACACGCAATGTCCTATTTTTATTAAGTTAACTTGCTCTCTTATATTAAAAGTAGAGCTGGGCTGGGAAATAGTTTGAAAGTTTTCAAATTATTTTAATAAATTTATTAATATCGCTGACAGTTGCTGATAGATCGGCGTTTCTGCACTGGTTGAACGGCGCATTAAGGCGATTTCTCGATATACCGTACCTGAGAGTTTTTCTACCACTAAACCTTCGGCCTTGGAAAAACCTTTTTTTACCGCCATTTCAGGCAAAAAAGTAAAGCCTTGATGATATGCGGTCATCTGCACAAGCGTCGCTAAGCTAGACGCCGAAAATGGGTTAATACGGCTAGTGTCCGCCAATTTACAGGCGGAAATAGCGTGCTTAGTTAAACAATGTTCATTGGAAAGTAAAAACACACTGTGCTCAGGCAAACATTGATAATCTTGAGTTTTGCTAAATTTCGCCATCAAGTTAGGCTCACCCGCGGCGTAGAAATGATCTCTGCCCACCACTTTACTTTCAAAACCACTGTGCGCAATCGGCAACGCAAGGATCACCAGATCTAAATCGCCATTTTTTAACATCTGTAATAAGTTATCTGTGGTGTCTTCACGAAAATACATCATCACATGGGCGAGTTCTCGCTGACAGGCAGGCACTAAATTCGTCAATAAATACGGTGCAATAGTAGGAATACAGCCAATATTGAGCACACCACCATTGCTCTGCCCTTGTTGTTTGGCAAAGTTTACTAAATCATGGGCACTCACCAAAAGTTGTCGCGCTTTTTCGACAAACTCGTGCCCTTGGCTGGTAAACAAAAACGATTTATTATCACGCTCAATCAATTGACAACCTAACTGTTGCTCAAGCTTGATAATGGCGCTGCTTAAGGTTGATTGACTGACAAAACAGGCCTGCGCCGCTTTATGAAAATGCTGATGTTGATGCAAAGTCACCAAGTAGCGTAAATGTTTTAAGTTGGGTAAATACATAGTGAGGCTCTTTAATTTATCGGCTTACAGTGACTTTAAAATTAATTTAACCTATCAAGATAGTAACTTTCAATTAACTTAAGCGATAGCATTAGGTTTTTGCGCCTCAAACGGCCAGTCAGGACTTTATCTTAGCCAGTGTTTTATTATCAAAACAAATACGGTAAAGTCCCCTGCAACCTAAAATAATATAATATAGAAAGGAAATACCATGCTACAAGCGTCAGCACGTCATATATTGGTAGACACTGAAGAGCAATGCCTAACATTAAAGCAACAAATCGAGTCAGGTGATGATTTCGCCGAGATGGCAAAAGCACATTCAAATTGCCCGTCAAAAGCTCAAGGGGGCGCTTTAGGCTCTTTTGGTCGTGGCCAAATGGTGCAAGAGTTTGATGAAGTTGTGTTTTCAGCACCATTAAATACCGTACAAGGGCCAGTAAAAACACAATTTGGCTATCACTTAGTTGAAGTTACCGCCCGTAGCGAGTAATAACGCTATAGCTTAATAAAATATTAGTTACTGAAATGAAAAGCGAAGGCAATGTCCTTCGCTTTTTTGTTGCTATTTGGCAAAATAAATCATTATTTTAATGGAATTACTTAAACCAACGTTTAATTTTATCCTTACGTAAACTCAGTAAAAATAACGCCATCACCACATATATCATCGGCTCGACAATGTCAGATTTCACCGACCAGAAAAAATGCAAGGCAATCAGTAAAACCGCGACATAAACCCAATTATGTAATTTTTGCCAATTTTTACCCATTTTTCGCCTTAGCAAAGAAACAGACGTTATTGCTAAAGCCAGCAGTATAACTAATGCTGCCATACCCACAGTGATATATGGCCTGTCAACAATTTCAGCAAAAAAGAGACTTAGGTCAAATTGCACTTCAAAGGCTAAAAAGTTCAGTAAATGCAATAACGCGTAAGTAAAGCTATAAAGCCCGAGCAGTCGCCTTGTTTGCAGTAAATAGCCTTGGCGAAATATTTTCGCTACCGGCGTTATCGACAAAGAAATCAGCAATAAATTAAATGCGCCAATACCGGTAAAATGAATCACTTCTTTCACCGGGTCAGCGCCAAGCTGATCAGTAAAAGCCAAGGTATAAAGCCCTAATAAGGGTAAAAAAGCCAGCAAGTGAATAGCGATTTTCAACAACAATACGCGATATTGTAAAAATACCGCTTTAAGCGTTGCAACTTGTGCGATAGATGAACTTATTGGCACTAGTAAAATTTCCTTAAATCCATACCTTTATACAAGTCGGCAACTTCTTCACCATAACCATTAAAGGGCAGTGTCGCGATACGATTACGGGCAAATAGGCCGCCGGTGGTTATCCGACGTTCACTCGCCTGACTCCAACGAGGATGATCAACCTCTGGATTTACGTTGGCATAAAAGCCGTACTCATTTGGCGCTAAAATATTCCATGTGGTTGGCGGTTGCTGCTCAAGTAATTTAATACCAACTATGGATTTAATACTTTTAAAACCATATTTCCACGGCACCACTAAACGTATCGGCGCGCCATTTTGCGCTGGCAGTGTTTTACCGTATAGGCCAACACTCATCAACGTTAGTGGATGCATGGCCTCATCAAGTCGTAACCCTTCGACATAGGGATATTTAATACCACCACCAATACGGCGACTTTTCTGACCGGGCATTTGTTTAGGGTCGTATAAAGTTTCAAACGCCACATATTTTGCCCGTGAATTAGGAGCTGCCTGTTTAATTAATTGCGCTAAGCTAAACCCAACCCAAGGGATCACCATTGACCATGCTTCCACACAACGTAAGCGATAAATGCGTTCTTCTAGGTCAAAGCGCTTAAATAAATCATCGTAATCTAAGCTATAGGGCTTATCAACCGCCCCTGAAATCGTTAACGTCCAAGGGTCAACTTTAAAGTTTTGTGCATTTTTTACTGGGTCGCTTTTCGCGGTGCCAAATTCATAGAAGTTATTGTGAGAAGTAATTTTAGCTTCTGGGGTTAAGAGTGGTTTGGACTGTGCCGCTGGCTGAAACTGTAGCGCGTGTTGCTGAAATGTTGCTTGTTTTTTAGTACTGAAAAAATCAAGCGGTGCGGCGTGGGCTGATTGGGCTAATAAGCTGCCTGCGCCTAGGTAACCTAACTGTTTGAGTAGCTTGCGTCTGTCATGATAAACCGACTCATCGGTGACCTGCTGTTCTGAAAGTTGCGAGTTTTTTTTCGTGTTAATTAACATCTGTAACCCTTCTGAGTTCTAGTTATCGGCTTGGATAAATAGACCTCAGAAGCGCTAAAAAAATTCTTAACAAAAGTTAACTATGATGATTAGCGGGCAAACTTTGCTAAATAATTAATGATATCGCCTGATTCATACATCCAAGTCACAGATTGATCTTCATTGGTAATTTTTAAACAAGGTACAGTTCTTTTACCACCTTCCCGGATCAATTCTTCACGATATTGTTCATTTTGATTAATATTTTTTAACTCAATATTTAAGCCTAAACGCTTCATCGCGCGACGCGTTTTAACACAAAATGGACAGGCCGGTAATTGATATAAGTTTAAATGTGCGGTGCTGCTATCCACAGCTTGTTGCAATGCTTGCGAGCGCTTGGGTGCACGTGGAGAAAAAATAAAATTTAATAACAAAATTAAACGGCCAATTGGCCAACGGATTAAAAACATAAAATATTACTACTCATGGTTAAGTAAAAATTAATGGCATTGCCTACATTGCTTAAATTAGCAAAAAAACACTACCACATCATATCATCAGGAATTTGAAATTCTGCATAAGGGTCGTCTTCGGCAATCACTTCATCTTCAACTTTAGTGTTTTGCAACAAAATAACTGTGCTATCTAAACTGGCCACTTTATCTGCCGTTTCAGCAGTAACAATATAGGTACTATCGTCAACACCACAAAGTGCTAAACGCCCATTAACCAGCGCCTTATGGGTGACGGCATCAACAAACAATTTTTTAATTTTATTGTTAAAGGTATAGTTAAATTCAGCTTCACCATTAACCTTAGTGACTTGATGATGTTGCAAAATTTGTAAAATTCTTAAGGCTTGCTCTTTACTCGCCAAAGCTTGCTTTTTATCGTTATTTAATGCGTTATCACGGGCTAACTTTTCTTCTTTTGCTTTAGCAAGATCTTGCTTTACTTGCTCTTGTAAGGTTTCACCAACCTGAACGCCACTGCGCTTTTGCTTACTTTTTTTACGCTTATCACTATTGGCTTGTCGTGCTTTTTGCTTGGTGGTTAAACCCGCTTTTAGCAACTGGTCTTGTAACGAGGCCATCAATTTTCCTATGGTCTGAATATCTTAATTGGCGCTATTTTATCAGCTCATTGATTATTTTACAGCTTTCAATAAAAAAGCAGCAAAAATTGCTGCTTTTTAAAGAGTTAATCGGCGATAGCTTAGACAATGCCATATTGTTTTAACGGTAATTCGCGATAGCGTTTACCCGTGGCATTGAAAATGGCATTGCAAATAGCGGGCGCAATAGGCGGCACACCGGGCTCACCAACACCACCGGGAGGTGCGTCACTGTCGATAATCTCGACATGGGTAGTGGGGGCATCAGCTAATCGCGCAATTTGATAACTGTCAAAATTATCTTGCTCAATTACACCATTTTTCGCCGTTAGCTCACTGAAAAAGGTTAACGATAAGGCAAAAACAGCCGCCCCTTCCATTTGTGAGCGAATACGCTCTGGGTTGACCGCTAAACCGCAATCGACTGCCAGCCAGACATCCTTTACTTTAATTTTTCCGTCGCTGTTTTCGACAACTTCAACCACGCAAGCCACATAACTAACAAAACTGCGATGCATAGCAATACCTAGACCATGGCCTTTCGGCAGTTTTCTGCCCCAGTTTGCCATGGCGCTGGCTTTTTCGATCACCGCTTTCATGCGCGCGGTATCGACAGGAAACTTCTCTAGCGTCTCACCATAGTTGCCGTATTTCGCATTCTCGGTTGAAAAATCAATTTTTCTATCGGCGCCAAGCATGGTCAATAAGTTATCTTTACTGTCAAGGCCTTTGGCTTGTGCCAGTTCATCAACAAATGAGCCGATAGCAAAGGCGTGGTTGATATTCGTTACCGAGCGCATCCAGCCAATACGCGTGTGGGCAGGCGCTTTACCGGCTGCACAACTGACATTGGCGATATCAAACGGCATATCGATTAAGCCTAGGTTCGCCTCTGAGCCTATTAAATCAGCGCCTTTACTAAAGGTTGACCCTATTGGTGGCTCAGCAGCATGGTGTTGCCAAGCGGTAACCTTGCCGTTTTTATCAAGCCCAGCAGCAAGTTTTTGATAGCTCACCGCATGATAATAACCATTTTGAATTTCATCTTCACGCGTCCACATAACTCTAATCGGCACATTAAGCTGTTTTGACAAGATTGCCGCTTCAACCACAAAGTCAGGCTTAGACTTACGACCAAAACCGCCACCGAGCAAGGTGACATTAATATTGACCTTTTCCGGCGCAACGCCGGTTATTTGCGCAACTGTGGCTTGGGCTGATTGTGGCGTTTGCGTACAAGCCCAAATATCAAAAATCCCATCGTGAAAATGCGCCGCAGCCGCGGGTGGCTCCATCGGTACATGAATTAATTCCGGCACATAGTACGAGGCTTTGAGCACTTGTTTCGCATCAACTAGTGCTTGAGTGGTGTCACCCTTACTGCGTAACACTTTCGCAGGATTCTCACAGCTAAGCGCGAGTGCTTTTTTATATTCATCGCTGTTATAGCTTTGATGCGCACTTTCATGCCATTGCATAGCGAGCGCTTCACGCCCCTTTATCGCCGCCCAAGTATTCTTTGCAATAACCGCCACACCACCTAAGGGTTTAAATAACGCAGGCTCTTCCAAGTCAGGTAATTGCACCACATCAATAACACCGGCAATAGCCTTTGCCGCACCGGCATTAAATGATTTTACCTTTGCGCCTAACACAGGTGGCCTCGCAATAACCGCGTATTGCATATTGTCTAGTTCTACATCAAAACCATAGGTGGTTGCACCGGTGGCAATTTTTTCGCCATCAACTAACGCGACATCCGATTTACCAATATAATTAAAATCTTTTTTCGCTTTTAATATCAAGGCGGATTGCTCAGGCAATACCATAGTGCTCGCCGCTGAAACTAAGCTACCAAAAGATAATTTTCGGCCCGACTTTTTATGAACAATAAAGTTGTTTTCTGCCGTTGTTTCACTAACATCCACTTGCCATTGCTGGGCGGCCGCTTGTTGCAACATCATCCGTGCTGACGCACCGGCTTCACGCAAGGGTTGATAAAAACGTCTGACTGAGCGCGAGCCGTCGGTATTTTGGCTGCCATATTTTTTATCGCCTAAGCCTTGTACAACCGCTATTTGTTGCCAATCTGCGCCGAGTTCATCCGCCACAATCATAGGAATACTGGTGCGAATGCCTTGACCCATTTCTGATCTATGCACCACGATACTGACGATATTATCCGTGCCGATTTGCACATAAACATTCGGTGAAAATTTATCAACCGGCACAACCCCTGCCAAAGCCTTGGGAATCGTTAACATTGAAGGTAATTGCACACCTAACACTAATGCGGTTGAGCTAATACCGAGTTTTTTTAAGAAGCCACGGCGGCTAACATTTTCAATATGTTTCATGATCCGCTCCCTTTCACTTCAGTGGCCAGCTCGGCACTTAAGTCGGCAGATAAGTCGGCAGATAGGTCCGAGGATAGGTCAGCAGCTAAATGGATCGCTTGTTTGATCCTTTGATAGGTACCGCAACGACAAATATTGCCGCTCATGGCAAGTTCAATATCTTGGTCATTGGGCTTGGCTTTACGGTCTAACAACGCCACTGCCGACATCATTTGCCCTGATTGACAATAACCACACTGTGGCACATTTAAGCTTTTCCATGCTTGTTGCACCGGATGATCGCCGGTCTCAGAAAGCCCTTCTATGGTGGTGATTTTTTGCGTGCCTATTGCTGATACTGGCGTGACACATGAGCGAATCGGTTGGCCATCAACATGGACAGTACAAGCGCCACATAACCCTTTACCGCAACCGTATTTAGTGCCGGTATATTTTAAAATATCTCTGAGTGCCCACAATAATGGCATATCGCCATCATCATTAAAGGGCTGTTCTTTACCATTGACGGTTAAGGTGATCATGGCTGTGCTTCCTTCTGGCTAAATTAAACGTCGCTTTAGGGTTTACGCGCTTCTTTTACGTTAAGTTTTGCGTTAAATTTTTTATGCAAACTCGCTAATTGCTCTGGAGTGTCTACATCGATAAAGGCATGAGCTAATGGCACTTTACATAGCTTATCTTGATACTGTGTTAATAACGACTTTGCGCCTTGCTGACCGGTTAATTGCCTTAACTCTGCAAAATAATGCTGTGGAAATATCACCGGTGGGCCAATTTTTTCTTCGGTGTTTTCTGTCGTTACATTTCCCGTTTGTGCAACCACGATGGCGCTTGGCTGCGCTTGCCAATGGCTTATATGTTGGCGTAAATCTGCCGAGGTAAGCTGCCATTGATCGACTAAAACAATCATCACGGCTTTCGTTTCAGGTATTAAGGCACCAACACCGAGTGCAATTGAAGACGCCATGCCTTCTGACCAAGTGCTATTAATAATAGTCGTGATCGGTAAATGGTCAATGCGTGCTTGTACTTGGCTAGCGTTAAAACCTAACACACAATATACCTGACTAGAGACATGCAACGCTTGTGCTAACTGCCACTCAACTAAACTTTTGTCTTTGAGCTTAATGAGTTGCTTCATCTGACCTAAACGCGCCGACTGACCTGCCGCCAAGACAATAATGGCAACATTATCTTTTGCTTGAATCGTCATTTTATCTATCTACCCAACACAAATTAGTTCGTTCAATCCTATAAATAATCTCATCTATTATCAAACTAAATGCCTGAATAAGTGCCAATTTGTCACGACTTTGCGATTCAAACTTGCGCGCTTTTCAGGTACGCTAAGCTATCGAATGAGTCACCTTGCATTGAGACAATGAAATATTTAAAAAACGCCCTGCTAAGCCTACTGTTTATTCTGCTATTGGTCATTGCCACCTTAGGCACTTGGATATACAGCCAAATCGACAGTGCCTTGCCACAATTAACCGGCAAGCAAACCTTGTTTGGCTTATCGGCGAGTGCGAGTGTGGAACGAGATCAGCAAGGTGTGGTTACCATTAAAGCCGATAATCGTCTTGATGTTGCCGTAGCCACGGGTTTTGTGCACGCGCAAGAGCGTTTTTTCCAAATGGATTTATTGCGCCGAAATTCTGCCGGCGAACTTGCCAGTTTGTTTGGCGCTGCGGCAATTGATTACGACAGTGACATTCGTCGCCATCGCTTTCGCGAACGTGCTATGGCGATAGTGGCTGACTTATCTGCCGCCGATTTAGCGCTATTAAAAGCCTATACCCGCGGTGTTAACCAAGGGTTAAAGTACCTAAAAGCACCGCCGTTTGAATACTTATTACTGCAACAAGAGCCCGTAGAGTGGCAAGAAGAAGACACTATTTTAACCGTGCTCAGTATGTACATTGACTTACAATACCAAGACGGCAAACGTGAACGCACCTTAGGTTTGTTGCACTCGGTACTAAGCCCCGAAGTGTTTGCGTTTCTTAACCCCAAAGGTAGTCGTTGGGACGCGGCCATTGATGGCACTGAGTTTTCTGCTGCGCCGCTACCCAAGGCGCCGTGGCCTTCCGCCTCGAGTGAAAACTTAGCCGGTCTATTAAAGCATTCCGCACTCAATACGCCGAACGCTAGCCAACTACCGGCGATACTTGCCCGCGAACAATCGCCGCAAAATGAAGAGTTTCCCGGCTCGAATAACTGGGCAGTTGCAGGCAATATTAGTACCACCGGCAGCGCTATTGTCGCTAACGATATGCATTTAGGTATTCGGGTACCTAATACCTGGTTTAGAGCCTCATTTGAATATAAAACGGCTCAGCAAGGGCGCGTAAAAGTAACCGGCGCCACCCTGCCAGGTACGCCCAATATAATTATTGGTAGCAATGGCCATATTGCTTGGGGTTTTACCAACAGCTATGGCGATTGGAGCGATGTTATTGTTTTGGAAACCAATGCCGATAAAAGCCAATATCTAACGCCTAACGGCTTTCAAAACTTTATTAAGCGCAAACAAATTATCGCGGTAAAAGATCAAGACGCCGTCGATATAACCGTCACCGATACCATTTGGGGACCGGTAATAGGTGAAAACGCCCAAGGGGAGCTGTTAGTATATCGCTGGATTGCCCACGACAAAGCCGCGGTTAATATGGTGATTTCAGAATTTGAAACCGCTGACAATGTTGAACAAGCCTTTTCCATAGCGGCTCGCGCCGGCATACCGGCGCAAAATTTAATGATTGGCGATAAACAGGGGAATATCGGCTGGACTATTATGGGGCCGATACCACAGCGCAGCGCCGCGTTTGGTGATATACCGACCTCTTGGGCCAATGGCGAAAACAAGTGGTTAGGGTTATTAGCCGCAGAAGATTACCCGAAAGTTATTAACCCAGAAAATAACCGTTTATGGACTGCTAACTCGCGCGTAGTAGGTGGCGATATGCTAGCAAAAGTGGGTAATGGCGGTTATGCCATTGGCGCAAGGTCGTCACAAATAAAACAAAATTTAGTCGCTAAAAATTCCTTTGATGAACAAGCACTACTCGATGTTGCCCTTGATGATAGCGCGAAGTTTTTATTGCGCTGGCAAACCTTTCTCTTATCGAGCGTCTTAACCGATGACATGCTAATTCAGCATCCAAACTGGCAGGACGTTAAACGCATAGTGCAAACGGAGCAGTTATCTGCCAGTGTTGATTCTGTCGCCTATCGCTTGGTGAGAAACTTTCGCTTAAATGTTAGAGACCAAGTGTTTGATATTTTCAATGACAATATGAGCAAACTCGATGAAAGCTACAGCTTTAAGACCATACGCCATCAAGTCGAAACGCCGTTATGGCAGTTAGTCACGCAACAGCCAGAGAACTTTCTCTGGCGCAGCCATGACACTTGGTCAGCCTTATTTGCCGCAGCGCTTGATAAAACGTTAACCGACATGACTGAATCCACGACACTGGCCGAGGCAACGTGGGGCCAACAAAATATCAGCAAAATACAACATCCATTAAGTCGCGCCGTGCCCTTTATCGGCCGATGGCTAGATATGCCGGAAGTGGCATTGCCCGGTGATAGTTATATGCCACGGGTGCAAGGCAAGTCATTTGGCGCATCACAGCGCATGGTAGTTTCGCCAAGTCATGAAGCACAAGGGTTTTTTCATATGCCAACCAGTCAATCGGGCCATCCTTGGAGCCCATATTATGGCCTTGGCCATGAAAGTTGGGTCAAAGGTGAAGCATCGAGCTTTTTGCCGGGACCAAGCCAATACACACTTACTCTATTAAGCTACTAAGACAGGAACTATTATGACCACCTTGATTATTTGTTTATTTATCGCCGCGCTTTTACCCTTAATTGCTAAATTACCGGTGGCGATTGCCATGCATAAACTGGGCGGCTACAACAATAACCATCCGCGGGCGCAGCAAGCAAAGTTAACCGGTTTTGGTGCCAGAGCCTTGGCTGCTCATCAAAATGCTTTTGAGTCCTTGATGATATTCGCACCAGCAATTTTATTAGCAATTGCGACAAACAATACCGGCAGCTTAATTGAGCAACTTGCCATTACTCATGTTATTGCACGCGTACTTTATAATATTGCTTATTTAATGAATATCGGCACTATCCGCTCGTTGATATGGGCCGTGGGTGTGGTTAGTGCTTTTGCTATTATTTATCAATGTATTTAATGCTAAGGCCATAAAAAACAATTAGTGCCCTCAACAATGAGTGTTCTCAACAACTAGCACTATCAATAACTTATCACAATATTATAGGAAAACGCGGTGAAGCCAGTATTAGACTTGAACGAAATACGTGAACACATTACTCAGCTCGATCAGCAATTGTTAAGCTTATTTGCTAAGCGCCGCGCCCTGACCTTAAATGTTGCCAAAAGCAAAGCACAGCAAATGCGTCCGGTGCGCGATCAACAGCGCGAACAAGAACTCTTGATCCGCCTGATCAGCCAAGGTAAAAAGCTAGGGTTAGATGCACATTATGTTACCTGTATTTTTCAAACCATAATTGAAGACTCAGTGCTTAACCAGCAGGCCTATTTGCAAACCTTAGCGAACCCGAATATTCAAGAGCCTAGCGTTAGTGTTGCCTTTTTGGGGGATAAGGGCTCGTACAGCTATTTAGCCAGCCACAGATATTTTTCTCGTCGCGCTGAAAAAATTATTGAAAGCGGTTGTCAAAGCTTTGGGCAAATTATGCAGCAAGTAGAGTCCGGCACGGTGGACTACGGCATGCTACCAATAGAGAACACTAGCTCTGGCGGTATTAATGAAGTGTATGATCTACTGCAACACACCAATTTATCGATAGTCGGCGAAGTAACCCAGCCTATTGAGCATTGCTTGCTGACGGCAGTAAACACTCAACTGAATAACATTAAAACCATTTATGCTCATGGGCAACCTTTTGCCCAGTGTAGTAACTTTCTTGATAAGCAAAGCAATATTCGTATTGAATACTGCGAAAGCACCGCCGATGCCATGCTAAAAGCCTATGAATTACAAGACGAAACAGTGGCAGTGATTGGTAGCGAAGAAGGCGGTAAACTCTATCAGTTACAAGCGTTAGAAAAGTCCATCGCTAATCAAAATGAAAACCACAGTCGTTTTATATTAGTGGCACGAAAGGCCATTGACGTTGCCGAGCAAATTCCGGCAAAAACTACCTTAATATTAGCGACGGGGCAAAAACCCGGCGCATTAGTAGAATGTTTAGTGGTGCTAAAAGATAAAGGCATTAACATGTGTAAATTGGAATCTCGCCCTATTCAAGGGCGTCCATGGGAAGAAATGTTCTATATTGATGTTGAAGCCAACCTGAAGCATGTAGCCCTGCAAGAAGCGATTAGCGAGCTCACCGAGCAAACCCATTTTATTAAGATTTTGGGTTGCTACCCTATTGAACATATTAGCCCGACGAAAGTCCCCAGTAGCGCGCTGCAAAGTTGAAACTCAGAACACTAACAATGAAAATAATTAAGGGCAGATTTACTGCCCTCAATTATATTCATTAGTTTCAATTAACTGCGTTTTTTTCCGACTTTTGTAGGCGACAAACGCTAAAGTCAAAAAAGTTAACAGGAACAAGCCAAAGGTAGAGCTGCCCTGATCCGCTTCAATTTCTGCTGGGCTTAGCAACTCTTTCGTCGCTGCGGTTATCTTATAAGCTTGGTAAAAGTCGCCATTAACCTGTCGTGCCACAACACTAACATTTTCACCAAGCAGCGCTTGTGATTCATTTTCACTGCAATATTCTGCGCGAAACTTAACACTAAGATTAAAGGTTAAAGCTGAATTATCTAACGATAAAGCCGCAGCACCTTTGTGCGGGCAATGTAATTTTAAAATCATGCCGTCAAAGGTTTTTAGATCCGTTAATTCGCCGTAGGGTTTGGTATCAACTGCACTCTTAATACCGAGCAATAAGAAAAAACCTGCTAAGGCCAGTAAACTTATTTTTGTCCATTTATTCATATCGTTTTATGCTCAGTAGCAATTTTTAGAATTCTATTGATCAGTAGAACAAATTCCGTCGAGCTGTACTTTATCTCAGATCATCATTTGAGATATTAGCGGCGAGAAAAGAGAAAAGCCCAGATAACACGGCGGTCATCTGGGCTTTTTAGCTTTACGTAAGCAGATCGTTAAAACAGCACTTAACTTTTTTTACTACTAACGAGCGCTTGCTGTTTGGCAATTTCTTGGGCTATCACTTGCGGTGAGCCAGTATGTCGGCACAACCAATAATACGCACCCGGCACGACAAATAAGGTAAAAATACTGGCCATTGATACACCAGCAAATATCACCACCCCGATCACCATTCTACTTTCTGCCCCTGGGCCAACCGCTAATACTAGCGGAATAGCACTGGTTACTGTGGTGAAAGTGGTCATGACGATAGGCCGTAATCTTTGTGTCGCTGCGGCAATTAAGGCCTCTTCAAAGGCAATGCCTTTATCACGCAGTTGGTTAGCAAACTCAACAATTAAAATACCATTTTTCGCTGCTAAACCTATCAGCATCACGATACCAATTTGGCTATAAATATTTAGGCTCATACCCATTAGTTTAAGGCCAGCCAAAGCGCCAACCAAGGCTAATGGCACGGTTAACATAATTACAAATGGGTGAATAAAGCTCTCAAATTGCGCCGACAATACTAGGTAAGTGATCACTAGTGCTAGGACAAAAATAAAGGCGATAGAGTTGCCCGACTCTTGTAATAATTGCGACTGACCTTTGTAGGCGACTTGCGCTTCTTCGGGTAAATGTTCAGCAACGGCATTATTTAAAAACGCCAAGGCATCACCCAACGGATACCCCGTAGCTAAGCTAGCAGTAATAGTGACACTGCGTAAACGATTAAAACGGTGCAGTTGCGACGAGGTGGCACTTTCTTCAATGGTAATAAGGTTCGATAATGGCACTAATTGCTCACCAACACTGGAGCGTACAAAAATATTATCGATATCTTTTGGGTTTGAAAAATCAGTTTTTTCCCCACGCACCACCACATAGTACTCTTCACCACGTTCAACAAAAGTCGTAACGCGGCGTTGCCCCAACATAGTTTCTAACGTTCGACCAATATCGCCAACCGACACCCCTAAATCAAAGGCACGGTTGTGGTTTATTTTCACCAGTAGCTGCGGGTAAGTTTCTTTATAGTCACTGTCGATACTGTGCAAGTTTGGGTTTTCTTGTGCTTTCGCAATAATAATATCGCGCCATTTCGCTAATTCTTCGTAGGTGTTACCTTGTAAGACAAAAGCCACTGGCGAACTAGAGCCGCCGCCACTTAAGCCTCGGCGCATCATGGCAAAGGCTCTAACATCGGTCACTTTTGCCAGTTCACCATTCATTTTATTAATAAAATCAAAAGTATTGGTAATGCGCTCTTTCCATGCCGGCATGCCAACAATCGCAATACCACCGGCGCCACCAAAACCGGGCACCCGCACTAGCACACGATCAAGCTCACCATTTTTTTGATGTGCTAACAGCTTTTCTTCAATTTGTTGCATATTTTTGACGTTATTTTCATAACTCGCCCCTTCGGCGCCGCGCATCATGACAAAAAAGTTACCGCGATCTTCTTTGGGTGTGTATTCCGACGGCAACTGATTAAACAGTGAGTAAACGGCAAACAGTGCTAGCGCGATAACAATAAATATCATCAAGGGCTGATGGATACTGGCTTTTAATGAACGACCATACGCCGCTTCAAGCTTGGTAAAACCTTTATCTAACATTTGCCCAAATGATGAACTGCGTTTTTTATGCCTTAACATTTTTGAGCACATCATCGGGGTCAACGACAATGCGGTAATACTGGAAAAAATCACCGCGGCGGCTATGGCAATGGCAAACTCAGTAAATAAGCGGCCTACGTTACCTGACAAGAAAATTAACGGTACAAATACCGCCACTAACACCAAAGTGGTAGCAATAACCGCAAAGGCAACTTCTCGGCCTCCTTCATAAGCGGCCATTAATGGCGTTTGACCACGCTCAATTCGGCGGTAAATATTCTCCAGTACCACAATGGCATCATCAACCACCAGACCAATGGCCAATACTAAGGCTAATAAGGTCAGTAAGTTGATAGAAAAGCCCAGCCACGATAACACCATCATTGAGCCAATTAGCGCGACCGGCACAGTAACCGCCGGAATAAGGGTGGCTCTAACATTGCCTAAAAATAAGAAAATCACCAATACCACCATAAGCATGGCAATACCCAGCGTGTTGTACACTTCATCAATCGAACCTTGAATAAAGACCGATGAGTCATAGCTGTTGGTAATAGTGGTGCCCAGTGGCAGACCGCTACGAATCGACTTCATCTCGGCGCGCGCTGCTTTTACCACTTCTAAAGTATTGGCTTTTGATTGTTTTATAATGCCCAAGCCGACCATGTTTTTGCCGTTACCACGAAACATGTTTTCTTCATCTTCTGCTGCCATAGCTACTTTGGCGACATCACCAAGATAAACCAAGGACTTGTCATCATTACGGGCGATAACCATAGTGGCAAAGTCTTCTTGGGTTAGATAACTACGCTCGACCCGAATAGAAAAATCACGGTCAATAGACTCAACTTTACCGGCCGGTAACTCAACATTTTCGGCTCTTAGTGTGCGCTCAATGTCATCAACGGTCACGCCTCGCGCTGCCATAGCTTTACGATTTAGCAACACTTTCATAGCATAAGTACGACCGCCGCCAACTCGCACACGGGCGACGCCATCAACCACCGAAAAACGGTCCACAATATAACGCTGTGCGTAGTCGGTAAGTTGCAAGGTGCTCATGGTATCGCTTTGCAGAACAAACCATACAATAGCACTTTCATCATCGTTGGCTTTAAAAACTTCCGGTGGATCCGCCTGTTCTGGTAAGTTATTAAGCGCGCGTGAAATTCGGTCACGAACATCGTTGGTGGCGGCGTCAATATCGCGATCTAACTCAAATTCAATTGAAATATTAGAGCGACCAACACGGCTATTGGAATTAATCGATTTAACCCCCTCAATACCGCTAATTCTATCTTCAAGCAGTTGGGTTATTTTACTTTCGACAATCGCCGCCGAAGCGCCAGGGTAGTTAGTATTAATACTGACCACAGGTGGGTCGATATCGGGATATTCACGCAGTGGCAAGGTTAAAAACGCCACTATGCCAAAGGTGATCAAGAGTAAATTTATGACCGTGGCGAAAACCGGACGTTTAACGGAGAGATCTGATAAAATCACGCTTTATTCTCCAAAACATTGACCGAAATACCATCACGTAACTTTAATGCGCCTTCGATCACCACTTGCGTGCCTGCGTCAACGCCTGAGAGCACCTCAACAAAGCCATGATAACGTCGACCTATTTGCAATTGCTTTTTCACCGCCTTGTCCGCTTCAACGACAAAAACAAAATGAGAGTCTTCAATCGGAATGACCGCGCTTTCCGGCACTTGTAATATTTGCTCAACATCACGTACCACTTGTAAATTTAGCAGCATACCGGCACGCAGTTTATTGTCAGCATTAGGAATTTCTGCACGCACTTTTAAAGTACGGGTAACAGGATCAATACGAGAGTCGACTGAGGTCACTTTGCCAATAAAGGTTTCTTGATGATAAGCGGTATTAGTCGCTTCAATGCGTTGGCCAACAGCAACGGTAGTGAGGTAGCGCTCTGGCACGGAAAAATCCACTTTTATAATGCTAAGATCGTCCAAACTAGTGATAACACCACCAACGTCAATGAGCGCGCCAAGGCTAATTTCACGAAAGCCCAACATGCCTGAAAACGGTGCTTTAATGGTAAAGTCTGCCAGCTTTATTTTTGCACTGAGTAATTGTGCAGAAATGGCTTTCGCTTTCGCTTCTTGTTGGTCGACAATAGACTTAGCAGTCGCTTTTTTGCGGTATAGGTCTTGAAAGCGATTAAGCTGAGCAACAGATTCGGCAAGGTTCGCTTCTAGTTCTTTGACCTTCGCTGCTTCTTCTTTACTGTTTAGGCGTACTAAAATATCGCCTTTTTCCACTGTTGCACCGTCTTTAAAAGAGATTTCATCAACTAAGTCAGAATATTTACTGGTGATCAACACTTGCTCATTTGCCCGTGACGTACCAACGGCTTCAACGGCATCTTTAAATTTGGCTAAGGCGATGGTGGCCGTTTTTACCGAAACAACACGCTGATGCTTAGTTTTGGTAGTAGTGGATTTAGGTGCTTGTAAATATACAACCAAAGCAATTAAAACACAGATAAGTAACAATAAGGGTAAGCGACGGCTAATAGCAGCGAACATAAAAGAAAACTCTCTAAATTTGCGAAAAATTACATTAGGTTTACTATAACCTAGATAGGATAAACGCTCGATACAGCTTAGCTCAGGATTTAAGGCTTTGGTCGCAAATTAGAAAAAATAATTAACTTTGTGATTATTAAGATATAATTTAATTATACACCCACAAAATGAGCGATACTGGCTTAGCTATTGTTTCATTTTTACACTTTAAGGATTGAACTCGTGAAAATTATTGCCTCAATTATTGTTGTTTTATTATTACTAAGTGGCGGTGCGCTGTGGTTTTTAGCTGGCGGCTCGCTGAATGATTATGTTAAAAATCAAATTGAAACGGTGGGCACACAGGTTACCGAACAAGCGGTCACGGTAAAAGCCGTTGATATTAAACTTACTAGCGGTGCTGGCAGCATTCTAGGGGTAAATTTAGCTAACCCTAAAACTTACAGCCAGCCAAACGCGTTTTCGTTAGGTGAAATGACCCTAGATATTAATTTAGAAAGCTTAACCTCATCGCCGATAATTATTGATGCCATTGTTATCAAGTCACCAAAAGCTTTTGTTCAGTTCACCGAAGTTGGCGGCTCAAATATTAAAGATATTTTAGATGCCATTGAGCGTAATACACCTAAAGGCGAAGCAAGCCCTACCGACAAAGAACAAGGTACAGAGCCGAGAATAAAGGTCAGTAAAATAGTGCTTGCTGGTACCGCGCTTACCCTAGATTTAACCGCCTTTGGTAATAAAGAGCATAGTGCGACACTGCCCGATATTAGCTTAAACAATATTGGTGGTGCTGACGGTTTACCTGCCAGCCAATTAGGCAGTGAAGTAGTGAAACAAGCGTTATCTAAAATTTGGCAGCAAGCTAAAGCAACGCAAAAGAAAAAGTTAATGGATGAGGCAAAGGATAAGTTAAAAGAAAAAGCCAAGAAAAAATTAACTGACTTATTTGGTTAACCTTAGTAGGCTAACCACATCAATATTAACCAAACGCTGCAACGGCGTTTGATAAGTTTATAAAAATAACAATCGATAGGAATAGTTGTAATGAACCTGAATACACGATTAAAATCATTGGCCATCATCAGCACATTATTAACCTCAAACGCCGCGTTAGCAAACCAAGTTGAAGTCACGGCAATGTTAGGTCAAACCTACGGCTCAGATCTTGTTGCCAGCGACAATAGTGACATTGATGTCGATTCAGCCACCAATATTTCACTCGGTGTTGCTTGGCAAGAAAGTAAAAATGGCCAAGGGCAAGTACTGTTAAGCCGTGTCAGCCATGACTTTAAAGGTCAAAATGGCGAAAATGATTCGCTTGACATTATTTACGCACACTTTAATGGTGTCGCCATGTTTCGCCAACAAAACTATGTTACTACCATGAGCATAGGTGCTGGTGGTGCGTACGTTGATGCCGACAACGGCGGTGATGAACTTTATCCTTCAGCGAGCATTTCTTTTGGTACCCGCTATGAGTTTTCTGACACTATGGCGTTGGTCACTGAGTTACGCGCCTATGCCACATTAGTCGACGATGAAGATGACATGTTTTGTCGAACAGATATTTGCAGCGCCAACTTTGACAACTCGCTGTATATTGATAGCTCAATTTCAGTCGGTATCGCAATGAAGTTCTAGTTCTGCTTATTAGCTTGAACAAAGGTTAATAAAACTAAAAAGCGCGAATATTCTTTATTCACGCTTTTTTTATACCCTAATACAAAATTTTCTTTCGCTCTTGCCATAACTTCTTTTAGCCATAAATATCACTGCCAACGCTTTTTAGTGCTCAAAATCATGCAAATGATGATTTAACTAACCTTATTTTGTCCCCAATTAGCCCTTATCTCAGATAAACAAACGATGCGGATGATAAAAATCACTTGCAAGTAAAAAACACATAAAACACCACATATAGCACAAAATATTGACGTGAAGCACAATATATAGATATCGCCCTTGCTTATACAACAAACTTTCTTATTATCAATATATCAATTAACGCGATAATAAAATGGTTTCAACATGACACTCTCTACAACCAAATCCGGCCAACAAAGCGCAACAACAAACAGAAAGAGCAAGGTATTGCTTCAACCCGCCTCAATTGATATTTGGGACAAAAAATACCGCCTAAAAGACAAGCACGGTAATAATCAAGAAGCTTCGGTCAACGAAACATTCATCCGCGTTGCCAAAGCATTAGCAGCCATTGAAAGTAAAGATCAACAACACTGGCAAGCACAGTTCCTTTGGGCCATGGAATCTGGCGCTTATCCGGCCGGTCGCATTATTTCAAATGCTGGCGCAGAGCAATTTAAACCCGCCACGTCTACCATCAACTGCACGGTATCAGGCAGCATTGAAGACTCGATGACAGGCATTTTGCAACGGGTGCATCAGGCAGGCTTAACCTTAAAAGCCGGCTGTGGCATTGGCTATGAGTTTTCCACCTTACGCCCAAGCGGTGCTTATGTTGCCGGTGCAGGCGCAACAACGTCTGGGCCACTGTCGTTTATGGATATTTACGACAAAATGTGCTTTACCGTCAGCTCCGCCGGAGGTAGACGGGGTGCGCAAATGGGGGTATTTGATATTTCCCACCCCGATGTGAAAGACTTTATTCTCGCCAAACGAGAAGACGGCCGTTTACGCCAATTTAACCTGTCGCTATTGATCAGTGATGATTTTATTAACGCGGTAAAAAATAACCATGATTGGCCGCTAAACTTCCCGCTCACGCAAAAAGAAGTACTCGCCGATAATATAGATCTAAACGACAGCCAAGCTGTACTGTTCAAAGACAATCATTATGCCGTTGAGGTAATTAACAGCCAGGATTACATTCTAAACGAGCAAGGGCAGATTGCCTGTAAAATTTATCAGCACATTCCCGCACAACGGCTGTGGGATATGATCATGAGTAATACTTTTGATTATGCCGAACCTGGATTTTTACTGATTGATCATGCCAACGACATGAACAACAACTGGTTTTGTGAACAACTGCGCGCCAGCAACCCTTGTGGTGAACAAATACTTCCCCCTTATGGCGCATGCTTACTGGGCTCGATCAACTTAGTGAAATTTGTTCAGCAGCCGTTTACTGACAAAGCTCAATTTGATTGGCAGAAGTTTAAAAAAGTCACCCGTATTTTCACCCGCATGTTAGATAATGTGGTTGAGATCAACGGCCTGCCGCTAGCAGAGCAGCGCTTAGAAATTAAAAACAAGCGCCGTCATGGCATGGGCTACCTTGGTTTAGGCTCAGCATTAACCTTACTAAAAATCCCTTACGATAGCCCCGAGGCCATTGCCTTCACCGAAGAGGTATCGAAAGTACTGGCCATTACCGGTTGGCAGGAAGCGCTTAAACTCGCAAAAGAAAAAGGCCCGGCGCCAATACTTAAACAAAGCTTTGTCGTTGACCAAGCCATGCTCAATAAACGCCCTGAAATGGTGAAAGATGGCATTAAGGTCGGCGACCGTATTACAGGCGCGGTATTGCATGCCAAGTACAGCCGTTATATGCAACGGATTGGTCAAGAGCAACCGGAACTAATTGCACAGTTAGCAGAAGTGGGCGCACGATTTACCCACCATAGCTCCATTGCCCCCACTGGCACCTTAGCCTTGAGTTTAGGGAATAATGTCTCGAACGGCATCGAGCCAAGCTTTGCTCATGAATACCAGCGCAATATCATTCGTGAAGGGAAAAAGTCGAAAGAGTCAGTATCGGTATCAAGTTACGAGCTTTTAGCGTATCGCGCCCTGATCAATCCTGATGCCCAAGCTTATGCGAGCGAAGGTGATAATCAACTGCCTGACTATTTTACCGTCAGCGATAGTATTAGCCCTGAAGCCCATGTCGATATTCAAGCAGCAGCACAATATTGGATTGACTCTTCCATATCCAAAACCATCAATATTCCGACCAATTTTGACTATGACAAGTTTAAAAATATCTACCTTTACGCCTTTGAGAAAGGCTTAAAGGGCTGCACCACCTTTCGCTTTAACCCTGAAGTTCATCAAGGCGTGTTAGTGAAAGAAACTGACTTAGCCAAAGTTGCCTATGAATTTAGCCTTGCCGATGGCACCACCATCACCGCCAAGGGCAATGAAGAAATACATTATGACGGCGAAATACATAGCGCCGCCAATTTGCATGACGCCTTAAAAGAAGGCTATTACGGCAAGCTTTAGCAAATTGTAGAAACACGTTAACAAGGGAGCACCTAATGCTAAAAATCACAGAAAAAATTACCGGCGCGAAAGTCAAAACTACCGACCATACGCCAACAGAAGTTCCGACTACAGAGCCCGTAGCACCAAACGTTAGCCACGCGTTGAACTTAACCGAGAAAACCCAACGCCCTGAAATGTTAGTCGGCTCCACCTATAAAATTAAACCGCCGATTTCAGATCATGCGCTGTATATCACCATCAATGATATTTTGTTAAATCAGGGGACCGCACAAGAAACTAGGCGACCGTTTGAAGTATTTGTTAATTCAAAAAATATGGAGTTTTATGCTTGGATTGTCGCGCTAACCCGGGTAATTTCTGCGGTATTTCGTAAAGGTGGCGATTGCACGTTTTTAGTAGAAGAGCTAAAAGCGGTGTTTGATCCTAAGGGCGGTTACTACCAACCGGGCACAGGTGTTTTTATGCCATCTGTGGTTGCCGATATTGGCCATGTTATTGAAACGCATTTAAAAACTTTAGATATGTTGCCAAAAAGCGAAATTGATACGCATCAACAAGCGTATTTACAACAAAAAAAACAAGCCGCTATGGCTGTAGCACAAAAGGAGAATATAGCTGTGACAGCAAGTGAGAGCCAAAACGCTAACATAGATAACGGTTTTCCAACCTCGGCGACCAGTTGTAAAAAGTGCTACCAAAAATCTGTGGTGTTACTGGACGGTTGCAATACTTGTTTAAACTGCGGTGATTCAAAATGTGGCTAGCGCGTAGCAATGAGATAAGCTGAAATAAAAAATCGCACAAACCTATACGCATGTGCGATTTACCTTGCGCGCTATTACCTAAAAAAACTATAACATAGCTGAAATATCGGCCGCTATCGACACGGTTGGCCGTTCAATAACCCGACCAATTTCTTGGTTGTTTTGATAGATAACAAAGGTCGGTGTAAATTTTATATCATGACTTTTCGCCGAGCCGTTCGGCTCTGACTTTTGATAATCAAGAGCAATTAAACGATGAGAAAGTGACGGCTTTTCGGTCAGCATTTTTAAAAATTTCGGTACTTCGCGTTGGCTGTCATGACACCAAGTACCAAAATACACTTCAACATGTAAATCACTTGGCCAACGCTTCATTTCAGCCATTTCGTCAGGTGAAAGCTGAAACGCCTGATAACCTTGTGAAAAGACTTTGTGACTAGCCATCAACTGCTGTTGACTAATTTCACCTATCGCCATGGCGTCTGCTTCACCATGGCTATTAGCACAGGCAGATACCGTAACCATCATGATGGCGCTTAATAAAAGTGTAGAAAATGGTCTCATTTTATTCCTTGTTCTGATGTTACTTGTCAGTGTTTTTTATTTGCTGCTTGTTGTCTTATGCATCTGGTTTAACCGTTTTTTAGTTGCTCAGCTTTAACCAACATCTCTTTACTTTCTTGTAAGAAAATATCGGCATAATCGCCAAACCAATCAGCTACTTGCGAAAAAGTTTCGCTAAACGCCTCTTTGTCGTTGGCTTGCACATCTTCCAATAAGGCTAGAAACCGATGAGCGAAGCGCTTCATCATAGCAATGTTATCTTGATTGGCAAAAATAATATCGCTATACAGTACAGGATCTTGTGCGAATAACCGCCCCACCATGATCAGCTCTAAGCGATAAATAGGTGAACTCATCTCCACTAATTGAGCAATGTCAGCACCTTCTGTCATTAAATGATAACCATAGGCTATGGTGGAAAAATGTCGCATCACTTGTACCACCGACATGGCTTGATCGTGCGCATCAGCGGCCACCGGATAAATTTTTGCCCCCCATACTTGAAATTGCTCTAACAGCCAATGATATTGCTCAGGAAAACGCCCGTCACAGGTAATAATAGTTTGTTTCACTAAGCCGGTAACATCAGGACCAAACATCGGGTGTAAACCAACAACCGGTCCGCTGTGTACTTGCAACATATCGAACAGTGGCGCGGCTTTAATACTGGTAATGTCGGCCAAAATACAGTCTTTAGGTAAGGCGGTTAATTGACTAATTACCAAAGCTGTAAAACGAATAGGTACCGCTACCAAGACTAAGTCAGCTGTTGATAGCATCCCCTGACTATTTGGCCAGTCGCCTTGCTCTAATACCTGCACCCGATAGCCAGAGCGAGTAAATAAATCAACAAATATGCGTCCTAGTTGCCCTTGACCGCCAATAACCACAACATTTTTGCACTCAGGGTTTACGCAGCGATAGCCACTAGCGTCTTGGCTGATATAGGAGTCTTGCATCAAACGTCGTAAAATATCTTCTATCAACTCTGGTGATAGGCCAGCATCGATGGCTTGTTGGCGTCGCACTTTCAGTAAACTTGCTTCACGTTCAGGCGCAAAAATAGGCATACCTTGCGCGCTTTTTAATAAGCCCACTTTGCTGGTGACCGCGCGGCGTTTCGCTAACAACGCGACGAGTTGCTCATCAATATCGTCAATTTCATCACGGTATTCACTTAACTGTTGCTCAAATATTAATTTGCTATTCATTAAAAATGCTTTTTCCTATTCGCTAACGTTAGCAACTCGTTGTTTTAATACTGCCGCAAGTTTTATACTTGCCTCGTCAACTAGCTGCTCTGTGGTGGTAAAGTCAATGCAGGCATCCGTTACTGACACGCCATACGCAAGTTGGGCAAACGGTAAATCGGCACTTTGATTGCCGGCATTGATATTACTCTCTAACATAATACCAATGATAGATTGATTGCCTTCACAAATTTGATTAAAAACATTATCTACCACTAACGGTTGCCGGCGGTAGTCTTTGTTCGAATTACCGTGTGAACAATCTACGACTATGCCCGGCTCCAAATTTTGCTTGGCTAATTCTGCCTCACATAACGCGACATTGACCGAATCAAAATTAGGCTGTTTGCCACCTCGCAAAATTACATGACCATCAGGGTTGCCAGAGGTTTTGATCAGTGCCACCTGCCCTTGACGATTAATACCCATAAAGCGATGTGACGAGGCGGCAGACTGCAAGGCGTTAATCGCCACGCCTAAGCCACCGTTAGTGCCATTTTTAAAACCGATTGGCATTGACAAGCCACTGGCCATTTCGCGATGGGTTTGTGACTCTGTGGTGCGCGCGCCAATGGCGGACCAACTAAAAAGCTCCGCCAAGTATTGCGGGCTAATCGGGTCTAGCGCCTCTGTGGCCAGTGGCAAACCTAACTCGGTTAAATAAATTAATAACTCGCGGGCTTTGCGCAAACCCGCTTCAACATCAAATGAACCGTCCATATCTGGATCATTAATCAAGCCCTTCCAGCCCACGGTAGTACGCGGCTTTTCAAAGTAAACCCGCATCACAATATATAAACTGTCTTGGTATTTATCGTGCAGCGCTTTTAATTGTCTGGCATACGCTTTCGCCGCGTCAATATCGTGTACAGAACAGGGGCCCGCGATCACTAACAAGCGATGATCTTTTTTGTGAATAATATTGGCGATGGTATTGCGGGCACTTTGTACGAACACACGACCCGTTTCCGGTAATGGCAATTCCTCACGTAGGACTTGTGGCGTAATTAATACCTCTTCGGCATTTACGTGAATATCATTTAGCCTACTTTTAGGCGCGATGGGGGTATCTGCTGACATGCTGGTTTCCTGTTTCTAAGGCAATGGGACTAAGATAGTGAATTTAAATTTTACAAAGCTTTACTTACTTTTGATAACGGGCAAATTAGCCACCGAGTTACGAATAGTAGATGAGCGACGCATTAACGCAGAGGAGGTAGCCATATCGATATTGCAGCGGGAACATAACTTAAAACTCTCAGTATAATTATGGGTAAAACACAAATGTAAACTTAATTTTACTTAATTCGTACCGATTATATTACACGATAACAGTGTGAGATCTAGCCCTCTGGCTAAATTTTTAGCCAAAAAAAGCGCCCATGGCGCTTTTTGGCATTGTCATCACTCAATCACCGTTAGCATTTAGCCATGAACAATACGATTACTCACTAAATGATCGACCACAGCAGGCTCGGCAAGCGTTGAAGTATCACCTAAAGTATCAAGATCGTTTTCAGCAATTTTACGTAAAATACGGCGCATAATTTTACCCGAACGGGTTTTCGGTAACCCCGGCGCATATTGAATATAATCGGGTTTGGCAAAGCGGCCTAACTCGTTGGCGACAAATTCGCTAAGCTCGGTTAACAGCTTATCAGACGCTACAGCACTGCTCATCAAGGTAATGTAAGCATAAACCCCTTGTCCCTTAATTTCATGCGGATAACCAACTACAGCTGCCTCAGCCACCGCCGGATGTAACACCAAAGCACTTTCAATTTCAGCGGTGCCTAATCTATGCCCTGAAACATTTAAAACGTCATCAACACGGCCGGTGATCCAATAAAAACCATCAACATCACGTTTCGCGCCGTCGCCGGTAAAGTAGTTGCCCGGATATTGGCTTAAATAAGTTTGATAAAAACGCTTATGATCACCATAAACGCTGCGTAATTGCCCTGGCCAACTACCCGTCATCATCAATAAGCCTTGGTTTTCACCTTCTAGCGTATTGCCGTCTTGATCAAACAGCGCTGGTTGAATGCCAAAAAATGGTTTACCGGCTGCGCCCGGTTTCATATCCACCGCACCCGGCAACGAGGTGATCATAATGCCGCCAGTTTCCGTTTGCCACCAAGTATCAACAACCGGACATTTATTTTTACCCACCACTTCATAATACCAATGCCAAGCCTCTGGATTAATCGGCTCGCCGACCGTGCCTAAAAGGCGCAGCGATGATAAATCGGCTTGCTCAACAAAGCTGTCACCAACACTCATTAAGGCGCGAATGGCGGTTGGCGCAGTATAAAAAATATTCACTTGATGCTTATCACACACTTGCCAAAAACGTCCGGCATCAGGGTATGTCGGTACACCTTCGAACATTAATGTCGTGGCACCGTTGGTTAATGGCCCGTAGAAGATATACGAATGTCCGGTGATCCAACCGGCATCGGCGGTACACCAATACACTTCGCCGTCTTGATAATCGAAAACATATTTATGGGTCATGGCAGCGTAAAGCGAATAACCACCACAGGTATGCAGTACCCCTTTGGGTGTACCAGTTGAGCCCGAAGTATACAAAATAAATAGCGGATCTTCAGCGTCCATCACTTCTGGCTCACAATCAGCCGACAGCTTGGCTACGGCTTGCTGATAATTGATGTCAATTTTATCATTCCAAGCAACCTTACCTGCGGTTCTTTGCACCACAATAACCGAATGCACATTTGGGCAGTCAGCAATAGCGGCATCAACATTGGCTTTTAAAGGAATAACACGACCACCACGGACACTTTCATCGGCGGTGATCACCACTTTACAATCAGCATCGACAATACGCGAGCGTATCGCTTCACTTGAAAAACCACCAAAGACGACTGAATGCACCGCACCTATGCGAGCACAAGCCAACATGGCATACGCCACTTCTGGGATCATCGGCATATAAATACACACGCGATCGCCTTTTTTCACGCCTCGTGTTTTTAATAAATTAGCAAAGCGACAAACATGATCATGCAACGCTTGATAACTAATTTTTTTGTCTTCACTGGGATCGTCCCCTTCCCAAATAATCGCGGTGTCATTGGCTTTAGTGACTAAATGGCGATCAATACAGTTGTAACTGACATTAAGTTTGCCACCAGAGAACCATTTAATATCGGCAGACTTGAGATCAACGTTTGTCACAGTGTCCCAAGGTTTATACCAATCAAGAAACTTGTCCGCTTGCTGCGCCCAAAAAGCTTCAGGTTGTTCAATTGACTGCTGATACATAGCATCATAAGTTGCGGCATCAATAAAAGTGTTAGCTTTTGCCTGCGCTAACACCGGATAACGGCTTTTTAATTTTTGCATGCTTGATCCTTGATTTTTAATCTAAAATAGCTTCTTGGTACCGCGACACTAAGGTCAGATACAACTTTAAGTTATCAACATCATAGCGCAAGTTTTAGCATCGGAATACACCACTAAAGTCGAATACTATCGAATGACACGCATCAGATAGCGATAGAAAACTGAACAAGGTAAGCGTTTGCCTATACGTAGGACTCAACGGTGCAGTGCAGTAAAGTTGGGCTAGCGTTGGTGATTTGTATCAATCAGCCGAGTTGTCGCTAGTTAACACCAAGAGCTTAAAAAAAGACACAAAAAAACCTGTTTGGTTGCCCAAACAGGTTTTTTTCAAGCTAGTCGATAATGCTCTTAGTAAAGAGGGATTATCTTTTTGCCAATTTCTCTTTGATACGTGCAGAGCGACCTGAACGTTCACGAAGATAGTAAAGTTTAGCTTGACGTACATCACCGCGACGTTTGACTTCAATTGAGTCAACGATTGGGC
>JBMZDW010000018.1:0-48969 GCA_049614565.1 Cognaticolwellia sp. | reverse complement strand
GGACTGTTAATCCGTTTGTCCCTGGTTCAAGTCCAGGTTGAGGAGCCACATTAAATGCTGTCTTCTGTATTGCTCGTAGAGCAACGGACTGTACTTTGATAATAAATAGGCGTTTGTCCCTGTTGGTTATTTCAAGTCCAGGTTGAGGAGCCACATTAAGAAATAATGGTTTTTATTTAAATGTAAGAACGGTTATTAAAAAGAATAATTCCTCAATAGCTCAGTTGGTAGAGCAACGGACTGTTAATCCGTTTGTCCCTGGTTCAAGTCCAGGTTGAGGAGCCACATTAAGAAACCTGCTTTTTAGCAGGTTTTTTTTCGTCTAAAATTTGAAGCAAATCTAAGTGCCTATAATCAAAAACTGTAGCTCAGTTGGTAGAGCAACGGACTGTGCTCTTTTAATAAACCGGCGTTTGTCCCTGATTCAAGTCCAGCCATATTGCATAAGAGAGCCACATTAAGAAACCTGCTTTTGGCAGGTTTTTTTGTCTAAAATTTGAAGCAAATCTAAGTGCCTATAATCAAAAACTGTAGCTCAGTTGCTAGCGCAACGGACTGTGCTCTTTTAATAAACCGGCGTTTGTCCCTAGTGCAAGTCCAGCCAAATGGCATAAAAGAGCCACATTAAGAAACCTGCTTTTTTAGCAGGTTTTTTTTCGTCTAAAATTTGATACAAACCTAAGCGTCTATAATCAAAAACTGTAATTCCTCAATAGCTCAGTTGCTAGCGCAACGGACTGTGCTCAAAAAAAAAGGCTAAGTTTTCACTTAGCCCTTTAGTTGCTTGAAATGAATTTTCTTATTTCATCATGGCATCGCGAGTCACTTTAAACTCGCTACCTTCACGCCAATTTGGCCACTCTTTTGAGTTACTCAACATAAAGCCAGTTTCGAAGAAAACTTGTAGTTCGGCTACCATACCTTGCCAGCCCCAGTTTTCATTGTACTCGTCACACGTTTGGTGATAACACTTAGCCACTAATGCTGATACTTGGTCGCCAATGGCTTTTTGCTCAGCATTAAGCCAAGTAGAGCCACCGCCTGCACTTAGTGCCGGCACGCCTTTCTTAGCTAAACTAAAGTGATCTGAACGATAATAGTAACCACGCTCTGGTGTTTGCTCTGGCGTTAACGTGCGACCTTGGCGCTTAGCCGCTTTCGCTAAATAGTCTTCAAGTTCAGATTTACCAAAACCAACCACGGTTAAATCTTTTTTCAAACCTGAAATATCTAGGCTGTCCATATTAATTAAACCCACCACTTTATTTAATGGCATGGTTGGGTGATTAGCAAAATAGCGCGACCCTAAACGGCCCTGCTCTTCTGCTGTTGCTGCAACAAAGGTTACCGAACGCTCAGGTGATTTTGCTAAAGTTTTATAAGCTTTAGCAATATGCATTAAACCTGCTGTGCCAGTCGCATTGTCGTGCGCACCGTTAAAAATCTCTTTTTTACCATTAATCATGGTAGAGCCTAAGTGATCCCAATGCCCCATATAAATAACATGCTCGTCTGGGCGACTACGGCCAGGAATTGTCGCGACAACATTATTCGATACTGATTCTGTAATAGTATTTTTAACGGCAATATCAGCAGTCAACTTAAGGGGGACAGCGGCGAAATTTTTCGATAACGCCTGTGCTTTTAACTTGTCAAAGTCCATACCCGCTTTAGCCATAAGCTCATGGGCTTTTTCTGTGCTGATCCACATTTCCACATCAACTACCGGCTCATTAACTTCCTTAGCAGGTAAATGATATTGCGCGCCGGTCCAGCTACTTTCGATCACGTTCCAACCATAACTTGCCGGTTTAGTTTCATGAATGATGATGGCACCTGCAGCGCCTTGGCGAGCCGCTTCTTCATATTTATAAGTCCAACGCCCATAATAAGTCATAGTGTTGCCATCAAATAACTCAGCGTTTTGTGTGGCGTAGCCTGGATCATTGACTAAAACAACCACGGTTTTGCCTTTTACATCAACATTTTTATAGTCGTTCCATTGATATTCTGGGGCATTAATCCCGTAGCCGACAAATACTAATTCTGAATCTTTCAGGCTATTGCTCTCACGGGTTTGGCGCGAGCTAGCAACAAAGTTTTTTGGAAAATCAAACGCCATATCAGCAATTGTTAACGTGCCTTGTGGCTCACTCACTATACTATTCATTGGCACAGCTTGTAGGTAACTGTCGCCATTACCCGGCGCTAACCCTAAACTTTTAAATTGCGAAATTAACATATTGGTTGTTAAAGTTTCGCCAACCGTTGACGGTTCACGACCAGCAAATTTATCTGAAGACAGTGTTTTGACATCCGCTTTAATCGCATCAATATCAAACGATTGATAAGCTTGGGTAAAATTGTCTTGTGCTCCAGCACTCATTGACACGAATATAGCGGCGGCGCTACACAGCAATTGCTGGCGTTTTTCTCTCATATATTTCAACAGGGTTCTCCTAGTATTGATTCATCGAATACTCAAAATGTCGATGAATTTAGATCTGGCACTAGACTAACGGTATTACCATAAAAACGCTAGCGCTATGCGCGTTATCAAATTACCCGCAAAAATAGTCACCGTTTCAAGCTGTTGTCACTATGGCAAGTATCGCGCCTATCTCGAGCCAGCCTCACCGAGGAGCTAGATAAATCATATTGATTAATATATATTTTCAACTCCATAACAAGTTGCGTTATTATCATTAACCATTTTTGTGATCTGGAACGTACAGCTTGATTGATATCACCCTACTTAGCCTTTTTATCCCAACATTTTTTATTGTCAGTATAACCCCCGGCATGTGTATGACCTTAGCCATGAGCTTAGGGATCACCATAGGGGTAAGAAAAACATTTTGGATGATGTACGGCGAGTTACTCGGCGTTGCCAGCGTTGCGGTTGCCTCTGTGTTGGGTATTGCCACCATAATGGCTAAGTTCCCTCAGTTATTTCAAGGCTTTAAAATATTAGGGGCACTTTATTTAGCCTATGTCGGCATTAATATGTGGCGTGCACAAGGCAGCCTAACCCCGACAATAAATCAGGCTCAGTCCGTCATTAAAAAGCGCAGCTTATTCCAACAAGGTTTTTTCACGGCTATTGCTAACCCTAAAGGTTGGGCGTTTATGATTTCGTTACTACCGCCTTTTATTAATCAAAGTTTGCCATTAGCGCCACAATTGAGCGTTTTAGTGATGGTGATTCTGATATCAGAATTTATCTGCATGACCATATACGCCACCGGCGGTAAAACTATTGGTAAGGTGCTAACACAGCGCAATAATGTGCAATTGCTCAATAAAATATCAGGCTGTTTAATGATTTTAGTCGCAATATGGTTAGCAAGCAGCTAGCGCTGAACTAGATAGCAAGTTTTACGCTGCACAATATGGATTAATGGCGGTAACTTACTAAGGTGAGCATTTTTGTTTGAGTTTGTTGATCGCTAGTGGTAAAGGTTAACCACATTCGCCACGTCATTTTTTCCGCTGAGCAACTACCAACCAGCAATTCCGCATGAAATACTTGCACTTTATTTGGCGTTATTAATGCTTGCTCGGTTGAGATCGGTGTTTTTTGATAAGCTATTTTTTCATTTGCTGAGCTTGGCTCTAAAAATAACGGTATTTTACCCATAAACATATCAACACCTTCGAGGTAACCGCTAATATTGGTCAATGTTGCTGTGCCATGAAAATTGACCACCATGTTAATCGCCTGCTCTGCGACAATTTTATCACTATCAAATAGCACCTCTACTCGCCCACCAAAAACATCAAAGCGACAAGGGCTTTGTTGCGCAAGACATTGCAGCGGTTGCGCTGAGCTAACATTATTTTTGTTAACCTGACGCTTGTGCTCATTACAAGCGGTGAGCGAAATAAGAAGGGTTAAAAAGATAATTAATATCGCTGTTTTTTTACCATTAGTCATGGGCAATAGTCTTGGGCAAGTGCTTTGTCGATATAATACCGAAAAGCAGGTGATCTTTATCACTTTCTTCACAGTTATTTTTGATTTAGGACAAGGCTTGATATTTTTGCATTGCTATAATTTTGCGCAACATTTGTCCTTTAATCATCAATAGGCGAGCCATAGCATGAGCACATGTATCAAAGTTAAGCAAGAAAACAGCCCGTATATCGACTGCGATCATTGTTCAATGCAACCGGTCTGCGTACCGTTAAAGGCCGGAAAAACAGAAATATCCATTATGGACAGTTACCTGTCGAAGCGAAATATTGTCACTATTTCAAAGCCACTTTTTAATGAAAACGAAAGTGCCGACGCTATTTATGCCATTTGCTCCGGCAGCTTTAAGCTCACTGAAACCTCACCCGAAGGTAAAGAAAAAGTGCTAGGCTTTCGTTTTCCCGGTGAACTAATCGGTGAAGATGCTATTCATACCCCAAATTACAATTACAGCGCGGTTGCTATTGGTAATACTACAGTCTGTCGGGTTGATTTAGCCGAGCTAAACGAATGCGGAAAACTCTTGCCTGAACTGCAACTGAATTTAATTTCATTACTCAGTAAGCAAAATGCCATGTTACGCGAAGAATTTAGTTCTGTAGTGGCAAAACATACCGCTGAAAGTTTACTGGCCGCCTTTGTGCTCAATATGCTAAAACGTAATGCGCAATATCAAGCCAGTGCTACAAAAATGCACCTGCCGGTTGGTCGCGAAGTTATTGCCAACCATCTTGGTTTTCGCCGTGAAACCTTAAGTCGAATATTTTCAAAATTTCAACAAAAGGGGCTATTGTCCATTAGCGCGAAAAATATCGAAATTCTCGACCTCGCGGGCTTAAAAAGTATTGCCTATAATTAGCCGATACATTTATCTGTTCATAGCTGTTGAGATCAGGAGATATGCTTGCTTTTCTTGCTAAGTTTTTATCACCACAACAATTAATCGTCACATAGTGCAGGCTGCCCCCTAACGAAACTCAACCACATACATTTTTTTGTTGATATAAATCAAGCTTTGCGGTTGATTTATATCATTGCCGACAGGTAAAATTACCGCGAATTTAAAACAACTCGTAACCGAGTGTGATATTTATCACGGCTTCTTAGCATTTTTTCATGAAAAAGTATGATTTTTATAGAAAATTGCAAAACCTAACCCAGTAACGGAACAATAAAAATGACAACAACGCTTGATCATTCTTCCTATAACTTCGATGTGGTGCGTCAATTCACCGTTATGACAGTTATTTGGGGGATCGTTGGTACTTTAGTCGGTGTTCTTATTGCAGCACAATTAATTTGGCCTGCATTAAACTTTGAAACACCTTGGCTAACCTATTCTCGCCTTCGCCCACTGCACACCAATGCAGTAATTTTTGCCTTTGGCACCAGTGCGCTTTTTGCCACTTCATATTATGTTGTTCAACGTACTTGTAAAACCATACTTTTTGGTGGCAAGTTAGCAGCATTTACTTTTTGGGGCTGGCAGGCCGTTATCGTGCTTGCGATAATCACCTTACCTATGGGCTATACCTCAAGTAAAGAATACGCTGAGTTGGAATGGCCGATTGATATTTTAATCGCTGTGGTTTGGGTCAGTTACGCCATTGTCTTTTTTGGTACTTTGGTCAAACGTAAAACCTCGCACATTTATGTTGCTAACTGGTTTTTCGGTGGTTTTATCTTAACCGTTGCCGTATTACATATTGGTAATAGCATGGTTATACCGGTTTCTATGATGAAATCGTATTCACTTTATTCTGGCGCTATCGATGCCATGATGCAGTGGTGGTATGGTCATAATGCCGTTGGCTTTTTATTAACCGCGGGCTTTTTGGGTATGATGTATTACTTTGTACCAAAACAAGCTGAGCGTCCGGTTTATTCTTACCGTTTATCTATTGTGCATTTTTGGGCGTTAGTGTCTTTATATATTTGGGCCGGCCCTCATCACTTACACTACACAGCACTACCTGATTGGGCACAATCTGTGGGTATGGTGATGTCAATTGTATTATTCTTACCATCTTGGGGTGGTATGATTAACGGTATTATGACGCTGTCAGGTGCATGGCATAAACTTCGTCATGATCCTATTCTCCGCTTCTTAATTGTTTCACTATCTTTCTACGGCATGTCGACGTTTGAAGGGCCAATGATGGCCATTAAATCAGTAAATGCCCTCTCACATTACACGGATTGGACTATTGGTCACGTTCATTCTGGCGCACTAGGTTGGGTTGCAATGGTATCTATTGGTGCTATGTACCACTTAATTCCCGTGTTGTTTAACCAAGGCCGTATGTACAGCATACGCTTAATCAACATTCATTTTTGGATGCACACCGCCGGTATTGTTTTATATATTGTTGCCATGTGGATTTCAGGGGTAATGCAAGGATTAATGTGGCGTGCGGTAAATACTGACGGTACTTTAACCTACAGCTTTGTTGAAAGTTTAACCGCGTCTTACCCATTCTACTTTATGCGTTTTGTTGGTGGTGTCTTGGTGGTTGCTGGCTTTATTTTAATGGCTTACAACATGTTCAAAACTATCTACGCTAAAGACGGAAGTCTTAAGCCCGTTGAAGCAGTTTAAGGAGCTAGGTAATGAACAACAAACATGAAAAAGTTGAAAAAAGCGTTGGCTTATTCTTTATCTTTACTATTTTTGCTATCAGCATCGGTGGTTTAGTTGAAATAACACCATTATTTTTCCAAAAAGAAACCACAACGCCAGTAGATAACTTACGCCCTTACACCGCACTAGAAATGGAAGGTCGCGATATTTATATTCGTGAAGGTTGTAATGTCTGTCATAGCCAAATGATCCGTCCTTTCCGTGCGGAAACTGAACGCTATGGCCATTACTCTGTTGCCGGCGAACAAGTATGGGAACATCCATTTTTATGGGGTTCAAAACGTACGGGTCCTGATTTAGCCCGTGTTGGCGGTCGTTACAGTGACGATTGGCACCGTGCGCATTTACTGGACCCACGTTCAGTTGTGCCTGAATCAAATATGCCATCGTTTAAATGGTTAGCGGATAACACCCTTGATGGTGAATTAACGGCGAAGAAGTTATCAACCTTTAACTTCTTAACCCGTAACCGGAGTCATAAAGACGAGCAAGGCAATGCCATTCCACTTTATTCTGAAACTGAAATTGCTGATGCGAAAAAAGCAGTCAAAGGCAAAACAGAAATGGATGCATTGATTGCATATTTACAGTCGCTTGGTCATGCGTTGAAGTAATGATGATGGACTACGGCACGCTTAGAGGGCTAATAGCCCTATTAATATTGGCATTATTTATTATCATTGTGATTTGGTCATATTCAAAAAAACGCAAAAGTGCATTTGATGAAGCGGCAAATTCAATATTTGAAGAAAAAACAGATACTGAATTAAAAGACACTGATAAAAATAACAAACAGGAGACTAATAATAATGTCTAGCTTCTGGAGTATTTGGATTACCGTTCTTACCCTTGGCACTTTGGTAGGTTGTTACCTGCTTTTGCGCATGTGTTTAAAGAACTTTGCAGGCGTCGAAGAAGGTGAGTCTATGGGCCACACCTTTGACGGCATTGAAGAATTGAACAACCCATTGCCAAAATGGTGGAGTACCTTCTTCTTATTAACCATTATTTGGGGCTTTGGTTATTTACTACTTTACCCTGGTTTAGGTAACTTTGAAGGCCTACTGGGTTGGAAGAGTTCAAACCAAGGTATTCTTAACTTAGAGCAATCAAAAGCTAGTGTGGTTGGCGCAAAAGAATCAGGCATGTTAGTGCAGTACGACCGTGAAGTAGAAGCGGCTGACGCAAAATATGGTCCTATTTTTGAAGCGTATGCTGCGCAAAGCATTGAAACTCTTGCCGGTGATGAAGAAGCGCTAAAAGTGGGTCAACGCTTGTTTTTACAAAACTGTTCACAATGTCACGGCTCAGATGCGCGTGGTACTACAGGTTTCCCGAACTTAGCCGACAACGATTGGTTATATGGAGGCGAACCTGAAACGATTAAAGCCAGTATTATGCACGGTCGTAAGGCCAATGGCATGATGGCGTGGAGTGCAGCATTAGGTGGCGAGCAAGGCGTTAAAGAAGTTGCCGCTTTTGTCTTAAGCTTAAGTGGTCGTGAAGTGGATACACAAGCCGCACAAGCAGGTAAAGTTAAATTTGCCATGTGTGCAGCATGTCACGGCGCCGAAGGTAAAGGCAGTGCTGAAATGGGTATTGCCCTAGGCGCGCCAAACTTAACCGACAATACCTGGTTATATGGTGGTTCGCAGCGCGCTGTTGAAACCTCAATTGCCAATGGTCGTGCCGGTGTAATGCCTGCTTGGGATAAGATCCTAGGGGAAGAAAAAGTGCACGTGATCAGCGCTTATGTTTATAGTTTGTCTCAACAGTAATAACTGAGCGTTATAACTAAAACATCACAGTATAAGCAAAACCTTAGTGTTGTATTACGCTAAGGTTTTTTTTATTCAGGCCTTAAGGTCTATCGATTTAATTAGCGTATTTTAATAGTTACCCTTTAATAAAAGCCGTATAATAGCGCCAACGTTATATATGCACGCACAAAGACAAAGAAGAGATTTTCATGAAAACATCTTGGTATCGAGAGCCTTGGGCATGGCTTGTGGTTTTGTTGCCTTTATCAGCCGTTGTTGCCGGTATTGCCACCTTTATTATTGCCAATACCAACCCAGACACCCTAGTGGTAGGTGATTATTACAAAAAGGGCAAAGCCATCAACCTGGAGTTAGGTAAAATTAAACACGCACAAAAACTTGGCATGCGCTTTGGCCTAAAGCTTATTGGTGATCAACTTGTTATTCGCCCAACCGGTATCGAAAGAGAATTTCCGTTATTAAATGTTAACTTTTACCACCCAACACTAGCTGAGCGAGATTTCTACTTAGCGTTAACCGCTGATGGTAATGGTAACTTTACCCATCACTTTGACGCCGATCATGACGTTTCTGGCAAGTGGCGAGTGACCATTAGTCCGTTTGAAGATCACTGGAAAATTCAATCGGTGATCACCCTGCCGCAATCAGAATTTATTGCCATTGTTCCAACACCTAGCCAAGCAAATTAATGCGCGGTTAATAAACAGTGATTATTAAGCATAAATGAATGATCCAAGGTTAATGAATATTGCATGTTTTCACTGTGGTGAAATCGTACCTAATGGCACAACGCTCACAGCCCTTATCGACAATAAAGATCAGCCAATGTGCTGCCTCGGTTGTCAAAGTGTTGCACAAACCATCGTCGATAATAATTTAACCGACTATTACCGTTTTCGCAGCGCGCCCGCACAAAAAAGCCCAGGTTTAGTGCCTGAGCAGTTGCAGCGTAATAAAGTGCTTGATGATGAGAGCTTACAAAACGAATTTGCCTATTATCACGAGGGTTATAAAGAAACCATATTAACCGTTGAAGGCATCAGTTGCTCTGCCTGTGCTTGGTTAATTGAAATGCAGCTGAGTAAACTGACCGGCATTCATCAGATAAACGTTAACGCCACGACACAAAGAGCGACAGTACAATGGCAAGAAGCACAAGTTAAGCTCAGTGAAATACTGAGCGTTATCGATAAAATTGGTTACCATGCCCTGCCGTTTAAAGCGAGCATCGCTGAAGATCTCAATAAAAAGCAAGCGAAAAGCTTTATTAAGCGCTTAGGGGTTTCAGGCATTTTAATGATGCAAGTAATGATGATCGCCTTTGGTTTATATTTTGGTGCCTTTGCTGATATGGCGGCGCACAATATAATGTATTTACGTTGGGCCAGCTTGTTTTTAACCCTACCCATAGTCACTTACGGCGCATTCCCGTTTTATAAAAGTGCCTTTTTCGCCTTAAAAGCGCGACAACTCTCCATGGACGTACCGGTAGCTATCGCGATTAGTTTAGCGTTTCTCGCCAGCGCTTGGGCAACCGTTAGCCAGCAAGGCGAAGTGTATTTTGAGTCGGTTGCTATGTTTACCTTTTTATTATTAATTGGTAAATTTCTTGAATTTCGGGCTCGAACGCGCGCTGCCGATGTTTCCGCTAATTTATTAAAACTAATGCCGATGACCGCCACCAAAGTGGAAAAGGGTCAAGAGTGTTTTATCGCCGCGACACAATTAAAAGCAGATGACATAATTATCGTTAAACCCGGCGAAACTGTCCCAGCTGATAGCGAAATCATCTCCGGTACGAGTCAAATCAACGAAGCTATGCTCTCTGGTGAGCAGTTACCGTTACATAAAACGACTACTGATAACATATTTGCTGGCACCATCAATGGTGATGGAAATTTAACGGCAAAAGTTAAACACAATAATCAGCAATCATTTTTAAGCCAGCTGATCCGCCTAAGTGAACATGCTCAAAGTCATAAACCTAAACTGGCAAAATTATCGGATAAAATAGCCCAATACTTTGTTGCCTTGATTTTATTTGTTGCCACATTAACTGCACTTTACTGGTCACAGCATCAGCCTGCAGAGGCTTTTTGGGTCACCTTGTCGGTGTTAGTGGTTACCTGCCCTTGTGCGCTGTCACTTGCAACACCAACCGCATTAACCTGTGCCACGACACGCCTTAACCGAGACGGCATTTTGATCAAATCGGCTCATGTCTTGGAAACCATGCCGCAAGTCGATGCTGTGGCATTTGATAAAACCGGCACCCTTACCACAGGTGAATTTACTATCGCACAGGTGGTTACTTACGGTCAGTTTTCACCGACAAATAATCCACAAGGTGAAGCGCAAGTATTAGCGATTGCCGCCGCGTTAGAAGCGCACTCGGCGCATCCGCTAGCAAAAGCCTTTAGTGCATTTCGAAATTTTAGTCAGAGAAGCAGCCAAGTTGTGGTTGTGCCAGGCGCGGGAATTTCAGGCCAGGTCAATGAACAGCACTATCGCATCGGAAAATGTTCGTGGTTACTTGGCGATAAACCGCACCTTAGCTCTACTGCTCAATGTGTATTAATGCATAATGATGAATTAGTGGCTGAGTTTTACCTTCATGATGGCTTACGTGATAACGCCAAAGCGCTGATTGAATTTCTCCACAATGATAATATCCTAACCACTATGTTGTCTGGCGATCACTTAGCTGGTTGTAATAAATTGCAAACAACGCTCGGGCTTAATAGCGTACAAGCGAACTTATCTGCGCAAGATAAGGTCAGTGCCATTAAACAGCTGCAAAGCACGCATACGGTGGCAATGATAGGAGATGGCGTTAATGATACGCCGGTATTGGGCGCGGCGCATTTATCTATTGCTATGGGTAGTGGCACTGATATCGCGAAAAACGGCGCCGACGTGATATTACTCAACAACAAACTCGGTAGTGTTCAAATCTTGCGACAAGTCGCTGAGTGCACCGCGCGTGTTATTAAACAAAACTATTGTTGGGCGTTTGGTTATAACGCGATTGTATTGCCTTTGGCGGTTGCCGGCTATATCGCTCCGTATATGGCGGTTGTTGGTATGTCAGCCAGTTCAATATTAGTCGTGAGTAACTCTTTAAGGCTGTTAAAAAAATGAGTGTAATTTACGTATTAATTCCAATTGCTATTTTACTGACCATTATTGGTATCTATCTGTTTTTTTGGGCAGTGAAAACCGAACAGTTTGACGACCTTGAAAAACAAGGCCTGAGTATTTTATTTGATGATGATAAAAACAGTCATGCGAATAAGGGCACACAAGAGCAAAATCAAACAGACAAAAGCAACCCCGCTAGCGAGCAAGTAAAACCTCACGGCCAAGCAGATAGTGGCACCGACAAGCTGGATAAAAGTTAACCCATGACCCTTGATTTTTTCTCGGCTTTCATCATCGGTTTGCTCGGCTCAGGCCATTGTCTGGTAATGTGCGGCGGTATTAGCACTATGCTCACAACGGCGATACCCAACACCTCACGCGCGAAAAAGTATCGTTTTGTTTTAGCCTATAATTTTGGCCGTATTGCCTCTTACAGTTTTATTGGCGCCTTGGTTGCTTTTACTAGCTCGATGGCAGCAAAAAATTTAGGTTTTCCGGTGGCGATACTCAAAACCTTCGCTGGAATTTTTTTGATCTTACTTGGCTTGTATTTGGGGCAGTGGCTAATGCTATTGAACCGCATTGAACATATAGGCAAATATATTTGGCAGTTTATATCGCCAAAAGCAAAACAATTTATCCCGATTAAAAACAGCCACAGTGCCTTTGCCTTAGGGGCATTGTGGGGCTGGCTACCTTGTGGTTTGGTCTACTCTACCTTAACTTGGGCCTTAGCAAGTGCTAACGTCGTTAATGGCGCCTTGATCATGTTTTTCTTTGGCTTAGGCACCATGCCGGCTTTACTGTCAGTTTCGCTTGGCGCGCTCAGCGTTAAGTCATTATTGAGCAACACTTTATTTCGAAAGTTCGCAGCGATGGTGGTAATTTTATACGGCATTTACACTATAGTTATTGCATATCAATAATGCATCTAATATTATCGATATAATGGACATATCAATATAAACATCATAGGATATTATGAGTAACAAACCCTGCGCCGTTCACCAACATATTCACTGCCAAAACTGCAGTATTAGTGAATTATGCCTGCCATTTTCCCTCAATGAAAAAGAGCTCGACACCTTAGATAATATTATTGATCGTAAGCGCCCTATTCATAAAGGTGAACAAATTTTTACCGATGGCCAAACCATGCAAGCTCTATATGCAGTGCGCTCAGGTACTTTTAAAACCTATACCGTTAATGAGCAAGGTGAAGAACAAATTACCGGTTTTCATTTAGCCGGTGATTTATTGGGCTTTGACGCTATCGCCAATGGTGAACACCCAAGTTTTGCCAAAGCACTAGAAACGTCAATGGTATGTGAAATTCCTTACAATACCCTCGATAGTTTATCCAACAGCATGCCAAAATTGAAAAAGCAAATTTTACGTATGATGAGTACAGAAATTCGTGACGATCAAGAAATGCTGACTTTGCTGAACCGGAAAAATGCCGAACAACGACTGGCCACCTTTATCAGCGCCTTAAGCAGCCGCTATCATGCTCGTGGTTTATCCGCGTCTGAATTTCGATTAACCATGACCCGTAGTGATATTGGTAATTATATTGGTTTAACCGTTGAAACCATTAGCCGTTTATTGAATCGTTTTCATAAAAATGGCTTAATACAAGTGGATGGAAAATTAATCACCATTTTAGATATGGAGAAATTAAACGAGTGTGCGGCACTTTAATCTCCCCTTTCATTCCCCGCGACTTTCCCAGTTTTCTTAAGTCAGCATTTCACGCTATGCTAAGCGTGAAATGCTGTTTATTATTGTTACGATAGTAATTTGATTTGAAACAACTAATATTGTTCAAAACTAGGCTATTGTTATAAATACAGTAAGCGATAATTAGGGAGCTATAGATGGAAAAGTATCAAAAAATACTCGCCGTTGTTGACCCAACAACCGAAGATCAAAAAGCGGTAAAACGTGCCATAGAATTAGCACGAAAAACCTGTGCTAGCATTACAGCATTTTTGACCATATACGACTTTTCTTATGAAATGACCACCATGCTGTCCAGTGACGAGCGTGAAGCTATGCGTCAATCTGTGATTAACGATCGCAAACAATGGCTAGAATCGCTACTTGCTGATTATGATGTCTCAGGCCTGAGCGTAGATTGCCAAGTAATTTGGCATAATCGACCATTCGAGCAAATTATCGAGCAGGTGCTACATAACGGCTATGACATAGTGATTAAAGGCACTCATCAACACGACAAACTTAAAGCGGTTATTTTCACGCCAACCGATTGGCATATTCTGAGAAAATGCCCTTGCCCTGTGTTATTAGTTAAAGAGCATTTATGGCCCGACAACGGCAATATCGTTGCCGCCTTAAACATTGGCAGTGATGAAGAAGAGCATAAATCACTCAACGATAAAATTACCGCTGAAGCGAAACAGTTAACGCAAGTGATGCACGCTAATTTACATTTGGTCAATTCTTTCCCTGGCACACCAGTAAACATTGCCATAGAAATACCCGAATTTGATGCCAGCGATTATAACCACTCAATGTTAAAGCATCACAAAAAAGCCATGTTAGAGCATGCTCAGGCCTTTAATATTGCTGAGGAAAACACCCATATTAAAGAAGGCTTACCCGAAGATGTTATTCAAAACATTGCCAGTGAGCTAGATGCTGAGTTAGTGATTTTAGGCACCATCGGCCGTACCGGCTTATCTGCAGCGCTTATTGGCAATACCGCAGAGCACGTAATCGACCGACTCAATTGTGATGTATTAGCCCTTAAACCTGATGGTTATATCTCGCCATTAGATATTGAATAGCGACCCGCGCAACAATAAAAAGTTGAATTTGGCTAGCGCCTGTTCAACTTTTTATTTGCCTACTTATCTATGGCGACCTCAATAAATTTCCGACATTAGTCTGTTCCTCTCAACTGTAAATGCTGCTAATTACAGCGATAAACTACCCTATTCAACTTTTTTCAACTAACCGCTTCCGCTATACTACGCGCCATAAATTATTAGGGACTTATCAGGAAACCTACTATGAGCGCAGATAACAACTCGCCCTTAACTGCAAGCCAAACCACGCAGTTACAAAAACTTGAAAAACGTTTACGACGTCATGTTGGTCAAGCCATTGCCCAATACAAGATGATTGAAGACGGCGATAAAATTATGGTCTGTTTATCGGGCGGTAAAGACAGCTATGCCATGCTAGAAATTCTGATGCGTTTAAAAGAGTCAGCGCCAATTAATTTCGACATAGTCGCCGTTAACCTTGACCAAAAACAACCGGGTTTTCCTGAACACGTTTTACCTAATTACCTTGAATCACTGGATGTCGCTTATCAAATTGTTGAAGAAGACACTTACGCGATTGTCAAAGAGAAAATTCCTGAAGGAAAAACCACCTGTAGCTTATGCTCTCGTCTGCGCAGAGCAGTATTGTACAAAGCAGCGAAAACCTTAGGTGCCACTAAAATTGCCCTTGGCCATCACAGGGACGATATGGTGGAAACCTTAATGCTCAATATGTTTTATGGTGGCAAGCTAAAATCAATGCCGGCAAAACTGGTGTCTGATAACGGCGAACATGTGGTGATTCGCCCGTTAGCATTTTGTAAAGAACAAGAGCTTATTCAGTACGCCGCCTTAAAACAATTTCCGATTATCCCTTGTAACTTATGTGGCTCACAACCTAATTTACAACGGCAAAATATTAAAGCTATGCTAAATGATTGGGATAAAAACTTTCCAGGGCGTATTGAGTCCATGTTTACCGCTATGCAAAACGTGGTACCTTCACACTTATGTGATAGCGAACTTTTTGATTTTAAAAACATTAATTCGAATTCAGGCATCATCGACGGTGGTGATACGGCTTTTGATCAAGTAAGCTTTAATGCTGCAAATGCTACTAAAGCGAATGCTATACAAATTGATCCAGCGGATTTATTACCAGTAGTCGAACTCAAATAATACGAAAACCAAGCGAGTTCAAAACATCGAGTATTTAACTTATAAAAAGGGATGTCCATGTTAGAACAACTGTTCAAGCTGCAAAAGCATAATACCACGGTAAAACAAGAACTTATTGCCGGTTTTACCACATTTTTAACCATGGCTTACATTATTTTTGTTAATCCGGCGATGTTAGCGGATGCCGGCATGGATCATGGCGCGGTATTTGTCGCCACCTGTGTTGCCGCTGCTATTGGCTGTTTTGTTATGGGCCTACTAGCGAATTACCCCATTGCCTTGGCGCCAGGGATGGGTTTAAACGCGTTTTTCACCTATACCGTAGTACTCGAAATGGGCTACACCTGGCAGGTGGCGTTAGGCGGGGTATTCTTCTCTGGTATTGTCTTTGTCATTTTAAGTTTATTTAATATTCGCGAGTGGATCATTAACAGTATCCCACATTCTTTGCGCTTTGGTATTGCGGCGGGTATCGGTCTGTTTTTAGCCTTTATTGCCTTAAAAAATGCTGGTATCGTGGTTGATAGCCCGGCAACATTACTGACCTTAGGCGACATTACCACTATGCCGGCAATATTGGCCGCCTTAGGGCTATTTCTAATCGTCGGTTTAGCTAACCGTGGCGTCAATGGCTCAGTGATGATTTCAATACTAGTGATCACGGTTATTGGCATTATAGCGGGCGATGTACAGTACCAGGGACTGATCTCTATGCCGCCTTCTGTTGCGCCAACCTTGATGCAACTCGATATTACAGGTGCGCTAGAGGTCGGCATGTTGTCGGTCATTTTTGCCTTTCTTTTTGTTGATTTATTTGACACCTCAGGCACCTTAATTGCCGTGGCTCAACGCGGCAACTTGCTCGATAAGCACGGCAATTTTCCACGTTTAGGAAAAGCACTTTTAGCCGACTCAACGGCAACTATTGCCGGTAGCGTGTTAGGCACGTCAACCACCACAAGCTATGTCGAAAGTACCGCCGGTGTTAGTGCTGGTGGCCGTACAGGCTTAACGGCGGTCACCGTTGGCGTGTTATTCTTACTCTCGTTAATGTTTTCACCACTCGCCGCTATGGTGCCAGCTTACGCCACTGCTGGGCCTTTATTTTATGTCGCGGTATTAATGCTAGCAGGGTTAGTACATGTAAAATGGGATGATTTATCAGAAGCCGTGCCCGTGGCGGTTATTTGCATTACTATGCCGTTAACCTTCTCTATTGCCAACGGTATCGCCTTTGGTTTTATTAGCTACGTGGCAGTACGTGCTTTTAGTGGCCATTTTAATAAAATCAACCTCAGTGTTTTGTGCTTAGCGCTGCTATTTTTTGGTAAGTTCGCTTTTTTCTCGTAATGGATATATTTATAAGCTATTAATTTCAAAATACTTACTTAAAGGAAGTAATAAACAATGTCAATATCAGTAAAAATATCTCAGTCTCTTGGACTTTTAGCACTTGTATTTGCTAACACTGTGAGCGCTGAAACACTGTGGAGTGACAACTCACTAAGTTATTTAAAAAATACTAATGATTTCCAAGTATTGAAACACGACAATATTAATGTGATCACATTCGAACATGCCTCAGGCCATAACTGGGGTGACTTGTTCTTTTTTGCTGATCGTATTACTGCTAGCAGCGATAACAATCACGGTCGTTTTGAAGAAACTTACGGTGAGCTTTCAGCACGTTTAAGCCTAAGTTACTTAACGGATTCAAAAATCACCATGGGGTCAATAAGCGACTTCTATCTAGCCGGCACATATGAACACGATACAGGTAACGATGATGGTTTTGGTTTTGGCTTTAATAACTACTTACTCGGTGTTGGCGCGTCATGGAACATTGCTGGCTTTAGTCATTTAGGTAGCAATATCTATTTTGCGGATAATGATGATACCGATAATGACTATCAGCTTACGGTGACTTGGGGCTATCCTATCGCTATCGGTAAACATGACATTCTTATTGATGCCTTTATTGATTGGTCGTCCGCCGCCAACGATCATAAGTCTGAATTTCACTTTAACCCGCAAATACTGTTAGATGTTGGTAAGTATTTTGGTAAAGCCAAATTCTTTCAAGTGGGGATCGAATATTCATACTGGCATAACAAGTTTGGCATCAGTGGCATAGATAACGAAAATACCGTTAGTGCTATGGTAAAAGTGCACCTGTAAACGAAACATTCAAGCACTTCAAAAAAAACTCGTTAGTTTTCGCTAACGAGTTTTTTGTTATTTAAAAAGATGAAAAGTAGTAATAAAATAATTTCTACTTTTATTTCAATTTGTTAAATATCTCTTAAACCGAGTTCAGGTTAGTTAGCAACAAAATAGCGGCGATTATGGCGGATCATTTCCGTTAACTCTAACACATAGTCAGTGCCACGCTCAGAGTAAGGCATTAAGCCCGTTGCGAGTATCTCCGGTGCTAAGGTTTGGTCTTGTTCACGCAGTTGACCACGAATAGTTCTAAATACCACATAAGCACTATTGGTATTGATATTTTTTAAATAGCGTGCCACGCCTTGCTCAACAGAGTCGTACGCAGCTACTTCATGTTTTGCACCAACATTACGACCACTTGGCACCATGCCACAACCTTTTTTGTAACACCAAACACCAAAAAAGTTTAAGCCAATACGGGCAAAGCGAGACGTGCCCCACGCTGACTCATTCGCCGCTTGTACTAACACCAATGCTGGCGGAATAATATCAATCTTAAGTTGGAGCTCATACAGCTGTCGCAGCAATGAAAACTTTTTGCTGACCCGGTATTGTTTAATTAACTTTGCCACTAAGGCATGCTCTTCGTCGCTAAATGGCTCTTCTAAGGTTAACTGGGCAATTAAGCGTTCAACCTCTATACGTATGCTCAATATGCGTTTATTTTCCGCCAACACTGCCGGTTTAATAAAGGCAAAAAACTGACGCTTTTTCTCTTTAACGTCACGAATACCGGCAAAGTCGGGCAAACTAACATTGTGTAAGGGTTGTTCGACAACCTTAATCACTTTTTCAATTTTTTTCGGCACATCTGGTGTGGGTTCGGGCGTTTTTACCGGCACAGGTAAAAACGTAAAAGGGGCAATCAACCCCACAACCAACAGTGCAAAAAATAGTAATACCAAAATGTATTGTCTAGCAGATTTCCTCAAGCCATCGGCTCCTTAAGCAATGATGTCAATGTTGTTAATGGCTAAATAACCAATATAGCGAAGCGGTTAAGCGGAAAACGTATCACTGATGTTGTTGGTGTTATCGTTTGATGCTTGCATTTGTAGGCCAAAAATTTCCCGATACAAAATGCCTTTTACGTTATAAAACATTGGCGCAATATAGGTTAAACAAAACAGGAAAAACGCCACGGCAATAAAGCCCAGCTCTGAAGCACCCGCTGCAGCAACAGGTAAGGCAGAAACTAGCATAGCCAATGCCAATAATAGGTACAAGGCGAACATTTTAAACCATTGAAAACGTGTGGCTTGAATACTGACCGAAATTGCTTTTATTGGTGACAACTGTTTTTCAACCACCAAAGGCAATGCCAATGACAATGCTACGGCTAGAAATATGCCGGGTAAATAAAATAAGGTTAAGCCAAGCGTAACTAAGGTCGAAGACAATAACGCGCAAACCGCAACCCAGCTGCCGCGCTTTAGAAAAGCGAAGACTAATTTAGCACGGGTTTTTAAGCCAATAGCATGAAACACACCCATCATTTCGACGCCTGCGACAAAGGGGTATACCGCAAGCGTCACAATAATATTGAGTAAGGTGGCAGATTGTTGATCTTGAATGGCGACTTCAATACCCCCCATTTGGCTGCTAACGAGCATGGAAATCAACATACCAATCAACAGGCAAAATAAGAGTCCAACATTAATCGCCACTCGCGATTTCAAGGTGATTTGCCATGCTTCCTTTAAAATGGCAGCAACGTCAAGGGTATACTCGCCCTTAACTGCCTGCTCAATACTGCCACCAACTTTTACAACCGGATGTTTTTCCACAAAAAATATTACCTACTTTATTGCTGCTTATGCAACGCTAGCGTACTTTAAATGCCGGCAGTATACCGTAATTCGTGGCTTTGGTGAATAACAGCCAACAAGTTATTAAACAGCATTCAAGGACTAATGAAAAAATTTACTCTCAAGATCTAACTATCAACTCGACGCTAAAACGTATTTGAACAACCGACTATTGCAATAGTGAAAGCACTATTTGCCTTTACCGACTATTTTTAATCGTCATCAATAAAGTTTTAAAATAATCAGCGCCTTTTTCATTTGCCAAAGCTATATTGTTGTCGGGAATAGCTTCTGGGTTTTTATAGACCTTTAACACTTTCTCCATACTGTCTTCACGAATTAAATGCAACGTGGGATATGGCGAGCGATTGGTAAAGTTACTGGCATCGTCATAATTCGCATCGGCAAAACAATACTCCGGATGAAAAGTTGCCAGTTGAAATGTTCCTTCAAAGTCATAATCAACGAGCAGGTCATTGGCGTAATCAACTAAATCTAAAAAGCGATTAAAGTCTCTAAAGCCCTGCTGATAAATTAACAAACTCGTTTCAATGTTGGGGTTATCATGCAGATATTGGCACTGAGCTAAAAATTCAGTTAATGCTGATTTAAGCTGCGCTTGTGCACTGACATAATAATGAATGGTTTGATTAACAAACTCTTTTTTCGCAAATGGGCAAAAATTTAAGCCAATAATCACTTGCTCTAGCCATTGCTTTGTTTGGGCAATTTCACTTTCTGTTGTCATAGCAACTTTATAACCTTTTCTGTTTAAGCAATTGCTTGGAGTTTACAGCTCGCTATTATCGCTATTATCGCTTTGTTGCAATTGCCACATCGCTGCATAATGGCCGTTTTTAGCCAATAATGCTTGATGTGTGCCCTGCTCAATAATTTCACCTTGCTGCATAACAATAATATTGTCAGCGTCAATTATGGTGGATAATCGATGCGCGATGACTAAACTGGTTCTATCTTGTGCCGCTTATTTAATCGCGCTTAAAATTGCCCGCTCAGACTGGCTATCAAGTGACGATGTGGCTTCATCAAACACTAAAATTTTCGGATTTTTTAAAATCGTTCGCGCAATGGCGACTCGTTGTTTTTCACCACCGGAAAGTTTTAAACCGCGCTCGCCAACAATGGTTTCCACACCTTCTGGCAAACGGTCAATAAAGTCAGCAAGGTGAGCAAGTTCAAAAGCGCTATTTACCCTTTCAACACTCGCCTCGGGCTCACCATAATGAACATTGGCAAACAGGGTATCGTTAAATAACACGGTATCTTGTGGCACAATACCAATATTTTTTCTTAACGAATGTTGGGTGACATGGCTAATATTTTGGCCATCAATTAAGATTTGACCACTGTTGCAATCGTAAAAACGAAACAATAATTTCACTAAGGTTGACTTGCCAGAGCCACTCTCACCCACCACGGCAACTTTTTGTCCGGGTTTGACGGTAAAGGAAATGTTTTTGATTATGGGCCGCTTTTCGTCATAGGCAAAGCTTACATTTTGAAAGGTTATTTCTGCCGCGCTTAATGTCAAAATATTAGCATTGTCTTTATCTTCAACCTTTGGTTTTTTCAACATTAAATCGAAAATATGTTCAATGTTCGCCAATGAACCTTTAATTTCTCGATAAACAAACCCTAAAAAATTCAGTGGAATAAAAAGTTGCATCATAAAGGCGTTGATCAAAACAAAATCACCTAGCGTCATTTTTTCATAAGTGACTTGGTAGGCCGCCAGTGCCAACATAGCGGTCATCGCACAAGAAATAATAAACGCCTGACCGCCATTTAAGGCAAACAGTGATAGGCGGTTTTTCATTTTCGCCTGCTCCCAGCTTGCTAATTGCTGATCATAAGCATTAGCTTCGAACGACTCATTGGTAAAGTATTTAACGGTTTCATAGTTAAGTAAACTGTCAATGGCGCGGGTATTACTGGACGAGTCGGCTTTATTCGCCTCGCGGATAAAGCGTGTTCGCCAATCGGTAGCAAAAACAGAATAAGCAACGTACACCACGATAGAAGATAAGATAATAAGCGCAAACCAAATGCCGTAGTTAACCAATAAAATTCCCACCACCATAACAATTTCAATTAAGGTTGGAATAATATTAAACACCATAAAGCGCATTAAAAAGCTAATACCTGAAGTGCCTCGGTCAATATCGCGTGATAATCCGCCGGTTTGCCGATTTAGGTGAAAGTCTAAATCAAGTTTATGCAGGTGCTGAAATACCTTTAAACCAATGCGGCGAATAGCGCGTTCGGTTACGCGGCCAAATAAGGTGTCGCGAATTTCAGCAAATATCACTATGGTTAATCGCACCACGCCATATGCCGCTACCAGTGCAAATGGCACTAAATAAATACGATTTTCTTGCTGACTGTCTAACACATCAACAATGTCTTTGAGGATAAACGGCAGATAAACACTGGCAATTTTTGTTAACACTAAACAAGCTAAAGCAACAAAAATTCGGCCTTTAAATTCAAATAGATATGGCAGTAATAACTTAACAACACGCCAATTAAAACTGGTGACTTCAAACTCGCTTTGGTGTGAGGATCTGCGCATAATGGTGAGTAATTTCCAGTAAAATTTGAATTAAAAATAAGCAGGCTGCGTGCCATGTATATTAACATTATGTTGCGCTAAATTGAGGAAAATCTTCTGGTTGCAAAACTTACCTTGGTAAAATCAATGTAGCTGATTAATGATCATGCATTGCCTCATGAATTTTTGCCGTTATTGTGCTAACGTGAGCTATATCCAAATACTGTCATTGGCTATTATGTTTGCCTTAATCAACAATATTATTGATCGTTGCTTTTTCACTGTCACTTTTATATTGGGTGTGCAGCTGCCGGAATTTATACAGCAATATCAGCAACGCCTTGCTGGCCACCTCGGCGAAGCTAAGTCGCAATTAGCGCAATTTGACCTTATTGCAGATCAGCATTTTGATGGCAATTTAATCACCATGATCACCAGTTATAAAGGCAATAGCGAATCGTCTATTATCAGTACCGGCGAATTAATTGAACGTTTATCTCGGCGTGTTGATTATTTATCCAATCATTTAGAGCAAATAACACGTTCAGAGTACCTTAATCGTGTTTATCAATTTATTTTTAATCTCGACAAGCAAATTGCTAGCGGTACGGCCGAAAGCTTTTCTATGGCCATCCCATTGGAGTTAAATGCAATGGCGACGGGGGCAACACTGGCGATAACAGCTTTGATATTGAAAGAGTTAACCATAAAGACCTTGAAGTACCCATTTCTAAGACAGAAGCCTGTTCAAGACTAAGGGGTACAAGCAATTTAAGGTCTAAGGCTTCCAAACAATAAGCCGAAAAAAGGTTGCCGAAGCAACCTTTTTATCTTATGCAAAGCTGAGGTGATACCTATTCGCCGTTGCCTTCTTCTACACGACTTTTAAGCTTTTGTCCCGGGCGAAAGGTCACCACTTTACGGGCTGAAATTGGAATGTCTTCGCCAGTTTTAGGGTTACGTCCCGGACGTTCACTTTTAACTCGTAAGTCAAAGTTACCAAAGCCTGATAACTTAACTTGTTCACCTGATTCTAAGGTTTCGCGAATTTCTTCGAAAAACACTTCAACCATATCTTTTGCGTCGCGTTTACTCAGTCCAACTTCTTCAAATAAATGTTCTGCTACTTCTGCTTTTGTTAGCGCCATTATTTAATCCCTCAGAGATGCATTAAGTTCAGTTTTCAAGTTCTCAACTACTCGATCAACTACGTCAGTGATATCCTTTTCTTCTAAGGTTTTATCCGTGTCTTGCAATGTCATGGCAATTGCTAAGCTCTTAAAACCAGATTCAATACCATTACCTCGGTATACATCGAACAAGTTTAGATCAACTAAATAACTTCCGCCAACCTTTTCAATAAGTTGTAAGACATTATTGGCATTGACCTGCTCTTCAACGACAACAGCAATATCGCGTCTATTGGCCGGAAAGCGAGATATATCACGCGCTTGCGGGATATTTTGAGAACAGATTTCGCTCAACAATAATTCAAAAACTAACGTGCGGCCATTTAAGCCTAATTTTCGTTCTAATTCAGGGTGTAAGGCGCCGACATGCCCCACTAGCACACCATTTTTGTGAATAGCGGCGGTTTGGCCTGGATGTAGTGCCTCAACTTCTGCCTTTGAAAAGGTAAAAGCTGCTTCATTACTGGTTAAGCTAAGCAAGGCTTCAACATCGGCTTTAATATCATAAAAATCACTGGCAGCTTTTTCGATATCCCAATGCTCTTCACTACGCTGACCGCTCAAAACGCCGGCAATCATATTGTCTTGGCGAACACCATTTTCAACACTTTCGTCAGGAATGAAACGCAAACCGGTTTCGAATAAACGCACGCGACCTTGTTGGCGATTTTGGTTATAAACCACCGATTGCAATAAACCTGTCCATAAACTGATGCGCATTTCCGACATTTCAGACGAAATGGGATGTGGTAAAGTCATGGTTGCTTGACCTGGGTGAAGCTGAGCTTGCACTTTTGGGTCAACAAAACTGTAAGTGATCGCTTCTTGGTAGCCGCGATTAACTAAAACATTGCGTAACTTGCTAACCGGTATTTGTGCTTCTTTTTGCTCGCGCATGGCTAAGGTTGCTTTTGGCGAAACATTAGGAATATTGTTATATCCAAAAATACGCGCCACTTCTTCAATCAAGTCAACTTCAACACTGATATCGAAACGATAACCTGGCACCACAACGGTCCACACTTTTTCTGCCAAATCGCCCTTTTCAGCAACAGCAAAACCTAAACGGCTTAGTATGTCAGTGACTGTGGTATCTTCAATGTGGTGTCCAATACGCCCATCGAGCTTCGCACGTCGCAGGGTAACGGTTTTTTCCGCAGGAATATTTTCTGCGGATACCGCTTCCACGATAGGACCGGCTTCACCACCAACAATATCAAGCAATAGTTGGGTTGCGCGCTCCATGGCATCACGTTGCAACTGTGGGTCAATACCACGTTCATAACGATGTGATGCATCGGTATGCAATCCGTATTGACGTGCTTTACCTAAAATAGCGAGTGGGGCAAAAAACGCACTTTCTAGAAAAATATCTTTTGATGCTGTGGTAACACCAGAGGCTAAGCCGCCAAAAATACCCGCCATAGCTAATGACTTTTCGTTGTCTGCAATCACTAAGGTTTCTGAAGACAGTTTCACCTCGTTCTCATCAAGCAATACTAATGTTTCACCTTCAGTGGCGTAACGTACGTTAATGCCACCCGCAATTGCGTCTAAGTCAAAGGCATGCATTGGATGACCTTGCTCTAGCAAGACGTAGTTAGTGACATCAACGACAGGGTCGATTGAGCGTGTACCACAACGGCGTAGTTTTTCTACCATCCATAAAGGGGTTTGGGCACTAACATCAATATTTTTAATTACCCGTCCTAAATAACGCGGACACGCTTGTTTTGCCGATAAGGTAATAGCCACCGTATCATCGATGGTTGGAGCAACTGGGCTAATGGTTGGCTCAGTAACACTTAAACTATTAAGTACGCCGACTTCTCGCGCCAACCCTTTAAGCCCTAAACAATCACCACGGTTCGCGGTTAAGTCGACATCAATGCTGACATCATTAAGGTTTAAATAATCACGTACGGACATACCGATTGGCGCATCACTGGCTAATTCCATAATACCATCAGCACTGTCTGCTAAACCAATTTCTGACTCACTACATAACATACCGTGTGACGGTACGCCACGTAGTTTTGCTTTTTTTATTTTAAAGTTACCCGGTAGTACCGCGCCAACAGTAGCAACCGCAACTTTTAAACCTAAACGACAATTTTTAGCTCCACAAACAATGTCAACTAACTCGCCGTCATTAAAGTCTGGACCTAAATTGATTTTTGTTACTTGTAATTTATCGGCATCAGGGTGAGGACCACATTCAACCACTTCACCAATTAATACGCCGGTAAATTCACCAGCTACAGGCTCTACTGCGTCTACTTCAAGGCCAGCCATGGTAATTTGATGCGCTAATTCATCTGAAGAGATAGCGGGGTTTACCCACTCACGTAACCAAGATTCACTAAATTTCATTTTATGGCTTTCCTACTTGAATTGTTTTAAGAAGCGAAGATCATTTTCGAAGAATGAACGTAAATCGTTTACGCCGTAACGTAACATAGTTAAACGTTCAACTCCCATACCAAAGGCAAAGCCAGTATAGACTTCAGGGTCAATACCGACACTACGCAGCACGTTAGGGTGTACCATGCCGCAACCGAGCACTTCTAACCATTTGCCATTTTTACCCATAATATCAACTTCTGCTGACGGTTCGGTAAAAGGGAAATATGATGGGCGGAAGCGAATTTCCACTTCTTCTTCAAAAAAGTGATGAAGAAAATCATGCAAAACGCCCTTTAAATGCGTAAAGCTTACATCTTTGTCGACCATTAAGCCTTCGACTTGATGAAACATAGGTGTATGGGTTTGGTCGTAATCATTGCGATACACTTTACCCGGCGAGATAATACGCAAAGGTGGTTGTTCTTTTTCCATGGTACGAATTTGCACGCCTGAGGTTTGCGTACGCAGCACTAATTTAGGGTTAAAATAAAAGGTATCATGGTCTTGACGCGCAGGATGATGCTCTGGAATATTTAAGGCATCGAAGTTATGAAAATCGTCTTCAACTTCTGGCCCTTGTTTTACGGAAAAACCTAAATCGCCAAAGAAACTTTCGATACGCTCAATGGTGCGAGTTACTGGGTGCAACCCTCCTAGCTCGTCACCGCGACCTGGTAAGGTGACGTCGATTGATTCAGCCGCCAGTTGTTGTTTGATAACCTCTGCACGCAATAATTCACCACGCTCGGTTAACAATTTCTGAACTTTTTGTTTAGCGATGTTAATCACTTGACCCGCTTTGGGTTTTTCTTCTTTTGGCAGCTTACTTAGACCTTTCATTTGTTCAGTGAACAAACCTTTTTTTCCTAAGAAGTTAACGCGAACTTGATCAAGCTCAGCAGGATCAGTGGCCGCAGCAATGGCTTGTTCCGCCTGCAATATAATATCGTCTAAATTCATGAGTTCCTCTAAAGCGTGTTTCAAGTGCCCAAAATTATTTGTGCAAACAATACTGGACATTAACATCGGCCGATTTTATTGGCCTTTAGCTAGATTTTTTCGATTAATAAAATGGTCAGTGATTTTACACAATAATCGCTTGATAAAGTAGCGTAAATCTAGGTTTTCAACAAAAATTAATGCTGATGACAATCTATACTGGTAGATAATGTAATTTTTGACGAAATCGCTCCGTAACGCCAACTCCATGATAATGAAATAATGACGGACAAATTATTTACTTTTCGCTGTTATGGCATGAATAATCGGAAGTAACAATAACCCTAGTGGCACATCGTCACTCTTTCACATCCATGTGATCGTGACATACCGTACATCCTGTACATAAAAAAGCCCCGCAATTGCGAGGCCTGATAACTCAGAACATATAACTCGTTAAAATAGACTTATCTACGTCTTCTTTTACGCACTTTTTTGTTCATGTCATCTTCTTCTACATCATCTTCAACTAATTCAGCAAATTTATTGGTCGATGACGTACTCTCTTCTTTAGTAAATACAGATTTAAAGATATTTTTTACACCTGAGTCTACCTTTTCTTGCGCTTCATCTTCAGCGCTATTAGTCGCTTTTGCAGTAACTTTGTTGATTGGCGTTACTTTACTGCTTTCCACTTGAGCTTCTGGTGCTTTAGCATCTGTTGCTGTATCAGCACTGTACGGCTGACCCGTACGTGTACTAACGACATGAGCACCAGTCGGTCGACGGGCTCTCGTGCTAATGGCTTTTGCAACAGGTTTTTCTGCTTTTTCTTCAACTTGCGCTGTTTCAGCAACACTTGCTTGCAGCGGCTCTGCAACTTTTTTCACTTCTACAGCCGCTTGCTTATTTTCTGGCGCCTGTGCAGCAGAGTCCATTTTAACGATAGACTTACCTGATACTTTCTTATTAAATTCTACCACCACAAGCCCTAAACCTTGCTGTGATGCATGAACAGTTTGCTTTATATCTGCTAATTGCTTATGCAACGCATTATATTGTTGTTCAATTTCGTTGATATTGCCTTTAACTTCATCGCTTAAGTTAATGGTTAAGCGCTTGTAGTTCGCGATCTCTTGCTCGAATAATTTTGCGGTTTCTTCACCACGAGCGAGTTCTTGATTAAATTTACCAAAGCGTTTTTCTAGCGCTTGTTCTTTCCTGTTAAATTCATCAACAATATTTTGTGGTAATTTAGCCACTTCTTGACGTGGCGGTAACAGTGCGGAAAATTCACTGATACTATGCACAGGTAACCACTGGTTATAACTTGATTGCCAAGCATACGCATCTTGATTTTCTACAACATATTTTTTTGCTGCTGCTAATTCTAATGGCTCAGATACTTGACCATTTTTTGAAAAGATCCATGTATTCATAATTTATTTCTTCTCTGCTGAAATTATATTAACGGATGAGTTTAAAATTAATGGTTTAAGTTAATTTACTCTTAGTCACAAGGTTTTGTTGTAGCGCGGCATATTGTTGTTCAATATTTGCTACAACCGCTTTTATCTCATTATTTAAGCTGTGGGTTAGCTGCTGATAATGACTCAATTCTTGTGTAACTTTCACCATATCGCTATTAATTGGCGAAAGTTGCTCATCTAACTTATCAAGCTTGGTGATAAGCTCGCGCTCACCTTCAACAAAAGCTTCGATCAGTTCTTCAGGAATATCAACAGGGGGAGCAGGCATATCATTTGCAACATTAAACTGACTAATTTGATTAACCGGAGTCCAATGAGTGTACGCAGGCTGCCATGCATATAAATAGGGGTTATCTTTAACTAGCTTTTGTGTTTCAGCCAAATCAAAAGGACCAATTATTTTATCATTTTCGAGTAGAAACCATTTTTCCATTGCGATTACCTTTACTATTTTTACGACTTTATAAAATATGATAACAATTCAAGGAAAAATTACCAATCTAAACTACATAGACAAAGTTGGTTTGTCAGAATGCAACATAAGTTGAATTGCATTTTCTATTTGTTGACTCAAGTTTTCTAGGTCTTCGGTGAACATTACACCAATACCGGCATCATTGCCATTTTGCGCATTCTTAGGCGTTACCCAGCTCACCTGTCCTTTAACACTAGTTGACTCTAACGAGTCAGGCAAGCTAACGTGCAAGTTGATTTCCTCACCTAAATTATATTCATCATCGGTGCGGAAAAATAATCCGCCCTGCTTAAAAAAGGGCATGTAGGAATCATAAAGATCAGTATTGTCATAATACTCTAATAAAATATTTTCCATTACTTACTCAAATCTCTTTTATCAACAGCGAAAATTACTTGAAGACGAAAAATCAATCAAATTATCGAGGGGCATTATTTAACTACCCTCAGGCTCCTCTGTCAAGTTTCTTTACACAAAATTATTATAATTTAACAAATTAGTAACAAATATCTTTTCGTGGCAATATAAAAAAGCCCCACGTTTGTGAGGCTAGATGACGTTTACAACGGCTAAAAATCAATCAACCAATTGATATTCATCACGTAGTACGTTAATTATTTCTTGTTTTGGGTTTTGCGATAAAACAATAGCCTTACCTGTTATTTTTTCCGCTATCGCTGTATAAGTTTTAGAAACTGCCATTAATACCGATGCTGGCAATTCATTGTCACGGGCAAGCGCTTCACGTTCAACCATTCGGTCTTTGTTTAATAAGATATCAGGGTCGGGGAAATGCTTGAGTAATAGTTGGCGAAACCCCTCTTTCGAGTTTTCAACCACGCTACCCGCACGGTATTGCGCGCCGTCCCATATACGTGATGAATCGGGTGTGCCCACCTCATCCATATAAATCAATTTATCATTTCCTGCGCGATCTTTTACGTAACCAAATTCAAACTTGGTATCAACAAAAATTTGATCAATTTCTGTTAAGGCAGCCGAAATTACATCAAAGCCTTGCGTTAAGAGCTTTTCATATAAGCTGATATCTTCAGGTGATTTAAAGTTAAAAGCGGCAAAGTTATCTTCAATGTTTTTTCGGGTAATATTGACATCATCTACCGCTGGTACATCCGGAATGCCCTCTAAAATACCTTTAGTTGACGGTGTTTGGAGTAACTCAGGCAATTTACTGTCTTTTTCAAGGCCATCACTGAGTTTAATACCACAAAACTCGCGTCCCCCCTTAACGTATGCACGCCACATAGAACCGGTTATATATTGGCGACAAATCGCTTCAATCATCACAGGTTTTGCTTTTTGCACAATCCAAACAAACGGATGCGGAATATCGAGAATATGACTGTCGGCTAAGCCTTGCTGTTTAAATAATTCAAACCAATGATTAGAAATGGCATTTAATGCTGCCCCTTTACCCGGAACACCTTTCATACCACCTTCGCCCTGCCAAATACAGTCAAAGGCCGAAATTCTATCGCTGATCACCATAATGGCTAACGGCGTATCTGCGGCGACATCGTAATTTTTCTCTGCAATTAAACGACGACTATCAGTATCAGTTAACCAATAAACAGAACGCACTTTGCCACTATGCACAGGAACATCGGTGCGAATAGGTAAATCGTTGTTTACCGCTAGAACTTGATCAGCAAGACTCATAATAAAACCCTTACATTAAATTTAAATTCATTGTAGCGAATATTATCTTTAGTACTTATTTGCATCAAACAAAATAGTATTCGTTACAAGTATTAATCAAAAATTTTTATAAATTTTTTGCGGCTAATTGATTCGACAAAAAAAACACCTCGTGCAGCTTTAACATTTTGTCATTGTCTGACACCGACATCCATCTAACTACTTAGCTTTTGTCTGGAAACAAAAACCTGACCGTACGCCCTGTTTTCACATCGTCGCGCCTTGCATCGACGTACATGGATGTACTAATGTCGTGACGCCAAGGATGGCTTGGAACAGCCAAGTCACCGCGACATTGCTTACAGGGATGTAAGTACTTAGGTTTTGTCTGGAACCAAAAACCTGACCGTACGGTATGTTTTCACATCGTCGCTCCTTGCATCGACGTACATGGATGTACTAATGCCGTGACGCCAAGGATGGCTTGGAACGGCCAAGTCACCGCGACATACCGTACATCCTGTACATAAAAGAAAAGGACGCCTAGGGCGTCCTTTTCAAAGTGCTAATATCTCAAACTTATGCTAAAGAAGCTTGCGCTTTTTCAACTAAGAATGTGAAAGCTGCTTTATCGTATACTGCGATGTCAGCTAGGATCTTACGATCGATTTCAATAGAAGCCTTTTTAAGACCATTAATGAAACGGCTGTAAGATAAACCATTTTGACGAGCTGCTGCGTTAATACGAGCAATCCAAAGTTGACGGAATTGACGCTTACGTTGACGACGGTCACGGTAAGCGTATTGGCCAGCTTTAGTTACAGCTTGGAAAGCAACGCGATAAACGCGACTACGAGCACCGTAGTAACCTTTAGCTTGCTTTAGAACCTTCTTATGACGTGCACGCGCTTGTACACCACGTTTTACTCTTGCCATTTTCTATCTCTCCTATTAACCGTGACGTAAAAGTTTTTTAACTGACTTAATGTCAGAAGCAGCGATCATGCATTTCGCACGCAAATGACGCTTAACTTTAGTACGGCGCTTAGTCAAGATATGACGAAGACCAGCTTGTTTGAACTTATAGCCATTAGCTGTTTTTTTGAAGCGCTTTGCAGCACCACTGTTAGTTTTCATTTTAGGCATGAATATTACTCCGCATTCACACAATAAATATTTTCATATTTAAGTGTTGCCATTGAAATTTAGTAATTTAGGCGAAAACCTTGTCACTGTTACTAGCGATAGATTCTACTTGCAGGCCTAAAATTACCCGTTAAAAACAATATTGGTGAATTAACATTCGAAAACGTTAACTACTTGCATATACCAAATATTGATTATTTTTTAGGTGCTAAAACCATCACCATTTGTCGTCCTTCCGCTCGACGAGGGAAAAACTCTACTACGGTTAGTTCTGCTAAATCGTTTTTAACGCGAGTCAACAACTCTAAACCGAGTTCTTGGTGGGCCATTTCGCGACCACGGAAACGTAAAGTTACTTTCACTTTATCGCCACCTTCTAAAAAGCGTTTCAAGTTACGTAATTTAACTTGGTAATCGCCTTCATCTGTACCAGGACGGAATTTAATTTCCTTAACCTGTATTTGTTTTTGCTTTTTACGCTGTTCTTTTTGTTCTTTAGATTTCTCATAAAGAAACTTGCCATAATCCATAACACGAAGAACAGGAGGTTTAGCTGTTGGGCTGATTTCAACAAGATCTACACCGGCTTCTTCAGCTTGGTTCATTGCTTCATCTAATGTGACGATGCCACCAGGCTCTCCGTCATATTTAATCAAACGAACTTCGTTACCTGCAATGCCCGTAATCAACTCATTTAAACGATGTGCTGGCTCTTTTTGCCCGCCTCGTTGTCCACCTTTAATAGCCATGTTCCTCCAAAGAACCTTGTTCCCAAGTAAACGCTAATTTAGCTTACTTGGGGTAAATAATAATGTTGCGTGTTTATGCGTTCGAATGATTAGCGACGAGTTTTAACTTCGCCCGATAATTTAGTAATAAAGTCGTCTACCGACATTGTGCCTAAATCTTCACCACCTCGAGTTCGTACTGCAATTTCGCCAGTTTCCATTTCTTTATCGCCGACAACTAACAAATACGGAACACGCTTTAATGTATGCTCGCGGATTTTAAAGCCTATCTTCTCATTTCTCAAGTCTAGTTTTGCTCTAAATCCATTTTCTTTTAGTTTTTTAACAACTTTTTCACAATATTGCCCTTGTTTGTCGGTAATATTCATCACAGTTGCTTGAATTGGCGATAACCAAGTTGGGAATTTACCAGTATATTCTTCAATCAAAATACCAATAAAACGTTCAAGTGATCCTAAAATAGCACGATGGATCATCACCGGTGTATAACGCTCGTTGTCTTCACCAACATAGGTAGCCCCCAAACGCTCTGGCAAGGCAAAATCGAGCTGCACGGTACCACATTGCCAAGCGCGACCTAAACAATCCATCAGGGTAAATTCAATTTTCGGGCCGTAAAACGCCCCTTCTCCTGGTAAATATTCAAATTTAATATCAGCATCAGTTAATGCTTGGGCAAGACCAGCTTCTGCTTTATCCCAAATTTCATCACTACCAATGCGGTTTTCTGGGCGAGTAGAAAGCTTAACGACAATATCTTCAAAACCAAACGAGCCGTAAACGTCGTAAACCATTTCAATACATTTGGTCACTTCCGCTTGTACTTGCTCTTCCATACAAAAAATATGGGCATCGTCTTGGGTAAAGCCACGGACGCGCATCAAACCATGTAAAGAGCCAGACGGTTCATTACGGTGACAACAACCAAATTCTGCAATACGTAAAGGCAAATCACGGTAAGACTTCAGCCCTTGGTTAAATATTTGCACATGACCCGGGCAGTTCATCGGTTTTATCGCGTACTCGCGCTTTTCAGACTCAGTGGTGAACATGCCGTCAGCATATTTGTCCCAGTGACCTGATTTTTCCCAAAGACTTCTGTCCATCATCATGGGCGCTTTAACTTCGTCGTAATCATATTCGCGCAGTTTTTCACGAACAAATTTTTCTAACTCGGTATAAATTGTCCAACCATCGTTATGCCAAAACACCATGCCCGGCGCTTCTTCTTGCCAATGGAATAAATCTAAGGTTTTACCAATTTTACGGTGATCACGTTTTTCCGCTTCAGCAAGGCGTTGAATATAGGCTTTTAATTGCTTTTTATCTGCCCATGCTGTGCCGTAAACCCGTTGCAACATTTTATTGTCTGAGTCGCCACGCCAGTAGGCACCCGCCACTTTCATCAATTTAAAATGATGACAATGACGCATGCTAGGCACATGTGGACCACGACACATATCAATATATTCTTGGTGATAATAAAGCGCCGGCGTATCTGACTTATCAATGTTTTCATCAAGAATTTCTAATTTATAGCTTTCGCCACGCTCAGTAAATGCGTCATAAGCGTCTTGCCAAGTGCCGGTTTTTTTCACCACTTCATAGCCGGTACGCGCCAGCTCTGTCATACGCTTTTCTAGCTTAACTAAATCGTCTTCGGTGATTGACTCTTCCAAATCAACATCATAATAAAAACCGTTATCGATCGTTGGACCAATGGCCATTTTGGTATTCGGCCATAATTGCTTTATGGCATGACCCAATAAATGCGCGCAAGAATGACGAATGATCTCAAGACCTTCGCTATCTTTACTGGTAATAAGTTGCAGGGCGGCGTCGGCGTTAATTAATTCACAAGCATCGACTAACTCGCCGTTGATACGACCAGCGATGGTGGCTTTTGCCAAACCAGGGCCGATATCTAAGGCGACATCCATTACAGAAACTGCTTGTTCAAAAGAGCGTTGACTACCGTCGGGAAGCGTAATTACAGGCATGTGTTTTCCTTTATTCAGTGGCGACACACACTAAGTGCCGCTTGAGTATTAATAATAAGTTTTTACAGCAACATTATTGATTTTATGACAATGAATGGCGCTATATAATGCTAATATATGAGTGGTTACTAACACAATGATATAAAACAATAACTATTGTGTTAAACCAAGCACGGGAATATAGGGCAATTCGCCTTAATTTGCAATGGACGGAGCGATGATATTGACCAAGCACGCGAAAAACTTTATCACCTTAAAATTATGGAGAATTTTTGCCTTATTGCTGAGCCTATATTTTCCGTTTAGTGCCGCCGCACAAGCTGTGCATGCAACGCCCCAAAAGCAAGTACCCAAACCATGGAAACTCTGGCGTAGCAGCGATGATATTAAGATCAGTTATCGGCCAAGTCACTATAAAAATATTGTTGAAATTAAAGCACAGGCAACGCTAACTTCAAGCCTAGGCGGTTTTATTTACTTTATTGAAGATCTTAAACACATGCCAAACTGGCTTGATAACGCGAAATCGGCAGACATTATCGAACAAATATCAGCGACCGAAAATATTTTTATTACCCGATTTAGCGGCATATGGCCAGTATCAGCACGTGAAATGATTGTGTACTCTACCTATTGGCAAAATGACGACTTATCGGTTGAAATAGCGGTTGAAGATGCGAGTGAAGTAATACCGGCAAATAAAAAACATGTGCGGATGCAGGTTTTAGATGCCCACTGGAAAATAGTACCAATGCAGCGCGGAAAAATAGCCATAACCTACCAGTTTATTGTTGACCCTAAAGGCAAGGTGCCGCGTTGGCTCGCCAAAACCATGACCCGCAGCAGTATTTTAAAAACCCTTAAAAATTTACAGCAACAATTACCTGGCAGTAAATGGCAACAACATCGCAAAGCACATATTCAAGAACTGCAATAATCTTGCAGCTCTTGAAAAGACCACATAAGGACATTAGCGAATAGCATTACTGATGACTTTTCAGCATCGACAATGCCATCGCTTCCGCCACTTTAATACCATCAATACCGGCAGACAATATGCCACCGGCATAACCTGCTCCTTCACCGGCTGGATATAAGCCTTTAGTGTTTACACTTTCTAAGCTTGCTTTGTCACGGGTAATGTTAATTGGTGACGAGGTGCGGGTTTCAACCGCGGTTAAGGTGGCATCGTTCATTGAAAAGCCCTTAATTTTTCGCTCAAACGCGGGCAATGCCTCGCGAATGGCTTCAACGGCATAACTAGGTAAAGTTTCACTTAAATCACAATACTTCACGCCCGGTTTATACGAAGGTTCAACACTGCCGTGCTCGCCACTTTTTCGATTTGCGAGAAAGTCACCGACCAATTGTACCGGTGCATCATAGTTTTCACCGCCAAGTTTAAAGGCGTTTTCTTCTAAGCGACGTTGAAAATCAATGCCTGCAAGGACATTATCTTTGCTGCCATTTTCGTCAAAATCTGCTGGCGAAATACCAACAACAATCGCGCTATTGGCGTTACGTTCATGGCGCGAATATTGACTCATACCATTAGTAACCAAGCGCCCTTCTTCTGAGGCAGCTGCCACCACAGTACCGCCTGGGCACATACAAAAACTGTACACCGAGCGGCCATTTTTACAATGATGAACCAGCTTATAGTCTGCAGCGCCTAAAATCGGGTTGCCGGCATTTTCACCAAAACGGGCATCATCAATCACCGACTGTTCATGCTCGATTCTAAAGCCAATTGAAAATGGTTTTGCTTTTATAAACACGCCTTTTTCATGCAACATGGCAAAGGTATCACGAGCGCTATGACCAATCGCTAAGGCAATATGTTGGGTTTTTATCACTTCACCGGTTGCTAACGTTAAGCCGGATACTTGCATATTGTCACTGCCATCATCCATTTTATCGAAATGAATATCGTCAACCCGCTGCTCAAAACGCACTTCACCGCCAAGGCGATGAATTTCCGCGCGCATTTGCTCAACCATAGTCACCAATTTAAAAGTACCAATATGCGGCTTACTGACATACAAAATTTCTGGCGGCGCCCCGGCATCAACAAATTCATTAAGTACTTTACGGCTATAATGCTTAGGATCTTTTACTTGGCTGTAGAGTTTGCCGTCAGAAAACGTTCCCGCGCCCCCTTCACCAAATTGCACATTAGATTCAGTATTAAGAATTTTTTTTCGCCAAAAGCCAAAGGTATCTTTGGTACGCTGACGCACTTCTTTACCGCGCTCTAAAATAATCGGTTTAAAGCCCATTTGCGCTAAAACCAACCCCGCGAATAAACCACATGGCCCCATACCAATCACCACAGGGCGCTCGGTTAAGTTCTCGGGTGCTTGGCCAACAAACTTGTAGCTGGTGTCTGGGCTGATTTTAATATTTTGATTTTTTTCATGCAGCGCCAACAACTTATCGTTTATTGTTGTTTCCACGTCTAAGGTATACATCAAAATAATATTGCTTTTTTTACGGGCGTCGTAACCACGTTTAAAGACTGAAAAATCTTTTAGCTGCTCCGCACTAATATTTAAACTGGTCAGAATAGCTTGTTCTAATGCTTCAGGCGGGTGATTAAGCGGTAATTTGACGTTAGTTAAACGCAACATATCGGGATATCCAAAACGAGACAGAGGTAAAAATTGGCGCCATTTTACCTGATAGTGCTAGCGATACCAAATACTAACTCAGCGCAAAGGCCTTGATATGAAAATACTAGGCAAAAACAACAATTGAATTTGTTGACAAGCTAGGTATGATCCCCGCTTTAACCTTTAGCGCACGAGTTACTTGGCAACTCGCTAGGTAGACTTAATAAACGAGTATAAAAATGGCATTTGTAGTTACTGATAATTGTATTCAATGCAAATACACCGATTGTGTGGCGGTATGCCCCGCAGATGCCTTTCACCAAGGGCCGAATTTTTTAGTCATTAACCCTGACTCCTGCATTGATTGCGACCTATGTCCTGTAGAGTGCCCTGCCGAGGCAATTTATCAAGAAGATGAGGTGCCAGAAAATCAAAAAGACTTTATTGAATTAAACGCCGAACTCGCAAAAACATGGCCGGTCATTACCGAGGTTATTCCCGCGCCAAGTGATGCCGAGCAATGGGATGGTGTGCCCAATAAAATCAAAAACTTAATTACCGACCTCTAACTTCAGACTTTAGCTAGTAAGTCTCAAGCTTAACTGCCCAAGTGATATCAAAAGTTAACTCAAAAGTAATTATCGAAAAAAACGCCATTTCCCACGCCATGTTATCCCTGTACTTATTGACATATTTTTACGTTTATCGTTAACGGTTATTTTTACTGCCTCGACTATAATTATATTTAGTAGTTCCCCCTGACGTGGTAAAAATTATGTGGCAAGCCATTGAAAAAAACATTACACAAACCTTAGGTGAATCGTTCCACATCAAACACAAGCAAGTGGTGACTGGTGGTGATATTAATTTGGCTTATTGGATAAGTGATCATCAACGTAAGTACTTTATCAAACTCAACGATAAAAATCGCCTGCAACAGTTTGAATCAGAAGCCTACTCATTAGCGCAGATAAAGCAACTGAGCAGCATGACTTGCCCCGATGTTATTACCACCGGCACCACACTCGATAAAAGTTATTTAGTTCTAGAGTATCTGCCATTTTGCCATGGTGAGGCTAAAGACTGGTACAGTTTTGGTCAACAACTGGCGCAAATGCATCAAGAATCAAGGCACGGCCAATTTGGTTGGCAGCATGATAATTTCATTGGTACCACGCTACAACCCAATAACTGGCAAAGTAACTGGCGCAGTTTTTTTTCCGAACAACGCATTGGTTGGCAGCTACAACTGCTGGCAGAAAAATCCATTAAACTCGGTAATATTGATCATATTGTTGACGTTTGTCATGACATGTTAATGCACCATCAAGTGAGTCCGTGTTTAGTGCATGGCGATCTTTGGCAAGGTAACTTAGGGTTTAACGATGATGGCGCGTTTATTTTTGATCCCGCCAGCTATTACGGTGATCGCGAAGTAGATATCGCCATGACAGAATTATTTGGTCAAATGCCTGATGAATTTTATCAAGGCTATCAGTCGATTTATCCACTTGAACATGATTATGATAAACGTAAGGTTATCTACAATTTTTACCATATTCTTAACCACGCAAACTTGTTTGGCGGCGTTTATGTTGAACAATCAAAAGCCAATTTAGCGCGAATTCTCGCTTTACATTAACCCTTAAACAATCTGTATATATCGCAAACGATTTACGCCGATAAAATTCGCAGTTTGGCTAAAACCAGTCATACTAATACAACGAATATACAAAGGTAAATTCTAGGAGGCATTATGCCTGATGGTGTGAAACAACAACGTATTGAATGCCCACATTGTGGCCACCACATTCGCGTAATTTTAGATGCCAGCGAAGGCGATCAAGACTACTACGATGAATGCCCTGCCTGTTGTATGGAAATACACTTAAACCTGCATGTTGATGAGTATCATCAAAAAATTCAACTGGCGGTTGACAGTGATGACGAGCAAGTATTTTAAACTCACCCAGAACGTTAACTACCATTACCGTTTCTTTGCTTAAGCTGCGTAAATTATTAGTTTAATTAATTTGTTGAAGCTGCATTCGCTCGATGGTTTCAACGATAGTCATGGTTTGCTGATCAAATTCAATATTAACTTTATCGCCAATCGCAATAGCCTGTAAATTAGTGCGGCTTAAGGTTTCTGGGATCAAGTGCACCGAAAAGCGCTCTCCAACATCCGCGCTTAACGTTAAACTAATGCCGTTAATACTAATAAAACCTTTGGCAAAGATATATTTTTGATATTGCTCGGCGATGCTAAACGTTAAAGTACAGTTATCGGCGCTATCAACACGTTCACTCACCACGGCTTGAGTATGAACATGACCACTGAGCATATGACCGCCAATTTCATCACCTATTCTTAACGACCGCTCAACATTGACTTTTGCACCAACAACAAGCCCGGCAAGGTTTGATACCCGCAGTGTTTCATCGATAACATCAAAGCTAATATAACTTAGCCCTGTATCTAAATTACCAAACTCAACCGCCGTTAAACAAACACCATTTACCGCCACACTCGCGCCAACTTCAAGGCTATCAGTTAGCGTGTTTTCCAGCGCTATTTTCAATGTTATGGCATTATTTTTACGAATTATCGCAATTACTTCAGCTTGTGATTGCACTATACCGGTAAACATATATCATCCAGATAAATAACTTTATTTTTTGCTATTTTAGCAAGAAAACCCCAATGATATAATTGCCTAGATGAACATTAATCGCTTTTTTTCCAACAGTAAAAACCTGATGAAATTGGCCTATCCAATTTTAATTGCTCAATTGATCCAAAATTTAATGGGCTTTGCCGATACGGTTATGGCGGGTCGCGTGAGTGCTACCGATATGGCCGCTGTTGCGGTTGCCAGTAGTGTTTGGTTACCGTTAATTCTCACCATTGCCGGATTAGTCATGGCCTTGGCCAGTATTGTTTCGCAGCTATCCGGGGCTAAAAAGTTTGATGAGGTGGCAAAAGCCAGTTATCAAACCGCTTGGATAGCGGTGTTTTTTTCGATTATTGTTATTGCTAGCTATTACCTTGTTACACCGTTACTTATTGACAACATCGCGCTAGAGCCAAAATTAAAGCAACTACTGTTCGACTACTTAGGCTATATCGTCTGGGGCGGCCCCGGATACTGCCTTTATTTAGTATTGCGTAATTACTCCGAAGGCTTATCTTTTACTCGCCCCACCATGATCATCAGTATTATCGGCTTGTTAATCAACATTCCCGCCAACTATATTTTTATCTACGGTGAATTTGGTATGCCCGCCTTAGGTGGTGCAGGTTGTGGCATTGCAACCGCCATTGTTTATTGGGTGATGTTTGCTGGCATGCTAGCTTATGCCTACTTTTCAAAACATTTAAAGCATGCGCCTTTGTTTAAAAACTTCTACTGGCCCGATTGGCCAGACATTAAAAACATTTTATTGCTAGGTGTGCCCATTGCTTTTTCACTACTGTTTGAAGTCAGTCTATTCGGCGCCGTAGCCATATTGTTAGTGCCGTTTGGCGCGAATGTCGTGGCAAGCCATCAAATTGCCATTAACTTTTCCGGCTTAGTATTTATGGTGCCATTAAGTTTAGCCATGGCGGTGACTATAAAAGTGGGTTTTGAAGTGGGAAATAAAAATCTAGAAAAAGCCAAAGAGCTCTGTCGCTACTCGGTTATTTTAGGCTTAATTATTGCTGTGATCACCGCCGCTATTACCTTAGTGTTTAGCCATCAAATTGCCGCGATTTATACCATAGAGACCGAGGTGCTTGAACTGGCCGCAAGTTTAATGTTTTTAGCGGCCTTATTTCAATTTTCAGATGCTATACAAGTGATTTCCGCTGGTGCGCTGCGTGGGTATAAAGATACCAAGTCAATTTTATATATCACCTTCTTCTCATACTGGATAGTGGGTTTATCTTTTGGTTTGATTTTAGGGTTAACCGACTGGATAGTGCCGGCTACCGGTCCTTACGGTTTTTGGATAGGCTTTATTTCCGGCTTAACCGTAGCGGCCGTTTTGTTAGCGTGGCGTTTAAAAGTGATACAGAATCGCTTTGACCAACAGGCGGCGCTAAGCCAATAAATGGACAAATATAAAACGCATTGTTGAATTTATCTGCAAACAACGCGCTTTTATATAAAACTACTTGCACTTAATAACACAGATCGCTAACATAGCGCCCCGTTGAGTTACTCAACATGTATACGTCCGTAGCTCAGTTGGTTAGAGCGCATCCTTGACATGGATGAGGTCGGTGATTCGAATTCACTCGGACGTACCAAATTTCGAAAGGCAGCTATTTTTAGCTGCCTTTTTTCGTATATTAAGCCGAAATTATTGATGAGTTATCACTTAGCCTTGTTATAATATAAGGCTATAGCTCATCACCATAATCACTATGAATTACATCTCGATTGACGAATTAAAAAACGCTTGGATTTTCAAGCACAAAAGTTTACCTATTAGCGATAGCGATAAAGCTAAAATAAAGCCAATGACCGCAAATCGCGCGAAAGTGCTGTGGGATGGTGCCATTAGCAAACAAGTTGATCACCCTGACTTTTTCAAAAAAGGCGACTGGCCAGATAATGGTAGTTCTTGGACTGACACCGGCAAATGGGAGAGCATTTGGGACAGTGATGACAGTGCATTGCCCGACGCCATTTTAGCACAACTTAAATGGGACAATAATACCGTGGTGTATTATTGCAGCGCACGAAATAATGTTATTGAAACCACTTGGGCGGTATTTCAACGTTGTTGGAAGAACTTTCTTTTTATGGATGACGGTGCGATTTTGATCGGGAAAAAGCGTAACGAGGCAGTGCAGTTCCTCGCCACTGGCTATTTTAAAGTCGGTAATAAATCAAGCTAATTCAATAATGGGGCCAGCGCCCCATTTCTATTTCAACCTGCTAAATTATTTTGCGTCTGTTTTTATTGAGACATCATCGCCAGATAACAATACCGCAAACCAGCGCCCTTCAGCGGAGTTCTCCAGCGCTATTTTGATGATCATAGTCAAAGGTACCGATAGCAACATGCCAACACTACCCAATAACCAGCCCCAAAAAATTAATGATACAAATACCACCAAGGTTGAAAGACCAAGACCACGGCCTAAATAGCGCGGCTCTACCACATTACCCATCACGGTATTAATGGTTAAATACCCTAAACCGATAAACCCTGCGGCTGCTGGCCCTAACTGTAACACTGCTAGTGACATTGCCGGTACCGCGGCAATAATGGAACCAATATTAGGAATGTAATTGAGTAAAAACGCTAACACACCCCACAGCAAGAAAAAGTCTAAACCAAAAACCCACAACATAAACGACACACAAATACCGGTGGCAATACTCACTAAGGTTTTAATGGCAAGATAGTTATTAACTGACGCCAAAAACTCGTCAATTTGTTGCATTCTTTTTTGTGGATCATCCATCGCCAAATGTAATTTATGCGGTATTGACGAGGCCTCAAATAACATAAACACCACCGTAATAATAATGAGAAATAAATTCGCCATCACGCCGCCTAAACCGCTGAGCATATTAGCCGCTAAGCCCATGGCGGCAGCGGGGTCAAAGTACTCAATTAACAGCTCTGATGATATTTTAATATTATAAGGTTCAAGCGTTTGCGTTAACCATACAAATTGCTCCTGCAGCTGCAGACGGTATTGAGGTAAAAGTTGTGATAACTCATTTAGCGAGTTGCCGACAAGGCCGGCAAGTGACAGTGCAATCGAAACAAAAATGCTAATGACAAACACCACGGCGATGGGTTTAGGTATTTTATAACGTGCCGCCTTAACCACCAACGGATTACAAATAATGGCAATAAACGCCGACAGTAAAAATGGTACTAATAATGTTGCCGCGGTTTTAATACCCGCAAGCACGACAAATAATGCCGCGGTGACTAAGAGAAATTTTACCGCGCCGTCAGACTTAGCTTGTAAAGCCATGTGATAAATCCAAAGTAGTGTCTAATTAAGTGTGCTAGCTAATAATGCTAATTTAAAAGGCTCATTTAAAAAGCTCATTAACTGTAAGTGGCTAAAACTATACGCGATTTACCCCCCAGCTCGCTAGTGTTAAAACGCATATAGTTTTTCAGTGGTGATACTTGTTGAACCTACATGGTACGTCGGATCAAGGTCACACTGGATAAATTAAGTAAACGCCAACAGCTGAGCATACCAATTAAGCCAACAAAAGCCGCGCCCGCGCCAATGCCCACTAACCAATATTGAAAATGAAAACTACCCGCCATATTAAAAACTTGGCTTTGTAAAATATACACCGCTATTTCCATTCCCACACTTGCCATTAAGCCCGCAATGGCGCCTAAGGCGACAAATTCATATAACACGCTGTTGCGCAATAATTTACCTTTCGCGCCTAAGGTTCTTAATATTGCCAGTTCCCGTTCACGCTCTTCCATGCTCGCTTGCACTTGTGCTATTAACACTAAACTACCGGCAAGCACCACCAAAATAAGGATCAACTGAATCGCCACCGACACTTGCTCAATAATGCCATTGAGTTGCGCCATAATCGCGGCAAAGTCCATTAAGGTCACAGTTGGGTAATCCGCCATAAAACGATAGACTAAATCGCGGTCTTGCTCCGAAACTGACCACGCCGAAATGGCCGTGGTCGGGTATTGTTCCAGCACGCTTTGATTAAAAATCATAATGAAATTTAACTGACGACTTTGCCAATTCACCTCGCGAATACTGGTTACCGGCACGGTAAATTCATCAGAGCCAAGGGTAAAGGTTAAGTCATCACCTAAATTAATGTCGAGCCGTTCAGCCATATTACTTTCAATGGAAACCTGAGGTTTTTGCTCACCAACTTGCCACCATTGCCCTGCTATCACTTCGTTTTCAACCGGTAGTTCGCTGCGCCATGTTAGTCCTAATTCGCGGCCTGCACCTTGCCTGCCTTCTTGTTGCTCGGTTTTTTCATCTTTTTGCTTGGTATTATTCTCTTGATCGCTACTATCATCTTCTCGAATGGTTTTTTCACCATTAATCGCCGATAAACGACCACGATAAATATGATAGAAACCTTGGTTGGCAATATTATGCTGCTCGGTAAACTCAGTTAACGGCGCAATTTGATCTTGCGTGATATTAATTAAGTAGTGGTTCGGGGTATCGTCGGGGAACTGCTGCTCCCATTCCGACAATATCGAACTTTTCATTACCGTGATCAACAACAAAAGTTTGATCGCAATAGTAAAACTAACCAACTGCACACTGTTTTCACTGGCGCGGCGCTTTAAATTCGCTAAAGCCAAATGCCAAGACTTGCCAGCCTTAGTGCCAACACTGCGGCCTGCGCTCATTAAACCGCGACCAAATAACAATAAGATGAATGAAACAAAAACGCCGCCTAACAATAGCGCCGCACTCATCACTAAATCTTGACTGAAAATAAATAGTAATAAAAATAACGCTAATACGGGGGGTAATTGATGCCAACCAAAACGGGCAACTTTTTCTTGCTTAAAACCGCGTATCACATTTAATGGCGAGCTTTTTACTAAGCTCATGATCGGGTGAATGGCAAACGCGATAGCGCATAATAAACCAGTAAATATAGCGGTTAAAAATGGCTGAAAAGTTAGCGGTGCATCCGCCAAACTTAAGTAACTGGCAATGGCGTTAACGCCTAACAGCATTAAGCCATAACCCACCACAAGCCCGGTTGTGATACTTAAACAACTCAGCAAGGTCCAATGCAAGCAATAGAGTTTTCTGACATGAGAAATTGACGCGCCGAGGGCTTTAAATACTGAAACCGTTGACTGATGACGCTGACCATAACGTCGGCTTGCCACCGCCACGGCAACCGCGGCTAATACAATGCCTAGCATGCTAGCGAGCGAGAGAAACTTCTCGGCGGTATCTAATACGTTCGATAATCGACTTTGCGCGGCCTTAGCGTCATACCAACGCTGCGCTTCGTTGATTTGCGGCTTTATCCAAGTTTCAAATGTTTCAATGGCGTCAGTTTCGCCAGCAAATAGGTATTTATAAGTCATACGACTGCCCGGCTGGATCAGCTCAGTTTTTGCCATATCGGCAATATTTAACATCACCGTTGGTCCGGCAATAAACGCGCGGTATGAGCGATCCGGAATATCAGTAACGATTCCGGCAATCGTCAAGGGCGCAACACCAATTTCAATGCTATCACCAATATTAACGCCTAAACGACTGAGCACACTGGGCTCAACCCAGACGGTGCCGGGTTTAGGCGCGCTAACAACTTCGCTCTGTACTTGCTCAAGCGAAGTTTTCACTCTTAACTCGCCCCGTAAAGGGTAAGTGTCGGATACTGCATCAAGTTCACTAAGCAACATATTATCGCCAGCAAAGGCCATAGATTCTGTTTCAATTTTTCTTGCAGAGCGCAAGGCTAATGCCTGACTTTTTTCTAGAACACTCGCGTCAGCTTCTGCCGACATCCTTAGTACGCGATCGGCGCCTATGGTATTGGTGCTATTAGCGACAATGGCATGTTTGATTTGTCCGGAAAAGCCGGTCAATGAAAACACCGTGGCAACAGCCAATACAATGGCGAGAAAAATAATGGTTAATTCGCCGCGCTTAAGCTCGTGATGTAACAAACGTAGAGATTGCGCAAACCACGTGGGTGAGTTTTTTTGTTTAACAATCGTCATGATTAGCCCAACTGCTGCGCGGTTGTTTGCTCGCTAGTATTGTCTAGCGTTGTGGTATCACTCTCAGCATCACTCTCGGCCGTTGGCTTTGTCGAATTTTCCAAGGCCTTTTCGCGCAATACGCCACTGTCCATTTCCACCTGACGCTGACATCGAGCCGCTAATTTGGGGTCATGGGTAACTAGCACTAAGGTGGTGCCTTCTTTAGCATTTAAATCAAAAATTAAATCGGTAATATGCTGGCCTGTTTTGCTGTCTAAATTGCCGGTCGGTTCATCAGCAAATAAAATATCGGGCTGAGCAATAAATGCTCGCGCAATAGCAACACGTTGTTGTTCACCACCAGAGAGTTGCGATGGATAATGCTCTAATCTGTCAGCAAGGCCGACTTGGGCAAGTAAAGCTTCGCCGCGCGCTTGGGCGTCAGGTAAATTGGCTAACTCTGCAGGTAACATAACATTTTCTAACGCTGTTAAACTGTTGATCAACAGAAACTGCTGAAAAATAAAGCCAACATGTTGAGCACGTACTTGACTACGTTGCTCTTCATTAAACTGGTGTAAAGGTTGGTTTTTAAGATACACTTCACCGGACGTTGGCAAATCCAACCCCGCTAAAATAGATAATAAGGTGGTTTTGCCTGAGCCAGAAGAGCCAACAATAGCAATTGACTCACCAGCCACTACCGATAAATTCAGCGGTTGCAGCAGGGCTAATGTTTTATCTTCAACTTGAACTGATTTAGTTAAGCTTTTAACGCTTAGAATACTCTCGGAATTTACTTGCATGAAAAATTATCCACTGTTTATATTATTTTTTAGCTTACTTGCTAGCTTATCTTGTATAACCGCCACTAATGCAGCGCCAAACGCAACATCAGACAACATTGTTGATAGCGATATTACCCGTACAGCAACAACTAACATTTTACTCTTAGGTGATAGTATCAGTGCAAGTTACGGGATGAAAGCCACACAAGGTTGGGTGCACTTACTTAATCAGAAACTTGCCAAACAAAAACAAGCTTACACAATAATAAATGCCAGTGTTAGTGGCGAAACGACCAGCGGCGGATTATCTCGGTTAGCCGGCATTTTAGCCAATGAAAAAGTCGACCATTTATTGATTGAACTCGGTGGTAACGATGGTTTGCGCGGCTACTCACCAAAACTTATTAAAAACAATTTATTACAAATAATCGCCTTAGCAAAAAGTAAAGGTATTGCAGTTTCGATGATGCAAATAAAAATAACCCCCAATTATGGCCCGCGCTACAACAAATTATTTGAACAAGTATTCAACGATGTGGCAACAGCCAGCAATATCACCTTATTGCCGTTTTTTATGGAAGCAGTCGCCACCGACAAAGCACTAATGCAAGCCGATGGCATTCACCCCAACGCCCTCGCCCAACCGATAATCGCCGACTATGTTGAGCAGCAACTTAACAAAATGATGACCACGGAGCCTTAATTTAACATGGAATTTATTTGGATCGGTTTTGCCTTTATTTGTGGCTTATTAACGAAATTAGTCTCCCTACCACCCTCAATTGGTTATTTAGCCGCAGGGTTTATACTGAACTTTTTAGGCTATCAAGCTGATAGCATGGTTACAGGCTTGGCCGACATCGGCATTACCTTAATGCTATTTACCATTGGCTTGAAACTCAATATTAAAGACTTAGCTAAAACCGAAGTTTGGTTTGGCAGTTTAAGCCACAGCGTTTTATGGCTATTAGCCGGTTTAGTGGCACTGAAAACTTTGGCACTGGTTGCTATTCCCTTTGTTAGCGGCTTAAGTGTTACCACCGCGGCCTTGATTGTTTTCGCGCTCAGCTTTAGTAGCACGGTATGCGTGGTCAAACTGATGGAAGATCACGGTGAAATGCGCACTCGCCACGGCAAACTCGCGATCGGCATTTTGGTGATGCAAGATGTGGTTGCTGTGCTGTTTTTAGTGTTAGCGACAGGTAAAATTCCGAGCCCTTGGGCGGGTTTGTTATTGCTATTTATCCCATTAAAGCCGTATATCAATAAAACCATAGATAAAGTCGGTCACGGTGAGCTTATTCCGCTAATGGGCTTTTTTGCTGCCTTTGGCGCTTATGAATTGTTTGAACTCGTTAAAATTAAAGGCGATTTAGGCGCCCTATTAGCCGGCATGTTTTTAGCCTCGCATTGTAAAGCCAGTGAGATCACCAAATCGTTATTGAGCTTTAAAGACTTATTCTTGATTGGCTTTTTCTTATCGATTGGCTTTACCGCCTTGCCAACATTAGAAATGTTAGCGATTGCCGCAATATTAACCTTATTGTTACCGATAAAATTTCTGCTGTTTTTCTTTATTTTGGTCAAACTCAATTTACGCGGCAGAACAGCATTTTTATCCGCCCTTGCCTTAAGTAACTTTAGTGAGTTTGGTTTGATAGTTGCCGCGCTTAGCAGCAAATCAGGCTGGCTGTCGTCCGAATGGTTAGTGATATTGTCATTAGCGGTATCATTGTCCTTTATTATCACTAACGTACTGTACAACTTTGCCCACGACTACTTTGCCAACAACAAAGAAAAATTTAAACGTTTTGAAAGCAATAAGCGCTTAAGTGAAGATAACTTTGTGCAACCGTGCCAAGCACCGATCGCTATCATTGGTATGGGCCGCGTTGGCATGGGCGCCTATAAAGCCTTAAATGCGCAATGCGAAAACCAAGCTTGGGGCTTAGATACAGATAAAGATAAAGTAAAATGGTTAACGGACAACAATATTCAAGCCTATTTAGGTGATGCGGAAGATGCTGACTTTTGGGAAAGCATCGACTTAAGTAAAATTGAATTAACCCTGCTCGCCCTACCGTCAGTGCAAGACATTATGAACATTACCGCGCAAATAAAGCGCACCAATTACCGCGGAAAAATCGCCGCCATTGCCCGCTATGACGATGAACGCATCGCACTGGAAGCCTTTGGGGTTGATAAAGTGTTTAACTTTTATAACGAAGCGGGGGTCGGTTTTGCCGAAGAAAGTATTAACTTAATTAAGCCGGTATCAGCAAGTTAAGTTTACGATTAGCGTTAGAGCGTTACACTAACATGCTCTAACGCCACCAGCTGTTAAGCTGTATGTCATGGACTTACTATAAGCTAATTTGATCACGTTACCTTCAATTTACTAAATTTCAGGCATAAAAAAACCGACATAGGTCGGTTTTTTTATTTCACTTTTAAGCACTGCTTACATTACTAAAAGTAAAATAATAAGTGGCATCCCTAAGGGGATTCGAACCCCTGTTACCGCCGTGAAAGGGCGGTGTCCTAGGCCTCTAGACGATAGGGACACAAGACATAATACGGATATACTCCGCACTTTTGTATCTGATTGTTAAATGTATAAAACACTTATCAATCTAAGTTAATGGTGGCATCCCTAAGGGGATTCGAACCCCTGTTACCGCCGTGAAAGGGCGGTGTCC
>JBMZDW010000017.1:0-49120 GCA_049614565.1 Cognaticolwellia sp. | reverse complement strand
GTTTTACAAAAGGCATGGCTCGAAATATTTATTACGGTGGAAGTGTATTCTTCTTCTTAATATTTCTTGCTTTGACTTTCCACACAACAAAAGAGATGCCCAAGCGGGACCATCGAGAAAATATCACTGAGTCTGTAGCGCGCGGTAAGGCGTTATGGGAAGACAACAACTGTATCGGTTGTCATACATTAATTGGTGAAGGGGCGTATTTTGCACCTGAACTAGCGAATGTTTATGACCGTCGTGGTGGAGAAGCGGGTTTTAAAGCGTTCTTCAACGGTTGGATGAAGGCTCAACCTTTAAATATTCCCGGTCGTCGCCAAATGCCACAGTTTAATCTTAATGATCAAGAAATTGATGATCTGGCTGAATTCCTTAAATGGACTTCAGAAATGGATGACAATAACTGGCCACCAAACATAGAAGGATAATGGCGTGAATACTCTTAAATATCAATCACAAGCCGTTGCAAAACCTTATTTTATTTTTGCTATGATCTTGTTTGTCGGCCAAATATTATTTGGTTTACTCATGGGTTTACAATATGTTGTCGGCGATATCGTCGGTGGCTTAATTCCATTCAATGTTGCGCGTATGGTGCACACCAACTTGCTGATTGTTTGGTTACTATTTGGCTTTATGGGGGCGGCTTATTATTCAGTGCCTGAAGAGGCTGAAACCGAACTGCACAGCCCTAAATTAGCTATTGCGCTATTTTGGATTTTCGCTGCAGCCGGCGTATTAACTATCTTAGGTTACTTGTTTGTCCCTTATGCGACCTTAGCGCATATCACAGGTAATGATATTTTACCGACCATGGGTCGAGAGTTTCTTGAACAACCGACCATTACCAAAATTGGTATTGTCGTGGTAGCTTTAGGCTTTTTATATAACTTAGGCATGACGATTTTGAAAGGCCGTAAAACCGCTATTAATATGGTATTAATGACAGGTTTAATCGGTTTAGCGGTATTCTTTTTATTCGCATTTTATAACCCAACCAACTTAGCACTTGATAAATACTTCTGGTGGTTTGTGGTGCACTTATGGGTTGAAGGTGTTTGGGAATTAATTATGGGCGCTATTTTAGCGTTCGTATTAATCAAAGTTACCGGTGTTGACCGTGAAGTAATTGAAAAATGGTTGTATGTCATCATCGCTATGGCGTTAATCTCAGGTATTTTAGGCACAGGTCATCACTTTTACTGGTTAATGACACCGGCCTATTGGCAGTGGGTGGGGTCTATTTTCTCTGCTATTGAACCACTACCTTTCTTCGCTATGGTGTTATATGCCTTTAATATGGTTAACCGTCGTCGTCGTGAACACCCAAACAAAGCCGCAACATTATGGGCTTTGGGCACCGCAGTCATGGCATTTTTAGGTGCCGGTGTATGGGGCTTCTTACACACCTTAGCGCCAGTAAACTACTTTACGCATGGTACGCAAATTACTGCGGCACATGGCCATATGGCGTTTTACGGTGCTTATGCCATGATAGTGATGACCATTATGTCGTATGCCATGCCTAAGTTACGTGGTGTTGGCGAAGCTAATTGTAATAAAGCGCAAGTTACTGAAATGTGGGGCTTCTGGCTAATGACGGTAGGTATGGTATTTATTACTTTATTCTTAACCGGCGCTGGCGTATTACAAGTGTGGTTACAGCGTTTACCTGAAAGTGGTGAAGCCTTAAGCTTTATGGCAACACAAGACCAGCTAGCTATTTTCTACTGGATGCGTGAAGTTGCCGGTGTGGTATTCCTTTTTGGTCTTATCGCTTATCTCGCCAGCTTTTTCATTAAAGAAAAGCAAGTAGCGTAAAGTAGAAGGTTTAAATTCAAGTGATTGAATCTAAACACTCCTAGTGAAAATAAAGCCGTGATAGAAATATCGCGGCTTTATGCTAAAAACTAAAACATAAAAATTAACAGATAAAAAATAGTAAGGAGAAATGCTTGAGTGAAGGTCAATTAACTCAACGTAAAAATAAACATATATTACAACGCTGCGCAAAAGTTGTTGGCATAGTCAGCATTGTTATCGCACTGCTGTGCGCTGGATATTTGCTGACCTTAACCGACAGTGAAGATAAAGTGATGAAAGCCTTTTACGGTTCGATATCATTTTTCTGTTTTATGATGGGCTTAGTATTACAAAGCATCGGCAGCGCCAATTTACCCGATCTAACCGTGCCCAAGGATAATGTTGCCGCTAAAGATAAAGCTGAGCAAGACTCTCTATACGACTCTCGCCAAGAAAGTAACACTAAACCAAGTGATGAAAAATAGCCGATAAAATATTGGTTATTAATCATTGGTTATTAAATATTGCTTAATAACCCGCTAATTTGACATACATCACATTTTGCTGACTAGGCTTTTGTTAGCATAGTCATCAGTGAATAAATCATGCAGCGCTGCTGTTAGGAAAAAAAATGGAAGAGTGGGTCGGCGGCCTTTGGCATAAATATATTACCCGTAAAGCGAGTACAGACTATCGCCATGCTGCCGTGCAGTTTTCACAAGTGAGTCATGCCATCGGCATGGTATATCGCGCTTTGGGCGGCGAAGCCATTAAGCGAGTAGAAGCGGCAAGCGATCGTGATTATATTGTTCGTCGTAGCTTTTTAGAAAAAATTGCTGGTGAAAATCAACAAATTAGTTTGGCGTGGCAAGACGATGAAAGCCTGCGTTTACCTGAAACCTTAGCGGTATTTCCTAGCATTGAATTAAACCATGACCTGTATATTTGGCTGGCGGTGTTGGCGGCACAACATAATGGCAAGTTTCGCCATTGGGCCATTGATAACCAACAGTTAGTGGTTGATGTTCTTACGCGCTTTCCTGCCTTAGTTCCTCGTTATCAGCGACTTGCCGAAGCTTTTGTTAGTTCTCGCGCCGATCATAGTAACAGGCCTAAAGACGAGCAGTTAATGGAACAAGCTATTAAGCAAGCGATATTAGCCCCCGGCTCAGTGCAAGAGTTTCCAACAGTAAATTATGCCCCACAAGCGGTGTATTTATGGTTATATCCTTCTGCCCATGTTGATCCGCAAGTGCTGCCGGAACTTGAGGAGGATGATGAAGAACTGGCCGAGACCGAATTAGGTAAAGCCAAAAAAAGTGACAGCAGTCGTAAAAAAGCCGAACGTGTAGATTCCGGTGATGACAAAGACGGCATGATGATTTTTCGTCTTGAAAGCATGTTTTCGTGGAGCGAGTTTTCTAAACTTGATCGCGGCACTGATGACAGCGATGACGATGAAGACGACAATCAGTGCATAGCCGAAGACTTAGATAAAATAACGCTATCGAAACAGCAAAGCCAAAAAAGTGCTCGTATTAAAATTGATATGGACTTACCTTCGGCATCAGAAGACGATATTCCCTTAGGTGAAGGCATTAAGTTACCTGAGTGGCATTACAAAAAACAATGCTTGGAGGCAGACCGCTGTTTACTACAAGCTATGCTACCCAAAGACAGCACGCCACAAAAGCTGCCGATAAAGTTACAAAAAACCGCTAAAACCATTCAAGCACAGTTTGAGCAATTACGTAGCGTGCGTTATTGGTTAAAAGGCGAGCATCAAGGTGAAGAGTTAGATCTTGCTGCTTGGCTAGATTTTCATATTGAGTCGAAAATGTCACCCACCGAAGAAAAAGGCATTTATCGTAGTTTTCGTGGCAATAATCGTGATATTTCTACCTTGTTATTGGCTGACTTATCGATGTCGACCGATGCCTATTTAGATGACCAACATCGCGTTATCGATGTCGTGCAAGACTCGATGTTATTGTTTGGTGAAGCATTACACAGTGTGGGCGACCGCTTTGCTATGTATGGTTTTTCGTCGGTAAAACGCAGCAATATTCGCTTTACCTTATTGAAGAACTTTAATGAAAAACATGACGATATAATTCGCGGTAGGGTACAAGCAATTCGACCCGGTTTTTATACCCGTATGGGCGCGGCAATTCGCCAAGCTACTAAAGTACTGGTTGAGCAACGTAGCACGCAAAAATTGTTACTGATACTCACCGACGGTAAACCAAACGATATTGACCATTATGAAGGGCGCTTTGGCATTGAAGATACCCACCAAGCCATTAAAGAAGCGCATAAACTCGGCATTAAGCCTTTTTGTATTACCATCGACCAAGAGGCACAAAGCTATTTGCCCTACTTGTTTGGTAGTAATGGTTATACGGTTATTTTAAGACCCGATCAGTTGCCGGTGCGCTTACCGCAGCTTTATCATCTATTAACCAGTCAATAATTTAATGGAAGTTTATGTCTGAAAAACAAGTACCGTGCTTATTTTGCCAAGTAAAAAATGACAGCAGCTTAAGCCATTGCAGCCATTGCGGCATGGCGTTAGCGAAAAATCATCCGGCAGGAAAAGCTCGTCGGGTTTTTTTCTCAAAGGCGTTTTGGGCGATAGTAATTTTCTGTATTTTAATGATGTTTTATCTGCCACGATAATATGGCTTTAGTGAATGCGGCTTAATGAAGGCTTACTTTAATTTATGCATTTTCGATTTCGCGCTCTGCCAACATTAACGTTAATTGAGCTTTGGCTTGGTCGGTAAAAATTAGCGAGGTAGCCACTTCGTTAATATAATCATCGTCGATGTTTTCTTGCGTTAAGCGCATAGCAAGTTCACTCAATATTTTCGCCTCATAAACATAGCAGGCGATAGGCCGTTTATTATGCAAGGCCGGTAATAAGGCTGATTTTTTCATTTTCGCTTGTAACGCTAAAACCTCTAATATCGCCTCAGGAAAATTCCAATACTTGGCAATAAAGTAAGTGATTTTTTTAGAATTTTTCGCCATGACGTTTTTAAATAACGTTGAGTTTGGTTGGCAGTCAGGATGCACTACGGAAAATGCATCTATCATGAGTTGATAAATAATCACGTCACCCAAGTTACAAATTAAGCCAATAAAATAGGCTTGCGCGGCACTGTCTTTTAGTGGCGATTGCGTAACTAGCGCTTTTGCCATTACGCCGGTAGCAAGGCTGTGCTGCCATATTTTTTCGCCGTAATGTCGAAAATAAATACTTGATTGCGGCACCAGTTTACTGACAAAACCGTTAATAACGCCTTCTGATAAGCCATTAACCCCGAGCACCATAAAGGCTGATTTTAGCTCGACAATTTCTTTATGGCTGCGATTGTAATAACTTGAGTTCGCCAGCTCGATAACCTTGGCGGCAATGGCTGGCTCTTGCTGAATCAGCTCGATTAAGGCGTCAACATCAAAATCTTTATTATTTAATTGCTCAACTATTTTCGTTAATGACAAGGGTAATACTGGCAACGCATCTAAAATCAGCTTAGGTTTTTTTAACAAACTTTGTACTTGCGCTGAGATAAACGCTGACAGTTCATGATCATGTGGCGACAGTGTGCTGGGTGACGCCCCTAATAGGTGATCATAAAATGCTAATTGATATTCATCTTCAAATGAATGAAAGGTAATGTTGTGAGACGCGACAGGCGCTTGCTGAGGCTCGCTTCTTATTTGGCTATCTGCTGCTTTGCTATTTGGTGCTATGTTATCTGCTGCACTGGCGTCAGCTGCTTTAGGCTCAGCACTTTTTCGACTATCTTCAAAATAATATAAATTACTTGCACTGCTAGTCGGTTTTTTAAATAGTTTCTTTAATAGTTTTTTAAACATAAATACAACAATGATTAAAGGTTGAAATGAGAACAGTAGCAATAAAAAGCCATTTTACATCAATAGCTAAGCGCTAATACCTCAAGTTAGCAATTTTGTTATCACCTTCGCAAGAAACTTTTCGAATAATGCCGCCAAAGCTAATTTCTCTTATGGTAATTAGCTTTATCTCAGGGATTTTTGTTGTTGGTTTTTGTTAGCCGTGTAAAATACCGCCATTATTTCTTTGTAATGAAAATTGTAAAATTTATCTATGTTCGAATTAAAATTTCAAACCCCAAAAGCGTGGGCTGAAGTGGTACTTAAAGACTTTGACGCCTTTTTAACGGATCATGCGGCGGCAGAAAAAAAAGCCTCAGGTATGGCAATGTCGATGATCTCGCATTATCCCGATCGTAAATCTGTAGTTAAAGCCATGGCAGATTTGGCTATTGAAGAGCTGATCCACTTTAAGCAAGTATTAAAGCTTATAAACGCACGCGGCGGTCAGCTTGGCGCCGATGAAAAAGACCCATACATTAACCAAATTCGCAAAGTTTTTCGTAACGGCAGCGATGTGTTTTTTATGGACCGATTAATCGTGGCTGGGGTTATTGAAGCGCGCGGACATGAACGTTTCTCTCTGATCGCCGAAGCCTTGCCAGCAGGTAAAGATAAAGACTTTTATATCAGCATTGCCAAGTCTGAAGAAAAGCATAAAAACTTATTTATTGAATTAGCCTACGAGTATTTTGCTAAGGATGAGGTTGATCAACGCTTAAATGAGGTGTTAGATATTGAAGCCGATATTTGTTCAGCATTGCCGTTTAGAGCTGCATTGCATTAATGCATAATAATACGTGAGTTTTACTGATAAGTGGTTTGCGTGCTGTTTGAACGTTGTTTTAGATAGAAAACACTATGGCTAACAAAAAACAAAGGCAGCAAGAGAAAACTTGCGCTAAGTACTTAGCACAATACGCTGAACCTGAGGTGCGTGCTCTGAGCACGTTTCCGCCTCAGTGTCATTATCAACATGTGCTGGTTATTCCGGCCTTTCAAGAATCAAAGCAGTTTATTGAGCGCTTTTTTGAATCAGCACTTTCCAAGCAACAATGTTTGTTGATTGTGGTAGTGAATCAACCCGACAGTGACTTTGGCCGACTGCACCAACAAGCACAAACCGATTTAGCCAAGCAAATTAGCCAGCAAGGCCAAACCTTGTGGCAGCAAGACAATCTCAAGTTAGTTGACCTTGCTCCTGCAACGGAGCATTGCAATACCAAGTCTGCCATTTTACTCGTTGATCGTTACACTCAAGCCATTCCCGCCGAGCAAGGCGTGGGGCTAGCGCGAAAAATTGGAGCAGATTTAGCGGTAACCTTAGTTGTTGCAGGTAATGTGCGATCGTCTTGGGTGCATTCAAGTGATGCCGATGCCCATTTGCCGGATAATTACCTGACTATGCATTCGGCTGACAATACAGCGCTAACGCAAGCTTCAGCGACTTGTTGTAATTTTTATCATTACAGCGAACAGCGCGATATTCACCACGCCAATGCCTTGTATGAACGCGCTTTACGCTACTATGTTGCCGGCTTGCAATACGCGCAATCCCCTTATGCCTATTTTACCATTGGCAGTATTTTATCCTTTGATATTGTGAGCTATTGTCAGGCGCGCGGCTTTCCTAAGCGCAGTGCCGGTGAAGACTTCTATTTATTAAATAAGTTGGCAAAATTGGGGGAGGTGGTCTATTTGCCAGAAGTGAAAATTAAACTTGATGCCCGTCCATCACAACGGGTACCTTTTGGTACTGGGCCTGCGGTGCAAAGTATTATCCAGCTTAATGCGCAAGGGCAAAGTTATCATTATTACAACCCCGAAGTGTTTATCGCCTTAAAAGCGTGTTTACAGGCGTTTGATAACTTATGGCTGCAACGTGAAAATGTTGAACTTTGGCTCGCAGAGTTGCCTAATAATACTCAACAAGCCTTGATAACCATTGGTTTATTAAGCTTTGTTGATAAGCAAAAATCAGCGCAGCAGGGGCAATTTAATAAACAGTTAACCGTGTGGTTTGATAGTTTTAAAACCTTAAAGTTTATTCATGCACTGCGCGACTTAGGCGTAGAAAATATGCCGCTTGAACAAGCAGTTGCTGATGCGCCGTTTAACATATCGTGAACAGTGCGCATCAGTAGGTGAATTTTCCGTGTATTTTAGCTGCTATTGAAGATGATTATTGACGTTGTTCACCACGTAAAATAAGCAATCAGATCGCGCGATATCCCGTTGGGTAGAGGCCATAAATATTTTGATATGTGTGGCGCACACGAGTTTGTTATCGACCACTTTAAAGTAATTGTCGATAACATTAACCCCTTGGTCATTCAGTAACTCTAAGTTCTCTAGTCCGTTATCATCTAGCCAGCCTAACAGTAGCCCCTCACAGCAACCGCCGTAATTAAATTGCTCAATATTTTTTCGCAAAGTTACGCCAATGTAACCTTCGTCATGTTCACTAAATGATAATTTTCGCTCCGCTTTAATGATAAGGCGTAACGGCTTGTAAAGAATTTGCACGGCCTTTTCTTGCGGTAACGGGTTATGGCTATCAAAACGGCTAAAATCTTTAATGCCTTTGTAAGCAATATCGTGTGCTTGGTCGTCGTTAGCGCCACCACATTCAATCGTCACTACCGGGCATGAAAAGTCGAGCTCCATCATAGCGCCAATTGAGATATCGGATAAAATTAGCGTGTCGCAAAAATACGATGCTAATGACAGGACATCAGGGTTGATCAGCCTGCTCACAGCAAATGCCGGACCATCCCCCGAGGTATTGTGTAAATCAATAATAGCGGTTGGGCGTACTTCACGTATTGCCGACTCGATTAATTTTGCCCGTTTGATATAACCCTCAAGTTGCGGGTTGTTGGCGTCGCTCCCTGCTCTTAACAAGTCGGCATTAAAACAGCGATTTAAATCAACACCCTCCGGCAGGTAACGGTGACGAAATAGGTGCTGATAGGTGGCGGCTTCAACCGATGAAATAATCAGCCGAATATTACTGCGCGGGCGTGGTAGTGCATCAGCCGAGGTTAACCACCTGTGTATGGCAATTAAGCCCGACGGCTCATCGCCGTGTAATAGCGTCGAAATAACTCGCCACTCATTGGTATTATCGCCAGTAATATCGATAACGGTAAGGCCAATTAACGATAAAAGAAACTGTTGATAATCAGCATGTAGCGTGCGACTACACGGGTCAACTAAGTAATTTATTTCGCTAAAATCTATATCCATAACTTACCCCAAAACGCGGTTAAACTCGCGGGTGTTAATTAAATTCGTTGCCGAAATTGCTAAAATTTTCGGAAAATGAACGAGCAACGAGTCGGTAAAATATTGCTAAATCAAGGACAATGGTAATGACAATTATGCCTTGACTTCACGTTGCACTAGCATGCCATAAAGTTTTCTTGTTGGATGTTGACTAAGGTCAAACAAGCTGTGGTTTTTTAAGTCAATTTTTCTCGCATTGACCATTACTTGATTTAGGTTTGATTTCAGTTTGTTATTAAGTCGTTAACCATCACCTAAAATTGAGTCGAATATTAGGCGAAGTCGCTATTACAGCTCGCAAATGTTTATTTCGCTTGGTATTGGTTAAATAATTAATTATGCTGATGTTTCATCAATGAGGATAGAAAACTATGCAAACACTGGTTGCTAATATTTTGGCGCAAATTGAATCTGTTGTGATCGGAAAACCCCACCAAGTAAAGTTGGCCTTGGCGTGTTTGTTAGCCAAAGGTCATATTCTAATTGAAGATTTACCGGGTATGGGCAAAACCACCTTGGCCAACACCTTAGCATTAACCTTAGGTTTGTCTTATCAGCGTATTCAATTTACCTCAGACTTAATGCCGGCTGATGTCATTGGTATTGCTATTTTTGATGAAGCGAGCAAATCATTTCAACTACACCCTGGGGCGATATTTAACCAAGTGGTATTAGCGGATGAGGTTAACCGTGCCAGCCCTAAAACTCAAAGTGCTTTGTTAGAAGCGATGGAAGAAGGGCGAGTGAGTGTTGATGGTGTGACTCATCAATTACCTGAGCCATTTTTTGTTATTGCCACGCAAAACCCGATGTCACATGCGGGTACTTATCCCTTGCCGGAGTCGCAATTAGACCGTTTTATGATGCGATTATCCTTAGGTTTTCCCAGCATTGAAGCCGAACGTCGTATTTTACAATCTACCGCGTCACATCGTGATGTTGCCGATATTGAAGCCTTTTTGCAGGTTGACCAGTTACGTGAAATACAACAGCATATTGCGACCATTAGCGTCGCCCCCGCCATTGTTGATTACGTTATTGCCTTGTCTCGAATGAGCCGACTAGATGAAATCCAAGCTAAAGCACTTTCACCACGCGCCGGCAAGGCATTGATCGCAGCGGCTAAATCGTGGGCATTTATGGAAAACCGTGATTATGTTATTCCTGAAGATATTCAAGCGGTATTTTCACCAGTATGTGAACATAGATTAGCGCCGCAGCAACATCATATTTTTGAGCAAGCAGATGAAATATCTCAACAAATATTATCGCAGGTTGATCCGACGGATCCGTTGCGCTCACACGATTAACAACCATTAAGCCAGCAGCTGAGCTCTGCGCACAAAAGCACCATAAGAGAAAGGCGTATACAATGTATGGACCAAAGGCAACACCTTGTTAATTGAAAGCAAAAATAGCTTGCTATCACCGCTCAAGGCTAAAACTAAAGCGGCATTACAACAGCGCTTTGATCTGTGGTTGGCGCGTCGTATGCCTAAAGATAAGCTGCAGGCAATTAATCATAAAAATATTTTTATTATCCCAACCCAGTTTGGCGCGAGTTTAACTCTGTTTATCTTAGTGTTATTTTTATTAGGCACTAACTATCAAAACAACGTTATTATTTTGCTCAGTTACTTATTAGTGAGTTTTTTTATTGTTGTGCTTATTCATAGCTTCTTTAATTTATCGGGGCTACAATTTCGCGCCAACAGTGCCATTCAGGGGTTTGTCGGCCGTCAGGTTCAGTTTCCGTTAACGATCACTAATAATAAATCGACGCGTTTTAATGTTCGCTTTGCCTTTGATATACCCGTTGGGAAGACACAGCAAGCAAAAGGCAATACCGCTGTTAATAACATCCCCGCAGAGATAACTGTCGCGCAGCTCAATGTTGGCGACAATAATATTGGCGTACCGTATCGTATTGTGCGTCGTGGGCATTATAGTTTGGGGCGCATGCTTATCATCAGTGAATATGGTTTTGGTTTATTTAGAGCTTGGACACGATTAGACTTTGCTCAGCATATGACGGCCTATCCTAAACCTATTTCTTATCACTGGTCAGCGACACAACAAGTTGTCAAAGGTGATAAAGCTAGCGACAACCTAGAAAGTTACCAAGACAGCTTTCAAACCGGTCAAGACGAATTTCACCAACTACAACATTACCAGCTCGGTGAGCCGCTAACTCGAGTGGCTTGGAAACATGTCGCGCGTGGGCAAGGCTGGCTAACTAAACAATATCAGCAAGCGTTGTCGGGCAAGCTGCAGCTCGATTTTGATCATTTGCCGGCAGGCAACCTTGAACAACGCTTGAGTTTTTTAAGTTATGCGATAAAAGAGTGTAGTCAGCAGCAAATTGCTTTTTCACTTAAATTGCCGAATCAAGTGATCGAGTATGACAATAGTCCAGAACATACTTTACGCTGTTTATCCGCGTTAGCGCGTTTTTGAGGCGATAAAGAGATGTTAATAAGCGCAAAAAATAAAAAAAAACGCCAATCGAGTCACGCTGACCGCCTTAAGTTAAATCCCAACACTTACTATGCCTTGTTGGTGTTTCAGGGATTAAACCTTTCGAGTTTAGTACAGCAGTTTCATATCGTGTATTTGCTGTTTGCGATACTTGCCTTAATAGTGCAATTTGTTGTGCATTACAATTACACCAAGCAAGGTGCGACTAATAGCAAGGCCAAAAAGACATTGGCAACTAAGCGCAGCGCAATATTTTATCCAAGTCCTGTCATATTACCGTCATGGCTGATCTTAATATTGGCAATTTTGGGCTGTGTTGCTATTGCGCTAGCAGGGCGAGAGTTAGGCTTATTATTGAGCATGATGCATTTATTATGTTTTGCCTATAGTTTAAAAATGTTTGAAATACCACGCCGTAAAGACCTGTATCAACTAGTGGTGTTAGGTATATTTGTTGCCACGTCATCGCTTATTTTTATTCAATCTATCTATTTTTCCTTGGCAATTATTGTTTTAGTTTTTGGTAATTTCCTAACTTTACTTAAGGTATTTAACCCCATTTCGTCGCTATCATCGCAAGCGAAATTACTGAGCAAGCTTAGTTTGTACGCCATTCCTTTCGCGGTGGTACTGTTTATTGGCTTCCCAAAATTAAGCCCATTTTGGCAAGTGCCGAATGTAAAGTCGGCAAAAGTTGGCTTGTCGGATAGTGTAAAAATCGGTGATATTGCCCAATTAGCCTTATCGGATGAATTGGCCTTTCGAGTCAGCTTTAAAAACCAAACACCTGCCCACGCACAGCTTTATTGGCGCGCAATGGTATTAGATGATTTTGACGGCGTAACTTGGCGGCAATCCAAAAAAAGTCATCGGCAAAAAAGTACCGTGCAATATCGCTCTGCGACGCTAGAAAACGCGAAAACCTTGAGCAGTGTTGACATGCGTGGCAGCGCTATCAATTATCAAGTGATCGTCGAACCTAGCTATCAATCATGGTTATTCGCGTTAGATTTTGCCACCAGTGAGCAAAGTCGTATTGGCCAACGCAGCGATTTTGCCTTGTTTTATCGCGGCATTATTAGCCAAACCTTAAGTTATCAAGTCAGTAGTTATCCCGATGCTGTATTGTCGCCTGTGCTAACCGAGCAAGCACGTGCGATGAATTTAGCCCTTACCGGTGATAATAACCCTAGGTTATTGGCCAAAGGCATGGAGTTACGCCAACAATATGTCGATGATAAGGCATTGATCAATCATGTACTTGAGGACTTTAATCAAGAAGATTATTACTATACCTTGCAGCCACCAGGCTTGAAAAACAACAGCTTAGATCAATTTTATTTCGACACCCGTGCCGGATTTTGTGAGCATTACGCCAGTACCTTTGCTTACTTAATGCGCGCTTCAGGTATTCCCGCCCGTATGGTGGTTGGCTATTTAGGCGGTGAGCTTAATCCGAAAGGTAACTATTTAACCGTTTATCAACGTAATGCTCATGCGTGGGCAGAAGTATGGCTACCAGGGAGCGGTTGGCAGCGCGTTGACCCAACCTCAGCGGTGGATCCCGAGCGGGTTGAAAGCGGCTTTTCCACTAGCCTAATGCAAGAGTATGCTGACTTATCTTCGAGCTTTTTTTCCATCCGAACGCTACAAGCAATGCAGTGGTTTAACCAACTTAAGTTGCAAATTGACGCCTTAGATTATCAGTGGACCCGTTGGGTTATTGGTTATGGCGAAAAGCAACAATCACGTTTTCTCGCGCAACTATTAAGTCAGTTAAAAAATGCTAAAACGCTGTTTTATTTTATCGCCATAGTGCTGATGATAACGGTATTACGCTATTTTTGGTTGAGTAGCATCAGCCGTACGAAAAAAAATCATCATCAAGTTAAAGCCTTATATTTAAAATCGTTGCAGCTATTGGCAAAGCATAAGTTAGAAAAAACAACCTCGATGACACCAAGGCAATTTGCCAAGTTTATTGCCGAAACTCGGCCTGATTTGTTTGAGCACTTCGAGGTTATTTCAGCCGGGTTTGAGCAAGCAGAATATCAACAAGGTGGCTACCGACAGGGCGATAATGAAAACAGTTTCCTAGTGGGTAATAGTTCAGCCGACAACAGAGCTGCAGATAAAAGCTCAGCAGAGCAGACACATTTCACAACAATGAAAAGGCACTATCGTCATTTATATTGGCAGTTGTGGTTCGCTAAGTTATCTAGGGCTTGAAGAACCTAAAGTGCTAGTAAATAGAGTAAGTTGTGGGGAGGCGATCATTGAACAACAATGTTAAAAATGCTGTTTGGTACATTACAAAAGGTAGAGACAATCAGCTTTATCTGCTTGAACAAACGCGGAAATTAATCAAAGGGTTCACATATATTCATCAGGGATGATGAATAAAACGCTGTTGGCGCAAGGAAGCGCCATCAGCGTTGTTATGTCGACAACACTTTTATTAATTGCAGCAATCAGTTTGTTAGCAGCGCCGAGGGAGTCCAGAGGGAGACCAGCGTTAGCCTCCCTCTGGGTGTTGTCGCCTCGGCAACAGCTCCATGCGTTGCTCTACCTCCTGCTTCCTTGCAGTCGACCGCGACGCCAAGCCCAAAAAGAACACCATGCCTCAAAGTACTATTAAATAACCTTATCCAAGACTCAGATTAAATAGTTGTGTGAGCGCCCGTTATTTATCTCGATTAGATCAAATTTGTAATGGTTAATGTTTGATACTACTATAAAAATATTGTTCACTATTAACTGAACAATATAAACTCACCTTTAACGAGGATTAAGTAATGTCAGCGAAACCAGAAACGTTTATCGAAGGTATGGGGGTTGTTGCACAAGCCGACGGCCTGCCTCGTATCGCTGGTCGGTTAATTGGCGTTATGGTGTTAGAGCAAGGCCCATTTAGTTTTTCTGACTTGGCAATCAAGCTTGGCGTCAGTCGCGCTAGCATCAGCACCAATACCCGTCTTTTAGAAAATATGGGTGTGATAGAACGTACCGGCAAAGCAGGTGACAGACAAGATTACTTTCAACTCGCAGACGATCCTTATGTAAAATTATTGCATGGCTTGGTATTTCGAATGAATAAGGCGAAAAAGCTCGTCGACAGCACCCGTAAAAATTTATCAGATGGCGCACAACAACAGCGTTTGCAAGCGCTACAAGACTTTTATCATGACATGATCAATTCATATCATCAGTTGATTGAAAAAATGGAACAACAAGCATGACAGTAACGCATTCAACAGGTACCAGTCTTGGAGCGAAAGCAAGCACCAACAAGAATAAAATAGCGTTTAAAACTAAAGGCCTGACTAAGGTTTATGGTCAAGGCTCTGCCGCGGTTCATGCACTTCGCGGTGTTGATTTAGAGATACCGGCCGGTGAAATCGTGGTGTTATTAGGGCCATCAGGTAGCGGTAAGTCAACCTTACTTAATATTATTGGTGGTTTAGATGAAGCGAGCGCTGGCGAAGCCTATTTTCAAGACCAATGTTTAAGCGCTATGTCAGATGCTGAGCTGACCAAGTATCGCCGCGATCATGTCGGCTTTGTCTTTCAGTTTTATAACTTGATGCCAAGCTTAACCGCCAAAGAAAATGTTGAACTGGTGACCGAAATAGCGCAAAACCCGATGGATGCCAATGAAGCGTTAGCCTTAGTAAACTTGCACAAACGCACGGATCATTTTCCGTCACAAATGTCTGGCGGTGAACAGCAACGCGTGGCGATTGCCCGCGCGATTGCCAAACAACCTAATGTACTTTTTTGTGATGAGCCCACCGGCGCATTAGACAGCACCACGGGCCGTGCAGTATTAAAAGTTTTACAAACGGTGAATGAACAATTGGGCGCCACGGTGCTTATTATTACCCACGCCGCGGAAACCGCGAAAATGGCCGACCGCATTATTCATTTTGCCGATGGTGCTATTCGCGAAGTTATCGTTAATAAAGAGAAAATAGCCCCTGAGGAGATTGAATGGTAAGCCCACTTGATCGAAAACTATTACGCGACCTTACGCGTATCAAAGGTCAAGCCATTGCCATCGGCTTAGTGATTTCGCTTGGGGTGCTAATGCTGGTGATGATGCAAGGTTTAGTCAATACCTTAGATGAAACCCGTAAAGCTTACTATGAACGTTATCGGCTTGCTGATGTTTTTGCACCCGTAAAACGCTCGCCTGAGCGTATATTAACCAAACTTGCGACAATTCCTGGTGTCGCTAACGTAGAAGGGCGGGTTGTCGGCGATGCGCTGATTGATTTACCTGATGTGAATATACCGCTGCGAGCACAAGCGGTGTCGTTGCCCGACTTTGCTGTGCCACGCTTGAACGATATTTATCTGGTCAGCGGTCGTATGCTCAACAGCCAAGACTCAGATGAAATTTTGTTATTAAAAAGTTTTGCCGATGCGCGAAACTTAACCCTTGGCGATACTTTATATGCGACCATGAATGGCGCGAAACGACGTTTTCAAATTGTTGGCTTAGCGGAATCCCCTGAATTTTTATATACCACTGCGCCGGGGGAAATGGTACCTGATGCCGGCCGATTTGCTATTATCTGGATGAGTAATCGAGCGTTATCAGCGGCTTATGATATGGACGGGGCATTTAATGAAGCTTTATTGTCACTGGATCCCAATGCACAATTATCGGCAGTAACTGATGCCGTTGACCGTATGCTAGATGCCTACGGTGGCCTTGGCTCATACGGATTAGCGGATCAAGCGTCTAATCGAATTGTTAGTGAAGAAATCTCAGGCTTACGTGCGTCAGCGTCTGGTGTGCCGCCAGTGTTTATGGCAGTGGCGGCGTTTTTACTCTATATCGTGGTATCTCGTATTGTGCAATCTGAGCGCGAACAAATTGGCCTGCTAAAAGCGTTTGGTTACACCAGCATGGAAGTGGGCATGCACTATTTAAAGTTGGTATTGGTTATTGCCATTGGTGGTGCTATTGCTGGCAGTTTGATGGGGATAGCGGCGGGTCGTAGTCTGGCGGTATTTTATCAAGAATACTTTAAATTTCCCTTTATTGTTTTTCAAGTTGAACCCAGTGCCTTCGCCACCGGATTTTTAGTCAGCACCATTACCGCATCATTGGGCGGCCTGTTTGTGTTACGCAGCGTATTTGCCTTAACGCCTGCGGTGGCCATGCGCCCACCAGCACCTGTTGATTATGGTCGCGCCAGAGGCTTACCCAATTGGCTTAAAACTGTGTTAGATCAGCCGAGTCGTATGGTGGTGCGCCGCGTTTTTCGACAAGCAGGCCGCATGGCTGGTGCGGTTATTGGTATTGCCACTGGCATGGCGTTATCGGTGGGCATGATCAGTATGATGTCAGGCTTTGATCGTACCCTTGAGCTAACGTTTTCGGTACTAGATCGCAGCGATGCCACAGTCGTTTTTGCTAACCCAACGTCAAATAAAACTATTTTTGACTTACAACACCTCGATGGTGTGATGTATGTTGAGCCATTTCGCAGTGTGCCAGTTATTTTTCGCAACGGCCGTTACGATCATCGCGGCGCAATCAGTGGCTTAGTGAAAGCACCAAGGTTAAATCGCGCGCTTGATAGTGAGCAACAGCCTATCAATTTAAAAAAAGACGGTATTATTTTATCAAAAGCGATTGCCAAAATTTTGCATTTATCGCCCGGTGATCTCGTGACCGTTGAGGTGCGAGAAGGCCGCCGGCCTACCATTGTAATACCTGTGGTCGGTATTTCACAAACCCTACTGGGCTCGCCAACCTATATGGATATTGGCTCGCTTAATCGCCTATTAAAGGAGCCGAATCGAGTATCAGGCGCGTATCTCAGCTTAGACCAAGCAAAAAGTGCAATCGTATATCAAGCCATTAAAGATATGCCGGCGGTGGCAGGGATCAGCTTGAAAATGGATAGCAAACGGGCCTTTGAAAAACTGATGGATACCGGTGCCGGCGCCATGCGCTACGTTATGGCGCTAATCGCCGGCGTGATCACGTTTGGCATTGTCTATAATACCGCGCGTATTGCCTATGCGGAGCGGGAGCGCGATTTAGCCAGTTTACGCGTTATTGGCTTTACTAAAGCGGAAGCGGCGTTTGTCTTGTTGGGGGAATTAGCCGTGGTAACGTTTGTCGCCTTGCCGTTAGGAGCATGGTTAGGGTATTACCTTTCTGGCGCAATTGCTGAAGGTTTTAGTACCGATATTTATCAAATTTTAGCTGTGTATTCGCCAGAAAGTTTTGGCGTAGCGGGGATAGCCGTGATTGTGGCATCAATTGCCTCAGGATGGTTGGTTAAACGAGATTCAGATCGGGTTGATTTAGTCTCAGCCCTTAAGTCAAAAGAGTAAGTGTATGTCAAATAATAAACAATCAAGAAAAACTTTAACCTTAGGTGCCGTGGCATTGATTATTGCCGGTGGTGTTTATGCCTTTTGGCCAAAACCTAGCTTTGTTGATATGGGCACGGTTGCCCGTGGTCATATGGTGTTAACCATTAATGAAGAAGCCCGAACACGGGTTCGCGACATTTATACCGTTTCTGCGCCGGTATCTGGGCATTTACTGCGCGTTAATGCCGAGCCCAACGATGCTGTTAAGCAAGGGGAAACTATTATCGCGCGTATGCTGCCCGCTAATCCTACCACACTCGATGCCCGTGAACATGAGCAAGCGGTAACGGCTATTCAAGCAGCGAAAGCATCGCTTGAGGTTGCACAGGCAAATCTGAAAAAAGCCATAGCTAATCAAACATTTGAACAACTAAATATTAAACGGGCGGTAAAAACCCGAAAAACCGGCACCATTAGTCAAGCGGAATTTGAGCAAGTGCAGTGGCGAGCAGCAGATGCCGCGGCGGCCGTCGACAACGCCAAAGCAGCAATTTCACAGCGTCAAGCAGAGCTCGCTAATGCCCAAGCCGCCTTAATTGGTGTTGAGCACCAAGGAGTGGGAATTGCTCACACCGTAGAAATTAAAGCGCCAATTAATGGCCGAGTATTACAAGTATTGCAAAAGAGTGAGACCATTCTCAGTGCAGGTACGCCGATTATTGAATTAGGCGATGTTGGCGAAGACTTAGAAATTATTGTCGAATTGTTGTCAACTGATGCGGTAAAAGTGACTGAGGGCGATAGAGTATTGGTTCGCAATTGGGGCAAAGCTGAGCCGTTATCTGGAGTTGTTGAGCGTATCGAGCCATTTGGTTTTACCAAATTTTCCGCCTTAGGCGTCGAAGAACAAAGGGTTAACGCCATTATTCAACTTAATGATGCTGATCGCGCCCGCGCCAAACTTGGCCATGGTTTTCGCGTAGAAGTTCAAGTGATCATTTGGGAAAATCAAGACACGGTTATTGTGCCATCGAGTGCTTTATTTCGTAAAAATGGCCAATGGGCGGTGTTTAAGGTTGAAAATGATAGCGCAAAACTTACTATGGTCGACATTGGCCGTAATAATGGCACTCAAGCCAGTGTGACGAAACATTTATCAGTGGATGATCGCGTGGTGTTATATCCCGCCGCTGAACTTGTTGATGGTGCCCATGTGGTCAGTCGCTAAGGTCGCGCGAAGCCATTTTAACAATCATTTAAGCAAAGGCGTTAGGTTGAAATTTATTTAACCTTTAAAGTTCAACAGTTTCTAGTGTTATCGCGCCTGATGTGGTTAAATTTAATCTATTGATAAATGGCTATTAAGGCGCGCATTTGTTCTACCTTTACCCTGCTAATAAAATGGAAAATTTGTTAGTGCTGTTGGATAAAATTCAACAACTTTCACCACTTCCTGTTTTCGCTCAAGACACGGTTATCGTGCAAAATGCTGGCATGCAACATTGGTTGAATATGTCACTGGCCGAGCAGCGTGGCATAAGCATGAATATGCGTTATGCCTTGCCATCACAGTTTTTATGGCAGCTAATTCGAGGTTTGGCCAGCGATGAAGATGTGCCAGAGCAATCACCTTATTCTCGCGAAGTGCTGGCATGGCGTATTGATACTTTATTGGCCTCAAAAGAAATAGTTGATGATGACGCTTTTTCCGTGGCGAATGAGTATTGGCAAGAAACCAAGCAAACCAACGGTGAAAATTATAGCGAGACCGCACAATTAAAACGCTATCAATTGGCCTGCCAATTAGCCGATTTATATGAGCAATATTTGATATTTCGCCCTGAATGGATTCACGCTTGGCATCAAGGTGAGTTTATTGCTTACGATCAACTGCCGCAAAGTTCAACGCTAGCGCAAGGCACTGAAAATATAGGCAGTGAAAACCTAGATTTAAATCAAAGCCAAGGCAATGCCATTTGGCAAGGTAAACTTTGGCATTTGTTGGTGTCAGAGCAAGCTTACGACCCGCAAGAGTTAGTCGCGTTAGCAATAAAAAATTTAGCCGATACTGATAAATTAAAAGCACAAGCTTTGCCCAAGCGGATATCATTTTTTGGTATTAACGCCATGGCGCCACTGTGGTTAGAATTTATTAACGCCTTAAGCGCACAAATCGACGTACATTTTTTTCATCTCAATCCGTGTTATGCCTATTGGGGCGACGTGGTGACGGAAAAAAATGCCATTGAAGCTTGGTTAAAAGGTACGGACTTTTCATTTGACGAACAGACCGATGTTGGAGGTGATGCTAAGACCGAACTTGCCGATATTAACCAGCAAGTGGGTAATCCGTTATTAGCTAATTTGGGCCAACAAGGTCGCGAATTTATGGCGCTGTTATATCAATACAGTACCATCAATATTGACGTATTTGAGTCAGCGGTGAAAGATTTAGCAGAGCATGAACCTGCCAGTACTCGCCTTGATGCAAACACGCATGTTTTAGCTTGTGTGCAACAAGACATTTTAGCCTTGTCAGACGCTCGTCATCGCGAGCCTAACGAGCATCAACACCAGCAAGCCAAAGTTGATGGCTCAATTTCAATCACCAGTGCTCATAGTGCGTTGCGCGAAGTGCAAGGTTTACACGACTGGTTGTTGCATCAATTTAATCAAGATAAAAGCTTAACCCCAAAAGATGTGTTGGTGATGTGTCCACAAGTGGAGCAATATGCACCTTATGTTAATGCGGTATTTACTCGTGGTTGGCAAGATATTGCTGACGAAGTGCCGCCACTGCCGTGTTCTATTGCCGACCGTATTAGTAAAGACGCCGAGCCGTTGGTCGCAGCTTTTTCACAATTATTAACCTTGCCAGACAGCCGTTTTCAAGTTTCCAGTATCATTGCTTTATTGCGTTTACCTGCCATGCAAGCACGCTTTGCCATCAACCTTGATGATATTGAAAAAATTAGCCATTGGTTAGAAATATCGTCTGTGCATTGGGGCTTAGATCAGCAACATAAGCAACAAGTCTTAGCACAAACTCAGACAAGTGATATTAACGAGCAGGGCGAACCACAAGCTAGAGCAGAGTTAAGCACAGCAAGTAACAGCTTTACCTGGCAGCAAGGTTTAAGTCGTTTAATGCGTGGCTTTGCCTTTGGCGATGACAGTGCTATTTATCAAAGTCAGCTGTTATTGCCGACTATCGAAGGTAGTGATAGTGAGCTCTTGGGCAAGTTAATGCTGATCATTGAGCAATTACAGCTTAGTGCTGTCAGCATGGCGAAAGCGCGAACGGCAACGCAATGGCAAAGCTTTTTATTTGATTTATTACAACAGCTTTTTGATGATGAAACTGACCATGGTCTTAATATTGTTCGCAGCGCTATTGAGTCATTAGTGGAATATTGTCAGCATGGCGAATATCACAGCGCAATTAGTTTGGCGGTTGTTCGCGACTTTTTAAATAGCCATTTTAGTCAGCCGGATCCCGGTCGACAATTTATGGTTGGGCAAGTTACGTTTTGCTCTATGCTGCCAATGCGCAGTATTCCGTTTAAGATCATTGCGGTATTAGGCTTAAACGATGGCGAGTTTCCACGACAACGCCAACCGTTAAGTTTTGATTTAATGACCACAACACCGGCGCAACTAGGCGACAGGTCGCGCCGAGGTGATGACAGATATTTATTTTTAGAAGCAATAATTTCCGCGCGTCAAGCCTTGTACTTAAGCTATCAAGGTAAAAACATTAAGAATAATAAAGACCGCCAACCTTCGTTAGTGTTAAAAGAGTTGATGGAATATCTAGCTCGAGGTTATGGTTGGAAATTACTTGGCTTAAATGCCGAAGAAAATGCCGAGTGTAATGTTGAAGGCGAACAGCTGCAAAGCCATATTCGTCAATTGCCGATGCAGGCATTTAGCGAGCAAAATTATCTTGGTGAATTTGCTAGCTTTGATGCCAACTGGTTGAATTTACGCCGTGCGAAAACGTCTTCAAATAATAATGATGATGTTATCACGTCAACTGTTGAGTCGCAGAGTCATGAACATAGTTCGCTATCAGCGAGTGAGTTGATCCGTTTTTATCAACACCCGAGCCGTTATTACGCGCAACATGCCTTGTATTTATATTTAGATAGTTCAGATACCTTAATCAAAGATGTTGAGCCCTTTGTACCGAACCACCTTGATAGCTATTTACTTAGGCAAGAATTGTTAGATTATTATTTAGCGCCCGAGCAAAGTAAGCAAAACTGTCAGCAGATATTAACTAGCGCGAAATTGTCAGGAAATTTACCCGATTTACCCAGCACCGATGAGTTAATACAAGGTTGGCAACAAGACAGCGAAGACTTTAGTCGCTTTATTCTCAGTGAATTAGCGCAAAATGACGCGTTAACCATAACGCCGATTGATTGTCATATCAGCTTAAATTTAGCGAATGTACTTAAGCAGCAACCTTTGCTCGATAGCGCTTTATTTTCTGCTGATGAAGTTGCAAAGCTAAGTGCGGTTTTACCTGCTCAACTCACATTAAGTAGCAAGGTCACGGTAATTGGCAATAAAGCGGTGCTTTATCGCAGCAGTAGCGCGAAAGCGAAAGACCTGTTTAGCTTATATTTACAGCAACTGATAATACAAGTGGCGCAAGATGATGCGGTACAAAAACACCAAGCTCAAGAGCCGTCAATATTAAGTGTTAGTGCCAGCCACGGCTACTATTTTGACACCAAAAGTCAAAAGCCGAGTCAATATTATTTTAGTGATATTGTCGATGCCAAAGGGCAGTTGTTGCGTTTAATACTGAGCTTTTATTTAGGGCAACATCAGCCATTGTTACTTAACGGCGATATCGCTGAAAAAATCCGTAAAAGCAAAGTGTTCGAACAAGCCCAATTTGAACAATTTTGGTCAGACAGTAATAGCTTTCAAGCCTTTGGTGATGACGCCTACATAGAATACTTTTGGTCACAATGTCCTGATTATCATGATATATCGCCAAGGTTACTGGCGCTGTATCAACCCCTTTTCGACGCGCTACAAACCATAAAACCAGCGGCAGGAAGCGATAAATAATGGAAAATTTAAACGCAAACACCATAGCGCTGCAAGGTAAGCATTTAATCGAAGCCAGCGCCGGTACAGGGAAAACCCATAATATTACCCGGATATTTTTACGCTTATTGTTAGAGCGAGCATTACCGATTGAGCAAATTTTGGTGATGACTTTTACCAAAGACGCCACCGAAGAAATTCGTGGCCGTATTGATGACTTTATTCGTGAAAGTTTGCACAATTGGGATAGCTTAATACTCAGTGATGATTACTTTAAAACCCTAAACGCGAACCTTGCCAGTAAGCAAATTAGCAGTCGTGAAGTAAAAGCGCGGTTAAGCCAAGCACTGCTCTATATCGACGAAGCCGCGATTTTCACTATTCATGGCTTTTGTAAGCGGGTATTAAATCAATATGCCTTTGCCAGTGGTATTAGTTTTAGCGCACAAATGGAAACTAATACTCAAGATATCACCTTAGAGGCCTGTCAAGATTGGTATCGTGTTTTGGCCTTAACTAGCCAAAACAATAGCGAAAATAATAGCCAAGCATTTAAACTTCTTACGCAATTTTGGCCAGAGCCAAACGCTTTTATTAGCCAGTTTTCCAAAGCGCTCAGTACGCAAAATCAACTTAATGTGCAAGACCCTGAAAATATTCGCATTGAGTTTAAAGGCCAAGTAGAACAAGCCATTAGTAGCTTAAAGGCCCATGACGTTACGCTCACTGCGGCATTAATTGATGTGAAAAAAGGCGCGGAACGCGAAAAGCGTCAGCAAGAGTTAGCACAGCTCTTAAACTGGTTAGCCGCCGTTGCTAGTAATGTTGAGGGGGAGCACGGCAAAATGCCGGATGCTTTTATTGATGGCAGACGTTATGGTCGCTCGAAATTTAAAAGCGAATTGGTTGAAATTTTTAACGCGGTAAATGCCGTTAAAAAGCAATATCCCGCTTTGGCAACAAAAGTGAACCGCGCACAGGCGTTATTGGTGGTTAGACAAGGCATTTATCATATTCGTGGTGAAATTAGTCGTAAAAAGCTGCAAGCCAACGTGATGGGCTTTGATGATTTAATTACCACCCTAAACCATTGTTTAGCTGATGAGCCTGAGCCCATATTGGCCAATAGTATTTTCTCGCAATTTCCTGTCGCACTGATTGATGAATTTCAAGATACCGATCCACAGCAATTTTCAATATTAAAAGCGATTTATTATCATCAGCCTAACGCAGCGTTATATATGATAGGCGATCCGAAACAAGCGATTTATGGCTTTCGCGGCGGTGATATTTTTGCCTATCTCTCAGCGCGTAATGATTGCGACTATCAATGGCTAATGGATACCAATTGGCGCTCAAGTGCCGCCATGATCACCGGTTATAACCGCTTGTTTTACGGTAATAACTTATCACAAGACGCGGTTGATGTTTTTGGCTATCAAATTCCTTATTTACCAGTAAAAGCCTCCGTAAAAGCGCAAGATAAGGTTTTTAACGATAGCCAATATAACGCGCTGCAATTTATCCATTTTAACCTTGATGAAAAGAGCAAAGACGGCAAAGCAAAAGCAGTTAAGCAAAGCTATCGCACAACTATGGCGGCATGGTGCGCGGATGAAATTGTCCGGTTATTAGCGTGCCCGAACCTTGATATAGCCAGTGGCGATATTGCACTCTTGGTGCGTGACGGCGCTGAGGCAGCCGATATTAAACTGGCATTAAGCGAGCGGGGTTTAGCCAGCGTATTTATGAGTAATCGCGCCAATTTATTGCAAAGTCGCGAAACCCAACATTTGCTGCAAGTGTTACAGGGTATTTTGTTTTTAGAAAATGACCGACTCTATACCGCGGCGCTAGCAAGCCCACTGATGGGCTTTGAACAAGGTAAACTATTACAACTGCAACACGATGAACAGCAATGGCAACAATTAAAAGTCAGCTTTGAAAAACTGCGCAATGAATGGCAGTTTAAAGGCTTTATCAGTATGGCGTTGCAGTTAATGCATCAACATTTTCATATTGATTTCAGCGGCAATGACAACGATAGTAACAGCAACAATAGCAATGCCGATCGGGTGTTAACCAACTTATTACATTTATTCGAATTATTACAAAGTGCAAGTCAACTACATCGTCAACCGCAAGAATTACTGTTTTGGTTTGAACAGCAAAGCCAGATAGATAACCCAGATGTAGAAGCGGAATTGCGCTTAGAAAGCGATGAAAACTTATTGCGTATTATCACCCAACATGGCTCAAAAGGCATGGAGTACCCGGTGGTATTTGTGCCCTTTGCTACCCGTCATAAAGACCCACTAAAATTTGGTAATCGTAATGTCAGTTTTATTGAATATCATGATGAAAACGGGGTGTTGCAGCAGAGCCTAGATGGTAGCCAAGACGCGAGAGCGCGTATGGCCTCAGAAGCTTACGCCGAAACCATACGCTTACTTTATGTTGCGATCACCAGGGCAGAAAAACGCTGCTATTTACTGAGCACGGGCTTTGACGCTTATGAAAAATCACCATTAGGTAAAGCGCTAAAGTGGTCGTCAGATACAGATATTGTGACAAGCTTACAACAGCTCGTTGATGATAATCCTGAGCAAATAACACTTGAAGTGCTAGAAAATTATCTCGTTAATAGCCAATTCGCAGAGAATATTGTTAGTGAAAATGTTCTTGCTGGAAAAGCGCAAGTTCATGTTGCAAGTTTTGCTGGAAAAATTGAGCGTGACTGGTGGTTAAGCTCATTTTCCGCGTTAAGTAAAAACTTACGTCATAACGGTGTTTCAGGTCCAGATCGTGATAATCAAGAAGCTTCAGCCGCGCAGGCGAGTGAGCATGATAATGGTCAATTAATACAAGGGCGTGCATTACGCTTTACCTTAACGAAAGGGGCGAAAACCGGTAATTTATTGCACGATATTTTAGAGCAAACCAATTTTTGTGCCCCTGATTGGCAAAAAAGTTGCCATTGGCCACTGATTAAGTATGGCGCAATAGTAAGTGAGCAAGCAGACGAAACTCAACGTACGTCTCAACACTTATCAATAGAACAACAGGGTGAACAGCAACTTATTCAGTGGTTAGATGAAATATTGCAAACACCGTTAAGCCCTAATACTGACCTGTCGTTAGCGCAATTAAGCTTGCCAGAAACCTTGCGCGAAACCGAATTTTACTACCCCATGCGCTCTGCCAGTAGCAGTGCATTAACTAAACTGCTGACCGAGCATAGAAACACAGATTTAGGTGGTAATGAAAGCAGTAGTCGTTATATGCAGCGCGTACATTTGCCGTCTTATCATCAACTTAAAGGTATGATGCATGGTTTTATCGATTTAATTTTTCAAACCGATGGCAAGTTCTATGTTTGTGATTATAAGTCGAGTCATTTAGGCGACGCCTATCGTGACTACAATGATGTCGCGATGCGCGATAATATTGAGAAAAATCACTATGACTTACAATACCTTATTTACGCTTTAGCATTGCATCGGCATTTAAAATATAGCATGGCAAATTACGACCCAGCGCAGCATTTTGGTGGCGTTTATTATTTGTATTTACGTGGCATGAGTAGCGAAAGTCAGCATCAAGGATGCGGCGTTTATCATCGTGAAATTACCGGTGATGAGCTCAGCCAACTCGATGATATTTTTGCCGGAGAATCTCGCCATGCATGAATTGACAAGTAACAGTATGACTAACAAGCAAGTCGCAACTATTTATAGCTCGTTTAATCATGCTACGCGCCAACTTGAAGGCTTAGTGGCGGTAGATTATTTTTTTGCCCAAGAAATAAGCCAATGTTTAGGCTTTTCTGCGCCAGATAATCAAACCTCGTCAATAAAGCAGCAAGAACAAGAGCAGCAACAATGGTTTCATTTACTCATCGCCCTAAGCGCGAGTATGCGTGCGGGACATACTTGCTTGCCAATAGCTGAAGTTGCCGGCAAACGCTGGTTTTTTGATGATATTAATCAAGGTGTTGATAAAAATGATCCTCAAACCGGGTTTTTATTTGCTGAGCGAGCAGAGCTAACCGCTTTATTAGCTAAGCTGCCGATAGCGGCCAGTGAAAATAGTAAGGAAAGTGAAAACAGCGAGCCGCAACCGATTGTATTTTGTTATCAGCAATTGTATTTGCGCCGTTATTATCAATTTGAGCAAGAGTTAAAACAGGTGGTGCGTGAGCGACGTGTGATAACTTCGCCGCAACTTGTCCAGACCGAGAATGCTGCGAGTGCCGATAATGTCGATAGTGTCGAGGCAATACAAGCGATTATAAGTCGCTTATTTCCTGAACTCACGACAGAAACTACCGATGCAGAAACCGATATTGATTGGCAAGCCGTCGCGGTGGCTAATGCGATAAATAAAAACTTTGCTATTATCGCCGGCGGCCCAGGCACAGGTAAAACTTATACTGTCACTAAACTGCTTGCCGCGTTAATTATGCTAGCGTCGGCGAAAAGTAAAAATTCAAGCAACGCCAAGGCTGATACTGAGAATAATCACGCGCCACGTATTTGCTTAGTCGCACCAACAGGCAAGGCAGCGCAACGTTTATCAGAGTCAATTATCAGTGCTGTGCAAGGTTTTCGCGGCGTTATTGATGACCAAGTACTCGACCTTATTCCTGAGCAAGCACAAACAATTCATCGATTACTAGGCGTCATTCCGCAGCAAGTCAATTTTCGTCATCATCAAGAAAACCTACTCGACATTGATATTCTGCTAATTGATGAAGTTTCCATGGTTGACTTACCTATGATGACGCGCATTTTTCGCGCCTTACCGGCCAGTACGAAAGTGATTTTACTCGGCGATGCAGACCAATTGCCCTCAGTGGCTGTGGGCAGTGTATTAGCTGATTTGGCGCCGCGTCCACATCTAGGTTATAGCGCCGAAAACCATCAGTATTTGAGTAAAGTTACCGGTTATCAGACATTAGCTAAAGACAGTTCAATCGAGATAACAAGCCAGCAATACAGCGCCGCCGACTGTGTAACATTTTTAATGAAAAGTCGACGTTTTGATGGTGAAGGGGGCATAGGTAAAATTGCGAAATATGTCATTAATGGTCAGTATCAGCAAAGCTGGAAGTTATTACAGTTAGCTAATGAATTATCTGATGAAGCGGCGAGTAACAACAGTCAATTAAGTTTATTGTCTAGCCATATTAATACTTGGTTGCCGCCGTTGGTAAGCCAGTATTATCAGGGGCTTAGTCAATGTGAATGTGTTGAAGATGCCTTTGCGTTATTAGCCAAATTTAGAATTTTGTCGTCAACTCGCAAGGGCCCACAAGGGGTTGAAAGCCTGAATGCGCTAGTGATTGACATTCTCCGCAACAAGGGCGTTATCCCTTTTAATAGCTTTGGCGCCAATAATGCTTTGTACGCTAGCCAACCTATTATGATCAACGAAAATGATTACCGTTTAGGCGTATACAATGGTGATATTGGTTTGATCTGGAAGAATAGTCACGGACATTTAATGGCGGTATTTGAAAATGGCGATGGCGACTATAAATGGATCATGCCCTCGCGTTTGCCTAAATTTGACACCGTGTATGCCATGACCATCCACAAAACCCAAGGTAGTGAATTTGACCATGTCGCTATGGTACTACCGGAGCAAAAAGACAATCAGTTATTGTCGCGCGAATTATTATATACTGGCATCACCAGAGCTAAGCGCCAGCTGAGTATCGCCAGTAGTGAAAACGTTTGGCAGCGTGGTGTTAGTCAACAGGTTAAACGTTATTCCGGCTTGGTAATGGAGTAAGACAAATCCCCTTATCGAAACGCAATATTGACATTAAGAGAAGCAAATTAAGTAATGAAGTTAAAAGAAATTGAAAAATCCGTTTATCGTAAACACCTAAATATTATTATTGTTGGTTTTATCACCAGTTTATTGGTACTTGCTTTAGCTTATGGCCAAGGGCTGATCGCCTTGTTTGCTGAGCCAGTGCAAACTAACCTCGCGGCGAATGACAGCACAGCATCGGGCACGAGTAATTTTCACTATAATTTTTTAGGTGTCGTGCTAGCATTATTAAGCTGTATAGTCGTTTTGCACAAATTACGCGCCAGTAAATTTTTTCATGAGGTTTATTACGTTTGGCAAGTGAAGCAGCAGCAAAATGCCATCTACCGTAAGCTAAAAAACATAAAAGCCGCCGCGAAAAATGACGATGTTAATGCGTTGATCATTCTAAATTTTTATTATGCGAGTTTAAAACAAGTTTATTTATTAGATGACAATACCTTAACACTGTCTAAACTTAATCGAGATATCAGCGAGCTAACAACGCGCATTGAGCATAAGAAATTAACGATAACCCATGAGCAGTATAACCAAGCGCTGTTAGCGGATTTTTAATAGTATTAAATTCACATTAGCAACATAAGGAAGAAACCATGTTAGGTTACGTAACTTTAGGCACCAACAACTTAGGCCGTGCTGTGGCATTTTATGATGAATTATTAGCAACCATAGGCGCCGGACGTTTTCTCGAAAATGAGCAACTTGTTGCTTGGTCAGTATCTCCTGAAAAAGCAGGCCTTGCCATTAGCATACCGTTTGATGGTCAACCGGCAACTGTCGGTAATGGCGTAATGGCGGCAATTGAGCTTAAGTCTCCCGAAGAAGTTGATGCCTTTTACCAAAAAGCATTAGAGCTAGGGGCAACCTGTGAGGGACCCGCAGGGCCGCGTGGCGAAATGCCCGGATTTTATGCCGGTTATTTTCGAGACTTAGACGGCAACAAACTTAATGGCTTTTATTTCGATATGCCAACGGCGTAACGATAAAACAGCGCCAGATTAATTAAGTTTTTAGATAAACACTCAACAGGCTCAGTTTTTTGCATTAAACGAATAACTGAGTTTGTTAGCACATTAAAATAAAGGAAATAACACCACGAATGAAGAAGTTAAAAAATGAAGCAGAATTATTAAAAAAAGCCATTGTGATTGGTGAAAATTACGCGAAAAATCGTGGTTATAAAGGCTTTTCTGCCACCAACGCCGCGAAAGAAAAAGTAGAAGTTTTATACCGTTTGTTGGTTAACGATAAACTTATTCAGCCATTACCAAAAGACGGTGAAGACTTAGCGAGTATGAAGCATAAATTAGCTTTGTGGATCGCAAAACAATTACCCGCCGATCACCCTCTACTTAAGTAAACGATATCACCAAACTAAGACCCGATATGAACCGTAAAAAGAAAATTAATCAAACCTTAAAAGCCAAACTTAAAAAAAAGAACGCTAAATTGCAAACATCGAACAAGCCTAAGTATATTTCAAAGGCAGAACGTGCAGCGATCGCTGCGAAAGAAGCACAAGCCAACGGTGATACTAGTGCAGACAGCGTTACTGAAAGTGCCGGTGAAACTGGTGCTGAGAGCGTCGCTGAGAACATCACAAAAAGTACTGCCCAGAGCAAAGAGCAATAAGGTATAAATTAAGCCATGCAACAGCCTAGTCAAACGTTTAAAAGAGTGGTTGTTTTTGGTAACTCAGCCTCCGGCAAGTCGAGCTTTGCGCAACGGTTAGCGAAAGAACAACAACTAGCGCATTTAGATTTAGACAGCTTAGCTTGGCTCCCGATCAGTGAACATTCGCCAACGCCGCAACGACAAGATATTGCGGTTTCTGTTGGTGAAATAGAGCGTTTTATTACTCAACATAACGAATGGGTAATTGAAGGTTGCTATAGTGATTTACTAAGCTATGCGTTAGAAAAATGCAGCGAAATCATCTTTTTGAACTTACCGATTGCACTTTGTCTGCATAACGCGAAAAACCGCCCGTGGGAGCCGCACAAATATAAAACTAAAGCTGAGCAAGATGGCAATTTAGCTATGTTGCTTGAGTGGATTGCTCAATATGAAAAGCGCACGGATACCTTTTCAAAATCTGCGCATCAAAAGCTTTACGATGAGTTTGCAGGCGAAAAAACTCAGTTTACTCATAACCAGTAGCGGGCTTTTTTCTTGGTCAGAAATGTAGATAGCGAGTCTGGATAACGCGTATAAGTTGATTATCTTGCAGAGCGTGTCAAGTTATAACGCATATAGACACTGTTGGGATCTGCTTGATAATCGCCAAACGGCGCACAAAACTCAAAGCCAAATTTTTTATAAAGTGCTCGTGCAGGTTTAAAAAATTCCATAGCGCCCGTTTCTAAGCTTATGCGTTGAACATTACGTTGTTTTGCTACCGCAATAATATGCTGCATTAATAATGAGGCAACACCAAGATTGCGAGCATTTGACGCAGTTCTCATTGATTTAATTTCAACATGATTATGAGCAAGTTCTCGCAACGCGGCACAACCTAAAAATACACCGTTTTGCCAACAACTATAAAACGTCAAGGTAGGATCGCTCAAGGCGTTAATATCAAGGGCATGAACGCTCTCAGCTGGTGATGTCGCATACATGTCGACTAGATGCTCTTTGAGTAAGGCAATCACATCTCCGCTGGTTAAATCATCAATTTTTATTTCCATAAGTTCACTTGCGTTTATTATTTGACGTTAACTAACAAAAATTGCAGAAGCTGTGATCTAGCGATCAAGCGTCAAAGTTACCATTTCTTACGTGGTAAAAATTCTTTTTGCTGTGTCTCGTCATGGCTTTGATTATAAATTTTACGATGAATATTTTTACCGATTAAAATTCTCATTTGGTAGTACGACTCGCGAAACAGTGCCCAGCCTTTGCTCCCTTGCCAACTCTTATTGTAAAGCTTCTTATTCGCCGCCAGTGCGTCAGGTGATTGTTGTACTAAGGTTTGTGCAAAGGCTTGAGCATCAGCTAAAGGTGTGTCGGTTACTTGGGTGACTAAGTTTAGCGCTAACGCTTGTTGGCCGGTAAAGGTTTCGGCGGTCATGGCTAATTTTTTTGCTTGATCAATGGCAATAAGATCGCGCAGTGCGAGGGTGCCGCCCATATCCGGAATTAAGCCCCATTTACCTTCCAATATCGACAGTGAACTATCAGGTGTGGCAAACCTAAAGTCGGCGCCTAAGGCAATTTGTAAACCGCCGCCCCAACAGCGTCCGTGAATGGCACATATAACTGGCGCGGGAATATCTTGCCAACCGGTTGAAACCACTTGCGCTAAATTTGCTCGCCACGGCAGGGCTTTAATAAGCAATTTGATCATGCTCATCGGCGATTTCATTATCGACTTCACATCTAAGCCGGAGCAAAAATCATCGCCATTGCCAGATACAACCACAACGCGAATGGTGCGATCTTTTCGGAGCTTCTTAATGGTTTGACGGATGGCGATAAACATTGGCATGTCTAGAGCATTAAGCTTGTCAGCACGGTTGAGTTTTACCAGGGCAATATGATTGTCAATTTCAACGGTTACTCTTTGCTCAGTCATAGCGGTCCTTGTCGGCATAGATCTTTATTAGGAATATGATGGTATGACCAGTACCATAACCAATGGCGTGTGCTAAGTCTAGATACTTAAGTTTAAGCGCCGTGAATACTTGTAAATAGGCAAGATTTATCGCACATTGGGATAACAAAAATTTAATCAGTTTTCTGTACGGCGAAATTTTATGAACTCTATGCAATATAAAACAATTTTATCAACGGTTATAACCTGTGCGGTGTTAACGCTTAACGTTGCGCAGGCACAACAAGCTGCACCCTTTGCTATCGCCATTCATGGTGGCGCGGGTACCATAGATAAAACTAAAATGAGCAAAGAAAAGCGCTTTGCTTATGAAAGCAAGTTAAAGCAGGCGCGAGATACTGGCTATGACCTGTTAGCTAAAGGCCAATCTAGCCAAGCGGCGGTGATTGCCGCTATTCAAATATTAGAAGAATCGCCGCTGTTTAATGCCGGTAAAGGCGCGGTATACACCTTTGACGCTGAGCATGAACTTGATGCCTCAATTATGAACGGAAAAACCTTAAATGCCGGCGCAGTATCAGGCGTTAAAACGGTAAAAAGCCCAATTGCTTTAGCTGAAAAAATCATGGAAGAATCAGTACATGTCATGCTCAGTGGTGAAGGGGCAGAAGTATTTGCTCAACAGCAAGGCTTAGCGCAGGTCGACAATAGTTACTTTGATACCAATGCTAGATATCAAGCTCTGTTAAAAGCTAAACAAAAGTTGGCGGAAAAAGAAAAAGCCCTAAATAGCTTTCAAGCGGCGCATCAAAGTCTGAGTAATGAATATAAATTTGGCACGGTTGGTGCTGTGGCATTAGATAAGTCAGGCACCTTAACGGCGGGTACTAGCACCGGCGGTATGACCGCCAAACGCTTTGGCCGAATTGGTGATGCGCCGATTATTGGCGCCGGTACCTATGCTAACAATGCCAGTTGCGCGGTGTCGGCGACAGGTCATGGAGAATATTTTATTCGCTATCACGTCGCCGCCGATATTTGTGCGCGTATGCAATATCAAGGCATTAGTCTTGAAAAAGCCGCCGATGTGGTGATTAATGACGTGTTAGTTACTGCGGGTGGCTCAGGCGGTATTATTGCTATTGACCCTGATGGCAATATTGCTATGCCATTTAATAGTGCAGGCATGTATCGAGCGAGTAAATCGTCAACTGGTGTCGAGTTTGTTGGAATTTTTAAAGATGATTAGTAATAAAGTTAATGTAGCGTTTAGTAAAAAATGCGGCGCAGTATTGATGGCGTTGGCTATAGTGGGCTGCTCAGACGATGTTGGAAAAGTCAGCTTAGGTTTATTTACTACCAAAGATGTAGTGATAACCGCCAAGCAAGACCCAATTGTAACCGGGGTTACGTGTCATATTAGTCATGTTGAAGCGGATTTAGATTTTTCTGATCCCTCAGATATGAGCATTGCTTGTCGACAAACTGGCGAAATATCCGCACAAGCGTTAGCAAAAATTGACCGTTCAAAAAATGGCGAGGTGGTGTTTAAAGAGTCGAAAAGTATCTTATTCAAAAGCTTAAAAGTAAGACGTATTTATGATGCTGAAAACAAAACCCTGATTTACCTGTCTTATTCAACTAAAGAGTCGTCAGGTAGCCATCACCATTCGTTATCAACGGTGCCACTATACAATACCCAAGCGTGGCAATGGGCTTTGGCGCAAGAGCATAAAAATTAGGGCTTTATTCGCTTAGGTTAAAGCGAAAGTAGATAAGAGATGGTGTATCGTCGCAACCAAAACTAAAACTAAAAAAGAGCAAAGCTGTAAACACTATGTTAGCAAAACTATTTAGCCCGAAAACCATTATTGATGAAAACACCCAAAACTGGATCCTCGATACCTTTGCTTGGGCGATTGAAAATTTTGATATTAATGTCCTGAAAAATGATGCGCGTTTGGTGCTGCCGACCAATGAATTTTACCCCGGCACCGTCAGTAGCATTGATGAAATGGCGCAAACCATGTTTGCAAAAACCAAAGAATATGCCGGTATGCAACAGTGGCCGATAGCGATAACTTCGACGGCGCCGCCGTTAAATACCCCGATAGACAATTTAACTTTAGGCGCAGTTATTCGCGGCGAACATGCAGAAGTTGCGCTAAGTACTGACCATGAGGCGCTGATGTTAGGCTTTACGCCCCAGCAAGTAAATCAGCCACAAGACCTTATTGCCGGTATTAGCCAAGCGCTGGCCAGTATTTTAGTGGTGTCGAATAAAACACTGCCACCAGGAGGTCAAGAATACCTACCGCAAGCTATCGATTTAGTGGCCTGTTTTATGGGTTTTGGTGTTATTTTCGCCAATACCGCGTATCAGTTTAAAGGCGGTTGTGGTTCGTGCAATAACGCCAGTTTAAATCGCCAAGCGGCATTAACTGAGCCTGAAACATTATATGCTTTAGCCCTGTTTTGTGTGTTGAAAAAACAGCCAATAAAAACGGTAAAAGGGCATTTAAAAGCGCATTTGAGAAAAGACTTTACCCATGCCTATAAGTCAATTGAACAATCTCTGTCGTCAAGTACACAACCGGCATTATTAGCGGTGATGAATTAAGCAATAGTTTTTAGGTTGTTTGTTATTTATACAGGCTAAAAAACTATTGGTAAATAGATGATTTATTTGCAAAAGCGTCTACAGTTAGAAGGGTATCGACTTTATTTTAATTTTTAGGAAACCGCTATGGAATCATTACAAGTAAAAGAATATATGAACCATTACCCAGTGACGTTTACCCCTGAAATGGTGATAGAAGAAGCTGCACTACGTTTTTTAAAAACCAAACAAATTGGCGGGCCTGTGATTGATGCCGATCAGCGCTTAGTTGGCTTTCTATCTGAAAGTGATGTTTTAGCGAAAATGATCGAAACCATTTATTACAATGAGCATATTGCTGACGTAAGTGATTTAATGCGCAAAGATGTTTTAACGGTTAAACCGTACGACAGCGTTATGGAGTTGGGTCAGCAAATGTTGAAAAACAAACCTAAGGTTTATCCTGTTGTTGATGATGACGACAACTTAGTTGGTACCATATCGCGAAACGATGTACTGCGCGCCATCGATTTACATTTACGCTCAGGTTATAAAGCCTAACGCGCAGCCCGTGGTCAGTTATCTGGTCGACAAATAATAGCAAAAGGATAGTGCCAAATATTCATTTGCTATTATTTACCTGTTAATATGCACTTTTGTTATCTGTTTTGAGTCTGTTTTGTCCACTGTCACCCCCGCCAATACTACGTCTACTGAAAAAAAACTTGAAAATGTTACCGTTAAATCACTGTTTGACCAGTTACATCGGATTAAATTGTCGGATAAAGCACGTATCAAAAAGCGCTTACTGGGGGTTAAAAAAATCACCAATGCCAGCAAGCAAGCAAAAGCGTTGACGCAAATTGCCGCATCAATAACCGAATCAATCGCAAACAAACAACTTCGCCTCGCAAGTTTACCGCAAGTAAGTTACCCAGAAGGGTTACCGGTTTCACAAAATGTGGATGTTATCGCCAACGCCATTGCCGACAATCAAGTGGTGATTATTGCTGGTGAAACAGGCTCAGGTAAAACCACACAAATTCCGAAAATATGTTTACAACTGGGCCGTGGTATCGAGGGTATTATTGGTCATACTCAGCCGCGTCGTATTGCTGCTAGAACGGTCGCCAATCGTATTGCCGACGAACTTAATTCCAAGCTTGGCAACGCCGTTGGCTATAAAGTGCGTTTTAACGACCAAGTGAGCGAGCAAAGTTATATTAAGCTAATGACCGACGGTATTTTATTGGCGGAAATGCAAAAAGACCGTTTATTACGCCAATACGATACCTTGATTATTGATGAAGCGCATGAGCGGAGTTTAAACATTGATTTTATTCTCGGCTATTTACGCCAAATTCTGCCGAAACGTCCAGATTTAAAAATAATCATTACCTCTGCCACCATAGATCCTGAGCGTTTTGCCAAACATTTTGCTAATGCTGATGGCCAACCTGCTCCTATTATTGAAGTGTCTGGGCGAACATTCCCCGTTGAAATGCGCTATCGTCCACTGAACGAATTAAATGATGAAGGCAATGGTGATGCCGATATTATTTCCGGTATTCTCAATGCGGTTGATGAATTAGGCGCGCAAGACAGTGGCTCAGGTAGCTCAGGCGATATACTCGTTTTTCTAAATGGTGAGCGAGAAATTCGGGATACTGCACGGGCATTAGAAAAGGCAAATTTACGTCATACCAATGTCTTGCCGTTATATTCTCGTTTAACCGTTGCCGAGCAAAATTTAATTTTTAAACCCCATAGCGGCCGCAATATTGTATTAGCAACCAACGTGGCAGAAACCAGTTTAACCGTGCCGGGCATTAAATATGTGATTGATCCCGGCACCGCCAGAATTTCTCGTTACAGTTACCGCACTAAAGTGCAACGCTTGCCGATAGAGCCGATATCACAAGCCAGCGCTAATCAACGTGCCGGTCGTTGTGGTCGAGTTTCATCAGGTGTGTGTATTCGGCTATATTCTGAAGAAGATTATAGTAATCGCCCAGAGTTTACTGACCCAGAAATACTGCGTACCAATTTAGCGACAGTTATATTACAAATGTTGGCGTTAGATTTAGGCGAAATTTCAGATTTCCCATTTGTTCAGCCGCCGGATAACCGTAATATAAATGATGGCGTGAAATTACTTGAAGAGTTAGCGGCGATAGATGCTGGGGCTAATCGTGTTAAATTAACAGCCATAGGGCGTTCGTTATCGAAATTTCCGATAGATCCGCGTTTAGCTAAAATGATTTTAACCGCCGCTGACTTAGGCTGTATCGAACAAGTCTTTATTATTGTCAGCGCCTTAACTATTCAAGACCCGCGCGAGCGACCGCATGAAAAGCAACAAGCAGCCGATGAAAAACATGGTCGTTTTAAGCATAATCACTCTGATTTTGCGAGCTTATTAAAACTGTGGAACTATGTTGAAGAGCAGCAAAAGCAGCTCACCAATAATCAATTTCGTCGTTTATGTCAGAAAGAGTTTTTATCGTATGTGCGTGTTCGTGAGTGGCAAGACATTTATAGCCAGCTCAGCCATTCGCTGCGTGAATTAAAAATTCCAATGAGCCGTATTGAGCTCGACCTTAGCGAAGAAGCAGAAAAAAATACCGCTAATGCGAATCTTGATATTGTCCATCAAGCGATATTGTCAGGCTTGTTAAGTCATTTAGGACAACAGGATGAAAACCGTGAGTACAAAGGCGCGCGTGGTAGCAAGTTCTTTATTTTTCCAGGCTCTGCGCTAGCTAAAAAATCGCCGAAATGGCTAATGGCCGCAGAACTCGTTGAAACCAGTCGATTATTTGCCCGTATGGCAGCGAAAATAGACCCACTTTGGCTTGAACCATTAGCACAGCATTTAGTTAAACGCAGCTACAGTGAACCGCACTGGGAGAAAAAGCAGGGCGCTGTGATGGCGTTTGAGCAAGTCTCACTCTATGGTTTAATCATTGTTAGTAAGCGCAAAGTTAACTTTAATCGCATTGAGCCTGATACCTGCCGTGATATTTTTATTCGTGAAGCTTTAGTGAATGGCGACAGCACGATTAAAGAAGCCTTCTTAAAAGATAATCGACAACTGGTGGATGAAATTGAAGCGCTAGAGCAAAAGGCACGGCGTAAAGACTTTTTAATTGAAGAGCAGCAACTCGTTGATTTTTATAGTGAGAAATTACCTGAAAGCGTTGTTTGCCAACGCAGTTTTTTGTCGTGGTGGAAAAAGCAAAAACATAGCAATAATAAATTATTAAATTTTACCAAAGCATTTTTATTAAAAGAAAGCGCGGTTAAGTTATCAGCAAGTGAATACCCTGAAACTTGGCAACAAGGCAGTTTAACCTTGCCGTTAAGTTATCACTTTAGCCCTGGTGATGAAGATGATGGTATTAGTGTACTAATACCTATCGGCATTTTAAATCAAGTGCAAAACAGCGGTTTTGATTGGTTAATACCAGCACTACGGCTAGAACTTATTACCGCCTTAATTCGCGGCTTACCTAAGTCATTACGCCGTAACTTTGTGCCCGCACCTAACTATGCACAAGCGTGTGTTGCCGCAATAACCCATGCTGATGTGCCCTTAACTACAGCGCTTGAAAAACAATTATTGAGAATGACTGGCGTTCGATTACCGGAAGATACGTGGCAAGGAATTGAGTTAGTGCCGCATTTATCGATGAATTTTAAAATTGTTAATGAGCACGGAAAATTACTTAAGCAAGGGCGAAATCTTGATGAACTAAAAGATAACTTACAAGGTAAAGTGCAAGCGTCGATTAAAAAGGTGGCAGATAAAGGCATTGAACGTAATGACATTGCGCAGTGGGACTTTAAACACTTACCTAAAAGTTATGAAAAGAAAGTCGCCAACATTACCATTAAGGCATTTCCGGCCTTAGTGGATAAAAATAAATCTGTTGCTATTGAGTTATTTGAACATGAAAGTTTAGCTGAGCAAGCCATGCTCGATGGCGTTAGCCGCTTAGTTTTACTGAGCATACCGTCGCCGGTTAGATACTTGCAGGAAAAACTGCCTAATAAATCGAAATTAGGTCTGTACTTTAATCCTTTTGGTTCGATCAATGACTTACTTGATGATTGCATTCTTGCCGGCTGTCAGTTTTTAGTCAATCAATATGGCGACTTACCACGCGCTGAATCAGCATTTAACGCTTGTAAAGAACATGTACGTGCTGAAATTGCCGATTGTGTATTAACTGCGGCAATAAAAGTAGAGCGAGTGTTAAGCTTGGCGCATGACGTGCGAAAGAAAATGAAAGGTAAAATGTCACTCAATGTTGTGCAATCTCATGGTGATATTAAAAACCAGCTTGAGGCTATGGTGTTTAAAGGCTTTGTCACAAAAGCGGGTTATCAACGTTTAGATGATATCGCACGATACTTAACCGCTATGCAGCGCCGATTAGAAAAACTGCACATAGATCCTAATCAAGACCGATTGAAAATGCTCGAAATAGAAAAGGTGCAAAAAGCATTAGATAGCTTAGTTGCTCAACAGCCGAAAGGGCAGCCAATACGGCAAGAAATCGCACAAGGCTATTGGATGATAGAGGAATTACGCGTATCTCTTTTTGCGCAAAATTTAAAAACGCCGTTTCCAATATCGGCTAAACGTGTGTTGAACTACCTGAAAGAATACGCATAATAATTTGACAGTTTTAGCCGTGGTGAGTATAAATAAAACTACCGATTTTGAGAAAAAACTATAAAAATACATTGGAGTAGTAATGGTTAATTACGATGATAAGCGCAATTTTTATCGCATGATGCTAAACAGTGAAGTTACCGTGACCATTATAGATGATGAGGCTAATAGTCGATTTTCAGCGACGTGTCGTGACTTAAGTGCTACAGGCATGGCGATTGAAATGCCACACCCATTAGAAATTAATACCGCCGTACGTATTGGCTTGGCGTCAGGCAATAATGCTGTTCAGCCGCTTGATGCGAAAGGTAAGATAGTAAGAGTTACCGAAGAAGGCGAAAACTGTTACTTAATTGGCGTTAATATTACCGAGCTAGATTAACACTCAACGGTTCTAGCTAGTGGCCGAGCTAGAACATTATAATTTCATTACTCTACTTGGCACACTAAGCCTTTCAAATAATATCCTTCAGGATAATTTGAGGCTACGGGGTGATCGGCTGTTTGGTGTAGTCGATCAACAAAGTAGACATTTCTTTTCGCATCGAGTGCCGCATCGGCCACAACTTTTTGAAACAAACTCGCTTCCATTAAGCCTGAGCATGAAAACGTTAATAACGTGCCATTAGGTTTAAGTAACTGCATGGCTAACATATTAATATCTTTGTAGCCGCGACACGCGCCAGTGAGCTGAGCTTTTGACTCAACAAATTTAGGTGGGTCGAGAATAATCATATCAAAAGTGCGTTTTTCTTCGCGATATTGACGTAGTAATTTAAAAACATCCGCTTTAACAAATGAAACGTTTTTATCGCCTAAGCCATTGAGCTCAACATTTTGTTTAGCTAGGTCTAATGCACTATCTGAAACATCAACGTTGATCACTTCTTTGGCGCCATTGGCGGCGCAATGTAGCGAAAATGTACCTGTGTATGAAAAACAATTTAATACGCTTTTATTTACGGAATATTTTCCGGCCGCAAGACGAGATTCACGTTGATCTAAATAAAAGCCGGTTTTGTGGCCTTTAGCGACATCAACATGGATTTTAATACCATGCTCTTCAATAATACATTCCGTTGATGCTTGCGGCTCAGTTAACCAACCGGTAACTGGCTCTAGACCTTCTTTTTTACGCACATCAACATCAGAGCGCTCATAGATATGACAACCTGGATAAAGCTCTTTTAGGCACTCAACTAAGGTGTAACGGTGAAAGTCAGCGCCAGCACTAAGTAACTGACAAACAACAAAGTTGTCATATTTATCTATGGTAATGCCCGGTAAACCATCCGACTCGCCAGCAATTAAACGATATCCGGTTAAACCGCCTTTTTCGATAAACCAATCACGGCGCTTTTGTGCATTTAACAATTTATTACGAAAAAAATCACGGTCGATTTCTTCGTTAATATCAAAACTCCACACACGAATTCTAATTTGAGATTCTGGTGAGTAGGCACCCTTAGCCAGCCAGTTGCCCTTGTTATCAAAGACATCGACTGTGTCACCAAGTAAAGGGTTACCTTTAATTTTGTTGATGGCTTGAGAAAAAACCCATGGGTGTTTTCTACGTAATGATTTCTCGCGGGCAACTTTTAAATAAATTCTTGCTGACATATGCCTATACTTGTAAATAACAATAATAATTGCGCGAGTTTAGTCAATGCAAGACGTCGGTGCAATGCTACAGGGCAACTATTTTTAGTCGTAATCTTGACTATGGTCTATGCCGGCAAATGAAATGACGACTCGCTATCGATAGAGGTGAAAATTATGAATGTAAGTTACGTGGCGCATGTTAGCGGCAAGGTACAAGGTGTTTACTTTCGAGCGTCTAGTCAGCAAGTCGCGATAGATCATGGCTTAAGTGGCTACGCGCGTAATTTAACTGACGGCGATGTTGAAGTACTGATGTGTGGCGAAGAGCATGACGTAGAAAAAATGCTGGAATGGTTAGCTCATGGACCACCTCAAGCCGATGTGGCTAGTATTGAAGCGAAACAAATTCCTTGGCAGGAACATCATTTTTTTGCCATTAGTTAACGGTTAGCCCTTAACGTTTTTGGAGTAACAATAGGCATTACAGAGACTTAGTGACCGGTCAATCTCGCGCTATTGGTAGTGAGTAATATCCCAACATGTTATAACACTATTTCAATTTAATACATTCAACTCATTTAACCTTCTTATGATCATCAATTTTTCAGATTATGGTGCGAGTCAACGCTACCACTTAATGACCCAAACAATCATTCCAAGGCCTATTGCTTGGGTATTAACCAATTCGACTAACGCCAACAATAACCAAAATAACTTGAATTTAGCGCCTTTTTCTTACTTTACGGCTATTTCAAGTGACCCGGCACTGTTGATGCTATCTGTAGGTAAAAAACCCAACGGAGACATTAAAGACACGTTAAACAATGTATTGAAAAATAAAAAAATAGTCATTCATATCGCAGGTGAAAACCTGGCTGATATGGTGACAGAAACAGCAGCCTCACTAGAGCATGGAGAATCGGAATTGGCGACGATAAGTGATGAAGCGCTTAGTACCGTGCCATTTGAAGGATTTAGTTTACCGCGCTTAGCGCAATGCGATATTGCTTATGGCTGTGAGTTATTCGAAATAAAGGAAATAGGTGATGTACCGCAAACCCTCATTTTTGTAGAAATTAAGCAGCTTTATGTCAGTCCTAAGGTAATCACAGTCAATGATGGACGCGTTAAAATACATGCTGATAGTGTAAATCCGTTAGCACGACTTGGGGCAAGTGAGTATTCAGGTATTACCACTCCGTTTAAAAAAGCAAGACCAGCATAGGATGTGTTTAGACTCATCTAAGGAGCAGTGTGGTCAACAATGTCGTGCTTTTAATTCAGATTATTATCACCACCTTGCTTGTTGTTTAGGTCTAAACTTTAAACAACAAGCAAGTTATAGCAAAACGTTGAATGTGCATAACAACTTAGTTTGAGTGTTATTAATACAAGTTACCGTGGCGTTGCTAGCGAAACTTTTGTCTCTAAATTACGTACTTTTACGTCAACACCGGCTGAGGTTAACTGATGAAAAAAATCATAAATCTGACACGTTGGCACTTGCTTGCAAATAATTTCATATTTTAAAATTGCCGGTTTGTGGCTTTGTAATGATGCTTGCTTTAACCAATAAAGCGCCTTAACAAGATTTTTGTCGACATATTGTCCATTGATATACATTTGGGCAAGATTAACTTGCCCTTGAACATAATCATAGTTTGCTGATTTTTGGAACAAGTTAAAGGCCTGCGCTAAGTTTGTTTCACGGTTACGTTCATTAAGAAATGCCTGACCGGCGATGTTTTCTCGACGTCCAGGTATCATCATATTATTGCGAAATTGGCGTTGTTCAGGTGCTACGCGTTGGCCGAATAGTTTATCGCGGGTAGGGCGCATGGCTAAATAAATAGCACCTGAGCTTAGTCTTTGTTGCAGTTGTGCAGGCTTAAAATCATAGCGTTTGGCTTCAAAATAGTCTTTGTAAGATAACTGACCATAGTAGATGGCATTTTTTACCGCGTGTTGGCGTGCATAATAAAAACTGCCATAAACTAAGGTAACAATATCGCCCGTTATATCAACCACTTTGGCAAGACGGTATTTTTCGTTGGGTCTAAGGTCGTGGCTTAAAACACGAAAATCTAGAAAATAAATGTCGTTAATTTTTGGTGATGAAACAATATCAACGGTTTGCTGCTGGGCTTGAGGCTTTTGATGATACACTTCATAGCAATAATAAATGAAGCATAAAACTATTGGCAGTAGTAGTGCTTTTTTTGCAGGAAAAAACTGTGCTACCTTTCTTAACAGTGAGCTTTGTTCGCGGTCTAACGCTATACACTCTTTTGTGGTAGCGCTAAGTTCCTGCTCGTTAATGTCAATCGCCAGTTTGTTCATTGTTATCTTCCTTGATTAAGTCTTTATTTGTCGAGCCAATCGGTGACTATTAAACCGTAATCCACTTGATCTGTCCATTCATCACCCATCAAATAATGTTGCTTAAAAAAGGCTTCTCGTTGAAAACCCAACTTTTCCATAACACGAAATGAGGCGATATTTCTTGGATCGCACTTGGCAACTAACTTAAAAAAACCTAACTCTTTGAATAAGTAATCGACAAGCAAGGTCGTTGCCTCCGTACATAGCCCTCGTCCTGCCGCTGTTTCACTTAAACGATAGCCAATTTCAGCGCGTTGATTTTGCCAATCTTCTATGCGAAAAACAATTTCACCGACCAGCGTATGATCTGTTTGCAAACAAATCACGAAACCATTCCAATGTCCTAGCGTTAAGCTCCAAGGCTTTGAAAGCTGTTGTACTATTTCTAGTGTTTCGCTATCGCTTTCTGGTGGGCGAATATAACGACAATTTTCAACATCTTGGCGATATTTTTTGATAACCGGGTAATCTGATACTGTTGCTGGTCTTAAATAAATACGTTCTGATGCCAAGTTTGGCGCTAAATGTTGGCTATTTAATTCAATGTTCATTGCAGTATTTTCACGTTGTTATTGTTTATTTTTCTTGCGTGTTAGTGTCTTTTACGCGATGTAATGATATAGCAAATGACTTGCCTGATTGTCCACTCACGGTTACCTGTATGGCGTCGTCGCCAGTTTGGTGATAATCGATTTTATTAGGAAAGTCATGTTGAGTGTTTTCAAAGCTAAAGTGTCCATTACTGCAATGTGTCAGTTTAAAGGCGACAGGGCTTGGATTATGCGAAACTTTGGCAAGATAAAATACTGCTCCTGACATTTCAACCAGCCTTAATGACTCATAATGACTTGCGGTTTTGCCGTATCCTTCAAAGGTTTTATCACTTAATTTAGCCCAGTGTTCGGTTGTTGAAGGCTGCTGATGTTGAGTTTGCCATTTACCCAACAGCCAGGTTAAATCGTTAAGTGAATTGCAGTTATTAGCACTAGCGCTAGTACTAGCCAAAAGAGAAATAGTAAGAAGAAGTATTTTCATGACTTGGCCGAATTTAGAAAAATAGTGTTAAACGTAACATTCATTATGCAGTAAATCATGACGTGTAAGGTTAACTTTTGCTAAGTATCATTGCCGACATATTGAAACCGTTTAAGGGTTTTACCGTTGCGTTCAATGGTTTCATCGAACATGGATAAAGGTCTCACCCAAATGGCTCTTTCGCCGTATTCTGGTTGATATACCACCATAGTTTCATCGGTTTCACTGTGTGTCGCTAAGTGTAATACTTGATAATAATTACCTTTAAAATGTTGATAACGTCCAATTTTTAGCATGTTGTTTCTCGTAGTAGTTAGTCTGCTGAATGTAGTTTGTTGTGCCATTGCTCAGATGCGTCATTATCGCTAGTTTTAGCGTCTAGCCAAATGCTGCCGTTATTTGTGAGCTCTTTTTTCCAAAAAGGAGCTTGGGTTTTTAAAAAGTCGATAAGATATTCACAAGCTTCAAATGCCGCTTTACGATGCGGACTGGTAACACCGATAAAAACAATTTGCTCGCCAAGTTTTAACTCACCGACGCGATGAATAATCGTGACTTTATTTAAAGGCCAGTGCTCTCGAGCTTTCACTTCTATGTCATTTAAAACCTTTTCGGTCATGCCCGGATAATGTTCTAATGACAAGCCCTGAACACAGACACCTTGATTGAAATCTCTGACTTTACCAACAAAGGTAACCACGGCGCCGTCTTGATTATCATTGGCGAGTTTTTGGTACTCGCTAGCCACGTCAAAATCATGCATTTGCACACGGTTCATCTTAGCCTCCGGTAACAGGCGGGAAAAAGGCGACTTCATCACCGTCATTTACTTGTTGTGACCAACCAGTGATCTGCTGATTAACCGCAACCAATAAACTTTCAGCGCTCATAGCCTTTGTCCACAGTTCATCTGTTTGAGCTAATTGTTGTCGAATAAGGCCCGTTGTTAAGTTTTCGCTTGCTTGAACTTCGATACTGCTGGTTGACAACTGTTCACGTAGTCGGGCAAAAAAGAGTACTTTTATCATCAGTTAGCCCCTTATTTAGGCACTTTATTAGTCTGAGGGCTGTGTAGATAGCTACCTGATTTTCCACCTTGTTTTTCACATAAATGGATATTGGTAATGATCATGTCTTTTTGCACCGCTTTACACATATCATAAATGGTAAGCGCTGCAGTTGAGGCGGCCGTTAGTGCTTCCATCTCGACCCCGGTTTTACCCGAAAGCTTACAAAGTGCGGTGATTTTCACACGACTTTGCTCAGGTTGTGCAACTATATCGACTTCTATTTTGGTTAACATCAGCGGGTGACACAGCGGAATCAGTTCACTGGTTTTTTTTGCCGCCATTATGCCGGCAATTCTTGCCGTGGCAAACACATCACCCTTATGATGTTTGCCTTCAACTATCATTGCCAACGTTTGCGCTGACATTTCTATATAGGCTTGGGCAATGGCAGTACGCTCAGTGGCGTTCTTCAGCGTAACGTCAACCATATAAGCATTACCGTCGGCATTAATATGGCTAAATTTTTCGGTCATGAAAAATTATCTCTTCATTAATTAGCTATGCAGCTTTTTGTAAATCATCAGTTTATATTACCTTAACTTAAGGTTTATTGAGTGATTTATATTAAGAAAATGTTTTATTTGATCTGATTTTAACTTGGGTGACTAACTCACAGAAAATATATTAGCTAAGGCGGCTTGTTACACCAGTTTCATTAATTAAGTGATCTACTGTTCATGAGAAATTGAATAGCCAGTTTTGCTTCATGATTGCAGTCCAAGTTCAGCTTGGTACTCATGATTAGATCAGGGGTAGCATTTATTCTTCCTATATCGCAAAATCAGTACCTGTTGAATAGATAAAGCATGTCGTATATTGTATTAAATTCCTAAAGCCAACAATATTATTCATCTCCATATAAGTCTCAAGTTGTGAAGTTCCAACCTTGAGCAATAGGCTATTGAGTAATTGAATGGAGGGTTTTTACATGCAGTTCTTATTATCACTCATACTGGTACTATCTTTCTCATTCCTCACCAAGGCGCAAAATCTCGATTTGAGAAACATACCTGAAGCGCGCAAAATATACGAAGATACCAGTGGTGTGTATTATGGCGCAATGCTCTCTTCGAATGGCTTTCACCCAAAAGATAGCGCCCCAAGTGATATTGAGTTGATGATTTTTGCTGAAAGAACAATTTCTTCAACAGGCTCTTATTTTGAAGGACATGAGGCATCGATACAAACAGCACCAAGCGAAGCATCTAAATCTGGATTTACCTATTCTGAGGTTGAAATTACTCGTTTCTCAAATCATATCATTCCCGCACTTTACGCTGCGTTTCCAGAGTGGAAAAGTCATCCACGGTATCAACCTAATCGTCGACGTGTCACGGCATGGGTCTATATAAAAGATAACTATCTTCATCCATATGGCGGCGGTAAGAAAGAGTCTTTTGAGGCTGAAGATCCTGTTATCTATTTAACTTTTAAACGATCAATAGATGGCAAATCTTGGCGACCAGGATATGAAATTGATGGCTTGGCTGGGGTCCCATATGGAATTGAATACCTGACCGCCTCCACGATACTGAAGCACCGTAAACCAAAGTCGACACAACACACTTCAGTTACTGCCGATATTTCTGCGATGTTTGAACGACACAAAGTTCAAAAACAGCTGCTGGAAAAAAAGCGATATGACGGGTATGCAGGTATTTTAAAATGGTCAAAACGACCAGGTCTTGTCTATAAATCAGGGGCTTATTGGAGTAGTTATAAGAATTTTGAAACACCTAGGAATATTATTGAAGGCAATTTTCAATTTATTGCTAACGCGGGAGATTTTGCAAAGAGCTATGTAATGTATGTCGAACAGTATTCAAAACTCTGTAAAACGTATTTACCGGCTAGCCGCATTAGATATACGGAATCTTGGTTTCAAACCCGTTATGGGATCACTACGCCATATGGACAAAAATCGGTGGATATGGAAAATCGTTTGGCAAAAAAATATGAAGCCATGGCAAATGCGAAATATTTAAGTGGTGATTTCAGTACCTTAGCGATAATTGGGGCCGCATTAACATCAAATGGCGACACTTTTTCATTTGCACGAAACAGCTTAACATCTCTTCAAGAAGAGTTGGTATCAGATGCAGAAACTGCACGTTTCTTGAATAACGAAGGTTGTGCCTCTCCCATTGTCAAACAATATGCTGAAAACTTATACAGAGGTGCAAATAACCTTAAACCTGTCCAAACTACACGGATTAACTTCGTTAAACCAACACTCAATTTCAAACCAGCTACACATAAAGATGTTTTACGCTACATACGAAAAACATATGAAGCGCGAGCCCGTAATCCAAAGAAAACCGAAGATGGGTATACTTTTTATTCTCAAAATATAATAGCCTACCGTACTGGTATGGGATTGGCTGCTGATGGCAGAGGACAAAACGAAAATATGCGCCCCATAGGCCTGGTGATAGAAAGAAAGGGCTATCCCATCTTGCAATGCCAATATGGTCCAATTGGAGTACTTGCAAGCGGAGAGTTAGACACAGATAGTGTGTCATTTTGGTATGAGAAAAAACCGAAAGAACTAGAGGATTTGCTTTCAGCGACTGATGTAGCTAGTGACGTTTACCCAGGAATTCGACATGCGATTTCGACCTGCCCCAAAACAAGTGAAGCGGCACGCAATATATTTCGATAAAACCCAGTGCTCTAAAGGTACTGATAGAGCAGAACAAAAATCTATCTTTAAATAATAAAGTTGTCCTTTTTGTAGTCACGGTCACAATTTATGTCACGTTTATTCGTGACATAAATATTTTATAATAAAAGGAGTACGAAGGTCGCAGCTTGAATATTTATGCTGTTTTTAGTTGGTATTTTGCAAATGTAATAAATAGATAAACGAGAAGATATATTTCACCCATGTCACAAGCGTTTTTTTGATTTTTTGAAAAACTAGGTAATCATAAAAAAACTAAGATGAACTGAAAATAATTTTGTGATGTGCTGAAATAAGCTGAAACTTTTTTGTAATATAACTTTGTGTCATTCCAATCTAACTCATGAAAAACAAATTTTTCTAAGTAAGAGTTTTAATTTACAAAGGAAGGGGAATTGGTTGCGGGAGCCAGATTTGAACTGACGACCTTCGGGTTATGAGCCCGACGAGCTACCAGGCTGCTCCATCCCGCGTCCGAATGGTTTAAGTGATTACTTAAACAAGCCTTAGAAGTTTTATTTCATTCTAAAAGAATTTTTCGAGCCAGCCATCGTTGAAAAATGACGACCTTCGGCTATTGTAATAAAAGCAGCCCGACGAGGTTGAACTTTTAGGCTGCTCCATCCCGCGTCCGAATGACCTACAAGCAAGTAGGAAAGCCAAGCCGTTTTAATTCAAACTTAAGAATTGGTTGCGGGAGCAGGATTTGAACCTACGACCTTCGGGTTATGAGCCCGACGAGCTACCAGGCTGCTCCATCCCGCGTCCG
>JBMZDW010000016.1:0-53300 GCA_049614565.1 Cognaticolwellia sp. | reverse complement strand
GTGACATGTCACCGCTTTGGGAAATGTTCAAAGACGGTATCGATTTAGACTCAATTGAGTGGGCTGCGCACTAAGCGCACAAGGAGAAATATTATGGCTTATAGCGAAAAAGTAATTGATCATTATGAAAACCCACGCAACGTTGGTTCTTTAGATAAAAGCGACCCACAAGTAGCAACGGGTATGGTTGGCGCACCGGCGTGTGGCGACGTAATGAAATTACAACTTAAAATTTCAGACGACGGCATTATTGAAGATGCAAAATTCAAAACTTACGGTTGTGGCTCTGCCATTGCTTCAAGCTCGCTAGTAACTGAGTGGGTAAAAGGTAAGTCAATTGATGAAGCGGGCGAAATTAAAAACACCGCGATAGCTGAAGAGCTTGCCTTACCACCAGTGAAAATTCACTGTTCAATATTGGCAGAAGATGCCATTAAAGCGGCAATTGAAGATTACCGTAGCAAGCACAACGATTAAGCTGGAGACAGACTATGAGTGTAACGATGACACCTGCTGCATCTGACAGGGTAAAATCGTTTATCGAAAACCGAGGCAAGGGCCTTGGTTTACGATTAGGTATTAAAACAACCGGTTGTTCTGGTTTAGCTTACGTGCTTGAATTTGTTGACGATCTTAATGAAGACGACACCATGTTCAACATTAACGACGTTAATATTATTATTGACGGCAAAAGCTTAGTTTACCTTGATGGTATCGAACTTGATTTTGTTAAAGAAGGTTTGAACGAAGGCTTTAAATTCACCAACCCTAACGCGAAAGGCGAGTGTGGTTGTGGTGAAAGTTTTAACGTGTAGTGAAGGCATAATTTCACTGGAGTTGTTGTGAATTATTTTCAATTATTTGGCATAGACAATCAATTTAATATTGACTTAGCTAAGCTTTCAACACTTTATCAAACCTTGCAAAAAACTGTGCATCCTGATCGCTTTGCTCATGGCTCAAGCCAAGAGCAAATGCTCGCGATAAAAAAATCTACCTTGATTAACGATGCCTATCAAACGCTGAAAAATCCATTGCAACGTGCGCAATATATCCTTGAATTGCGCGGTGTTAACATGCCCAGTGAACAAGCATCATTTGGCGATGTTAGCTTTTTAATGCATCAAATGGAATTGCGTGAAATGCTTGATGACATAAAGCATGCGGATGATATTGACGCCGCGGTGTTTGAGGTTTCACAAGTTTTTGAAAGCGAATTCCAACAACTGTTTAGTCAGTTGCAAGTGCAGTTGGCAGAAGATACAACGCAAGCGAACACTTTAGCGTGTGACAATGTCCGCAAACTCAAGTTTTATCAAAAGCTACATGTTGAGCTTGATAAACTTGAAGAGTCATTACTTGATGACTAGTTATATGACTAAGTTATAAAAAAATTCAAATATTAGTTAGCCCATTGTGTTGATAACTAGCATGCGCTGATTAATAACAAATTCGTAAAACTATTACCTAACGAGCTTTACAATGGCATTATTACAAATCGCTGAACCCGGACAGAGCACAGTTCCTCATGAGCACAGACTCGCGGCGGGTATTGACCTGGGTACCACCAACTCTTTAATTGCTAGCGTAAAAAGTGGCTTAGCTGAAACCATAGCTGACGCCAATGGCGCCGATATTTTACCGTCAGTGGTGAGTTACCAAGCCGATGAAACACTCGTTGGTGATAACGCAAAAGCACTAGCGGTTAGCGATCCAGAAAATACTATCGTTTCGGCCAAGCGTTTAATTGGTCGTTCTAAAACTGATATCGCCACTAAATATGCTTCATTGCCTTATACCTTCGGCGGTGATGAAAATCACCCGTCAATTGTGACTCGCCATGGCGAAGTGAATCCAGTACAAGTATCTGCAGAAATATTAAAAAGCTTAGTAAAGCGCGCACAAGCCTCATTAGGTGGCGAGCTGACCGGTGTGGTTATTACCGTACCGGCTTACTTTGATGATGCCCAACGCCACAGCACAAAAGACGCGGCAAAATTAGCCGGTGTTAATGTACTACGTTTACTGAACGAGCCAACCGCGGCAGCCGTAGCATACGGTTTAGACTCTGAGCACCAAGGCAAGCAAGAAGGCGTTGTTGCCGTATATGACTTAGGCGGCGGCACTTTTGATATTTCAATATTGCGTTTAAATAAAGGCGTGTTTGAAGTGTTAGCCACAGGTGGCGATTCAGCGCTCGGTGGTGATGACTTTGACGAAGTATTAGTTGAACATATTATTGCGCAAGCGGGTTTAACACGCCCGTTGTCTGCGGCAATGGAACGTCAACTGAGTCAACAAGCCTGTTTTGCCAAAGAGCAGTTATCAGCTGAAGATAATGTTGAAATTACCTTAGCGCTTGAAAATAACAGTTCGTGGTCAAGCCATTTAACTCGCGCTGACTTTGAGCAACTTATTACGCCATTAGTGAAGAAAACGCTGCGCGCATGTCGCCGAGCGGTGAAAGACGCTGAGCTCGTGATTGACGATGTTATTGAAGTGGTGATGGTCGGTGGCTCTACCCGTGTACCATTAGTGCGTGAGCAAGTGGCGGAGTTTTTCAAACGCCCACCGTTAACCTCAATCGACCCAGATAAAGTGGTTGCCGTAGGCGCGGCGATTCAAGCAGATATTTTGGCCGGTAACAAGCCTGACAGCGATATGCTGTTACTTGATGTTATCCCCTTATCGCTCGGCCTAGAAACCATGGGCGGCTTAGTCGAAAAAGTTATTCCGCGCAATACCACGATTCCGGTGGCAAAAGCACAAGAATTTACCACCTTTAAAGATGGTCAAACCGCCATGGCAGTCCATGTATTACAAGGTGAGCGTGAACTGGTTGACGATTGTCGCTCATTAGCACGTTTTGAGCTGCGCGGTATTCCGGCAATGACCGCCGGTGCAGCACATATTCGCGTGACCTTTAAAGTTGACGCTGATGGCTTATTAGAAGTATCAGCGATGGAAAAATCAACCGGTGTTGAAGCTAGCATTAGTGTTAAGCCAAGTTTTGGTTTAGCGGAAGACGAAATTACCCACATGCTAAAAGATTCCATGGAAAACGCTGAACAAGATATGCAAGCGCGGATGTTAAAAGAACAACAAGTTGAAGCATCACGAGTGATTGAATCAATTCAAGCGGCGCTTAATGCCGATAGTGCTTTATTAAGCGATGATGAAATTAGCACAATCAACAACGCAATTTCTGCCTTAGCACAAATAAGCCAAACCGGTATTGCTAGCGACGTTGAAGCGGCAATCGATAAATTAAATAATAGTACCGCCATATTTGCTGAACGTAGAATGGATTCTTCTATCAGAACAGCACTTTCTGGCCATTCAGTAGACGAGGTTTAGTCAATGCCACAAATTATATTTTTACCCAATGAAGATCTTTGCCCAGACGGCGCTGTAGTTCAAGCCGAGAAAGGCGAGAGCGTTTTAGATGTAGCGCTTAAAAATGATATTGGCGTTGAACATGCTTGTGAAAAAGTTTGTGCTTGTACCACGTGCCATATGGTGATTCGCGAAGGATTCGACTCGATTGAAGAAAGCGATGAACTTGAAGATGACATGCTAGACAAAGCATGGGGCTTAGAGCCAGAATCTCGCCTTGGTTGCCAAGCCTTGGTAGGCGATGAAGACTTGGTGGTAGAAATTCCTAAATATACCGTCAATATGGTGTCTGAAAACCACTAACTAGTTTTTAATAACTGTAAATTGAAAAGGGTATTAACAGTGATGTTATTACCCTTTTTCGTTTTAGCTCAAATCATAAGAAGACCATATCCGATCACATGAATAACATGGTTAACGATGACTTATTTTCACCACCTGCTTACCAGTAAAACCACCGGCTACTTGTTTATTCAGCGCTGCTGAAACGGCGCTGGCGGTAAATTCAACTAGGCTAACTTGTGGAATGATAAGTTCTTTGTTTGCCACACTCTCAAGCAATAATTTGCTCATAAAACTCATGCGTTGTTGTGCGCACAGGCTATTAGCTAACCAAGCACCGGCAAGCGAAACAATGCTAATGTTGGGGGCTTTTTTAAACAGCAGCTCTTGTTCAAAGGCGGGTAGCGGCTTTAAGCAAGCAATACGACCACAAAAGCGCATTAATTCGATGTTGCGTACTGTGGCATCACCGCCGATAGAGTCGAGCACAGCATCAAAGCCTTGAGGGCCTAGTTCTCGGCGAATTTTTTCACAGAGCTTGTTATCTTGAGGGTCAAATACTACGTCAGCCCCTAACGCCTTCAATAATTTATGGTTACGCTTTGATGCGGTGGTAAACACCTCAGCGCCGCGTTGCTTAGCATATTGAATGGCAATTTGGCCGACTGCGCCTGCCCCTGCTTCAATAAGTAGCGTGTCACCTTCTGCAATTTGTAGTTTGTCGAGCGAAATTAACGCCGTCATGCCTGCACATGGCAATGCTGCAGCTTGTTCAGGCCTAACACCATCTGGCACCACAGATACTGCATAATTAGGCACTTTAGCGTATTCGCTAAGCACGCCTTGTGTGCCCATGCTAGCGTGCCACATGACCCGCGCGCCAATATTAGGGTAAATTCCTTTCGGCGCGTTAACGACAATGCCAACGGCATCTAAACCTAGGATGTGCGGGTATTGCCATAGGCAAAAGCCACTTTTTGCATATTCTGCATCCAGTGGATTAAGACCGACATATTCCACTTGTACTAATAGTTCGTTATCACAACATTGAGGCACACTGAGCTCAATATTCTCTAAACGCAGCTGTTCGCTAGCTTTGGGTAAAGCTATGGCTCGCATAGTTTGCAAAATATTGCTGTGGTGTGAATTATCAGTACTTGGCATCAATTTAACTCGACTTGCTCTGCATTGTTTAACGCATAACTCCAACGGCCGTTAAATGCTTGATAAGCATTTACTTTTGCAAGTAAGGAGGCGATCGTTGTGTCAACAGAATTTTCTTGTGCTATTAAAACATCCTGACGCGCATCTAACAACTCTAAGTAGGGTATTTGGCCTTCTTCGTACATGGCTTCTGCTTGTAAGAAAGCATTATTTGCAAATTGATAGCGCTGCTCGGCAAAGCGGTTTTGCTGAGCTTGATTGACTAATAACTGCAAAGACAGCTCACTTTCACTCAAGGCATTTAGCACTACTTGTTGATAGTCGCTATAGGCGGCTTTAGTTAGAAATTGTTGGGCATCACGCTGAGCTAATAACGCGGGATAACTCAATAATGACCATTGCAGTTGTGGTGCTACTTGCCATTGCTGCTGAGTATCGCTAAAACTATTGCTACCAATGCTAACCACACCCGCAAAAGCGCTGAGGCTTAGGTCGGGTAATAGCGCTTTGCTCGCGGCAACGCTTAAGCTATTGGCTTGGCTAAAATCATAAAGTGCACGGCTAATATCGGGTCTCAGGGCGATGGCGTTATTCGGCTCGCTTAATGACACACTAAACTCCTGCGCCAAAATAGCTTGCTCGTTAGTTAATTTAAGGTTTTGCGTTAGGCGCCCAGTCAGCACAGCTAGGGTCGATAAATCGCGATACTTAGCATATTCAATTGCCGGCATTAGGGCTTGTTGTTGCCTAAGTTGTGCCATAGTGCGGTTTAAATCTAGCTCGTTTGCTACCCCTTCATCTACCTGCGCCTGTAATACCTCAATACTCAGCTTTAAGGCTTCAATTTGCATCAGCACAATGTGTTGCTTTTCAACACTGCCTTGATAATTAACGAAGCCTTTTACCACCGATGACACCACTTCAATTTGTAATAAGCGCACTTGCTCAGCTTGGCTGATAGCCGCAGATTTACTGGCATCGACCAAGGCTGTGATACGGCCAAAGAGGTCGAGTTGCCAATCCAGTGCGACATTAGCACCGGATTCACGACTGTTGGACTTACCTAAACCATTACGCTGCGCCGCTATTTCAACGCCGCCTTGTGGTAGGTATTGTGCTTTTTGCTGACCTAATCGTGCTAAGGCACTTTTAAGGGTTAATTGACTGGTTTGTAAGTTGTGGTTATTGGCTAACGCATCGGCCACTAACTGATTGAGTTGGTTTGAATCAAGCTTTTGCCACCAGTTTTTTTCATCTGTGCCGCTAAGCTCACTCGCAATATTGGCCTGAGTTACCAACTCAGCAACCAAGCGTTGTTCCGCAGCGGTATCAATTTTACTCGCACAGCCAGACAATAAGGCCACCATAAGGAGCGCAGTTGCTGTTAGGCTGGTTTTTAGTTTTTTCTGTTTAATATGACTAATCGCGCTAGGCATGAGTACTCTCCTGTACTTTCGCTGTTTTGTTGGTCACTAACATATAAAATACCGGAGTAAATAATAAGCCAAATACCGTAACACCTATCATGCCTGAAAATACGGCGTTACCCATAACATGACGCATTTCTGCACCGGCACCAGTGGCTAATACTAAGGGCACAACACCGGCAGTAAAGGCAATTGAGGTCATTAAAATGGGTCGTAAACGCATTCGACAAGCTTCAAGTATGGCGGCTAAATGTGATAAGCCAGCGTCGTGTCTATCTTTGGCAAATTCGACCATTAATATGGCATTTTTCGACGCTAAGGCCACCAGCACGATTAACGCTATTTGGGTGAAAATATTGTTGTCGTCGCCAACAAACCAAACCCCAAGTAAGGCGGAAAATATCGTCATAGGTACGATTAATATAATCGCCAATGGTAAGCGCAGGCTTTCGTATTGAGCGGCAAGCACCATAAATACCAGTAATACCACTAATGGGAAGATATAAACCATAGTATTGCCGGCCAATACTTGCTGATAGGTGACTTCTGTCCACTCATATTCAATACCCGAAGGTAATGTCTCGGCCAGTACTTTTTCGATAGCAAGCTGTGCTTGGTCTGAGCTATAACCCGGCGCTGGGCTGCCGTTAAGTTCGGCACTTGGGTAGCCGTTATAATGCATAACGCGGTCTGGACCAATAGCTGGTGTTACCGTTAATACTGAGCCGAGTGGCACCATGTCACCAGCACGATTACGTACTTTTAAGTTCAGGATTTGCGCTGGATCTAGGCGATAATCCGCATCAGCTTGGGCATTAACTTGGTAGGTGCGGCCAAACATATTGAAGTCGTTAACATACACTGAGCCTAAGTAAATTTGCAGCGCATCAAAGACTTCATTTAATGGAATGCCTTGAATAAGCGCTTGCTCGCGGTCAATATCAATATCCATTTGTGGTACTTGAATGCGAAAACTTGAATAAAGCCCCATTAATGCCGGATCTTTTTGCGCTTTGGCTATGACGGTTTGCAAGCTATTAAATAAGGCTTCAAAGCCTTTATTAGCGCGATCTTCAAGTTGTAATTTAAAACCACCTGTGGTGCCTAAACCTTGAATGGGCGGTGGCGGAAATACCGCGACAAAGGCTTCATCAATGGCGGCAAAGCGTTGGTTTAATTGCGCGGCAATGGCCATCGCCGATTGGCTTGGGTCGGTTCTGTCGGTAAAGGCATCTAATGGTGTAAAAACAATGCCGCTGTTTGGACTGTTGGTAAAACCGTTCACGGATAAACCTGGGAAGGCGACGGTATGTGCTACGCCCGGTACGTCTAAGGCAATTTTCTGCATTTGTGCCAAAACATCTTGCGTACGGTCAAGGCTGGCCGCATCAGGTAACTGTGCAATCGCCACTAAGTACTGTTTATCTTGCTGGGGAATAAAGCCACCGGGTACGGTATCAAATAACTTAATGGTGCCGCCCACCAATGCGATATAAGCCACCATAACTACTACAGTCATACGAATAAGCTTTTGCACCAATTTTTCGTAGCCTTGAGCGCCACGGTTAAATACGCGATTGAAGGGTTCAAATAACCAACGACCAAATAACGTATTCAGTAAACGGGTAAACGCATCAGGCTTTGCATCATGGGGTTTTAATAATAATGCCGCTAATGCCGGCGATAAGGTCAGCGAGTTAAAGGCTGAAATAATGGTCGAAATCGTAATGGTGAGGGCAAATTGTTTATAAAATTGACCGGATAAACCGGTAATAAACGCCGTTGGAATAAATACCGCACACAATACTAAGGCAATGGCAATAATTGGGCCGGTAACTTCGCTCATGGCAACACGCGTGGCTTCTAGTGGTGATAAGCCTTTTTCGATATTACGTTCGACGTTTTCTACTACCACAATGGCGTCATCTACGACAATGCCTATCGCAAGCACCAAGCCAAATAAAGACAAGGTATTAATCGACACACCTAACCACTGCATGACGGCAAAGGTACCGACCAATGAAATGGGTACGGCTATTAGTGGAATAATCGAGGCGCGCCAGGTTTGTAAAAACACAATCACCACAATCACGACTAGTGCAATAGCTTCTAATAAGGTGGTAATAACCGCGTCAATTGAGCCACGAACAAATACCGTTGGGTCGTAAACAATGTCGTATTCAACACCGCTCGGGAAGTCTTTTGATAAGCGCGCCATGGTTTCGCGTACTTGGTCAGATAGCTCGATGGCATTTGAGCCCGGACGCTGAAAAATAGGCATCGCCAGTGCAGGTTGGTTATCAAGCTCAGCACGTAATGAGTAAGAGTCTTGACCTAACTCAACACGCGCAATATCAGATAAACGGGTCAACTGACCTTGTTCGCCAACTTTAATAATGACTTGTTGAAATTCTTCAATACTATTTAAACGGCCTTTTACGTTTAACAATATTTGGAACTGATTGTCGTTAGCAATAGGTTGCGCGCCTAAGCTACCGGCGGCGACTTGTTGGTTTTGAGCGCGCAGGGCTCTCACCACATCGGTTGCGGTAAGTTCACGCGCTGCCAGAGCGTCAGGGTTTAACCAAACCCGCATCGCGTACTTGCCGCCACCAAATAAACGAATATCACCAACGCCGGGTAAACGCGCGATTTCATCTTTAATGTTTAAATCAGCATAGTTAGATAAATACGCGGTATCGTGAGTTTTTTCAGGGGAATATAAATGCACCACCATAGTTAAGTCCGGTGATGATTTTTCCGCCACGACACCTAGGCGTTGTACTTCTTGTGGTAAACGCGGCAAGGCGCTGTTAACACGGTTTTGTACTTGTACTTGGGCACGATCTAAATCGGTACCTAAGGCAAAGGTTACGGTTAAGGTCATGCGACCATCGCTGGTACCTTGCGAAAACATATACAGCATGTTTTCAGTACCGTTAATTTCTTGCTCGAGCGGCGTTGCTACCGTTTGTGCAATAACGGTTGGGTTTGCGCCCGGGTAACTCGCAGTAACAACTACGGTAGGTGGTACAACTTCTGGGTATTCACTGACCGGTAGTTGGAATAATGAAATAGCACCACCAAGTAAAATAATCAGTGATAATACCGCGGCAAAAATAGGGCGTTGAATAAAAAAGTGAGAAAATTTCATGAGCGGCTCTTAGTATTTAGCAACAAGGCTAACAGGGTCAGTTGCAGATAAAGTAAAAGCGATATTGCTAGTATCTATGGTCACTGTGGTTGGGTTTATTGGCATGCCAGGGCCAACGCGAGCAGGGCCGTTAACTGCAATAATATCGCCTTTATTTAAACCAGAGGTAATTGCACGTAACTTCCCGTAGCGTTCGCCCACTTCAACTAATTTGTATTCTAGAACGTTGTTTTCGCCAACGGTAAGGACAAAGCGATTTTTTAAATCTGTGCCAATAGCGCGCTCAGGTATAATGACCTGCTTAGTGATGGCATTAGCCGCTAACTTGATGCGGGCAAAAGAACCGGCACGTAGTCGCTTGCTTCTGGCCTTGTTGTTACCGTCAAAAATTGCCCGCACCCGTAAAGTACCCGTTGACGGGTTAATGCGGTTATCAATAAAGTTAATATAACCGCTATGTGTAAAGTCTTGCTGTCCTATTTTTTGCATCACCACTTGTTGTTGACTTGCTGCAGTTACATTAGCAAATGAACTATTCCAAGTGCGTTCATCGATATCAAAATAGGCGTACATTTCATCATTAGAGATAATTGACGTTAAAACACTTTGGCCAGCCAGCACGTTGTTACCGCGGGTGATATTCGCGCGTGAAATAACACCATTAATCGGCGAGCGAATAGCGCTAAACTCTAAATCAAGTTGTGCTGACGTTAGTTGCGCTTGCAACGCCGCTAATTGTGCTTGGCGCTGATGTAACGTCGAGGTGCGAGCTTGTGCTTGTTCAGTCGACATTGCTTTGCGCTCTGTTAAGCGTGTTGCACGCTTTGCTTCACTTGTTGCCTGATCTAATGCCGCATTGGCACTGAGGATCTGCGCTTCTAAACTTGCGACCACGGCAGCAAAAGGGCGACTATCCAGTTGAAATAATAAATCACCTTGTTTTACGGCATCGCCTTCTTTAAACGCTATGTTTTCAATAACTCCCGATACACGAGGCATTAATGCCACTTCTTCGGGCGACTCTAAGCGGCTAGTATAGGTATGCCAGTTTTGTACCGGTGCAACTAAAACTTCAGCAACGTCAATAGGTTGTAGTGCTCGCGGGGCGGCTGCTTGGGCTGATTCTTCCGCGCATCCGGCTATTGTCAAACTTATGGTGACTAGCGTGGCGGCAATAATATGTTTGTTCATAATGATATTCTCGTGATCGAAGTGATGTGCTTTTAATTAATGTCAGCATAATACGCTAGCTATTCGTGCTTAAAAATAGTGGTTTTTTAAATTCATTAGTGCCAAAATTGCACCAATTGGGTTACTTGAGAATAGGTTGAGCATGCGTTATGGACACCACAAGTCGGTTATTAATCTTGTTAGATGTGGTTGAGCACGGCTCGTTCGCCAGTGCCGCCGCCAGTAAAAATATCGACCGTTCGGTTATTTCAAAACAGATCAGTCGACTAGAAGATGAGCTAGGCGTGCGACTGCTTAATAGAACCACGCGCTCTTTTTCCTTGACCGCCGCGGGCGCTGAAATGATCAAAAAAGCGCGAGAGTTAAGGGACTTGTTGGGACAAACCGTGAGCTTAGCTGAAAACTATCATCAAGAGCCGCGCGGGGTATTAAAAATAACCTCGCCGAGCATTATTGCCAAGCGCTATTTGCAACCCGTGATCAATGACTTTCAAAAACGTTTTCCGCAAGTGGAAGTAGAATTACGTTTAGACGATCGGGTTATTGATATTGTTGCTGAAGGTTTCGATTTAGCGTTTCGAGTCGGCGAGCCAAAAGATTCGACCTTAATTGCGCGTAAGCTGGCGCGCAATCGCATGATAATTTTGGCATCACCTGAATTTATCAATACTTATGGTATGCCTAAAACTATTGACGAGTTAGCGCTACTACCAGCGGCAAACTACACCAGTAACTCACTACGAGTGACCAGCATTAACTATATTGATCAAGATGGTGACAACAGTGAAAAAAGCATAAAAAGTGTCTTTCGCGCCAATGATGCTGAGGTTTTGTTGTTAAAAGCACTTTCAGGCACAGCTTTTGTGGTGGTACCGTCGTTTATCGTCGGTAATGAAGTCAGTAACGGACAGTTAATACCTTTGCTGCCTCATCTACAGCTTGCTGATTATAGCGCTTTGTACGCGATATATCCGCACCGCGATTTACCCGTGCGAACGCGCTTGTTCTTTGACGCGGTACGGGAATATATCGGTAGAGATGCACCTTTATGGGAGGCTAATATTCCAAATTTTGAAAAACTCTATCAAGGATAGATAAATAGAGCGCATGAGATGTAATTGCTTGCTATAGCATCATTTTTTTGTTCTTATTTTAAGCAAATAAGTGTTTGAGATTGATGGATTATTGTGCAACTATTATTGGTGCGGCCGTTCTTAGGGCTGTGGGGATCAATACAATAATAGCTATAGCAAGCGGACAGAGTTCTAGCGCAGTGAGCAATAATTGAGTCCGTTTGGTATTTAAGAAGGAGTTTATTTTGAAATATCCATTTCAATACTTACGTACACCCTTAACCATTTTAAGCCTGTCTTGTTTACTCGCCGCCTGTGGCGAAGGTGAACATACCTATATAGGCACACCAGAGCCCGTAATACCACCTACTGTTGTACCACCAGTAGCACCCACGCCAGTACCATCATTCGACGGCGACGGAGTACTATCTGCCAATATTCGTTGGACCGACTATGGTGTACCTCATATTACCGCTGATAACCTAGAAAGCATGTCTTATGGTGTTGCCTATGCATTCGCAAAAGACAATCTTTGTGTGTTAGCGGATCAAATTGTTAAATATAACTCGCAGCGTTCAATGTATTACGGCCCTGATATGACACCGGGCTCAGGTGATTCACAACATTTAATTAATGATTTTGGCTTTCTCACTGTAGGTATTCGTGAGCATGCTGAAAAAAATATCAAGTCGCTTTCTGCCAATAGCCAAGCGCTTTTGTCAGGGTATGCACAAGGTTACAATAAATATTTAGCCGATACGGGTGTAGCGAATATCGATGGCGCATGTGCCAATATGCCATGGGTGCAGCCGATCACCGATGTTGATATGTTGACTTACTCGTTAGGTATTGCCTTGTTGCCAGGTGCGGCTAACTTACTGAGTGCAATGTTCGCTGCGGCGCCTCCAGGTGAAAGTTTCTTACCTTATACGCAAAACCCTGATGTTAACTATCAAGTAAAATCAAACCCCGTTATTACCATGCCAGAAATGAACCCGCAAGATTTAGGCTCAAACGGTTGGGGTTTAGGTAAAGATAAAACCGAAAACGGCATGGGTATGGTGTTGGCTAATCCGCATTTTCCACATACCGGTAATTTACGTTTTTGGCAATTTCATATCACTATTCCAGAGCATTTAAATGTCATGGGCGGCTCGCTTACCGGCATGCCGGGTGTGGTAAATATTGGTTTTAATGAAAACGTTGCTTGGACTCATACCTTTTCGTCAGCAGAGCATTTTGTTGTTTATCAATTAACCTTAAACCCAGATGATCCAAGACAAATGTCCCAAGTGATTGATGGCGCTAATCGTCTAATCACCGCGAAAGAGCACACCATTGATGTTGCTGTTGGCCCGGGTCAAACCATTAAACTCTCGAAAATGAGCTATTCAACGCATCATGGCCCTATGGTCGTTGTACCGGGTAATTTTGAGTGGGGACCAGGCGGCAGTGCGTTTGCGATTAAAGATGCCAACTTAGGTAATGTTGATATAGTCGATCATTGGTTAGCGATGAATTTGGCCGGCAATATCGACGAATTTAAACAAGCCTTTAAAGACTACGATGGCGTGATATTTAATAACACCATGTCGGCTGATAAAGAAGGTAATGTTTTTTATATCGATGATTCAACGGTGCCACATTTATCTGACACCGCGATTAATGAAATGACCACCAATCCATTACTGATAGGCGCTAAGCAAGCGGCGGGCTTTACCTTGTTACCGGCCTTTATCTCGGCATTTGATTTTGATGGACCTGTACCTTATGAAAGTGCGCCAAAATACTCGGGCACCGATTATGTACAAAACTCAAATGACAGTTTTTGGCTGACCAATGCCAACGCCCCGATAACCGGTATCTCGCCGTTATATGGCGCGGTTGACAATCAGCAATCGCTACGTTCACGTTTGGCGCATAAACTACTGGCAGACAGTGCCGGCAGTGATGGCTTATTTAGCCCAGCCGAGGTTGAACAAGCCTTAATGAGCAATCGCAGCTATTTATCTGAAAATGTTTTAATCGAGTTACTTTCGGCGTGTCAAGCACAAGGCAGCGCAGTGGTTAGTGTCGGTGGCAACGACGTTGATATCAGTGATGGTTGTACCGCGCTGGCCGGTTGGGATGGCACCTTTAATAAAAATAGCAGCGCCGCACATTTATTTAGAGAGTTTGCGTTTCAATTTAATCGCAACCCACAATGGCAAACCAGCTTTTCGCTTGATAATGCCACCACAACACCAAGCGGTTTAGTGGCGAATACCACCACGCTAGAGCAGTTTGCCCAGGCGATTCTCAATGTTGAATCAGCAGGTTTAGCGCTAGATGCAACCTTAGGCTCAGTGCAGTTTGTTGAGCGTAGTTTAGCGGACGGTAGTGCCAGCGGCATAAAAATTCCATGGGCAGGCTCGCACAACGTTGAAGGCGGCTTTAATGTCTTTAATACCAGTACCGGCAACAATAGCACTATGCTGCCGCGTCATGTTTATCCCGCACAAAACAACCGCTCTATCTTAAGTGCGGCTGGTGGCGGCTATCATATTAATTATGGTAGTAGCTGGATGACAGTGGTGAACTTTACCGAAGAAGGTCCAGTCGCCCGAGGGTTATTGAGTTACTCTCAAGCGCATGAATACGGCAGCGATCATAATTTAGATCAAACCTTGTTATATTCTCAGCAGCCACAACTGAGACCGTTACGTTTTACTGAAGCGGATATTGAAGCAAATAAAATCGCGGAAATGACCATTAGCTCAGCACCTGAATAATGACTATTAGGTAAAGCTAAAAAGCCAGCCAAACATTACTGTTAGGCTGGCTTTTTTATCTGCCCTACATTAGTCGCAAGGGCTGCAGTTATTTGGTAATAGAAGCGAGTTCAACAGTGACTTGATCTAAACCTAAATCCGCTATTCTGCGATTAAATTCCGCTTGCTTGCTGCTAATAAGTGATATGCCTTCCACTATCATATCGTAAGCTTTCCATTGTTGTGACTTCTTATCTTTACGCATTTGAAAGGTAATTTTTATATCGGGCTTACCGGCATCAACAATTTTTACATCCACAGAGGCTGATCTTGCTTCAGGTTTTAGCTTAGTATCTGGTTCAAACTGCACTTGCTGATCATGGTATTGGGTTAATGCGTTGGCGTAGGTGCGCACTAAATATGAGCGCATCGCCGTAACAAATTTTGCTCTTTGTTCAGGCGTCGATTTTCGTAAATGTTTGCCTAAAATTTTAAAGGCCGCGTATTGATAGTCCACCGACGGCATTAATTCTTCTTCAACAATTTCACGCATCAACTCAGGAAACTTCATTAAAGCATCTTGGTTACTGGCAATGCGCGCAAACAAGCTATTACCGGTAACTTCAATCACTTGGTAAGGAGATGGCGTTGGTTCAGCGGCATTACTGTTTTGTATAAAACCAGCGAGTAAAACCAAAAGTAGCAGTAGCTTTTTCATGATGATCCTTGCGAGAAGAAAGTTAAATTATAGTGGATATTTTCAATGAGGGAGATTATACATACCGACCGCGCGGTCTGTAAATGTCATTTTGGTTTAAGTTAGAAGATAAAGTGTTAAAAAATGTTAATCGAGCGGTTACATACAGAAGAAAATTAACGTTTGAGTTGTTGAAGATAACGACAAAGCTCTTTAATCACTTTGTTGAACAGTTCTTTATTGAGTGAGCTTTTACTTAAACTTGAAGAGCCATGGAAGGTAGAAACAATAAAATAGGCCACTTGGCTAAAGTCGAGGTCGGCTTTTAACGAAGAGTGAACGCGGGTTAAGTTTGCAACAATTAATTGGTTTAACTGCTGCTGCATGGCTAAAATGCGCATACGAAAACCTTCATCAACCGCTGACATTTCCTGACAGAGATTGTTCAGTGGGCAACCACAGACGACTTCATCACAGGTCATTTCTTGTGACATGGCAGTAAAGAAATTACATAAACCTTGTATGGGATCAGCTTGTTCTAATGGTGGTTGCCACAAAGCGATAAACGACGGTGCGTACACTTCTTCAAATACCGCATAACCCAGCTCAAGTTTATTGGGAAAGTGGTGATACAGTGCGCCTTTTGATATTTCACAACGCGCTAAAATACACGACAAACTTGTGGCGTTGAAACCATTTTTGTGAATTTCATCTGCGCTTATCTCAAGTATTTTTTGGCGAGTTTGCTCGGCATCTCTCATGACACTTTCTCTACAACGGGTCTAGCTATTGGACTTAGTTTAACCGACCGTAAGGTCGGTTGCAAAGTTAGCCGCCGATATCTGCAAGTATTTTTGGTCACTCAAATTAGAGCCAGAAAGCATTCAATGAAGCTGGCTAGGTTTTAGGGATAGTTATTCCGTTGAAGGTCTTGTTTGTCAATTTATGCAGAATGTATTCGCTTTATTATTTTCATCAATAGATAATGTGTATTAGTACATTTTTGGAAAGAATCCCAGCTGCCGGTAATGTCCAGGAATCGTAAACATAAACATATGTTACATAATAATTATTAAAGAGGAATTTCAATGCGTTTTCTAGGTGTGTTATTAAACTTACTTATATTGGTTGGTTGTGCGAACACTAGCGTCAATACTAAAAAATCAAATTTTTCGTACGAAAACCCGATAAAATTTAGAAATACATTATATGGTTTATTGGAAAAAAATGATGATGGTTACGCTATAACTCGGTTTTCTTATGATATACCGTCGAGTGATTCTACTCCGTGGGTAAATTTAAAAACAGGACAGCCAAATTGGAATACAGAACAACAAATCACTTTTAATAAGTTATTAGAAAAAACTTCATACACAACACGTAATAAAACAGAAAAGTTATTTTTTGATTATTCAATTGATAAAGGTCATTTAGCTTTTTTAGGGGTCGTTACTTTTGGTACTGCTCCTTTGTATATTGATAATAAATATAATATTACTTTCAATCAAAAAAAAATGAATGAAGCACTTCAGCAAGCCATAAATAAAATTTCCATGGAAGATAGAAATAACCTCTTAATTTTGGACGAAACATATTCAGCATTGAAGTCATATCGCGAAGAAACGCAAAACCTTTATAACTTCAAATCTGAAAAGTTAAAAACAGATATGAGTATTAAAGTTAATGATGAGTCAGGTTTTTACAAGGGAGAAATTGATTTCAAAAAGTTAATTGAATTTAAATTAAATGAATTACATGAAATCCCTCATATCGCAACAGGCTCTATTAATGGATTAGTGAATAGATTTACTCTAAAACTAATTGAATTGAAGAGTTCCTGGGATCTAGCTTCACAAACAATTAACCAAAAATGCAGCTATACATCAGCGATGAATTTCTTACTTGAATTTAATTGCCCCGAAGTGATAAATACTAATAGTAAAACGTTAGAATTTGATACCGTAGTGATAAAGTCAAAAAACTTTAAAAACATAATAGTAAAAAACTTCAATCATCAAGATACAAACATAATCCAAAGTTTTGATGGCAATAAAATAAATATTTCGAATATTTCTAAAGAATTTATAACCTTACAAAACATCGCGTTTTATTATAATGATAAAGTTGCAATACTAAACGATCTAAATATAGAGATGGCTCCAGAAAGCAGCTTTACAAAGGATAATTATATTGAAATTAATGATTTTAGAATTGACTGGGAAGAAATGAAATATGCCAATTTAACAATGGGAGCAGCGGAAAAAATTAATACAAATTTTGGCTTCGCTGTTAAGTATAGTATTCAAAGTGACAGTGCTGAACACACTCTATACTCAAAGAAATCATACAAATTAGTAGACATATTATAAATAAATTTCACGCAGTTTATTATTCTGTATAACATCTAAAATTTAAATAGAAGTAGGTTGTGGCTATAGATGAAATGAATTTAAATTCCGTTTAGCCCTTCCTGCTTATCAAGTTAGGTGAATTTAAAATGTTGTCGAGCTTGTCGTTGAAGGAAAGGACTAAAATTGAATTTGAGCTGAAGCGCCCGTTACCTCTACCTTTACTGTAGAGTAAGCGACAACTTTTCGCCATGTTGTACTGGCAGTAGCGCGAGATGTAATTTTGATAACTGCAATCTCGGGAAATAAAGCAGCCCCTAGTGTTTAGAGGCTGAAGGGGATTTTTTTAATAAATAGCAAGGCTAAATAAGTTATTTAAGCGCTATCAATGTGCCGATTGGATCGTCCAAAGAGCTTGGTGGCTTAGTAAACCACTGTGGACCACTTTTGGTCAGGTAAATGCAATCTTCTAAGCGCACACCAAATTCACCTTGAATATAAATGCCCGGCTCATTAGAAAAACACATGCCGGGTTTTAAAATTTCTTTTTCGCCATGAACAAAGTTAACACTTTCATGTCCTTCCATGCCGATACCATGGCCGGTTCGGTGTGAAAGCCCAGGCAATTTATAACCGGGACCAAACCCTTTGCGTTGATAATAAGCTCGTACGGCGTCATCTACAGAGCCCGCTTGGTTGCCAATTTGTGCTTGTTCAAAGGCAATATCTTGGCCTTTTCGCACTGTTTGCCAAACTTCACGTTGTCGCTTGTTGGGCTCACCAAAAACAAAAGTACGGCTGATATCTGATTGATAACCCTGCACGTTACAGCCGCAATCCATCAATACTATTGAGCCTTCAGTTAATGTTTGTTTTTGCTTAGTGCCATGGGGGTAAGCACTTGCTTGGTTAAATAGCGCCATATTCCACACGCCTTTGCCGCCCAATTGTGTTTGCGCGTTTTGCATCAAAGCCTTTACCTCGCCTTGGCTCATGCCGACTTTTAACTTCGAATAAACATCGGCATAAGCGAGTAAGGTTATTTCATTGGCCTTGTGCATTAATTCAAGTTCATGCTGGCTCTTATACATACGACAGCCACGAGTTACTGGCTCGGCGCTAACATGTTGCATGTTAGAAAGCTCTGCCATAACCCCGCTGCTCACGAAATAGCGCACTGAGTTTTCAAAAGCGACTTTGCCTTTGTTTAATCCGGCTTTGGTTAATATTTGTTTGATTAATGCGAACGGACTTTCATGCTCTTGCCAAACTAAAATGTCATCACTAATGGCTAAACTTTCACGAATACTAGGCTCTTCAAAAAATGGGCAAACAACCGACACTTTACCTTTGCGTGGAATGATCACTGCGGTTAAGCGTTCACTACGCCACCATTGTATGCCAGAAAAATAATCCATTGCCGCGCCGGGTTCTAGGATCAAAGCGGAAATATCAAGCTGCTGCATGAGTTTTTGCGCTTGGCCAATACGCTCAAGTCGTTCGGCTTTACTAATGGCTGTCACCGCGCCGGTAATAGGCTTTAAAGCTGACTTGCTCTTTTCGCTGTTTTCACTGTTAGTGCTAGCAAGTGCAGACGAGGTTAAGGTTTGGCTGGCAATCGATAAGCCGGCAATACTGGCACCACTGGCTTTTAAAAACGCTCTTTTACTAATATTCATGGGCTTTCCTGTTTAGCAGCTAAGTGCTAGCTAAGGTTGAAAATAACTTTATTCCTCACGCTAGCGGGTTTTTTCTTGATGAGCAAGTTGTTAGCGATAAAGGTTATGGTTATTGCGTTGGGTAAATATCAGTAAATAAGCGCTTTAGCTGATAAATCAGTGATATTAACGGGTAATTTTTGTAGATTTTTTTAACACGTGTTATCAATAGGGTAAGTAGGGCAATTGAGATAATAGAATGTTAAAACAACAGATAACTAGATTAAGCAAAATGGGCGTGCTATTGGCGTCGGTGCTCACCATACAAGTGCAGGCAAATGCAGACAGGGTAACGGGGAAAACCCATGCCACTCGCTCAGAAGTTATAGCCGCTAATGGCATGGTAGCGACTAGCCAACCGCTAGCCACGCAAATTGGCTTGCAGGTATTAAAAGACGGCGGCAATGCTATTGACGCCGCTATTGCTGCCAATGCGGCATTGGGTTTAATGGAGCCAACAGGTAACGGCATTGGCGGAGATTTATTTGCCATTATTTGGCATGCAAAAAGTCAAAAGCTTTATGGTTTAAATGCTAGTGGTCGTTCACCGAAATCGTTGACCTTTGCCACGCTTGAGTCGGAACTCGCTGCATTAAAACGTGATGATATCCCGCCCTATGGCATGTTACCTATTTCAGTGCCCGGTACGGTTGATGGCTGGTTTGAAATGCACGATAAGTTTGGCAAAATGCCGATGAAAAACATCCTAAAACCCGCCATTAGTTATGCCAATAATGGCTTTCCGGTTAGTGAATTAATCTCGTATTATTGGCAGCGTAGTGTGCCTAAATTATCAGTGCAACCGGGCAGCTTTAAGCAAACCTTTACCATTGACGGTAAAGCGCCGCGCAAAGGACAAATATTTAAAAATCCTGAGCTCGCTAATACCTTGTCACTAATCGCTCAGCAAGGCCGTTCAGCATTTTATCAAGGTGAAATAGCCGATAAAATTGACCGCTTTATGAAGGCCAATGGCGGTTATATTTCTCGTGACGATTTAGCCAGCCATAGTTCAACCTGGGTTGAGCCCGTATCGACTAATTATCGTGGTTACGATGTGTTTGAATTACCGCCTAATGGCCAAGGCATTGCGGCCTTGCAGATGTTAAATATGCTAGAGCCGTACAATTTGGCCGAGATGGGCTTTTTGTCTGAGCAAGCATTGCATGTGATGACTGAGGCGAAAAAACTGGCCTTTGAAGATAGAGCTAAGTTTTACGCTGATCCTGATTTTTTTGATGTGCCACTTTCAGGATTAGTTGATAAAAAATATGCTCTTGAGCGTAAAAAACTCATTGGCGAACGCGCCGCGAAACGTGTTGATGCCGGTAACCCTGCTATGTATCAAGGTGATACTATTTATTTAACCACTGCCGATAAAAGTGGCAATATGGTTTCGCTTATCCAAAGTAATTATCGCGGTATGGGCTCAGGCGTAGTGGTGCCGGGATTAGGTTTTGTTTTTCAAGACCGCGGTCAGTTGTTTTCTATGGATAAAAGCCATGCCAATGCCTATCAAGCGAACAAACGTCCATTTCATACCATTATTCCTGCTTTTGTGATGAAAGATGACAAACCGTTTATTAGCTTTGGTTTAATGGGCGGGGCGATGCAGCCACAAGGCCATGTGCAAATCGTGACTAACATTATTGATTTTGGTATGAACCTACAAGAGGCCGGTGATGCGACTCGTTGGCAACATTATGGTTCAACTGAGCCGACGGAGGCGCATGGCAACACTTTAATTGATGGTGGCCAACTAGTGATTGAGTCTGACATTCCTTACCAAACCGTGCGCGGCTTGATGCAACGCGGCCATAAAGTCGGCTTTGATATGGGCGGATATGGCGGTTATCAAGCAATTATGTGGGATGATAAAGAAAAAGTGTACTATGGAGCCTCTGAGTCGAGAAAAGACGGCCAAGCCGCTGGTTATTAAACTCGTTGTTCTTACAAGTCGACTGACGCCAATGACGGCAGGTCGGCTTTATTTTTTCTAAATACAGAGCCGCATTACCTTATGGCGAAACCTAATAAGAAAGGCCCTAGCAAAACCGTCGATATTTTTTGTGCTGGCTGTAACGCGATATTATTTAAATACCGTAAGGGCGGCAAAGGCGCGTTAGTGAAAAGTTTTAAAGAGCGCATTAGCCAAGACTATACCACCGAGTCTTGCATATGCCCTAAGTGTCACAAGCCGTTTGCCAGAGAAACCTTGATCCGAGGTTTACCGGCTTATAAATTTATTGGTGGTAAAGTTTGGTTTAAATAGCGCTAATGCTTACACCGTCGAGACTTCTTCTTTTAGCGAAAGAATAATCAAATAAATCAGTGCCAGCGGAGGGAGAAATGCCAGTAAAAAACCGATAGCGCCCGAGACAGTCGGGTTTTCAGTTTTACTCTTGCCCAGATAATAGCTCAGCCAAGTAACCGTCGACAAAAATAGTATAAACATCAGCACAATCATTAGCATCCACATAGTCATTCCCTCTTAGATAAATTTAGTGCTCAAGATGTTTTCATCTTAGCCTTTTAGTAAATATAGGTCATGACTTATCGAATAACAACTTGTTTTTATCGTTTATCGATATATAATTGATGTTAAATGATAAAGCAGTATATGCAATATTGTTGCATTCAGGCTTGTTTATGAACGTAAAATTGAAAGTAAATCTTGATCTATTGCTGTTGCAAAGAAAAATGTCGCTGACAGAGTTATCGGCTCAAGTTGATGTCACCATTGCTAATTTATCCAAGTTAAAATGTGGCAGGGCTAAGGCGATCCGCTTTTCGACGTTATTAAAGATATGTCAGGCTTTAGAATGCCAGCCGGGTGATCTCTTAGCAATAGATAAGGCAGAGTAGAGAAACGCTTGCTAAGCGCTTTTTTCTTGGCACGAACTAGGCTAAATCCAAAGCCAAGCAGGCGCTATTTTTTAGCCTGATTACGCTGTTGTGCTAATGCTTGTAGCTGTTTAGATTGTTGTTGCAAACTATTACGCACCAGTGATTCTTGATCTTCTTCGCGAATATGATGAAAAATAACTTTGTATTGCTGCTGTTGCTCGACTAACTCGCTATTAATAATTTCGCCAATACAATACAGCGCACTGTTATCGTCAGCAAAAAATAGCTTTAATTCAATAAAATCACCAGTGCTAAAATTTGTTGTGTCATTGCCATTAAAAATAATACCGCCGCCGCCAAATTTAACCGCTTGAAAGCGCATATTGGCGTTGTCTTGTTGGCTTAAAATGTAACCCACTAATAAGTCCATTTTTTTTGCTTGGTGATTCAGGTACTCCATTAATTGATTTGCAACACCGGCCACGGCTTGTAGTGGTCGTAGGGCACTTTGGTCTAAGGTGTTTATTTCAGAGGTTATTTTAAATGGTGCTGGCATATTCAGCAGAAACTGCTCGTAGCTAGGTAACTGTGCTAATTCGATAAGATTGGCGTTAATACTGAACGAATAATCGATAGAAAAAAACTCTTCAAATTGCGCTACTTTTTGCTGATTGTTCGCACTTGTCATAAATTAACTATCCTTTCATTAGTTAGATTATTACCTAGTTTAGTGTTTAATTATTGTGATGCGTGCCAGCTAAAAATACATTCACCGCGCATTCACACATTTCATCAATTTGGTTTTCTTGCGCGTATATGCCGTCAATAACCAAACGCGCAATACCATGTAAAGTTGCCCAAGTAACCTGCGCTAATCTTAACGTGTTCTCTTGCGGAATAATAATGCCTTGTTCTTGCCAGAGTTTAGTCATTTCAACTTGATAATTAAAACTGGCATATGCAATGGTCTTTAAGCTATCGGTACTATTATTTTCTTTCCAGATAGCGCGGCCAAACATCAGTTCGTATAGTGACGGGTTTTGCGTGGCAAAGCCAATGTAGGCATGAACAAAGTTGCGATATTTATCTTCATTAGAGCGCTTTTCTTCGCTGAAAATTTCACTCGCGTGTTGATGCCATTGTTGAAAACCTTGTTCGGCAATGGCACATAATAAATCATTTTTATCAGTAAAATGATGATAAGCCGCGGTGCGAGACACGCCAATGCGCTCAGCAAGTTTACGTAGTGACAAGCCTTCAATGCCGCCCTCAGCCACCATATCACTGGCGTTACTGACCAGTGACTTGCGAAGATCGCCGTGGTGATACTTGGTTTTGCTGGCCATTAGTTGAGCGACCTAGTGTTAGCAGATGTTATCAAAGCATTTTTCTCGGCGGCAACGCCACGTTGGCAAAAATTAAGCCCGCGACGAGTGACATAAAAATCAAGAATGCCTGCGAGCCAATATCCGTGGCATTTAACATGGTTTGCCCCGACACGGCGTTGCTTAAGCCCATATAAACTTTACTGCCCGGTACCAGCACCACTAAGCCAAGCAACTTTACTACGCTTGAAGGTAAGTTCATGACACGTGAGAAAAGATTACTGTAGATCCCTAAAGCAAATGCGCCGACAAACGCGCCAAGGGCAACGCCTAAATAGTCTGAACCCAGCATGCTCGCGCCAAAAGCAATATAACCGGAGATAATGCCCCAAGGCGCATCTTTTTTTCGGCACTTAAATAGGATCACTAAGCTAATTGATAAAGTAGTAACCGCCGCCCAAAGCGTCCAGTTTGGTGTGTGCGGCGGCTCAATAAACGCCACTTCGCCCCAGAGCATTTTACCGAGCGCGATACCGAGTACACCACCAAAGTAAATTTTAAATAAGATCATAATGGCGTCCATGATCCTCGCCGTACCTGACATTAAATTACGCGCGGCAAGTTCTGACAAGCCCAAAGTTAAAGCCAAACCGGGAATAAAGGCAATAATACTCGACAAGATCACCAATGGAATATTAATACTAGGATCTATCAATGCAATGGCGGAGGCTAAAAATGCTGATGTTAGCGCCGAAATGGGCTCTAACATGTCGGTAACACGCTTTGAACGCTCGGCCCAAAAAGTAAATAAACAAACCAACATACCGAGTAATGTTGACCAAAAAACATCATTCCAACTGGTTTGCATCAACATAGCAAATGCGCCACTTGAGGCGCCAAAGGCGAAAAAAGTTAATAAACGTCCGTAGGGGTTAGGTTTATTGGCGATTTCATCTAAGCGTTCAATGGCTTCAGATAAGGTGCGTTGGCCTGAGGTTAACTCATCTACCAATTCATCGGCACGCGCAAGTGAACCTAAGTCAAGATCACCCGGAGCAACACGCAGAATATGGTTGTAGTCTTGGTTTTCGTCATCTTGGGATAAGACAAACGTTAACGATGTTGGTGTAATAACGAATGAGCTATAAACGTCTAAACTTTTCGATACATCATTAAGATGTGCCTCCAAGCGATAGGCTGGCGTGCCAAATTTATGTAAGGCTTTGCCTAAACGAATTATAAATCGGCGTTTATCGGTAAAATTATCGGTATTTGCCATGGCAAAATCATTTAACTTAAAAATAATTTTCATATGGTAATTGATTAATTTTAAAATGAAAGCATAGATGTTAAAACTTAAACAAATTGTTGATGAAAACGCACATTTTTAGGTATTTGAATATTTGCAGTCAGTACTGAACTCGGTATGATAAATGGGCATATTCATTGCAGCAGAACATTTGGAAGATAAAACAATATGGCGTTATTAATTATTTTAACCTGTGTATTTGCCGCCGTCGCTTTAATGGTAATTTTGGGGCAGCGTTTTGGTAAACCAATGGAAGTTGAGGAGCAACAAAAATACTCAAAAATATTGTGGGTAATGGTTTTTATTGCCATTGTTGGCGCTATTATTCGAGAAATGCTTTAACGCTTTATTTAAGATACTAAATAACAAGCCTTACTTAGGCGCTCGCGGATTAATGTCAAAGTGATTGCTGCTTGATAGCTCGCCCTCGCGATTATAGTTTTGTTCATACACGGCAATGTTGCCGGTTTTTGATTGTAAAATAATAGCGGTTGAGCGGGTGCCATAATCCACAGATTTAATAAAGATACTGCTCAGTAGCAACTCCCATTCAGCGCTTATGCCGGTGGCGGGTAAATCTTGCTTATCGGCAATGGTTTGATTACTCATTACGGCAAAAAACGCGTCGACATTAATATGATTGTTGGTGATCAAGTCACTGATATTATTCACCCCTAGCGCCATTTTCGGCCAAATATCATCTAATGCGCCATTGCAAACACTGTGGAAACCTGGCGTTAGCGCAACAAACTTTCTACTGACACTGTCAAAGGCTTGTAAATTATTTAACGGCCCAAAAACTAAATTAAAATCGTTGTATTGAGCTGATGTCTGTAATAGCTGTTGCTGCGTGCGGGCAGGGGAGTTTTGCAGCGCTTGCACAACTAAATCACCACGTGAGCGTTTGGCAGAATCAAAGCTGTCGGGTTTACGAAAATTCGTTAGCGCCGCAAAATCGCCGTCAGAGTTTAGGCCAAGCCAAGTGCCGCCAGCTTGTAAGTCTTTACCGGCTAAAATGTGTTGCTCGCTCCACCAGTGCATGCTTTGTGTTGGCCGCTGATGAAACTCATCTCGGTTAGCACAAATAATCACTGGGTAGTCAGGGTGTTGCTCAACACCAATAAACAAAATGCACATATTTAATTTTAGGCTCAATATTCAACAATTTGGCGCTTTAACTTCAACGGTTCATAGGATATGGTTTATGTATAAAAAGCAAGCATATCGTATGGTATTTCTTCAGAAAAGGGCAGTAGCGTTTGATGTTAACACTTCCAGTGGTTGATTTAAAAAATAAAGTCTCGGCGCAAGAATGGCAACTTAGGGTTGACCTTGCCGCTTGCTATCGCTTGGTGGCCATGCATGGTTGGGACGATTTAATTTACACTCATATCTCGGTGCGCATTCCCAATACTGAACATATCTTAATTAATGCTTTTGGTTTAGGTTTTGATGAAATTACTGCCTCAAACTTAGTGAAAGTCGATATGGCGGGCAATATTGTTGATGCCAACTGCCCATTTGAATTTAATCCTGCTGGTTTTACCATTCATAGCGCTGTACACGAAGCGCGCCACCATGATATTTGCGCGCTGCATGTGCATTGTAATGAAGCGATTGCCGTGGCTAGTTTGCAAGAGGGGCTATTACCCATTAGCCAATATTCGATGTTTGCACTGGCGTCATTAAGTTACCACGACTATGAAGGCTTAGCGGTTAACCGTGATGAAAAGTTACGCCTGCAGCAAGACCTTGGCGACAATAACTTTATGTTGCTGCGTAACCATGGCGCATTAACCATGGGCAAAACGATTGGTGATGCGTTTATGCATATGTACGATTTGATCCGCGCTTGTCAAATACAAGTGCAGGTAATGTCAACCGGCATGAAACCGATATTAGTAGAGCAAAGTCTAGTTGATGGCATTAAAGCGCAAGCCGATATTGTTCATAGTGGTTTAACGGGTGGACAAAAAGCGTGGCCGGCCATGTTACGTAAAGTGTATAAAGCCGATGCAAGCTTTGCCCAATAACAACATATAGTAAACGCACAACAGAGAGCCTTATGAAAGTTACCCATGTTGAAATTTTTGATATTGAATGCCCAAAGCGTCCGGGCTGGAACCCTGTTTTTATTCGCGTACATACCGACGAAGGCATTAGTGGCGTTGGTGAAGCAGGCTTAGCGTATGATTGGGGACACAGCGCTGCGGCGGCGATGTTAAAAGAAATTAGTGAAGCAGTATTGATAGGCTTTAATCCATTTAATACCGAACTATTGTGGTCACGAATGCTGCGAGAAAGCTTTTGGGGCTTAGGCGGCGGGCCAGTGCTTTATTCTGCCATGAGCGCAATTGATACCGCGTTATGGGATATCAAAGGCAAAGCGCTCGGCTTACCGGTTTATCAATTATTGGGCGGAAAAACCAATGAAAAACTGCGCACCTATGCTAGTCAGTTACAGTTTGATTGGGACGAGCAAGTTAATAAATTAATTGAGCCAGCGCAATACGCCGAGGCCGCATTAAAAGCGGTGGCACAAGGTTATGATGCCGTGAAAGTTGACCCGATAGTTTATAACCAAGATGGCAGCTCTTCATTTGATCGCACGAAACTATTCACCCCGAAACAAATGCGTTTATTTGCTGCGCGGTTACAGGCTATTCGTGATGCGGTGGGTGATGATGTCGACATTATTTTTGAATCACATTCCTTAATGGGCGCGGCCTCGGCGATTCAAATGGGCAAAGTTATTGCAGAAGTTGGCTGTATGTTTTATGAAGAGCCGGTTAATTACCTTAACAGTGCAGTGCATAAAAAGGTGGCAGAAAACGTTACTGTGCCGATTGCCGGCGGCGAGCGTTTATATCATCGCTGGGACGTACGGCCGTATTTTGAAGCGCAAAGTATTGACGTACTACAACCCGATATTGGCTTATGTGGCGGTTTTACTGAAGCAAAAAAAGTTTGTGATTATGCTGATGTTTACGACATTCGAATTCAAGCCCATGTTTGCGGCGGACCTGTAGCAACAGCAGCGTCTTTGCATCTTGAAACCGCTATTCCGAACTTTTTAATACATGAACATCACACCTACGCCATAAAAGACTGGAACCGTGAATTGTGTCTACAAGACCCACAACCGATAAATGGCTTTTTTCAAGTATCAGAAACCCCAGGTATTGGTATTGAACTTAATGACGAGATAGTGAAACGTTCACCGAATGTAACGGTAAACGCGTTGAAATAATATCTTGTGGTAAGAGAAGGGAGTAATCACTTTCTTCAATCCAAGGTTTTAATTCACGCCTCGCTTTTAGACTTATCCCTACGGGAGAATTTTCAGCGTCTATAACTGCCTGGAGCTTGACCAGTCCAGCGCTTAAACGCGTGCTGAAACGCAGTTGTTGAGCCAAAACCTAATAAATAGGCTATTTCTCCCAGAGATAGTCTTGTACTTCCAACATAAGTCATCGCTAAGTCACGTCGCGTCTCATTCAGCACCTTTTGAAAGCTGCCGCCCTCGTTAATTAAGTTTCGCCGCATTGTCCAAGGTGCAATATTTAGCTGTTCGGCAACTTGGTCAATCGTAGGTGTTGATACATTGAGTAACGGGGTGATGGCTCGCGCCACTTTTTCTGTAAAGGTTAGCGCAGACTGAATATGGTCAATCTCATGGTCAGCTTGCCGTTTTAAAAGTTGGTAAAGTGACTGACAAGAATAAAGGCAAGGTTTACTCAGGTATTCAGCATTGATCACAAGCTTATTAGCTGATTGATTAAATAGTACTTCACAATCAAAATGCTGAGAATATTTTTCGCCGTAGTTTGGCTCTGGAAATTCAAAGCAAACTTTTTTAAATACGGCATTAGAGCCAATAAGCTGTTTTATCACATTCATCCAGCCAGACAACACTGAATCAACGACAAAATAATTATATTCATTGTACGGGGCTAATGAATAGAACTCGAGTACGCCATCTGAAGATCCAGCCTTTTGTGCAAGGTAAAATTTGGATTGTCCGCGAACATTAAAACTATTGAGTACTTCGTAATCAGCAATCGCACTACATAGTTGTTTGAGATCGTTTGAAGCCATCGCTATTAAACCAGCAACACCCAGATTTGTCGGTGACGTCATCAGCCCCATTTCTAGCCCTAGCCAAGGCTTTCCCGTTAGGCTAATACACGTATTGCCAATGTGCATAAGCTTAGGAATACTAATGCGTGCATCGGGAGATGCTATTACCGCCGGGCTTAGTGAGTATTGCGCGAATAGTTCGGTAACATTACAGTCAAATTTAGCCATGGTTTTAGCGACAATTTCTAGATGCGATACTGAAATATTACCTAATTTCATCCTACCTCCTTATGCTTATAAGTACATAATAATCATAATATTGTAACAATCAATCATTTAATAAGTACGTTATTAGAGCTATTGTGGTTTTAATTAAGCGGGAACTCGGTTTGTACCAATAAAAATAACAATAAACCAATAAGGTGTTTGTTCTTAGCCATTTTATTGCTTAGCAGTTCTTTCTTTACTAACCTAATCAATAACATAACAACAATAGGTCACAATATGATTAATAACTTCAATACAGGTAAACAGCATTGGAAAAAGTCTTTAATTCTTTCTGCTATTCTTGCAACGTTAACACTATCAGGATGTGGTGGCGATGATGGAGCTGACGGTGTTAATGGTATCGATGGTATAGATGGTGCGCCAGGGGCTGCAGGTACAAATGGCATAGACGGAACAAATGCTAATACAGACCCCAATATGATCACAAGCTCTGGATTCACTTTTCCAGCAGATGCAATATTTGTCCTGCCTCATGCTGTAGATGGGGATGATATAACAGATGAATTAGTATTGGCGCTATTTGAAATACCGGCAGGATCAACGGTTGTTATGCCCAAAGGTAATTTTATCGTATCTGAGACTATCGCTATCTCTGCCGCAGATAATATCACGCTAACTGGCCATGGTATTAATGAAACTACTTTAGATTTTACTAATGCATCAGGCGATGATGCAATTCGTTTTGAAGGGGGGGTAGGTTTATCTATTCGTGACTTTAGTGTGCTTGAAGCCAATAAAAACGGCATTAAAGTTGTCAGTGCTAATGGTGTTTATATCGCTTATACCGGAACAATTTGGAATGGTCCTCTCGAGGCTGACAATGGCGCTTATGGACTTTATCCTCTACAAAGTCAAAACGTTATCGTTGAACACAATTATGCTTATGGCTCCGCAGACGCAGGCATTTATGTTGGACAATCAAACAATATCGTTATAAGAGAAAATGTCGCTAAAAATAATGTCGCCGGTATCGAAATAGAAAACTCCACTAAGGCTGATGTCTATGACAACGTTGCTATTGGCAACACCGGTGGCATTCTTGCGTTCGATCTTCCGGGCCTAACACAAGGCTATGGCGGCAACATTAGAATTTTTAACAATGAAGTTATGGCGAACAATGCCGAAAACGTAGGCTCAGGGGCTGTCGGTATCGTACCACCGGGCACGGGTGCGTTAATTTTTTCGGTTAGTGATGTAGAAGTTTATAATAATAACTTTATCAACAATGAAACTTCCGCTATTGAAATAGCGAGTTACTTCCTTGCTGATGACGATGTTGGAGCATACCCGACTACCTATGGTGCCACTATGACCAATGGTTGGTCACCTCTGACTAAAAACATTCATATTCACGACAATAGTATCGCTCGTTCTGGCGCTAACCCTCGCGGTGATTTAATTACTGAAATAGTTCAAGGTTATACTTTGGTGCTTGGCCAAACTATGCCAGCTATTTTATATGGTGGCATTGGCGAGTCGCTATCAAACGCCGGTGTAATTGCTGGATTTAACGCGCTTGTTGGAGCAGATGCCGCTGCCGATGGCGTTAATTATGATCCTTATACAGCTGACGATTTAATTTGTGCGGCGGGAAATATCGACGATAACTCAGCAGCATCTGCGCTTGAGTTTCCTGATGTCAATATCGGTGTTGTTTATACTGCCGATCCTACGATGCCGGCACTTGCCTTCGATAAAGTTCAAGGCAATACACAATTGTTAAATTGTTCGCAACCCAGACTTGAGCCAGCCGTCGTAACGTTCAGAGGCAAAAAATACGGTTGTAACGGCGATGATGCCGCAACACTTGCCTGCGCTTTATAGCACTCGTTTGGTATTAAACTAGCTGGTGTGGCTAATTGTCGGCCAGCTTCAATATAGTGAAAGTTAATATGATAAATATAAAGAAACAGCCTAAAGCGCTTAATTTGCTGGTGATTACGATCACATCGCTATTATTGTCTGCTTGTGGCAGTGATAGTGATGACAGTAATAAAGCACCTGAGCCAACCGTTCCAGTGCCCACACCTGTTGTTAATATAATCAATACAAATGCCGGTGGTCCTGATGGTAACAAAGGCGACTGTGATGCCGTTACCGAGGGTATTAATTGGAATGCCTTGATGACAGAGACTTGTCGTAAACTATCTGACTACAACTTGTTCCAAGATAGTATGAACCCAACTGAAAACCCAACTAATGGTGGTGTTGCATTTAATTTAGCTGTGCCATTGTTTACTGACTATGCGACAAAATATCGATTTGCGTTTATCCCTGAAGGCAAGCAGATCAAGTATACGCAGGATGAAGTACTGGATTTTCCGATTGGTACCGCAATAGTAAAAACCTTCACTATGCCAACAGACACCGCCGATCGCGATGGCGAAGAACTTATTATTGAAACTAGATTGTTGATCCGTCGTGATAATGGTTGGGTAGCACGTCCTTATTATTGGGCAGATACTACTGACGCAAAAATCGCTATTACCGGTAAAAACATCGAGAATATGACGACAACCCATAAGGGAGAGTTAAAAACCTTTAACTACTCGGTACCAAAGGCTTCTGACTGTACTAGTTGTCACTCAGTTGTGCCGTTAAGCCAAGGCCCAGATGATACTAGGCAACCAATATTTAAGCCTTTAGGTCCAAAGGCCCGTAACCTAAATTTTGATCATGTCTATGCCGATACTACTGCAAACCAACTGCAATATTTAGCAGATAACCAAGTACTAACTGGCCTACCATCTGATCTATCAACCATAGATAAAATTGAGCAGTACAGTGATTTTGATGATATTGAAACGCTACCTCATGATCAAGTCATGAATACAGCAAGATCGTATCTCGATAATAATTGTGCGCACTGTCATCGTTCTGAACTCACACTGCCTGAAGATAATTATGCCGGTCCTGCAGGTGGTAGCGGTTTACAAATGGAGTATAATCGTGACTATGCAGAAAACCCGCAACGCTTTGGTACTTGTAAAGTAGCCGTAGCTGGGGGCCATGAAGATTATCCTGCCGATGTTATTCCAGGAAGCCCTGAAGATTCTTATTTATTATTTAGAATGAATACCAATATTCAGCGTCACCGCATGCCAGAACTCGGTAGAAGTACTATTCATAGCGAAGGTGTAGATTTAATTAGTTATTGGATAAAGAATCTGCCTACAGCTGATTGTTCAAATCCTTAACAAGTATTAACACAGTTTAAAATGATCAAAACAGAGCGAATTTACGCTCTGTTTTTTTATGTCTTAAAGGCTGGAATATGGAATAGGCTATAAGCTTAGTAATTTAAGCCTGAGTTGGTGCCAGATAGTCTGCGGACATGAAAACTAAGGTAGCAATCCACTTGAGTGGTTGTAGGTTAAGTCACTTTTAAAGCGAGATTAAAACGGGGTTCTTTATATAGCTCACTTGCCACCACATCGACCAAGGTGGTCACAGCCTGCCATATATCCTCAAATGAGGTATAAAGCGGGGTAAAACCAAAGCGCAATATATTTGGCGCGCGAAAATCCGCGATTACACCGTTTTCAATTAACGCTTGGCAAATTGCAAAGGCATTATCGTGTGAGAATGCGAGTTGGCTGCCGCGTTGACTTGCGGCACTTGGCGAGCACAACTGCAATTCATACAGGCAATCATGCATTTGCACGCTACGAATAAACGCATCACCTAGCGCGATAGATTTTTCCCTTATGTCTAACATATCGACGTCTTGCCAAACATCAAGCGCCGCGTCTAATGCACTCATAGATATCACGCTAGGCGTGCCAGATAGAAACTGATTAATATTGCTCGCTGGTTGATATTCAGGGTCAAAAGCAAACGGCTTAGCATGTCCCATCCAGCCCGATAACGGCTGCTTAACAAAGGCGTGGTGTCGCTTGGCGACATATAAAAAAGCCGGCGCACCCGGGCCACCATTGAGATATTTATAACCACAACCGACAGCAAAATCGACCTTGCATTTATCGAGTGCTATCGGCAATGCACCGGCACTATGGGCTAAATCCCAAATCACCAAAATACCTTTTTTATGAGCAAGTTGGGTTAACTTTTCCATATTTAACAATTGGCCAGTTCTAAAATTAACTTGCGTTAATAGTAATACCGCCACGTCTTCGCTGAGGCTATGCTCAATTTCTTCTTCTGCCACCAACTCCAACCGGCATAAGTCTGGCCCTAACAGCTCGCTTAAGCCCTGCGCCATGTATAAGTCGGTAGGGAAATTATCCTGTGTCGACAAGACAATATTACGCTCTGAGTTAAGCGACAAGGCACTACTTAACAGCTTAAACAAGTTAACCGAAATAGAGTCGCAACAAATCACTTGTCCTGATTCTGCACCGACAATTGGGGCAATTTTTTCACCGACGCTAGTGGGAAGATCAATCCAATGGTGATCATTCCAACTTCTGATCAGATGGTTTCCCCATTGCTCACTCACCACTTCAGCGATGCGCGATTTTGCCGCAGTGGGCAGGGCGCCTAGTGAATTACCATCTAAGTAAACCGTGTTAGTTGGCAAGTCAAACTCATGTCGCTTTTTAGCCAGTGGATCAGCTTTGTCTAAAGCGGCAATATCATCGAAATTCATTAATTTATTCCATGTAAATTTTTAATTAGCGTACTAAATGCCATTGAACCAGGGTGGATCCAATCAAAATGCCCTACGCCATCTAGCAGGACGACAGTACGGTTTAATTTTTCTAATTCAAAGGCAGGCACGATAGTGTCTGCATCACCTTGTAGAAGAACGCTGTTGGCATGTAATGGCTGTTTGCTCGGGTTGGCTTTTATATATTCAATTGGTTTGTCTTCTGGCATACCTTGCATAAAATCTTTGGTGACCTTTTGGCAGCTGTTTTCACCTTTAGCATAGGATTCGATATCAGTAATGGCCGCTAATCCAATCACGCCTTTAAGCTGACTGATTTCACCACCGGCAAGTAGTGCCAAATGGCCACCGGCTGAATGGCCGACTAATACTGAATTAGCGAGTTTATATTCGCCATTGTTGTAGTTGCTTGACGCCAGAATTCCCGCTTTAACATCATCAAAAGTCACCGGCCAACCGCCGCCTGTAACACCACTACGACGATATTCTAACGACCAAACATTAAAACCGGCTTGTGCTAAACCTGTGCTTAAGGCATAGCTATGTTTAATATCATAAGCGCTTAACCAACAACCGCCGTGGATCAAGATAACCAGTGGGCTTTGTTGGTTGTTTTGAGTTTTTTTAGCACGCCAAAGCAACGCGTATTGCTCTTCATTTGCACCATAAGCAATTTTTTCATCGGCGGCGCTAAATGCTAATGCGGCAACTTTTGGGTACGGGACATTTTTTTTTACATCAGGAAACTTGACCAGCGCTTGGGAAGAATTTGCCGCGAACGAGAGCAGGCTAACGAATAAAATTAGTAACCAATTCAACATAGGTGATCCCCTTAGATAACAGTATTATGCCAAAGCAAAATGTCAGTACAAAATATTAAGACAGTGATATTACCTCATTTTTAGTGCTATCTGGTACTTATAAAGCGGGAGATTTTAGTACTTTAAAATATTAAATATAATCAATCGGCAGGGCGGTGGTGTATTTAATTTCTTCCATGGCAAAACTTGAACTGATATCGGCAAAACTGGCGCGGGTGATCAAGCGCTTATAAAAACCATCGTAAGCTTTCATATCCGGCACGACTACGCGCAGTAAATAGTCCACTTCACCGCTCATGCGATAAAATTCAATAATTTCAGGGAAGTCTATCGCGACTTTTCTAAATTCACTTAGCCATTTGGGATTGTGTTGATTGGTTTTAATGGTGACAAATACCGTTAAACCGACATTCAACTGCTCTGGATCGGCAAGGGCGACGCGGCCTTTAATAATGCCAGACTTTTCCATCGCTTGAATGCGACGCCAACATGGAGTTGTTGACAGGCCAACTTGACTCGCGACATCACTCACCGATGCGGTGCAGTCGAGTTGTAAAATATTGAGTATTTTTTTATCAAATGCATCCATAAGCGTTTAAAACGAAATTGTTTTACCTAAATGTAGTGTTGGTTAAAATTATTTTGTGGTAAATGCGTGATTATTGCGAGTATTATTTTACGTTGATGGGCTATTCGCTAATTTTAGTGCTTGTTAAAATTTATAAAATGTATGGGCATTGCTAAAGCATAATTGCTCTAGTTGCTCAGTATTATTTAAAGCCTGAGCATTGCTAAGCCAAGTCTCTTGATAGCTAGCATGAAATAAACACAGTGGAAAATTACTCGCTAGCATAACGCGATTGATCCCAAAGCTGTCGATACAAGATGCTATGACGTTTTGCTGCCATTGCTGTGAGTATTGCCTGTCGGCCATTTCATAGCCAGAGCACTTGATATAAACCTTGGGGAACTGGGCTAAACGTTTTAGGTTTTGTAGCCAAGAGCTATTATCTTTATCTCTATCGTTATACGTTGGCGAACCCGCATGGTTGATACAAAGTGATAACTCAGGAATAGCGTCAAGCAACATAATGAGCTTTCCAACTGCACCAGTGTTAGCAAGCGGCATTTGTAGCTCAAAGCTGAGCTGGTTTTTCGCCAATATTGCTAAGTTGTGTTGACTGTTGTTATCGCTAAGTATAGCTAGGGCGTTGTCATCTAAAATATGACGAATTGCCACCACGCTGTTATAGCGCATTAACTTTGCTAGTTGCTGCAAAAATAGCGCTTCGGGTAGCGTAATATCGAGCATGGCAACGCTACGAAACGCTAGGCTATTACTGCTTTTTGACATTGTATCTTCAAGCCAAGTAATTTCGCGCCACGGTTGTTGATTGTCAAAACCCGCTTCAATATGAACAAAACCCGCTAAGGTTAATGGCGGTGTTAGTGTTAAGTCTGCTGTTGAAAAGTTTTTCGCGATAACGGGTTTATCAGGCCAAAACGGTGGATTCTGCGCTTTTAACCATGCGTAGTCACCTTTTTGCAGATCAAACAAATGTAGATGCGGGTCGATTATTTTCATCAGGACTCAAGGGCTATTGTTAGCGTTATTTTGTGCGCTATTTTATGCGTAATTTTTCGCGTTATTATTTTCATTACTGTGCGGTGTAGCCGCCATCAATCACTTGCAAGCTACCAGTGATAAATTTAGCTTTGTCGGAGCCAAGAAAATACACCAATTCTGCCACTTCTTCGGCTTGTCCGAGTCGACCTAAAGGTTGTAGTGCCGCTTCTTCTGCGTGTACGTTCGCTTTATTTGCCCCTGATTTTTCACAATAGTTATCAATGGCCTGATGATAAAGTGGCGTTTCTATGGTGCCCGGACAAACCGCATTGGCGCGAATATTAAATTGTGCGTAATCAAGAGCAGTAGTTTTCGCCATTGACGCTAACGCCGCTTTACTGAGGTTGTAGGCAAAAGAATTATGTTTGGCGATCAGTGCTTGGTCTGAGGCCATTAAAATAATCGCGCCGTTTTGTTGGCTTTTCATACTCGGCAATACCGCTTTCACCGCCGCGTATGCCCCTTTAACGTTAATATTAAATACACGCTCTAAGTCAGCTTCGCTAGTGTTTTCAATGGAGCCTGAAAAATGAATGCCGGCGTTTGACACTAAAACATCAATAGCGCCCTGTTTGGCAATTTGGGCAATGCATTGGCTAACATCATCAACTTGAGTGATGTCACAGCGGAAAAATTCGCCGAAGCTTGATGGCGTAATATCGAGGTTAAATACTTGATACTCTTTGGCTAAAAATAGTTTAACAATACTTAAACCTATGCCCGAACTACCACCGGTAACCACACACACTTTTTTCATAGTTTTTAACACAGTAATTATTTTGCTCAATAATATCCTTTACCTGTAATAACTACCACAGCAATCGTATTTTGTTGGCACGTTCGACGCGCACCTTATGCTCAGTGCTTTAAGTTATTAGCGAAAAATTTCGCATTGACGTAAATTTTATTACCCTGTGATGAACAACTTGCCGTATTTGCTCGGTCTGTTGTGACAGACATTTTTCTTATGGTGTAATGTCACCTACAGTTTTATAAAGGAAGTAAGCTTGAAAAATTTAAAAGAAAAATTAAAGTTTTATTACATTATGAGTGTTTTTAGTGTGCTATTTGCCTTACTCGGCTTTAGTTATAATGCTTGGCGTATGGAAGTGAGTGAAGAAAATAATAATGTTAGAACAGCGGCCTTTGAGGTGTTGTCACATTTAGGCGAGTTAGAGCATATTATTTTATCGGCCCATTATGATAACGATATTATTGAAGGCAACCCGCGAAAAGGCTGGGTAAAAGTTGGCTTAGTCGTTGATTTAAGCGCGTTAATCGCGCCCAATGTTGCCGAAAAAGCGCTAATGATAAAAAACAGTTGGGCAGATTCATGGCATTTAATGAGCACTGAAGAAGCTGTGGTTACTGAGTTAGTCACTAAAATTGATGATACCCGTATGGCAATAAAAATGGTGTTAAAAGCCATGAGTTAGGTGGTAACTTCTTGATAACAAGGCGCTATCTAATCACTCACCTTACTTGCACATTTTTTGCAAAGACCGAAAAGTTCAAATTGCGCATCAACAAGTTGAAAACCCACAGAGGCAACGGATTCAACAAGCTCTTGGGATAGCTTAGGGGTCATAGCAATTTCCTGAGCGTCGCCACAATCTTTACAAACCGCAAAGTACTGATCTTGATGGTTATGTTTACAGGAAAGGTGAGAGCAGACCACGTATTTATTTAACGTCGGTAATTTGTGTACTAACTTCATATCGATGAAAAAATCAAGAATGCGATAAACCGACATCGGCTGAACTTTTTGGCTACTATTCCGGTTGTATAGTTCAACGAGGTCGTAGGCCGACAATGGGTGCTTAGCCGCAATTAATCGCGCTAATATATCGCGGCGTTTATCGGTGAATCGTCCGCCCGCTTCTTGGCATTTTTGCTTTGCACGCTGCAATAAATTATCTACTAACATTAATTTCCTTGTATACCTTTTTCTGACGAACATCAGATACAATGCCATCATAGTAGCATATTGGCTGATTTCACATCTATAGCATGTCCAAGTTTGAACTGATATTCAATCAATAGTGTTGTCTTTTTATACGGGTGTTTATCCATAACACTTTATTGACCGGTATTTGTGCCACCGCTGAGCTGCTCACGCTCTTTTAGCAGTCGGTTATGGTTTTTTTATATATTTAATGTTATGTTATATCATCTCCTGCCTGTTGTAATGGAAAATTTTACAACAGGCAATATTTTATTGTTAGTTCATTACTGGTATTAGGAAGCTTGCATGACTGAATTTCAACAACCGGCAGATAAAATTGCCATCAGCTTATCCATTTTATGTGCGATTCACTGCTTTGCGACGCCAATGTTAATTGTGCTTTTTCCGGCGATTGCTAGCCTATTTTTCAGCTCTGAGTTGCTGCATATGTGGATGGTGGTGGCGGTTTTACCGGTTAGCGTATTGGCATTAACACTTGGCTGTAAAAAACATTGCAAGTTTCAAGTTGCCTTAGTGGGGGGAATTGGGTTAATTTTCATGCTTATCGCTGTCGCCAGTGGCGCGTTAGGCTTTGGTGAAATGCTAGAAAAAGCATTAACACTGGTGGGGGCCGCGCTTATTTCTATCGCCCACTATTGGAATTATCGTCAATGCCAAACTCATACCGAAACTCAAGCCCAAGCCCAGTCATGTGATTGTCATTAGCCTGGGTACGTGGCAGCCGAGTTAGCAACTTATTAATATTCGATTGCTAACTCGCTGCAGGTTTTGCTTACTTAGCCAACTCAACTAATACCGCGGTATACATTTTTAAATTCAACACAAATTGTTTCATGGTAATAAACTCATGCTCTGAATGCCCTGTGTATTCAGTGTTTGGCATTGATGGGCCAAAACTTACCGCATTAGGGAACAAACGAGAATTTGTACCGCCACCAATTGCAATAGGTTTTGCATCTTTGATACCGGTGTAATGGCTAAATACATTTAACAAGGTATCAATATGCGGCGCATCTTGTTGAATAAATGGCTCGCCAATATAGTGTTCTAACTCTTGCACTTCAGCATTAAATTTATTGTTCCAATTTACCACGGCTTGATGAATTTCATCACCGAGTTGCTGTGAACTCTTACCTTGCGGACGGCGTATATTAATGTTCAACTCGATATTGTCATCATGCTGCTTGATCACGGTAGGTGCTACCGTCATAGCGCCCATAAAGTCATCTTGATAGGCAATATTGCCAAACTTTTTCCCTTCAAGTCCTAAGCCAATATTGTCGTTAATAAAGTTAACCAAGGTGCCGGCGCCATTATTGAGCCAACGGCTATCCGACAATAAATCGGCAAGGTAAGGAATAGCATTGACGCCATCTTCAGGTTTTGACGAATGCGCTGATTTACCAAGCGCGTTAATGGTTAGTGTGCTGCCTTTTAATTCAAGATCAAAGTTAACCCCTTGGTATTTCCGCGCTTTGCGCATCAGGCGTTGCAGTTGCACAATATTAGCGTTTTCAATGGTTGCGCTGGCATCTTCTGGAATTTGGCTAGCAAAAAAACCGCCATTAAATTTACTGATATAAGGTAAAACTGTTGGCTGTGCTTGCTTGTTAAACGCCAGCTTTATGGTGCCGTAACCTTTTTCTGCGGTAACTACAGGGTACTCGGCATCAATAGTGATATTGGTTTGCGGTAAATCATGGGTTTTAATATAGGCTTTTAATGGCTCCCAATCAGATTCTTCCGCCATATAAATATATAATTCAATACGTTTATTTAAGGCAATATTTTTGTCTTTAATGGCTTTCATAGCGTATAACGCCGTAGAAATTGGCCCTTTATCATCTTCAGTACCACGTCCAATTAAGCGACCGGGCTCTGTTGTGGTGTCCAGTTCAAACGGTGATTTTTGCCATTTCTTCGGATTAACCGGCTGTACGTCACCGTGAGTGATAATGCCAACACGCTGTTTTTGCGAACCTAAACCTATAACCACCACGTAGCCATCATCACGATAATCTAATCCGAGTGCGAGTGCTTGCTTTTTCAATTCACTTTTAAAAGCAACATGCGCTGGGTTGTCATCAATAGCTACGCCGTCTTTTGCTACGGTATTGTGTTTAACCAAAGCACGTAAACTCTTCACCATGTCATTTTTATATTGCGTTACAGCATAGTCAGCAGTGCTTTGTGCAACAGTGCTGACTTGTTCGGCATTGGCATTGACAACAGGACTTAGGGTTAACGAAAGCAAGCTGCTTGTGATGAAAGCGGCGGATAACAAGGTAATGTTTTTAAGCAAGGGCTACTCCAATGATAGGCGGTTAACGATTTTTCAAGGGTATATTAACGTAAGTTAACTTGTTCTGACAGATACCAATCGGCTACTTGTCAGCTTATACAGTTTACTATTGACCATGATAGTTTTAAAAAGTTACTGAAAGTAAGACAAATATCTGCCTCGCTCTCAGCTTCCATAATTAGTCATCAATACAAATGGGGGTTATTGCAATTGCACTTCAAAAGTCAGAAAAACACCGCCATGTTCTTTATCGGCGAGGGTATTATCTTTCGCTGTTTGTTGGTATTCAGCGCTGAGTAAGTAACGTCCTGCATGGCTTGGTGTAAAGGTAATTTCGCCTTCTTGATTGCTAGTGAGTTTTAACGTGTTTGGCGTATTACGATAACGCGCGCCATCCGATATTATTTCAACTTCAACCCCAGCTTGTACTTCACCATGATAGGTAAAGGCAAAAGTAGCAGGTTCATTTTCTACAATTTCAGCTGGATGTGTTTTTGGTAATAATTCTAAAAACAGGCCGTCGCTAGCAAAATTTTCAGTCGGGTTATTCATGGTAATGTAAGTTTCTACCCGCGTTAGACCGTAAGTTGTTTGTAGGTCAGTGGCATTAGTGGCTATAAGTGCTTTTAACTGTATTTTATTTGCCCGCGCACGTTGGCGTTTATCCCCGACTTTATAGCTTGAGAAATAACTTGCACTGGCGTTATTGGTAATTTTGTAAGTACCACTTTCTTTAACAAAATAATCGGCAACCGACTTTCTATGGGCTTTGTAGCTGGACGAAGGACGCGATTTTTTACCTGATGGCGTTAAAATGCTCATACCGTCAATACTCAAGGCTTTATCAACATTAAACAATTCATTAGAGGCGGTTGCATCTATTGCTAGCCATTCACCTTGCTCAGACGAAAGTGTGAAGTGGCTAGGTAATAACCAACGTGAATGTGCACTGGCTTGACTACTAACAGCAAGTGCTAGGCAAAATAATAGTGATGTTTTAAATTTCATGTCTGTTCCTAAAGGTAAAGGTGATCGCACCCGTTTCGGCGCTTTCGTTAAGGGTAAATTGTTGTGTTTGGTTATTGAGGGTAAAGGCTTGTTTGAGTAGTGCGCGCCCGCCTTTTTCTCGTACGACTTCGATATAAAGTGTGTAGTCGCCCTGTGGCAGGGGCTTTTTCTGATCATCAAGTGCTTTAAACGACAAGGGAAAAGTGCCCGCCGCGTGTGTGGCTGAGGTTATAGCGTCAACTAGCGCGGCATTTTTTCGACCAACATTACGCCACCAACGACGAATGTCTTTTAGCCATTTCGGCTCTTTGCGCCAAAGTAGTAAGGTTCTTACCGATTTTTTTTCGTTGTTTTCTAGCCAAGCGGCGACATAAGGTGGGTGGTATTCTCCTTGTTGCTGTTTTAATGTTAGCGTTATCGCCAAGGTGGCTGGGCTTTGGTTATATGCCTGTGATATTGGCGCGAAGGTAACGGCGACCGTAGTAATGATCAGTAAGGTTATTTTAGTCAGCGTGACTGATAAATTAATTCTCATAAGCGTGTCAGTTTCCTTAAGCAAAGTAAATTATGCTGATAATGGCGCAAGCCGTACTGCTTAAACTCAGCAGTAAGGTGCGGCGAAAGCGTTTTTGTGGCATGGCTAAAATAAAGCCTGTGATAGCAAAAATAATAAATAGGGCACTGGCAAGGTCGATTATCCAGCGCCAAAAATCGCTAGTATTTCTACCTTTATGCAAATCATTGAGCACCGCCCACCAACCGTAATGCGTTTGTTGATAAAACACTTCGCCTGTGGCTAGCTCAACGGAAATGCTGGCACTTATACCTGCTTGTTTTAGGCTGTAGAACAGATCGCCAGACATTAATTCAGGTTTAATATTCAATAAAGTCACGGCGAACGCTTGTTCCAGTTCGCGCCTGATCGCCTGCTGCTGTTGCTCGGTGATTGCATTTTCGCTAATGGCTAATTCAGCAATGTCTGTAATCGTAAGTTCTTGTTCAAGCACTTGTCCTTGGTGATCGCGAAACCACTCAGGGTGATTTAAGGTGATGCCAGTGACTGAAAAAAACAGCAACAAGGTTAATAGCGCCATCGAGACATAAATGTGAATTAATCGCGCGAAATTTAAGGTTTTTTTAGAAGGTTTCATGACGTCATTCGTAAAAATAAAGGTAATTGCTGCTTGTTATCAGCTGTTTAGTGTCGCGTATTGGCGAGCTTAAAGCCTTCGGCCGCAAGCTCGCTAAATATGCTGATTAAAACGCGAGTTGCGCGGCTAAACGAAAATTAATGCCGTCAGCGGCGGTAACATTGCTTGTGCCGCCACCAATAAGGTATTTTTTATCGAGTAGGTTATTAATGTTAAAGCGCAAATTCAGCTCATGCTCAACGATGGCAACTTGGTAGCTTGCGCCAAGGTCAATGCGGGTATAGCCGTCTTTTGTTATGGTATTTTGACTATCGGCGAAGCGACTGCCTTCATAAAATGCCCCGGCATTTAACGCCAGGTTTTCGCTGACTTCATAACGCGACCATAACGACGCTGACCACTGCGGAACATCGGTCGGTGTCTTGCCTTGGTACAGCTTATCTTTTTGGTATTCTGCATCAATATTAATCAGCGATGACATAACAAATAGCTTGTCGGTAATTGCGCCTTGTGCGCCAAGTTCAAAGCCTTTATGACGTTGTTCACCCGCTTGCGTAGTACGGGTTTCATAATCTGCATGGTCGATGTCTTCAGCAATTAATTTACCGGTTTTGCTAATATCAAAATAAGCCGCGCTGAGGAGTAATCTGTCATTAGCGAGTTGCCATTTTACGCCGACTTCATTTTGTTTTGAGGTCATGGCCTCTAATTTAATACCGTGATTGATATCGGTGTCATTGTTGAGGGTATCACTCGATTGAGGTTCAAAACCTTCGGTGTAGCTGTAGTAAAATGTGCTTTGCTCTGACGGATGATAAAGCACGCCGAATTTAGGGAGGAATGACTCATTATCGGCATTTTCTTTATTTTGTTTGTCGTAACGACCACCGAACGATACTTGCCAGTTATCGTTAAAGGTCACTAAATCTTGCAAATAAATTCCATAATAGTCGTATTCACTACGATAAAATTTGTTTGGATTTTTATAGCTAATTTCTGGTTTTGCTGGCTCGTTTTGCCCCGCGGCATAAGGCAATGCTGGCGTGTCTGACGCTTTAACTTGCTGATAAAAATAATCTAATGAATTGGCGCCTATTAATAATTGGTGGCTAATACCGACAAATTCAAACTCACCGGTAAGGTCGATAAATTGCGTGGTAAACTGCCAGTCGTCAAAACGGTCATAAGGCTTTGAGGTATAGCTATCACCTTGGCTAAAATTAGCCGTTTTTTTCGGGGCCGACTCAAAACGTTGTCGTTCAAATGTTTGCTTGTTGTAGCCAATAGCCACTTGCCAATTTTCATTAAGATAATAATTAATATCAGCGCCGTAGTTTTTCACCGTGATGTCGGTAAATGCCCACGACATATCGCGAATGGTTTTATCATCACCAATTAACTTGCCATCAGCATCTAACCAAGCGCCTGTGTCTAACCCCGCCTTGTCGTTGGTGTAGTCGTAGTGCACACGCAGTAACAAGTCATCTGAAACATCGTAATCAAGTACCAAGGCTCCTAAAAATCGGTCTCGTTCGCGCTGATCACCATTTTGATATTCTCGTTGATAAGTTACGTCTTGTTTTACTAACGTGCTGCGATATCTTAACGACTCGTCATCATTTAATGCACCACCGGCATCTAAGGTAAAGCGAGTGGAGCCTTCTTGGTCGGTGTCAGCACCGAGGATCAATAATGAGTTGGCTGTAGGCTTTTTAGTGACCATATTGACTAAGCCGCCGGGGCCTGATTGACCATATAAAATGCTCGACGGGCCCTTAATTACTTCGACACTTTCCAGTGTTTCAATCGGCTGCTGATAATGCGACCAATGCTGATGGCCGTCACGCAAATAGCCATTGGATGAACTTAGCGTAAAACCACGTAAGTTAAATACTTCACGGTTACGCTGCCGAGAGCCAGCAGAAAGACTAGCATCATTGACTAAAACTTCACCTAAGGTAGTCGCTAATTGTTCTTCAACAATGGTGTTGGGAATTACGGTAACTGATTGTGCGGTTTCAAGTAAGGAAACATCGGTGCGCATAGCGCCTTTGGCCTCGTCAACCTTGTAGTCGTTAAAATAACTGCCAGTAACTTCAATCACTTCTATTGCATTGCTGTCAGCATAGGCCAGTGGCATGGCCATAGATATTGCCAAAAACAGCGGTGAGTACTTCATGGTGTTCTCCAATTTATTACTAATGTGATGGGTAAATGCAGCGAGCATTAACTTATATCGCGAATCATAATGAGAGTGGTTCTCATTTGCAATATAAATATATAATTAATTAGAAAAAACTTTTTAGGAAGCCAATTTTTTAGCATTAATTAATTAAACTGCAGAAGGGTGTAACAGCTTGGTTTATGGTAAAAATGCTTTACTAACGCATTCTTGGACAAGTTTCTGTGCTTAGTACTTGTGTTTTAAGCTATTGATCGTGCATGCTGAGCTGCAATATTTTAATGAGTGGCGAGATAGCATTTAGCGGTGTTGTTTTTTCACTTCAATAACAAGGAAATTACATGTTTAGTCATATCATGATAGGTGCAAACGACGTACAAGCATCAAAAATATTTTACGATGCAATATTGGGCGCGTTAGGCCACAAGCCGGGCGTTATTGATGCCAAAGGTCGTTGTTTTTATGTCACTGATAGCGGTGTTTTCGCGATAACCAAGCCTATTAATGGCGCAGCGGCAAGCCACGGTAATGGCAGTACTGTAGGATTTTCTGCTTCATCTCCTGCACAAGCAGATGCATGGCACGCGGCAGGTGTAGCTAATGGTGGCGATGCCTGTGAAGACGCTCCAGGTGCTCGGGAAGTTGGTATGGGTAAACTTTACCTTGCCTATCTGCGCGATCCGTCAGGTAATAAAGTTTGTGCTTTGCATCGTATGGGGCAGTAGTTAGCGCTTATTAAATAAGACTAATGAAATGTTTGAGAAATTAAAGCCGCTAAAAAGCGGCTTTAATTTTTACATGTGAGGAGTGCTTTGAGAATAAGTTCATGATGATTTTCATCTACAATATTTATCACGCAGTTGTTGGCGGGCAATGTGCGGTGGTTAGCTTTTTGAAAGACATTGTCGTAGGAATATCGCTATTACTTTTTAAATAACCAGCCAATGTATAATACACCGAGAATAATCGCCAAATTAGGGTACGCGCAGCAGATTAGTAAAAATATAATAAACTCCATTTGTAACCTCGTTAAAAACATTACTTATTTGGCAAAGTATAGTTCATGTTTCACTATGGCTAATTTCATCGTGTAGAGCGACAGCAAAGATATTGTGATTGAGCGATTCTGGTTTATGAATTAGCAATTATGGGAAATGATGCCAAAACGCACTCTAAAGCAATAAAAGCCTAATTTTAGACATAAAAAAACCGCAATTAAGCGGTTTTTTATCATAGACGGTTACCAATCTATCGCCAATCAAAAAGTCACTAGGTATAACCAGTTGATCAAAAAGGTCTTTATTTGGGCGGGGGGGAATCGAACCTTCATTTTTCATTTTTAAATCAACTGCCTAAATTGTTTTCATTCATTTAATTGACTGGTGCGTGCTTCTGTTGAAACGTTTTATATAAATTTTCTATGCATCTAATAGATATTGAATTAACATCGTGTGCATTTATGCGTTTTTGTGAAGGCTCCATATTTACTATAGTTTCACAATTTAAAGTACACTTTAATATTAATTCTTCAATATCTTGAAACGTAACATCGATCCCTCTACTAGGAAGTAAATTCATTAGGCCACAAATCTGAGTTATTTGATTCATTACTTGTAACTCATACACGGCTGGGTCAGCTTCTGAATTCAGCCAATATTTTGTGGAAAATGTAGTAAGAGTATCTATTTTATTTACAATTAGATCTATTAACGATTTTGTTTCTGCTCGAGATGATATCTTTTTAGCATTACCAAATAAAACAGCCCATCCAATAATTATTAGAATTGAAGATATAAATGTTGGAAGAATATAGTCCATACTATATCTATCCGTTTCTATAGCTTTGAGCTGCTTCATCAATAAATCTGAATATTTGGGATTCATAGATGGGTAATTTACTTTTTATTATTAATTTATTTTTAATAATATTTGCGTCAATACCTTGACGAACCATACCACCAAAAGCTTCTTCCAGAAATGAGGAACCTAGACCCATGGCAATACCAGTGAAGTCGATAGTGATTTTTTCATTTTCATTCTCAGAAAATAAAGGAATCAATATAGAGTCTCTAAAGTTTTCGGCGCTGTAAGGACTATCGGTTGAATATCTACCAAATGGTGTCTTAGAAAATTCTTTAGCTACATTAAAGGTTTTCATTTAACTCTCTCGTTTAGGGGTTAAAACCCACTTTATAATAGTACCTGGAAATAATTCAGGAGTTATTTCATATGTTTCTGATGGAAGACAGTTTTTTTGGTAACTATAAACATATTGTATACGGTGACTAAGAATATTTAAACTCTCATATTGAGAAATATTGCTTTTAATCGGACGCTTCATATCCTCCGAACCATTCCCTCTACCTACATTTTTAAAGCGACTATACCCCTCAGCTAGTGCTTCTTTTGCAACATCTATCAATTTGAGGTTATTTATAGAGAATAAATTTTGGTTATCAATATAAGTGTTGCACAGGCCTTCCCCAAGATCACAAATAATAAATACGGTAGAGTCATTCATAGAATCAAACCAGCAACATTGCCACCACCTTTTGCCCATCCTAGACGTTTGATATGAGTATCTTTCATTTTCGTAAGCGTGGTGGTTCACGTTTAACATAGCTTCTGAAATTCCCGATGATAATAGTTCAAATTGTTCAGAAGTCATTTTCGCTTCTTTTTGCAGCATCGCCGCAGTTTTATATGAATGTGTATCAGGACTAATCGATGATTGAAAATAAGAGTTACTTTCCGTTAACCCCGTAATCTTATCTATGGTATTGCATAGCAACGCTTTTGATAAACCAGTTTGAACAATCCACCTATAACCTTCTGAATTCACTTTTCTAGATGGAAATTTGAAGCGAATCAAATTTAGTTCAGGAGTTAAAATTTGGCTTCTATTCACAAAGGCAAATAACATAAGTGACGCTGTTGCAGTTGCGATAACTACATCTGAAAGATCGATTAAAACCATTTTTTTTTCTAGAATTGTATATTTATCAATTGTATTAAGAAAGTTAAGAGTATTTGTCTTTTCTTGACCATCTAAATCAACAGATAAATGCACAGGCGACTTTAAGACTAAGCTTGTAACCAATTTAATTTCCTATTGTTTTTCCTATTATCGATTCTATCATAAAATATTAAGATAAATTTGTTTTGTAAGGACCCTACCTACTTAATCAATCCAACGAGCATAAGTTTTTAAGGTCTCTCTAATATCACTATGTCCTAACTGTCTAGCTAACCATGCTATAGGTCTATCCTCCGTCAGCATAGTTGAAGCATAAGTATGACGAGTATTGTATTGAGTACGATACTTTACCTTTGACTTTTTTAATGCTTGTCCCCATAAGCGATATGTTACTTTATCATTTGACCATGGTTTATTTGTTTTTGGATTGATAAAAACACGCTCTTGGTTATCTGGTGTCACTTTCATTTGGGCAGACAAAGCTAAAAACGCGAGTTCATGCATTTCATGTGTACGACAACCTGATTTTGTTTTAGTGCCTTGTTCCTGTCCTTCAACTACAGCTTTACGAACAAAAATAACTTTACGCTTCAAATCTACATCGCACTTTCTAAGTCCAATTAATTCACTCGTTCTAAGCCCTGTCCAAAAAGCAAAATTAAAAAAATTATGAACTTGACCTGTCATTTCTGCTAGTATTTTTTCACGTTCAGCAGCATTAAATGGCTCAGGTTCCGCCTTCGTATGTTTAAAGCGTTTTATTCTATCAATTGGATTACTATCAATAACTTCATCGATATAAAGATCTTGAAAAGCCGAACGCATAATCGAGCGAACTTCATTTATTGTTTTGCCAGTAAGTGGTTTGTTTGTATTTGAATTTTTATTTGTCGCTGTTGCAGCCCAATTTTTAAATAAACTCGGTTTGAATTCACTTACGTTGATATGGCCAAAATTAGGCTCAATATGTTGAATAGTTTTACTTTTATAGCCCCTAATAGTTGAACGCTCCCACTGATGTTGATTTCGTTTAAACCAATCATTTATCATATCCTTTATGGTTATATTAAAAGCTAAATTTCCTGCAAGGGATAATGCTGTTTTACTATTAGGAAAGTGCTTTAGGTAATCAAATTGTCCAAATTCAATTTCGTATAAAATAGCATCACGCTTACGAGCCATTTCTTTTAACGCTGACTTTGTCGGTTTTACTTTTACTGTCTCTCGACAACGAATATCGTTGTAAGTGAAAGATATAGTGATACTAGAATTGTTGGCTTTAATACCTGTTAGCTTGTTATCCATTTGTTTACCCCCGTTATGCTAATCAATATTCTGCCGTCAGGCGCTTTAGTAAAATGCTGATCGATCACCCATTGCCCTTTTTTGATTTTTGCTCTTATTGCTTCTTCGGTATATCCGTAAAATTCAGAGCATTTTTTAATCGTTATCCAGTTCATTTGTTCTCACTTGGTCTGATGTGGTTTGCTTTGGGCTAGATAATCGCGATAATATTCGCTTTTAACCAGAGCGTTACTAGTAACTAACAAGTAAACTATTCTATAAAAGGATTTATATTCATGAAGTTAGATGTTTTTGATTTCAAAGTGTCGGGCAGGGTTACTCTTGATTTTTTGAAAGAAAAAAAAGTTACTAGCCTTGATTATTTTCATCTAATAGAGTCTGCGTATATAGATTTTTGTCAGAAATTAGACGATGAATATCCTATCGATCAGATTTCTTATGATGCGGTTTATTTATATAAGTTGTGTAAAGCAGATGAAACGGACAGTGATAAATCAAGGCGGTATTTAGCTCGGCATCTTAAAAAGCTAGCAGTCTTTATGGAACAACACAGTGCTGAATTTGAGGAATTTGCTAAAGGCAAAGATGCAAAATCATGGCTTTGTTTTGTGCCTGATGAATCAGGAGGAAAGAAGCTTAATACATACTTTGCTCAGTTAAATACTATTGAACAAGCACCATCACAAAAGAATATTCGAGCTCTGCATATTCATTACCGAGTTAGCCAACTTAAAGACACACCTAAACTCGCTAAACCTTTTTCATCATTCAAGTTTGATGGTATTGCACGTTGGGCTCCTGCTGTTTTTATTGCAGCAATTTATATCTCTTTTATTATTTTGCTATTTTCAGGTGTAGGTTTGTTACCTAAAGCATGGTTGGCTTCGTCAATTATTATTTCTTCTATGCTTTGCTTAGTTGTATGTATGTTTTTGCCATATTTCAAATTGTTAGATCGTAGCGTAGTACAAGCTCCACAATGGCTTTTGCGATTAAATAAATTTGCAGCACAAATAGAGTTGATTAATACGGGTGATAAGCGAAAAGATGGCAGTACTATTCGTGAAATTAGAACGGTAGTTTATGAAGGTATTTGCCCTATTTGTAATGGCAAAGTTGACGTGATTCAAAGTGGCAAGGAATTTCATCAACGCTTAATTGGTCAATGCCAAGAAGCACGTTTTGAGCACCTTTTTAGTTTTGACCATATAACCAAAAAAGGTGTATTTTTAAGGGAAAGCGCTAGTTACTAATACAACGGGTAAAAATATTTTCCAACAATTCATAATCACAGCCGACACTATTAATGTTGGCTTGAATCCATTCGTCTTTTGATACATTCATCCATGAGATTTTATAACCCGCGTTGACAATAATATGTTCAAATAAAATTCGTTGTGAGCGGCCATTACCTTCTCTAAATGGGTGAATAATATTTAGATCTCCATAGAGCTCAGCAATGCTGTTTATGAAACTGTTGTGTGGAATATTTAGAAAGTAATTATTTTTGGCTAATTTTATAAAAACTTTATCTGTTTCATTTTGAATATATTCTGGACGGCAAAACATAGTGTCGCCCTTGTTCATCCCAATTGTTCTTATACTTCCTGCCCAGTCATATAAATCACCAAAAAGTGTTTTGTGGATTTTTTGTAAATAAAGAAAATTGTATGGGGGAGGGGTAAAGTCTATAGACTCTAATGACAATTGCGACAATTCTGCTTCGGCATTTTCTAGAATTGAGTTGTTTTTTATATTAAGTTTATTAATCAGAACATCAGTGCCGTTATAGCAATAGGGATCATTGCCTGTTCCGTACTTGATAGACACAGTTAAGAAGTAAGCTCTTTATATTTGGCTATAAGGTCTTTTTTAGACAATGACGCAGATTGTGACAATAGGCTTTTGTTCACGCCTTCTAAACGTAGGCTATGACGATAGTTTTCTGCTCGGCTTTGTTTAACATATTCAACTTTTTCAGCTAATGATGATAGGGCCACGATAAACTCCAAAAATTATGCACAATAAAGCGTGATACTGAGATATTAAGTATATAACAATATCACTAATTATTGAACTATTCCAAATTGTTAAAGAGCGTAGTACACCGTTATTAAGGCATTTCTAATAGCGTCATTTCTTCGGTAAAAGTTGTTTTAGTTAACTGTAATAATTCGTCAGAAAATTTAATCATCACCTCGACTTCATCATTGAGAGTGATCACACCTGCTATAAAGCCTATTTTTTCGATAGGTAGGTTTTTGATATTTTCATTTTCCTTTTTCACCACATGACTATTAAGAAGTTCAAAGGCTTCTTGTGGGGTGAATTGGTCATCAAATCCAAATATTTCTATACTCATTTTATTATTTTTCCGTTGTTTGAATTAGTTAGTACAGTTATTTACACAAGTCCAAGGGCGCTTCGCGCTTCTCCTCGTTGCTCAGGCTTCGCCCTCGTCGTCGCAGCTCAGCGCCTAAGCATGTTTTCATATCGGTATAGGGTGTAGTTTTACCAACTCCTTAGTGCAAAATTCATTCTTCATTTCGCCCTTCGTCATCGGTTGCGTTATTCTTTGCCAAGCTCTTGTGCGAGTGAAGTTGATAATATTTTTATTAATTAAGCCCTTTAATGACGGAGCTTTAACATCACCGTAGTAGGTCAGATTGTTCTGAATTACTTCTCCTGTTTCTATATCAACAGTTTCATCTAACTTAGTTTCGTAATAAGGATGGATAGGGCGATTACGTCTTGGGAGAATTGCTCCACCCATAGCCATAACATAAGCCGCCCAATCACCAGAGTCGGCAGCGGTAAACGCTTGCACGACTTCTGGTTGCTCGGTCTCCTTTAAACGCCTTAGTTCACGCCAAACAGTTACAGACGGCCCACCAATTTGTTGAAATTGACGAATTCCCCATAAAGACGACCACGCATCTATTTTTGATGCCGCAGGTTTTGCATCATTTCCATATAAGTCATCATCAAGATCAGAACCGTCAATGTTTTTTGAAATATATTTAGCGATATAGCCTGCCGCGCTACCTTTTTTAGGATCAATAGACGTCATATCAAACCGATGTTTTTTAGCACCTCGTTCATTACCATCTTCTTGCAAAGCATATTTACTGAAAATTGAGCGAGTAGTTGCTACATCATCGGGGTGCATAAAAAGCAATAAGTGCCAATGTGGTGTTCCGTCATGGTGTGGTTCTACTACTCGAAAGCCATAAGGGTGTATATTTTTCTTTTGCAAAGCAGAGCGGATTAACTTCCAGTTGTTATTAAAGTAATCATTTACATCTTTAGGTGTTGAGCCATTAAATTTTGGGTTAGCTTTGCCATTAGAGTAAGCGTGGTATTTTGACGGAGAAGTTAGGGTATAGAATTCACCCGCGTGACCCATTTGTGTTGCTACTTCCTCAAAGCCTCTTATGCGAGTCATTAATTCAGCTTTTCTGATTCTAGGGTTAGAGACTGACTTTTTATATACATCAAGAAGCGTGTAGGTTTGCCCGTCCTCATTGACAATTTGATTAGCCATTAAATATTCAAAAGAGTTTTTAAGTTGAGTTTTCCTATTTTCCAGTGCGAAATTACTCACGTAACAACTAGCATCTTTGTGAACTAAACTTAATTTTCTATGTACTTGTTCAATATGTTGTAAACGCATTCTATTAACACGTCTAAACCACCAGTCAGCACATGAAAGTTTATTCAATGTAGAAATAAAAGGTTTATCAGCGTTAAAAGTTTCAATTTGAATAGTGTATTTCTTCGCTATACCTTGGCAGATTTTATATGAAATTTTAGTTTTCCCATATTCTGCAACGGTTAAGGCACACTTTCGCGACATGCTTTCACAAAAAGTTCTAATCTGTGCTGTTGAGGAAGAAAGGTTTAAGTCATGGATAGTAAGTGATTTATCTATGTTAAGAATAAATAGATTAGCTTCACTTAAATTTTTTTGATTAAAGAGTTTTAGGTAATTACTTTTTAATGCGTTTTCTAGGTAAGGGTGACGTTCAAAAATCTTTTTACGAAAAGCATAACATTCGCGAGTACCAATGTTATTTTCTGACGATGGCAAAAAAGTGTCAAAATAGTGCCATTTCCTAGCCCATTTAGGACTATCTGAGACCAATGGGGTATCAGAACGAAAAAAGCCACAGTCACTGTTTTCAGTGGCTATGGCCTGTTTCTGCTGACTTTCGTCAACCTTCAATGTGGTGGAGCGGGGGGGAATCGAACCCCCGTCCAAAAAACCTACATCCTCGGTACT
>JBMZDW010000015.1:0-56268 GCA_049614565.1 Cognaticolwellia sp. | reverse complement strand
GGTAGGCATCGTCATAAGTTTTGCTAACCTTATTAATAATATCGATCAAAAGCACATCACGGAGTTCAATAGCGCCTTAACCATTAATAGCAGCTATTATATTGACAAAACCAATAGCCTTGACGTTAATGATGTTTTACAGAATGTTGATTTTATTGCTAGTAAGTTGAACGAAATTCCTTATGCATTAGCACAACAAAGTTACTGGATTAAGCTCAGTTTACATTATCCCATTTATGAGGCCGATACCAATAAGCTAACGCATAAAAATGGTGGGCAAAGCAATAGCATAGAGCAGCTAATCTTAATGGCCGAACACAGTATGCTCGACACTTTTATTGTTTACGAGCTCAGTCCGGTAAAACCGCCAGAAAAGCTATATCAAAAAAACTCCAACTCAACACTATTAAGCGAAAATGTCTACCCGTATGCTCGATTACCACAGAATCAATTTGGCCATAGCGAATACCTGCTGCAACTAAAAAGCTCGGGGCCACCTAATATCCCTTTACTGTTATTGACACCAGAAGCTTTCGAAGCACGACTGCTGTTATCTCAGATTGTATATGGCGCCTTTATTGGCGTATTAGTTATCATGGCGATATATAACTTAGTGCTATTTTTTGCCGCTCGAAACAAAATTTATTTACTCTATATTGGTTATTTACTATCTGCCTTTTCCGTCATTTCCGCGTTAACAGGTTATGGTTATTTTTTATTTTCAAACCGAGTAATGCAACTACTCAACCAATATTTAATATTTAATCATTTCTTATTAGGTATATTTTTACTGTTATTTACAGTTTATTTTCTTCGCTACGACCATTTAAAGCATTGGGCCTACAAATATACCATTGCCCTCGTCGTACTACTCTCGTTATTTGCAGTCTACGCTTTATGGTTAGAAGAAAATGCACAAGCAAAATTATTTTTTTCTGTGCAACCTTTGTTTTACCTAGTGTCGTTGTTTTTAATTTTTAATCGCTTAAAACACGACTTTTCGTGGGCGCGTTTTTATTTTATATCTTGGCTGCCGTTATTAATTGGCGCGGCTATTCAACCTTTGGTTTTACTGAATCAACTCGACTATAGTTTTTTAACCGGCAATGCCTTCTTATTTGCCGTTATGATCGAGATAACCTTTATGGCATTTGCCTTGGCGGAGCGCATTCGCCGCAACGAGCAAGAAAAGCTCACCATGATTGCCTATCACCAGAGTAATGGCTTACCGAGGCAAACAAATCTAGAGCAAAAAATAAGTCAAATGGTCGAAGATAAACAAGACTTTACTGTTGTTGTGATCAAGCCAGAGCAGTTTCAGCGCATAGAGCTTTATATCAACGAGCAAACACGCAGCCGTTTTTTCCAACACCTAAACCGAAAATTATCGTCATTATTTAAGTTTAACGACACAGTGCTCACCATTACCGAGCAAAATGAAAAACTTTGTTATTTAGAAAATGGTAGTTTAGCTATGCTGCTTGATAGTAGCCCCAAACAGCACGACATGGCGCTGACGGTTAACTCAGTTCAGCAGTCAGCCAGTGAGGCATTTTATATTGATGAACTGAAACTCCCGTTGTCAGCCTATATTGGCTTAGCAGAGTTCCCCTCTCATGGAAATACAAGCTCAAGCTTAATTAGCAATGCGTTAATCGCTGCAAAAAATGCCGAATTAACGCAAAATAAATGGGCCTATTTCGCCTCACAACAAAACCAACATAGCGCTTCATCATTGCAGTTAGCCGTTGATTTGCAGCAAACGATTACCAATCAAGGTTTTGAATTATTTCATCAGCCACAAATTGACTTAAAAACCAATAAAGTTTGTAGCAGTGAGTGTTTAATTCGTTGGCATCATCCCACGCTAGGTACCGTATCTCCCGATGTTTTTATTACTGTTGCTGAAGATTTTGGTTTAATGCCTTCGTTAACGCTATGGGTTGTTGAAACCGCCCTTTGCCAACAAGTTGCGCTCGCTGAGATTACCGGCCTCAATCATATGGTATCTATCAATATCAGTGGCAAAGACCTTGTTCGCACAAACTTTATTGATGACGTAGCCGATATTATCGCGCGTTGTGATATCAAGGCTGAAAAAATCATCTTTGAATTAACCGAGTCCATTTCTTTTGCCCAAAATAGCGCCGCGATAAAAACCATAGAACAGCTTATTGCCTTGGGGATCACTATTAGTATTGATGACTTTGGCACCGGCTACTCCTCAATGTCGCAAATTAATCATCTTCCCTTCCAAGAATTAAAAATAGACCGTGAGTTTGTTGAAGATGTTTGCAGTGACAATAAACGTAAGGTTATTGCCGAAACAGCAGTAAAAATGGCCAAAGGCTTAGGCTTAGAGGTTGTTGCAGAAGGCATTAATAGTAAACTCGATGAGGATACCTTACGCAGTTTTGGTTGCGACATTGGCCAAGGGTATTATTATGCCAAGCCTATGTCTTATGAGCACTATGTAGATTGGCTAAAGCGTTTATCTAATGGCCAAATACCCGCTAGTTTAGACGGTGAGTATATTCCTGCCGAGAAGTCATAATTGTTATTAAAGGTGACGAGAGTGTTGGTCCGTATTAACCTTGATAATATGCTCACGAAATTTATCGCTAATGCCAAATGAATGGGCAAAATTAAGCCCATGATCAGCGTCAACTGACCATAGGCTTCTAAACATAGGTTTAGTAAAACTCTGTGCTGGATAATGCCTAGCTATGTACTCGATTATATCACGTAACAAACTCTATTCTTGGCTTTGCCTGTTTTGATGTGTCTATTTGCGGTGTACAAAGTAATAACCTTGCAGATGGCACCTTTAATTGTTCAACCATATAGGTTTTAAAAACTTCGACGCGTTGTTTAGATATTTTTTGTAAACGCTTAATGTTTTCGGCTTGATGCGCTTGTGAAGCGTCCGTCAAACCTATATCACTAGCGGTGGCAATAGCGCATAACTTAACGTTAACACTACTTCTGTCGGCTAACATCTTCGACATTTGGCGACTAAACTCTAACTGGTCGCTAGTTAACTCAGTTTCTCCTGCGCTGTAAGATAAATCATTAATCCTTAATTTCAGCGCAAACTCTCCCGCCGCCATGGCAACTTTCATCACATTGGCATAAGGTACAAATGTGGTGAGTAAGTAATCTTTGGCGGCCGACATGGTTGCTTGTTTAACTAATAAGGTTAGAAAGCCCGAAAAACCAAACGACGGTGAGCTCGTATCGCCAGATAAAGGCAATGATAATTCAACATTACCGTTTGAGTCTTTCAACATCCCTAAGGCAATATTAAACGGCACACTAGCATGATCTGTAACTGTACCTGATTCGTGGTCGTCAGCCGCGGTCAATTCAATGCCGCGCAGCAGTAATTCCACATCGCCATTGAGTTTAGTGCCCGTTAAACCGGCCGCAACCGTCATATCAAGTTGACCACTTTCAATTTCATATTGCAGTGCATCCTTAATATAGCTAGAAACGCTGGGTAAGCTAAGCTCTTTGACCACGGCATCAAGTTGGTACTTTTCTTCAAGTGCAAACGGAAAGCCATGCCCTTTTATATCAAAACTGGCGTATTTATCACTGTTGCCATGCATTGCAAACAAAGTTTTTTGCTCTGGTTTACTACTATCAATACCCGATAACGATAGCTTCTTAATACTAAAATTACGCTCATAATGTGGCGTGACACTGCTATCTTTAAAATCAATATGAGCGTCATCAAGTAAGGAAAACTGACCTAATTTAAATGCCAACTTAACAGTATTGTCATTCTCAGCAGGCTGTTGGTTTTTTGCGGTATTATTTTGTGCTGTGCTCTTAGTTATTTGCTCAACATCGCTATCCTTTGTATCTTCCTTACGCGCCGGCAAGACAAGCGTAGTGAGGTTTTTATCTTCATCTAATAACACATGTGAAATAAGCCCAGACAAAGCAATATCATTAACAACAATGAGCTCTGGCGTATATTCAATGTCATCAAGGGTAAGCTGCTTGAATGCCACCAATGCAGGAATAGCTTCTAGGTGGCTTTTAGATAAATTACTGTTAGCAATTTCAATCAGGTCGATATTAACCTGAGGTTTATCTTGCTCCACCGTGATAGCAACGTTATCAAACCTCACTTGTGTGATGTCTGCAAATGATGCTGAGTTTATTGTTGATTTTGCCGAAATATCGTTAATAACGTAGTCTACATTAGCCGTTACGCTTAGCGGATTATTCAAACGGTGCAAAATAGCAACATTTTGCGCCTGAATGCTTTGCTCCGCAATATTTACTTCAATGGTATCCTGCTCAATATGAAAATTTTCAATTTTTAACAATAAATCATTGATATTAATCGTTGTTTTATCGTTGTCGAGATCAACCTTTATCGTACTATTATAGCTAACATTACCATCGAGCGCAGACACATCCGCGGGTAAAAAAGCTTGCCCGGCAGTTAACGCTATATTTTTGGCGTTAACTGCTATATCAACTTGGCCTTGTCGTTGTAATAGCTTGGTACTTAACGCGATTTGAATTGGCGCTTGGTTAAACTTACTCAACACATTTAGTTCAATATGTTGCTGACTTTCTGATAATAAAATATCGCTTAACGTCAATGAGTCTAATTCGATGGTGTGCTTTTGTGTAAAATGCGTTAATTCAACTTTGAGGTCGATAAGCTCAAATTTAGGAATAATAACTTGATAAGGGAAAGGTTCTTTTGGTTTGTTGCTATCTGCCGCTTGCTCGGTGTTTTTTACAGACTCATCAGCCATTAAGTCAACACCGACAACATTAAGCGACGACTCTCCCACCGTTACCGGAATATACACCTCGCTGACACTAAACTCGGCCAGATAAATTTTATCAAACAACAACTGATGTAAATGTAACTCAGCTTCTAATGCCTGCAACGTCAGCACGGCATTGTTATCATTAGTAGTCATCGCTAAGTCACTAATGGTTAAATGTGCAGTGAACGGGTTATAACGAATTGTCGACGAAGATGTCAGTGACAAAGGCTTAGGTAAGCCATGATTATTGATCACGTAACGGATAATAGTCGGAGACAGTAACCAAATTAAACAATAAAGGCTGATAAAACTAATAACTAAAACTTTACTAAGGCGTTTGAAATAACGACTCATTCTACATTCCTATTCATTGAGCAGACTGGAGATGTCGAGCGCAAACTCACGACATTTATCTAAACATTTTCTTCAATTAAAAAAACAAACGGACTGAGGCAAGATAATTACCGCAGTCCGACAAGTTAGTGGTTACGATTCTGGTTGTAATAGGTCAATAAATTGTTGCGATTGCGCTATCGCTTTACCCATTTCAAGTACTAATGAGTCTACATCGCGTTTAATGGTTTTATACTCGCCTTGCAAAGCACCAATAGCTTGGGCATTTAAGTTATGTTTTAGATATAAGCTATTGTCTCGTAACGCTGACAGCACGGGCGCCATTCTATCTTTAGCCCTATGCATAGACTTGATCAAGCTTTGATAATTACGTTGCGTTTTTTGTAATTTTTGTTTGCTTTGTTGCTTCAGGCTATTGCTTGAGTATTGCTGAATTTCTTCATGCCATTCATCGAATAACGCTTCTGACACACTTTCAATCGCCTCAATACGTGTTGTCACTTCTTCTGCTGAAGACTTGCTTTCTTCATATTGATCATTAACCAACTCATATTGAGCTGCTAAATCACCGCCGTCATAGTTTATCAGCTGCGATAGCTGATCAAGGGCTGATTTAAACTGCTGTTGCGCGTCTTGTTGTGCGGTTTGAGCATTTTCAACGCGATCAAGCATAATATCACGTTTATGGACGCCGACTTTTTCCATCGCAGAATAATAAGCGGATTGACAGCCACAAAGTAAAATAACCGTCAACGCCACCAATACTTTATTTGGCATAGCTGTTAAGTATTTCATGAGGAACCTCGACTATCAGTATAACGAGCAGCATCAATAATGCACCACAGGTAAACGATCGGTAGCAATATCCACCCGATCCCCACCCACATCAACGCACCAGCTACGGTCCAAAACACGAAAAATAAAATAGCTGGGATAATCCGGCCTTGCACTAATTGCCCTAAACCTGGAATAAAGAAACTACATATTGCCGCTAACACATTACCACCAGAACCTTGCTGCGTCATAAAAGACCTCCGAAAATGTAAAATATTTGTTAAAAATTATTTTGACAGTATAGCAGTTTACCTTGCGCGGTAAACTGCTGTTTTTAAGCCAAATGATGTAAAATAGATCATAGGGCCGTAACGTTTAATGTTGCCGCCCTATGTTCGTTCACAAGACAAAAAGAAGAGATCGAGCCGTGCCATATATTATTGAGTAATGTACCGCTAAGACATACTGGGCCACGGTTTAACAATTATATTGTAGAAAACTGGCAAGCGGCGATAACAGCTTTATGAGCTTATTACTTCGTGCTGAGTTGTTGTAGACCACGCATTGAGTACGGCTTTAACCAATGTTGCTAAGGGTATCGCAAAAAACACCCCCCAAAAGCCCCATAGACCGCCAAATAAAATCACCGCAATTATAATGATCACGGGGTGAAGGTTAACCGCTTCTGAAAAAAGTAACGGTACCAGCAAGTTACCATCCAATGCTTGAATAATGCCATAGGCGAGCATCACATAGCCAAATTCAGCACTAACCCCAAATTGAAATAACGCCACTAACATTACTGGCAACGTCACTATGGTTGCCCCGACATAAGGTACTAATACTGAAAGCCCCACTAGTACGCCAAGTAATACCGGGTAATTAAGGCCTAACGACATAAACGAAATGGTTGATGCCGTGCCAATAATAAGTATTTCAATCAATTTACCACGAATATAATTCATGATTTGTTGATTCATTTCATTGCCTACTTGTTTTGCCATGCGGCGATCGTTAGGTAATAGTTTGCGTATACTACCAAAAAGAAGGCTTTTATCTTTTAAAAAGAAAAACACCATCAGCGGTACTAAAATAAGATAAACCAACAACGCGACAACATTCGAAATAGAGTTAAGCGATGCCTTTAACGCCACTTGCCCCCAGGCAATTAATTCGTCATTGACTAAAGTAATAACATTGCCAATTTGTTCGGCATTAATTAAATCAGGGTATTGCTCGGGTAATGTTAAAAGGTATGTGTGCCCCTGCCCGACCATTTGAGGAACTTCTTGCAAAAAATTAGTACTTTGTTGCCATATTACCGGCATAAGCCCTAATATCCCGATTAATGATAAACCGACGAACGCTGAGACAACAATGATCACAGCTAATGCCCGAGATAAGCCAACTTGTGAAAGTTTATTGACCGGTAAATCCAATAAAAAGGCAATCGCCACGGCGACAAATACCGGCATAAGTAGGTCACTAAAAAAGTACACAAACAAAAACGCACAAATTAAAATAACGAGGAGCGTTACTGCACTTGGGTCTGAAAAATTTCTTTTGTACCAATCACTAAACAGAGAAACCATGTTATTTACTTTTCCATTTTTATTGTTAATTTAATTCAATTATTGTTTTATCTACTTACGCTCTCAAGATGAAACCCTTGTTTCATTAACAACCTAGGCATATCTTTTCAAAGCAACTTTCAACAAGGCGCATTAAAACACTATCGTAAACGTTCACTTTTTTAATAAAAAGTATAACTTATCCATAACAGCGAACATTTATCTTGCCAAACAACGTATTAACACAGCATAAATAAAAACTTATTCAATGCTTTAGTTTGATTATCTAATTTGCGACAATTGATTACAATGGCAGATATAAATTCTTTTAACGTATTTTTTTAACCATAAAGAGGCGAAATGAGCGAACTTTCTACAAACCCAAACCTTAAAGAAATCAACGCCTACAAAAAGAAGATCAACTGGGGTGACATACCAACCATTTATCACTTGGCAACGAGCTCAGTGAGTGAGCTCGACGGTATTTTAACTCACGGCTTTGACAGTGCCTATAAACAGTTATTGGATTATAGCAATTGGAACCTAAGTATACTTGGCGGCCAAACGGACATATCAGGAAAAGTAACCACAACAAGTAAGCCAAGTGTATCGCTTTATCATAATATTACTGAGCAACATTATGAATTACATTGTTATCCCATCGTCAATGACGAGCGTGTCCTGCAGAGCGAAATTAATAATCCACTTTGCCCATTTATAAAGTGGATACCGGAAACCATGCAAATGCTGTTTAGATTGAACTCTCTTATTCCTTTTATTGTCTACACCTTTCAAAAAGGCGATGAAGCCGATTATGCCCTGGTTCGCTACGCTAACTCGCGTGTTGATGAACTCATTCAATTATTGGGAAAGTCATTAGATATTGTTGATATTAAAGGCTATTCAATCCTTGAGTTCTGTAAAGAAATTCACCGTAAACAGGCACAATCTACAGATAACATGGAAAACTAACATTGTTTAAATTAAAACCGCTTATTATTTCGGGTGCATTCGCGACATTTTTGACCAGCAGTGCAATGGCGGCAAATACCAACAGTGATAAAAATAAACTGCCGGAAATTGGTTCAGCGGGTGTCAGCGCATTATCAATCGAAAAAGAACGCCAAATCGGTGCTGAAATGATGCGCCAAATTCGTGCCAGTCAACCGGTACTCAATGATCCCGTGTTAACCGAATATATTAATGACTTAGGCAATCGTATGGTGCGCAATGCCAAAGATGTAAACTATAGTTTCGAATTTTTTATTATTCGCAATGAAGAATTAAATGCCTTTGCATTCTTTGGCGGTCATATCGCCATTCATAGTGGCTTGATCACCACCACTAATACCGAAAGTGAACTGGCGTCGGTAGTGGCGCACGAAATATCGCACGTCACACAGCGACATTTAGCGAGGCGGCTAGAATCACAAGATAGGGCACAATCGTTAACCATGGCGAGTATGATTTCTAGTGTATTACTGACCTTAATTAATCCTAGCCTCGGAATGGCCGCAATAAGCACCACAATTGCAGCATCTCAACAAGCGGGCATAAATTATACCCGAGGTAACGAAAAAGAAGCCGATCGCGTTGGTATCGCCCTGCTTGCCAATAGTGGTTTTAATCCGCAAGGTGCCCCTGATTTTTTTGCAAAAATGGCGGAAAAGTATCGCTATAAATCAAAACCACCTGCCATGTTATTAACCCACCCTTTGCCGGAGTCTCGAATTTCAGATGCCCGCGTACGAGCGCAAAACTTATCTCCTCGGCCAATCGCGCCCAGTTTACAATATGAGTTAGCTAAAGCGAGAATTACCGCGCGATATGAAGGCAATGCCAAAAGTAACATCATTAATTTTCAGTTAAGTTTAGAGAAAGAGCGTTACGCTATTAAAGCGGCGGCGGAATATGGCCTCGCACTTTCGCACTATGAGAATAAAGATTACCAAAGCGCCATAGTGCAACTTGAAGCATTATTGCTAGATGACAACAATAATCTATTTTACGTTGACGCCCTCGCCGACGCTTATATTGCGGTAAAGGCGTATGATAAAGCCTTAAGTATGTTGAGCGAATTAAACCTCTTGATGCCTAATAATCAAGTAGTGGCATTGAACTATGCTAATGTCTTAACCGAAGCCGAGCACTACCGCACTGCAGAAGTGTTATTGCAGGATTTTCTTACTTTACAGCCAGAAAACTTTATTGCATACGATCTGCTTACCGAAATCTATCGAAAACAAGATAAAATGGCACTTATGCATGGCACTAAAGCCGAAGTGTATGCCTTACTTGGGGCCTACCCAAAAGCGATTGATGAATTACAAACCGGCTATAATTTTGTTGAAGAAAATCCATTATTGAAAAAAAGAATGAAAGGCCGCATATTGCAATTACAAGACCAGCAAGAAAAACTTAAGCGCCTATAAAAATCAGTTAAAATACGGTTTAAGGTTCAAATTCATTTAACACTATTTACGAGAAAATCATGCTCACTATATACCACAACCCACGTTGTTCAAAAAGTCGTCAAACACTCGCCCTCATTGAAGAAAAAAATGTTGATGTCACTGTTGTTGAATATTTAAAAACACCACTAAACGCAAGACAAATTGAACAACTGTTATCGTTACTCAAGCTAACTCCACGTGAAATGATGCGAACAAAAGAAGTAGAATATAAAGAGCAAGCCTTAGCTAATGCTGATGACGCTACTTTGATTGGCGCTATGTCGGCTACGCCTAAGCTGATTGAACGACCGATAGTTACCGATGGTACCCGCGCAATTATTGGCCGACCACCAGAGAATGTACTTTCGCTAATGCCAAAAAATGACTAATAGCCATGACCAATAAACAACGCTTTTCAACCACATCACTAAAAAAAATCACCTTGTTTGGCTATTTTTCATTGCTCATTTACATGCCTTTATGGCTAATTGTTATCAGCGATGATACGGCATTATCCGTGCCATTAACCGTAGTGATGTTTGTGTTGCCTCTGCTTTTCCCGTTAAAAGGCTTAGTGCAAGGCAACCCTTATACTTATGCTTGGTCAAATTTTATTGTGATGATTTATTTCCTGCACAGTTTAACAACATTATGGGTCTCAGCCGATGAAAAAATATGGGCTGTCGGCGAGTTTGTTTTTGCCTCCATCATGTTTATTGCTGGCAGTTACTACGCAAAGTATCGCGGACAAGAACTCGGACTGAGCATCAGAAAAAAACAAAGCTAATCTGTTCTGATCACAGCGCTAAAATAAATAAAATGGTTTAGTGCTGTATTAGCCTTTTGTACTTATACCTTTATCGAAAAAATCTGTTTCATATCAACTACTCACCCGCTTTACTTTATTATTAAAATTAGCTACATATAGAGATATTATAGCTAGTTGTGAACTTTATACCCTTGTATCAGGTCTGTTATAACAGTCGGACTAATTTGTTGCTCCGTTATAAACTAGGTGTAGCAATAGATACTTCAATAGAATTAGGTAGAGGTACGGATGAATAATATTCAAATTAGACAAAGCTTTTTTTCAAGTGCAGCTATTGCTTTGGCAATCTCGGTATCTGCGTGCGGTGGTGGATCAAGCTCAAGTAACTCAAATAGTCCTTCACCTATTGATTTTACGCCAGTCGTCACCCAAACCGGTATTATTGCCTTTACTGAAGATCAAAAAATTGACCAAGCGGCAGAGCTATTTCTTTATTACCCTGATGACAACTTAACCAATATAAGTTGGCAACAAACCGCTGGCAGTAACCTTGTGTTTCATGCAGAGAACTCAAAAGCTATCGCCTTTACACCAACAGCGGCCGGTGAATATAGCTTGCAAGTAAATTTTTTCCGCAATGGCGCTAATGAAACCTTAACGCATAGCTTTTCAGTTTCAGAGCAAAATAGCGAAATATCAGCACGTTTAGGTCATGCAGCACTTGAAGGTAGCAAGGTTTCGCTACGCGCTAGCCTAGATAATGCGAACTTGACCAACGCGAGTATTGAGTGGCAGCAAGTTTCGGGTCCTACGATCAACTTTAGTGAAACGACTGCTGGAAAAAGTGCGGTGTTTTTCACGGCCCCTGCCGTTAGTGCGGATAGTTTATTAGAATTTACCGTGAGTGCTTCTGATGGCAGCAGCCGCTATCAAGACACGGTTGCAATATTAATCGAAGATGCACCAACCATAAGCAGCAACAGCAATACCGCCTATGACACTCGACTAGCAACTGTATTTCCATTTAACGCTAATTCACCTTATGCCGATGTTTTAGCTGATTGTGTCTATAGCAATAGCATTGATTTTCGCACTACCTGTCGGTTAAACGAATTACCATTAATAGCCCAAGATACCACCACGCCAAATCTTGACAATATTATGGATCGAGTGCTGGTTTCTCACCGGTGGATGGGGCAAAGGTTTAAAGAGTTTTTACAGACTTCAGACCCGCATTCAGATTTTAAAAACTTACTACGCGCCACCACGGCAATTGTGATTTCATATGATGTTCGCCCTTCTTATTACTGGGCTGTTACCGGCGCTATTCATCTTGACCCTAATGATTTGTGGCTAACAGCTGATGAAAGAGACACCATTAATCAAACACCTGATTACCGCGCCTCTTTTGGTAACGACTTAGACTTTGTTATGCCATGGCGTTTTGTAAAAAATAATGCTTATGCCAGCTTTTCTTACCCCGAAGATCAACGGGTAACCCGTGATGCGGCCGACGGGATTCATGATCTTGCCTCCTTGTTATACCATGAATTAGCGCATGCCAATGACTATTTTCCACAAAGCGAATGGGCGAACTTAAATAGAGGTGATCGCATTCTCGACGCTGTTGAAAAATTGCAACAAGGCAGCGGGATAGATTCTGACAAATTAAGTACGGCACTGCCATTACATGGCGCTGAAATGTATCGCTTAGCACAAGTTCGCTATCATGGTGAAACGGCTACCGCAACAGAAAGAGCTTATAACCCCAGTGATGTTGCGGGCTTTTTCAGTCCAGAACACGCACCCCACTTTTATAATTATTCAAGTAAACGCGAAGACTACGCCATGCTGTTTGATGAGTTGATGATGAAAGCCCGTTTTGATGTTGATCGTGATATTGCGGTGACTAATCAACCTAACACAGGTGAAGAATATATTGTCACTTGGGGGCAACGCGGACGTATTGGCGAGACTAATATTAAGCCAAGAGTTGATTATGTTACCCGTCGCATATTGCCAGAATATAACCAAGCCAGCGACTTCATTAATAATTTAGCTGCGCCCATAGCAATGCAGCCAGGTAAAACGTGGGCCGAAAATTTGACCATCAGTCCGCTTATAGATCCAAACATCGATAATGTAAAGCAACCATCAATCGATGCAAACGCACCACTAACCCAGGCACAGCGTATTCGAATAAATGCAGATGGTTCAAGCTTTTACGAAAAACCTATGCCAACACGGAACCGCTAGGCGTAACGACACGCGCGTCAACCTAAAACAACACGTCTTTAATAAAGGGAATGGTAATACGCCGCTGTTCCCTTATTGACGCTTGATCAAGCTGCTCTAACGCGGTTAACAAGCTAGTCATATCACGAGATAAACGATTAATTAAAAACATCGCGACATCATCACTGATAAATAAGCCCCGTTGCTGAGCACGATATTGCAAGGCAAATGATTTTTCTCGATCGGTTAACGGCTTTAATTGCTCGGTCAGCCCCCAACTCAGGCGTGATACCAAATCAGGCAACGTAATGTTGAGTTGAGCAACACTTTGATCGCCAGTGATGATCAAACGTTTATTTTGTTCAATCATGCGATTGTATAAATCAAATACCCCTTGTTGCCACGCTTTGTTACCGGCGATTAATTGAATATCGTCTAGGCAAACGAGATCAATACTTTCCAAGCCGTCAAGCACGTCCACAGACAACTGCCTTAGCTCAGAAAATGACAAACACAAGGAAGTCAGCCCTAACGTATCAGCATACGCGCAACTGGCATGCAATAAGTGGCTTTTACCAACACCGGCTAAGCCAAACAAATATAAACTGTGTACGGGCTTGTTTTCATCAGTACTGCCATTAAGAAAGTGCCTTAATTGCGTAACGACTAACTGATTGCTTTCACTTTGAAAGCTAGCAAAAGTTTCATCATCAGGTAATTGCACTGACAAGGTTAACTGGGCAACTTTTTTCACTTGTTACCCCAATAAAATACCGGCACTTGCCCTATCAGTTCAGGACCAGCGAGTGGGTCAATAACGCGGTTGAGCTGTGCGGTTAATTTAAGCGATGAATATAAGGCCTGCTTTGAGCCCATAAGCGATAACTTAAAACGGCGATTAGTCCCTTGCGCGCTAACTAACTGCACAGATTGCACGGCGGATAGCTCCCCCAAAAAGTCTGACACTGCGATGAGCTCGGCCAACGACACAATATTAACAACATCAATTTCAATGTCGTTATTGTTAGTGGTAGATAAGGCGTATTTTTGATAAATAATGTCGGTAATATCGGCCATCGCGGTTAGCAATAATTTATCAACATTATTGCCTATGTACTGTTCGCTAAAAACTTGAGCATGCTCATTTTCCGCATCAGTCATTAAACTCCAATCCAGCACTAAACGGCTGGTTTGACAAAGAACACAGTTTTCGGTGTTATCAAGGGTATTGACCAAACTAGAGTTAGATATTCTGATCACCACTATCGCTTCCGCCATATAGCGCATGGATGCTTGTGCCACAGGTTGTGAAAATCGTCCCCAAACATCGGTTAACGTTAAGGCGTTTACATCGGTTAAGTCCATGATAGGCATCACCAAGGGTAAACCGCGTAGTTGAGAATATTGCGCAAGAATATTAGGAATAAGCGAGTCTGCGCTTGATGACACTATGTTACGTTCAAAACCATTTTCTTGTACTAACCACACCATCACTTGGGGTCGCAATCGCCCCCAAATGGCTAAATCGTTATCCTTGAATAAACGATTAACTTTGGCTTCATCAAAGCTAACATTTAAGCGTAAGTTGTCGTTGTCACGCATATACTGATATTGCGTAACATATTGGTTGTAGTTTTGTACCGCTTGAGAAACAACACTTGGCTCTACATGCTTACCGCCCACTTTTACCAACATAGCGCGTAGTGCCTTTTTAAGGGCTAGCGTGCGATCGCGGGTTGATTTTGACGCCACTTCTACCTTAGCGCTGTATAAGTTCTCTACCTCAATGGCGTTAACTTTCACCGGCAGAATAAAAAGTAATAACAACAGAGCGTTTCTGAAAATATTTGTGAACATATCGTGTATTAACAAGTGTTTTATAATAAAGATCTTATCATAATGTTGCTGATTTTTATCACTTATAAAAAATAATTTATTTTAAAGATTTTCAGCGCGTCCCTGCACTGGTAGAATGTGCGCTTTTATCGTACAAGCAAATTAACTACATAATCGAGGTTTCCCCGTGAGTGAAGAAAAACAGTCTTTAAGCTATAAAGATGCTGGCGTTGATATAGATGCAGGTAATGCCCTAGTTGAAAATATTAAAGGTGCGGTAAAACGCACTACTCGTCCAGAAGTTATGGGGGGGCTAGGTGGTTTTGGTTCTATTTGCCAGCTGCCTACCGGTTATAAAGAGCCTGTACTGGTTGCCGGAACAGATGGTGTTGGTACGAAATTGCGTTTAGCGATTGATTTGCAAAAGCATGATACTGTTGGAATCGACTTAGTGGCCATGTGTGTTAACGACTTAATTGTTCAAGGTGCTGAGCCATTATTTTTCCTTGATTATTATGCTACCGCTAAGCTTGACGTTGATGTTGCCTCTGCGGTTGTTGAAGGTATCGCCGAAGGTTGTGTGCAGTCAGGTTGTGCTTTAGTCGGTGGTGAAACCGCCGAAATGCCAGGTATGTACCATAAAGGCGATTACGATATTGCCGGTTTTTGTGTCGGTGTTGCAGAAAAATCACGTGTTATTGATGGCACCAAAGTTGCCGCTGGCGACCAGCTTATTGCTTTAGCTTCTTCGGGCGCGCATTCAAACGGTTTTTCGTTAATTCGCAAAGTATTAGAGGTTAATAAAACCGATACTAATGAGTTATTAAACGGCAAGTCGATTGGCGATCACTTAATCGAGCCAACTAAAATATATGTAAAATCCGTATTAGAGCTGCTTAAACAAGTTGATGTACATGCGTTATCGCATATTACCGGTGGTGGTTTCTGGGAAAACATTCCTCGTGTTTTACCTGACAGTGCGCAAGCAATTATCGATGGCGATAGCTGGCAGTGGCCAGAAATTTTTAACTGGTTACAAGACAAAGGCAACATCACTGAGCATGAAATGTATCGCACATTTAACTGTGGCGTCGGTATGATCATCGTAGTCCCTGCTGACGCTGTAGCGCAAAGTATCGAGATACTTAACGCGCAAGGTGAAAAGGCTTGGCACATTGGCGCTATTGCTGACATGCAAGCAGGCCAAGAACAAGTCATTATCAACAAAGGTTAATATTGATGCGAAGCCGAATTGTAGTATTGATTTCCGGCGGCGGCACTAACTTACAGGCCATTATTGATGCCAGTAAGCAAGATAACTACGGCGGCGACATTGTCGCTGTAGTTTCTAACAAAGCTGACGCCTATGGATTAACGCGAGCACAAGACGCTGCAATAGCAACGGCTGTACTTTCCCATAAAGAGTTTGACAGCCGCGAAGATTACGACAGTGCACTAATTGATGAAATTAACCACTATCAACCCGATTTAATTGTACTCGCTGGTTTTATGCGAATTTTAACCCCTAAATTCGTGCAAACATTTCACGGACGCTTAATTAACATTCACCCTTCTCTATTACCTAAATACCAGGGTTTAGATACGCATCAACGAGCAATCGACGCCGGTGATACTGAGCATGGTGTTAGTGTCCACTTTGTCACTGAAGAACTCGATGGCGGCCCGGTAATACTGCAAGCTAAAGTGCCTGTTTTTCCAGAAGATAGCGCGCAAGACCTTGCACAACGTGTGCATCAGCAAGAGCACCGTATTTATCCGCTGGTGGTGAATTGGTGTTGTAATAAGCAGGTTACCATGGCAGAAGATAAAGCCTTATTTGATGGTGTAATCCTGCCAATTTCAGGGTATGCTAGCGAAGAATAGCGTTTATTTGCGAGAATTAACTATGTTGAAATCATTACCTTATATCCCTTTGCTGTTGTCCGCTTTAAGCTTAAATGTTGCCGCTACAGACAACAAAAATAACGTGATGATCCCAGCATTTAGTGCTCAATATAGCATTTTACATAAATCGAAATCTGTGGGTGAAGCCACACGTAAATTAAGCTACTTAGAAAATGGCTTAGCGCAATACAGCTACCACACGGATATCGAATGGTTAATTTTCTCAGATAGCCGTGGTGAAACCTCCATTGTTCAGCTTGATGACAACAAAGTAACGCCGACAAGCTATGAATATATTCGCGAAGGTACCGGTTCAGATAAATATTCTAAATGGCGTTATGACACCGCAAACAATATTGCGGTTGATGAGAAAAAAAAGCGTACAAAAAATATCGACTTTCCTGACAATATTCAAGACTCGCTTAGTTATCACTTGCAACATCGCTTAAATATGCTCAATAACCCAGAGCAAAAGCAATTCGTTTATCCCGTGATAAAACGTTCGGGTTCAGTCAAAAATTATGTCTACCAATATGACGGTGAAGAAGAGTTAATGTTGCCCTACGGCTTAGTGAAAACCGTGAAGCTTAAACGGGAAGTGGTTGAGAAAAAACGTATAACTTATGCATGGTTTGCACCTGAGTTAGACTACCTGTTAGTAAAACTTTATCAAATAAAAGGCGATGTTGAGCAGTTTGAAGCACAGCTTAAGTCTGTTACGCCGATTCAAGATAACCCCGTTACTAAGCAATAGAATAGTTTTATATGCAATTCAGTATTTTACTGCTTAATACTTTGTGCTTAACCTTGCTTTTTTAAAAAGAAGCTTAACGCTCTAATTCATTAGGTTTGCTTTGGCAAATCAATTGCCCTTTACAAAATAGTAACCCTTCGCCGGCATGCATTTTTTGCCAGGTTTCATCATCTGTTAACGGCTTTGTTGCGATCACAGTAACAATATCGTTTTTGGTGGTTTCTTGTTCGAAATTTACCACCATTTCAGCGTCAATTAAACTCGCTTTGCCAAACGGTGCCCGTCGCGTTAACCAGTGTAAGTTATTGCTGCAATACACCAATAAAAAGTCGCCATCCGTTAACAGTAAATTAAAGACACCTAACTTTCTGATCGCTTGGCATAACTCCATAACATAACTAAATAATACCGTCGCTGTCGGTTCTTCATGGTCAAATTTTGTCGTTAGCTGCTCTAATAGCCAGCAAAAAGCATGTTCACTATCGGTTTCACCCACAGGTAAATGCTGCTTAAGCACTAAATTATTTTTAAAATCGGTTAATTGGCCATTATGCGCGTACGTCCAGTTCTTGCCCCACATGGGACGAATAAACGGATGGGTATTAACTAAAGAGACTTTGCCTGAGTTGGCCTGACGTATATGACAGACCACAGTTTCACTTTTGATTGGATAATCTGTCACCAGTTTTGCAATCGGAGATTGGGCACTGGGCAGAGGATCTTTAAAGCTACGACAGCCTTTGCCTTCATAAAAGGTAATGCCCCAACCATCTTTATGCGGGCCGGTGTTACCACCACGCTGCATTAAACCACTAAAGCTAAAACAAATATCCGTTGGCACATTGGCACTCATGGCCAGTAATTCACACATAAAATAAAACCAAACAATGTTTAATTAAATAAGCATCACCACACCAGGTAGCGAGTAGCAAAACAGGCCTCAATTATACCTGAAAGTGTATTTAGTTATCGACGCTTTATTACACAAATTATTTGTGATTAAAGGGCAAATAATTTGAAATTATCAATCAGAGCAATTAAGCTTAAACCTCTGGTCTGGTCTGACCTCGAATAGCACTGAGTTCAAATAACACTGGGTTCGAGTAACACTGGGCAACATATAAACATTAAGGAAAATTTGTGGACTACTTAACTTGGATACTGATTGCTATCGCATTGTGCGGGTTTATGGCGTATTCGCGCGCCTCACTCTCAACATTTACCCTAGCCTTTACCGTATTGATGATCTTGGGAACGTTTTTCCAAGTCATATCTTTCTTTGCTTGGCTGATGTTCGCCATCATCGCCATACCATTAAATATTGCTGATATTCGCAAGCAATATATCACCACACCGTTACTTGCCATGTTCAAAGGTATTATGCCGGAAATGTCAGATACCGAACAAGAAGCCATTGATGCCGGCACCACCTGGTTTGAAGCGGAATTATTTCGTGGCACACCCGACTGGAAAAAATTGCATAATTATCCACAACCGCGATTAAGTGCAGAAGAGCAAGCCTTTTTAGACGGCCCAGTAGAAGAAGTTTGCCGCATGACCGATGATTGGCAAACCACCCACGAACTCGCTGATTTAAGCCCAGAAGTATGGCAATACCTGAAAGACAATAAGTTTTTTGCCATGATCATAAAAAAACAATATGGCGGCCTTGAGTTTTGCGCTTATGCCCAGTCTCGCGTATTACAAAAGCTCTCCAGTGTCAGTACGGTACTATCTTCTACTGTCGGCGTACCTAATTCACTTGGCCCAGGCGAGTTATTACAGCATTACGGCACCAAAGAACAACAAGACCACTACTTACCAAGATTGGTCAAAGGCGATGAAATTCCGTGTTTCGCGTTAACTAGCCCGGAAGCTGGCTCAGATGCCGGTGCAATTCCTGACTTTGGCGTAGTATGTCGCGGTGAATTTAACGGTGAAGAAGTACTCGGCATGCGCTTAACCTGGAACAAACGTTATATCACCTTAGCCCCAGTTGCTACGGTATTGGGCTTAGCCTTTAAATTACAAGACCCTGATCACTTACTCGGTGAAGAAGAAGACTTAGGCATTACTTGTGCATTAATACCAACCGATATTGACGGGGTTATCACCGGTCGTCGTCACTTTCCATTAAATGTACCATTTCAAAATGGCCCAACTCAAGGCGATGGTGTCTTTGTACCACTAAGCTTTATTATTGGCGGCCCTGAAATGGCAGGACAAGGCTGGCGCATGTTGGTGGAATGTTTATCGGTCGGGCGCGCAATCACCCTGCCGTCAAACAGTACCGGTGGTGTTAAGTCAATGGCGCTTGCTACAGGCGCCTATAGTCGCATTCGTCGACAATTTAAAATTTCGATTGGTAAAATGGAAGGGGTTGAAGAGGCACTAGCCCGTATTGGTGGTAATGCCTATTTAATGGACGCTGTTACCACAATGTCGACTGGCGCTATTGATATGGGCGAAAAACCAAGTGTTATTTCTGCTATCGCAAAATACCACCTTACTGAAAAAATGCGCAACTGTATCGCCGATGCCATGGACATTCATGGCGGTAAAGGCATTTGTATGGGGCCAAGTAACTATCTGGCCCGTGGTTACCAAGGTGCCCCTGTTGCCATTACCGTTGAAGGCGCCAACATTCTGACCCGCAGTATGATTATTTACGGCCAAGGCGCTATTCGTTGTCATCCGTATGTACTGGCTGAATTATCAGCAGCAAATAATTCAGACGACCAACAAGCATTAAATGATTTTGATCATGCGTTATTTGGCCATATCGGTTTTGCCATCAGCAATATCTGCCGTAGTGTTTGGTTCTCGTTTACCGGTAGCTATGCCTTAAGTGCGCCATACAATGACGAAACAAGACGCTACTATCAGTTAATGACCCGTTTTAGCTCTAACTTAGCCATGCTTTCAGATATTGCGATGTTAACACTCGGCGGCGATTTAAAACGCAGAGAGCGAATTTCAGCGCGTTTAGGCGATATTTTAAGTTACTTGTATTTGGCCTCTGCTACATTGAAACGCTACAACGACGAAGGACGCCAACGTGCTGACTTACCGTTAGTGCAATGGGCGGTTGAAGACAGCTTATACAATGTACAACAGGCCATTAGCGAGTTAATCAACAACTTCCCTAATCGTGTGGTTGGCGTTATGTTAAAAGCACTTATTTTACCGCTCGGCTGTTGGTTGAAAAAGCCATCCGATAAAACCGATCATAAAGTTGCGGCCTTATTACAATATCATAATGAAACACGATCACGTTTAGGTGAAGGCCAATACCTAACCCGCGAACCTGAAAATGTGCTAGGTCAGTTGGAACAAACCCTTGCTGACATCATAGCTTGTGAGCCAATTTTTGATAAAATATGTCGAGAACTCGGCCAACGATTACCGTTTTATAACCTAGATATTGTTGCTGAGAAAGGCCTAGCGGCAAAAATTATTACTGAAGCAGAAGCTAAGTTACTCACTGATACCGAAGTCGCGCGTAAAGCCGTGATCAATGTTGATGACTTTGAGTCAGATTATTTAAAAGCCGGTTAACCAACCAACTTAAGTGCAGTTAATAGCAAGCCCATTACTGTTTCACACTGTAATGGGCTTTTTTTCGTCTGCAGTAAACTGAGCAACCTTTGCACTTTGCCCAAAAACCAGAGTGAAAATTCCAACCCTTATTGTTTCTAATTTGTAACAATTGCGTTATATTAACGTTATTAAACACTATTTTAGTAGGTAAGAAGGTATTAACGCCCTTTGGGCAACAGTTAATGCCCCGCAGCGATGAGTGATGGTATCAATGTTGAGTAATAACGGGCAAGCCACTGTAAAGCGGCGCAGCAAAGGGGAAAAAACAAAATATCTGATATTAAAGTCGGCCATTGTGATGTTGGCTCAGCACGGTATCAAAGGTACTACCCATCGCGCGATAGCGGCACATGCCAACATTCAGTTATCGTTAACGACTTATTATTTTAAAGATATTCAAGAGCTTATTCAGCAAGCATTTGAGCTTAACTCAGATAAGACAATAAATGCCCTTGAACCGTTATGGCAACCTGTCTTAAACTTGCTTGATACGCAATCGAAAACGGCGTTACGTAAGGTCAGTGTTCGTGTTGAACTTAGAGACGCTCTAACTGATTTATTGCTCGCTTTAATAGCATCTGAATGCAATAACAATCGTCAACAACTGATTGTCGAACAGCAATTGTTAAGTGAAATTCAAGTATCGCCCGCATTAACAGCGATAGCTGAGCATAACTATAACGCTCAACTGCAGCCGTGTCAGCAAATATGCCAACTTTTCACTCGCGAAGAAGACAGCGCGAATATCAAGGCACAACTACTTTATACGATCATAAAGCAATGCCAATATCGCCAATTGTTCGCCAATGCTAGCAGCACAAACTATGATAATATTCGCCAACTTCTGCATCAAACATTGGCACTAGTGTTGGCAATAAGACCCTAAGCTAAAATCGACTAAAGCTTTGTACTCCTAAGGAAAATCAGTTAAATTAAGTCATCTGACCATAAATTTTAACTAGGAATACCTGTGGATTTCAGCGAACAACTGGCGCAACATCAAGCATTTTTTTCCTCAAACGCCAGCCGTGATTTAACTTGGCGTAAACAGCAACTACAACAAATAAAGCGCTTAGTGATAGAAAACGAGCAAGCGTGTTTAACTGCTCTTTCACAAGACTTAGGTAAACCGGCTCAAGAGGCATGGATCACTGAAGTATCTTACGTTAGTGGCGATGTTGACCATGTTTGTAAACGACTCAATCGTTGGGCGAAAAAGCGCCCGGTTAGCACGCCAATTGTTGCACAACCTGGTCGCTCATATATTCACCCTGAGCCCCAAGGTACTGTGCTTATTATTGGTGCGTGGAATTACCCACTGCAACTTATTCTTGCGCCCTTAGTCGCGGTGATTGCTGCGGGTAACTGTGCCATTGTCAAACCATCAGAGCTTGCGCCGGCAACTTCTGCACTGTTAGCAAAATTAATCCCACAATATTTAGACACCAACGCTGTGTCTGTTGTCGAAGGCGGCGTTGAAGAAACTACCGCGTTGCTCGCCCTGCCGTTTGATCACATTATGTATACAGGTAATGGCCAAGTCGCTCGCATAGTAATGAGCGCCGCGGCTAAAAACTTAACGCCCGTTACACTAGAACTTGGCGGTAAAAGTCCGGTATATGTTGATGAAAGTGCTGACATAAATATAACCGCCCAAAGAATAGCTTGGGGAAAGTGGATGAACGCCGGTCAAACCTGTATCGCGCCTGACTATATCATCACCTCAGAAGCTATGGTTGCACCACTGTTAGCGGCCCTTAAAAAGCAAATAACGCAAATGTTTGGCGACGATCCAAAACAAAGTAGTAGCTATGGACGTATTATCAACGAGCGGCATGCCGAGCGCATAAGCGGCTATTTATCAGATATTGACGCAGACTACGGTGGAGAATTTGATATTGAAAGCCGCTACATTGCGCCAACCATAGTGGTTAACCCACCACGTGATAGCGCTTTAATGACAGATGAAATATTTGGCGCTGTTTTGCCGATTATTACCCTTGAAGACTTTAACAGTGCTAAAGCCTTTGTTAAAGATCGTGACAAGCCACTCTCTGCCTATATTTTTAGTAAAAACAAAGTGCAATGTCAGGCCTGGGTAAATGAGATCAGCGCCGGCAGCCAATGTATTAATGATGTAATTATGTTTAATGCCGTACCTGAGCTGCCATTTGGCGGCACGGGTCCTAGCGGTATGGGACAATACAGCGGTAAAGCCGGTTTTGATAATTTTAGCCATTTAAAGTCGGTGCTTGCACGCCCTTTTATTAAAGATTTACCGGTTAGATTTGCCCCTTATAGCAAAATGAAATTTAAATTTTTACGTTGGATCCGTTGATATTATTGCACTGCCAGCGATAGTGAAAATAAAAGGTAATATATGAAGTATGTTCAATTGGGCAGTAGCTCATTAGAGGTGTCACGTATTTGCTTGGGCAGTATGACCTGGGGCTTACAAAACAACCAAAGCGATGCTGATGCCCAACTCGACTATGCTCAAGCACAAGGCATTAACTTTATCGATACCGCAGAAATGTATGCTGTGCCGCCCTCTGAGCAAACCTATGGTAAAACGGAAGCAATCATAGGTCATTGGCTTAATGCCAAGCCATCAAGACGTGAGAATGTTGTTCTAGCAACAAAAATCGCTGGTCCGGGCTTCTCCTACATTCGAGATGGCAGCAAAATATCAGGCGCAAGTGTCATTAAGGCGGTTGAAACATCGCTTAAACGTTTACAAACAGATTATATCGACCTTTATCAGCTCCACTGGCCAAATCGTCAGTCACCACATTTTGGCAATCATTGGCCGAATAACAATAAATTCACTGACGTTAATGCTCAACAGCAAACGGAGGAAATGTTAGATATTTTACAAGGCTTAGATAGTTGCGTTAAAGCCGGAAAAATTCGCTACTGCGGCTTATCAGACGATACACCTTGGGGTATAAATCAATACTTACGTTTGAGCGCAGAGCACAACTTGCCGCGTATGGTATCAATTCAAAATGAGTTCAGCTTATTACACAGCAAAGATTGGCCCTATCTTATTGAAAACTGTGTTCATGAAGATATTGCTTACTTGCCTTGGTCACCTTTGGCAACAGGCGCCTTAACGGGTAAATACCTCAATGGCAAACGGCCAAGCGGTAGCCGATGGACATTGATGCAACGCCATGGGCTGTTTAGAGACACTGCGAATGTCGACACCGCCGTTGGCGCCTATATCGCCATCGCCGATAAACACAATATATCGCCAGCTCATTTAGCCTTGGCTTGGTGTGATCAAATCCATGGTGTTAGCTCAACCATTATTGGCGCAACGACGATGGCACAACTGACGGAGAATATTACCGCCTTTAAACAGCCGTTATCAGAAGAAATACTTAACGATATCAATCAAGTGTTACGAGCGTTTCCTGCACCATTTTAGTGTTATAGCAACAAAAACCTCATATATCGCCAGCTCATTTAGCCTTGGCTTGGTGCGGGCAAATCTATAGTGTTAGCTCAACCATTATTGGCGCCCCCTTTATAAGCACAAACATCATGGCACAACTGACGGAGAATATTACCGCCTTTAAACAGCCGTTATCAGAAGAAATACTTAACGATATCAATCAAGTGCTACAGCAGTTTCCAGCGCCATTTTAGTGTTATAGTAACAAAAACCTAATATATAGCCAGCTCATTTAGTCTTGGCTTGGTGCGGGAAAATCCATGGTGTTAGCTCAACCATTATTGGCGCCCCCTCTATTGATAACAATGATATTTATCTTGCATTTCTTGCACGGATAAGCGCGCGATTTCACTTAAAATATCTAAATCAATATCTGCCAACTTATTGATATACAGGCACGACTTACCTAATTTATATTTACCTAACTTATTCAGCAGTGCGCCATATTTTTCAAAGCCGGGCATAATATACACCACTAAATTTTGTTTGCGCGGCGAAAAGCCAATCACCGGCGCTTCACCTTCGCGACCACTTTCGTACTTATAGTGATAGCGGCCAAAGCCAATTATACTGCCATGTAAACTTGCCACATAACCCGAAGCTTTAGTTAACAGTGCTAACAAGGTTAACGCGTCATGTCGCTTAGCCTCGCTTTCAACGCGGGAAATAAAGTCTTCGATATCTCTCATATTATTGGCTCTCCTAACCGTTGTGCGGCCCACGATTGCGTGACGCTGTTATATTCCATAACACTAGTCTATGAGATCGAAAAAAGCCGTATTTCATTGAAATACGGCTTTTACATTTTATTTCTCTAAAATCTTGCTTTTATAAGAAAGACAACAACTCTTCATCTAACTGCATCAAGGTTTTAGGGTCAGCCATCATAGTGGTGGCTAACGATTTAGTACGTGGTAATAAACGATCAAAATAGAATTCAGCCGTTTTAATTTTCGCACGGTAGAAGTCTCTATTTTCCACATCTGTCGCTAATTTTTCATAAGCTGCTTGTGCCATTTGTGCCCAGAAATATGCCATAACCACATAACCTGAGTACATTAAAAAGTCTACTGATGCTGAGCCAACAACGTCACGATCTTTTTTCGCCTTAAGCGCTAAACGTATGCTGTATTGCTGCCAGTTCGCCACTGACTTACTTAACGGCCAGATAAACTTATTCATTTGGCGTTTATGTGGGTTACTCGACAACATGCTCTTGTCTTTACAGAAAACCAAAATTTCTTTCGCAAAAACATTTAACGATTTGCCACGGGTCATTAGGATTTTACGACCTAGTAAATCAAGCGCTTGAATACCGGTTGTGCCTTCATAAAGTGTTGAAATACGAGTATCGCGAACAATTTGCTCCATACCCCATTCTTTAATAAAACCATGACCACCAAAAATTTGTAAACCTTGGTTAGCACTTTCTTGGCCTAACTCAGTTAAAAACGCTTTTAAAATCGGCGTAATAAAACCTAAAGTAAAGTCAGCTTTTTTGCGATCTTCTTCATTTTTGGCATTTTCTATTTCATCAACCAACTTGGCGGTGTAATAGATCATGGCACGACCACCTTCACTAATGGCTTTTTGTGTCATCAGCATTTTACGAACATCGGGATGACAGATAATAGGATCAGCAATTTTATCCGGGTGTTTAGTGCCTGACAATGAACGCATAGACATACGCTCTTTGGCATACATTAACGAGTTTTGATAAGCCAATTCAGCTGCACAAACCCCTTGTAGCGCCGTACCAACACGTGCGGTATTCATAAAGGTGAACATACATTCTAAGCCTTTATTTTCAGGGCCAATCAATACCCCTTTCGCGTTATCAAAATTAAGTACCGCCGTTACTGACGCTTTAATACCCATTTTGTGTTCAATTGAGCCACAAGAAACATTATTGAACTCACCAATATTTCCCTGCTCGTCCGTTTGCATTTTCGGCACAATAAACAGTGAAATACCTTTAGTGCCTGCTGGCGCGCCAGGCAATCTTGCCAACACAATGTGAACAATGTTGTCAGTTAAGTCGTGCTCACCGGCTGAAATAAAAATTTTGGTACCGGTAATGTTATAAGTACCGTCACCGTTTGGTTCAGCTTTGGTTTTTACTTGGCCTAAATCTGTACCACATTGTGGCTCAGTTAAACACATAGTGCCGGTCCACGAACCTTCAATAAGGCGCGTAAGATATAAGGCTTTTTGCTCATCAGTACCGTGAGTATGAATAGTATTCATTGCACCGTGGCTTAAACCTGGGTACATGGCCCAAGACCAGTTCGCGGTACCCATAAGTTCAGATACCACCATGCCCAATGACGATGGTAATCCTTGACCACCATGCTCTATTGGGTGTGATAAGCTCGGCCAACCACCTTCAACAAATTGTTGATACGCTTCTTTAAAGCCTTTCGGAGTGGTTACTTGTCCATTGTCGAAGATACAACCTTCGTCGTCACCGCTTTGATTAAGGGGTAAAAGTTCGTTTTCACTAAATTTTGCACATTCTTCGATAATGGCATCAACCAAATCGGGTGTTGCTTCTTCAAATTCAGGATGCTTTTTGTAGTGACCGTAATAATTAAATACATCTTCAAATAAAAACTTGATGTCTGCGACCGGCGCTTTATAACTTAGCATGGATAACTCCTAACACTTCTAATAATAATTTTTTTTGCATTGCTGCATCAGTGCTATTGAGTATACACACATCCGACCAGTGGTAAAACTACTATTTTAAATATCCAATATACTGACGACAAACCAGATAAATATTCATTAATAAACAGTTGGTTAAGTTGAATCACTTCTGAAAAAACAGAGAAGAACAACAAGTTTTTTGGTGAATTAATCGATAAAACCGTCCAATTAAGTAGGTTATTTCAGCAAATTTAAAAACAATAGTAGTGGTGGATAACTGCTAGTCTTCGCTTAACCAGTCTTGATAACAGCGCATAAACATTTGCCAAAAACTTGGATTTTCAGCACTGTCACTTAATTGGCTTATCAGTTGTGTTAAATAGGCTTCATCTATAATGGTCTTTTCATCAGGAAAAAATTGTGCCTGTGTTTGCTCACCAGCGCTATGTAGTAAATTTATACACTTTACAAAGCCCTCAAGCGATGCCGCAACGAGTTCAACCTCCCAACCTGCTTCACCTAAAAACGCGGTATAAACAGGTAATTGCGCTTGGCTTACGTCGATAAAATACGGGTCGCCCAGTTCTGTGTCTCGCGCTATCACCTGCCATGACGGTTGCCAGTCGCCGACATTTGTGCCCGATAAATCATTACCATCTTGATCACTGCCAAAACCGTATTGCGCTTGTGTTAACGCCGGTTCAGAATCGACAATAATAAAACCTTGCGGTCCAAAAAACACTTTATTGCTGTTGAGGGCACTCAACATACTTAATAATTTATTGTTAACCATAACTACCTGAAAATTTTATAAAATAACGATATGTTGCAGTCAACTAGCGTGTAGTTAACAGCAACAGTCTACAAAAATGACATTATGACATGAAGCGAGTCTATTTGGCGCATCACCAGAGGATAAATAATAACAGATAGTTTTCAACTTTCACGGCAACGATTAAACAACGACAAGCCTAATAAATACCAAGATGAATCAGCTTGCTAACTGCTGGTTAGAAATTCTTCACTCGCAATAGTGTAAATGTAGGTTACGCATGGTCAATTTGAATATCTTCAGGGAAAGGACGCCCCTTGCCAACTTCTAACAATGCTTTAAGACTAAGCAGGAATACCGCCCACTTGCTATTACAATGAGCCATAAAATCGGAAGACTCTTGCCAATGGCAATGGCTAAAATTGACAAACACCTGCTCTGTTGTACTTTCTAGCGAAAAGCTAATTTCAGTACCCCGCCATGCCTCGGGCACATTACCCTTGTGCTGCCATCGCACAAGTTCATCGGTAATCAACTGCGCAACGGCAAAGTCAGGGCCACCGCCGTTAAAACGAAACTTAATAATAGCGCCAACGTCACCTGCACCCGAAACATCATTTGTCCACCACTGTGCGAGTCCTTCATTGGTCGTTAAAGCTTGATAAATAGCACTTACCGGCGCGTTAATACCAATACGATGATTGATAGAGTACATAGCTTGTTTCCTTAATCTGTCAATTCAGGCGTTAATTTTACCTGTCTAAAACTATTATTTGAAAATAATAGTTTAGACGCCTAACCTATATACTGCTTAGTTAAATTCGCTGCACCATACCGTTGAATTTACATCAATTTATCGTAAGCCCTTAAAAACTTTTCCTTTTTCTTCGCCCGTTACTGCGTCACCAAACGGCTAATATCACTCAGTGACCGCTGCAAGCCAGTCATAGGCGCAATAATAAACTGGTCAAAAATTAATTTTCTCGGCTCAGGGTATTTCTCTAGTTCTTTATGTAATGCTTGTAACAACTCAATATTAAGCGTTAACGATGCTTCATTTGGTTGATAGGTACTGCCGATCTCGTAATACTCCCCTATGCTTGATTTCATTTCAATATGAGCGCCAAGCACGGCACTCACTTTGTTTTTCTGACTAAACTCATATAGCGTTTTGATACTTTCTCGATAGTCTTGCCAATGTTTTACATAAACTAACCCAGGATAAAGACTATCTCCAGTCAGTAACCATTGCGTTTTTTCATCGTAAAGTGTTATCGCTTCTTCTTGATGTCCGGGGGTAGGAATAATAGTGATTTTTCGTTTACCTAATTCTAACGATATAACTGAATGCTCATCTACACGATGTTCTGAAAAAAACTGTGCTAAAGCTTGGTTGCTAGGCAGCACCACGGATACCTTAGCTTTATCAATAAATTGACTATCAGCAGCATAATGGTCGCTATGACCATGAGAATGAAGCACGATTAGCTCCCTAACACCTGTTGCTGTTTCTTGAGCGTGTTGCTGCATTAACTGGTTAACTTTTTGATAAAGCGGAAATTCAAGCTCACTTTCAACGGCGCCAGTATCTAACAATAACGCCTTGCTTTCGCCTAACAGTAAATACATAAACGGTGCTTCAAAGTGCTGACACTTATTTTGGCGTAATATGTAACTCGATGCTTGATAACGAAAAACTTCTATTGCTGGTATTTTAGCACTGTCACAATTTTCGCTGCCGTGTTGCCATTGCTGTTGTTGCAGCAAGACATTGTTATTATGACCATTAAAATCAACCTGTACTCGAATAGCGCGATGCTCATTGTTACTACACGCGGTTACTAACCAGCAAATAACCAGACTTGAAATATATTTCATAGTAGTCCTTAAAATTATATCTGCGTTAAAACCATTAAAGCCTAGTGACAAGGGTGTTTAACGTGTCAGTTAACCCATAAACACAACAAACTTCACGCACCAAGATAAATCAGTCGATTACTATGTCATCTAACTTAGGTTGCAGGTTTTGCACTTGTTTTAGCTCGGTTTGAGACAATGGACCATATAATCTAGGATACGACCAACCATAGCCCCAACGGAATTTGGTGGGTAAATATGGCGTCCCTCCCACTCTAACACCAGCCAGCATTAATGCCGCAATTTCAGGCTGCCCCACTTTAGCAACACAGGCCTTTAGTGCTTGATCTGAGTCTAGCCTTTGCTGATAAGTACCGCCCTGCCAATAATCAAAATCATGTGCAATACAGCAAGTTAACCAAAGCTTGCTGTGTTCAAAAGTGCCGTCAGGAAAAGCACTACAACCGTCGCTAGTAAACGGCTTTAGCGTGTCAGCATGCGATAAGTTAACCGTAAAAAGTAAAATCACCGTGATGGTTGCTACGGTAAAATAACTGACCGATTTCATTGGCTTGACTCAACTCTTATTCTTAAAGACATTATTTATTATCTTTATTGTTCAAACGATATTTTAGCCAAAGTTTATAATACACCGCGTTACAGGTTTGATTATCATCCATTTTTCCATCTCGGTCGCAATCTGAGCCTGTCAGTGTTTTCACAACGCCTTGGCCATATTCATCAACATCACTCTGCTGCGCAGGCACTACAATGGTGACTTTAGGCGAGTTATCAATAAATTCAGCAACGTCTTGATATGAAATAAACTCTTCTTTTGTCACCACATCAGTGATATCAGCTTTTGCATACGTATTATGAGCAACTAGCCCTAACATCGCAGTAAATAATAGAACTATAATATTTTGTTTATTCATTACTAACCTAGCGTGTGTATAGTGTTATATGAATCGAAAATTTGAGTATACTCGAATGGCTTAGAAAACTATTAAAATGGTAAATATTGCCAATTGGCTAACTGAACAGCCAAGTATTTAGCAATCTACCGGGCATAAGTGCAAAACTTCCCGCGACGATTAACCCACCACAATACAATAAAATCATACTGCGTTTATGTCCTTTAACATTACCGCGTTTGATATAAAAATATGCGGCGGGAACAGCATATAAGGTCAGTAAACTTAACAGATGTATATAGCCAAAATGACTAAAAATACGCGAACCTACCTGTGCAGGCATAAACAAAGAAACTATGGCAGTGACCAGCATAAGTCCCATATAAACACGCCCTAAACTTTTGTGTTTTGCGGTTCCTTTACGCATTATCAGCAGATAAGTCGCGATTAAAAATGCCGGTATAACGGTAATTAAGTGTAAATAAGCTAAATCTATGTAGGTCATGTTTATCCGTTCTGTGTTATGAGCAACTAACCACAATTACACGGGTTAAAAAGAAAGGCGGCCTGCTAAGCAGGTCTTTGAATTGTATAAACTGTCGCAATGTATACGACATAATCATGAATAGGCATCACTCTTTAAAAGTCAAAATGCTTAACAAAGACAGCATAAATATTTTCATCTACTTCAGTGCCATAACAGCGGGTATGCTTAAAATCCCCTCCCTCTTCATAAACGCTGGAGTTGTAGATAATATATTTAATCCCCTTTTTCCCTCGCACGCGTGCAGGATAATTTTTTAAATTATCAAAACGCGCTAAACGCTCCATCATGTCAGACGTACAGCTTTGATCGATTTGAAACTCTGACACATGATGACCAACGTACTCACGCTCTTCATACCCTAAAACTTCAAGCTCGCACTTATTGGCGTAAACAATAATGCCGTCTGGCGATACAGCATGTACCCCTATTGAAGAGTTATAGATAAAATCTTCAGGATTTTCAGTAAACATAAACCACCTAACCACCATTAACGAGTAAAAAAGTATTAAAAACAAATGTCGCACAGCATGTAAGCAACGAGTTTTTTATTTTAGGGGCTACTCATTAATTGTTTTTACATAAAGCACACTTCGACAATAACCTAGCACGTTTTCCTGACGAACAAAAGCAAACACACGGCGTTCAGAACTTATGATAGCAATATAAAAACTAGCCGGTTAATTTCACCTTTTTGCAAATCCTCGATTCTCAACATGCTGAGCTTTATCGTTGTTTTCAAGCCGAGCAAACTTTAATTAGCGAGCTAAAGCAAGCTAACACCACAATACCACGGAAAGACTAGTTTCAGGGTTATACGGAAATTTTATGCAGAATTCCGACTCTATTTTATATTGATATACGGTATTTTTTAAGATTAGGTCGGCCTTAAAAGAATCTAAAAGCTTTGAGTTATTTAAAAAACTGTAAGGAAATTGGCTTTTTATTCGGAAAAAATATTCGGAAAGTATTCACAAGTGTCAAAAACGAGACTTTACATGTGTCAGTGCATTAGTGATTTTAACTCTCTAATAGGTGCTGCGCTACAAACCCTATCGTTATGTTTTTAAAACTACAGACGAAAAAAACCGCTAATAAATTAGCGGTTTCTTAGAATGTGGCGGTGAGATAGAGATTTGAACTCTCAAATAGGTGCTGTGCTACAAACCCATTTATATTACTATCCCCTGAAAAAGCAAAAAGCCCGTCAATCTTTCGATTAACGGGCTCTTCTTAATGTGGCGGTGAGATAGAGATTTGAACTCTAGAAGGGCTACAAACCCTTGCCGGTTTTCAAGACCGGTGCTTTCGACCACTCAGCCATCTCACCTGAAGTTAAAAAGCATTGCTGCTTCAGAACGAGGCGAATATTAAATACTGCGCCGCGTTTTGTAAAGTGCTATTTGCGGATATTTACCTTTTTATTTACTTTTTTGTACTGAGTGATGAATAAAGCAGCAAATATACGGTAATTACTGCCCTTTTAGCTTTTTGTTGAGCGTGTTTGCGAGTTTAACATTCATGACATAGTGATGTTGTTCGTACTTGTTAGGCATAATTACCCTTTAATGGTGTAGTTACCTGTCATTGACAATGATACAACTATCGGTTGATCGCTCGTGTTTCGCCAATACCAACCGTGAACGCCTTTAAAGGGGGTAGTTAGTGAGCCTTTCATTTCGTTTGCGGTGGTAATCGAATAACTCTCGAAAAAACCTGTTGTGTCACCTGCAGGTTCACCATGAAAATCAAAATAAAGTGCGGCACCATCAGTTTGCCATTCATAGGTTAAGTGGGCGTATTTATCCATATACAATTTGTATTCTAAACCTTTGCCAGCTGCAATGGATATTGTAACCACGTCGGATCGTAACGCATCATTTTGTTTACCTCTACTGACTATCTCAGTAGAGGTGCTTGCAGATGCCTGTGTAATCTTGGTTAATCCCAACGCTTTACCAACGCCTGTTGGGTCAATGTTGTATTCTGCAGGTAATATAATGGTGAGCAGTAGCGTTATAGCAACTACCACAGACACTATAACGGCTTTGATTATGGTACGTTTTGGTTGCACTGGGATATTAAATTCCGTCATGACTATACTTAATCTCGTTTATTTTTAACTTTTATAAATAAATATTATTACGTGATGCTCGTTGCTTCGACTAATAGCTCAGCCAACAAAATAGCCGCTTAATTGCCAACCGACCAATACGATGCCGGCGCTCATTAATGCGCTATTGGTCAATATTGAAAAGCTTAGATAACTGCTATGGCGACGCCAAATATTTAAGATAATTAATACTATGCCAAGTGCTAAAAATTGCCCAATTTCGACGCCGATATTGAATGAAATAATATTGCTGAACAAACCGTTGCTGGGTAATTGAAACGCTTGTATTTTGGTTGCTAAACCAAAACCGTGAAATAAACCAAATATCATCACTGCTGCTTTGGTATTGGGCTGAAAGTTAAATATGCGCTTAAAGCCGCCTAAATTATCAAAACCTTTATAAACTACAGATAAACCAATGATGGCGTCAATTAGATAAGGATTAGCGTCAATATTGCTGAACACACCGTACAGCAAGGTAACACTGTGGCCTACGGTAAATAAACTTACGTAGATAATAATATCTTTGCCTTTAAACAAAAAGAAAATCACCCCAACAAGAAACAATAAATGATCGTAACCGGTAAGCATATGTTTAGCACCAATGTACATAAACGGAAATATGGCGACCCCATGATTAGCCAATAAAAACTGTTTTGTAACTTCGTCAACGCCATGGGCTAATAATGAAAAAGAGCTAAACAAGGCGACTACTAGAAGCAGAGTTTTTACTGAGGTTTTAACAATTCTATGCATTAAATAGTTCACTGTTCTCAAGGTTAAGGCTGTTTATTTCGACATTATTTTTAGCTTATATTCGGCTCAGAATACACTAAGGCAGGTGAAAAGTGCTAGGGCTAAAACTGAATAAATCAAGGTGTGTGTTGTAAGACAGAGGCTGCGATGTGATAACGTTGTTGAGAGGAAAAAACACTGCAATTTCTATTAACCTTATAGGTTGCTAATTTACCGCTAAAAGTTTTAACGCTTTAAGCAATTTTAAGTGGGTAATTATACCTATTGGATTACTGCGCAATATCGACATTGATTGCATCAATTAACGACTCAAGCGGCACTGGCATACCAACACCATACCCCTGAGCGTAATCCACGCCTAAATCAGCAAGCTTTGTCAAAATGTTATCATTTTCAACAAACTCGGCAATGGTTTTCATCCCCATAACATGGCCAATACGATTAATAGACTTTACCAGTTCGTAGTCAATAGGACTTTCGGTAATTTCCTTGATAAAAACACCATCAATTTTTAAAAAATCTACCGGCATTTTTTTTAGGTATTCAAATGACGATAGCCCAGTGCCAAAATCATCTAAAGCAAATCTAAAACCTTTACCTTTCAATGTATTTATAAACGTCAAGGCGTGATTAAAATTAGCAATTGCAGCCGTTTCAGTTATTTCAAAACATATTTTTCCTGCGTCAATATTAGTCGCGTCAAGTGTATTGATGATGGTTTCGAGTAAAGTTTTGTTGCTCAATGATTTGCCGGATAAATTTATCGAAATAAAATTTATGTTTTTAAGAAAGTCGGCCGACTGAGATAACTGCTTAAAAGCGTGCTCAATTACCCAAAAATCGAGTTGCTGAATAATGTCGTACCTTTCCGCCGCCGGCAAAAAGTCGCCCGGCGCAATAATTTTAGACGATGGATCTTTCATTCTAAGTAATAATTCATAGTGTTGTTTACTTTGGCTCTTAATTGGCACGATGGGCTGCGCATATAACAAAAAGCGATTTTCATCTAAGGCACTGTAAATTTTTGTTACCCATTGCATTTCACCATGTCGTTGCGCCATATCGGCGTCATTGGGATGATAAACATGGATCCTGTTACGTCCAGCATCTTTTGCAAGATAACACGCGGCATCAGCTTGTATAAAAAGCTCTGAAATAAGCTGATTTTCGGCTTCAATCGGAATTAAACCAATACTAATTTGTATACGAAAAACATTATCCTGCCAAACAAAATGAAAATCGTTAACGGCATCTAAAATAATTTTCGCAATGCGACTTGCCTGCTCTAGTGTGCAATTTTCCATCAGTATTGCATACTCATCACCGCCGATCCTGGCTAGCGTGTCATTGTGTCGTATGGCGTTACTCAATACACCGCTAATTTGTCGCAATAGCTCATCACCCGCAACATGCCCGCAGGTATCGTTAATAACTTTAAATTGGTCAAGGTCTAAAAAAAACATCGCATGTTGCGTATTTTCAATACTTAGCGCTTTAAGAGAGGCAACGAGACGCTTCTCAAATTCGAGCCGGTTGAGTAAGCCGGTTAAAGAATCGTGACTCGCTTGATAGCATAATTCATCTTCTTTTTTACGACGTTCCGTTATATCTAAAAAAGTCACTACACAGCCGTTAACCTTGCCATTGTCAATGATCGGATGTGACCAGTATTCCGCCGGAAAGCTACTTCCGTCGGGTCTAAAAAATATCTCTGAATCAATATGACATTTTTTACTGTTAAGGTTTGCTTGATTAATAGGACAATCTTTTTGATGATACGCGGTACCATCGACATGTGTATGATGCGTGAGTTGGTGCATATTCTTGCCAATTAGTTCATTTTGCTCTGAAAGACCTAACATACTCAAACACGCCGCATTACAGAAAACGCAATTGCCGTCTAAATCTAGACCATAAATAGCCTCGGTTGTTAAATCAAGAATATTGCGATTTTTTTGTTCACTTTCCGCTAAATGTTGTAAATACAAAAAGCTGGTTAAGCCATCACTTATACGACGACTAATTTCGGTAAACAGTTGAGTTTCGGCCTTATTCCATATTTTTGGATGAGAACATTGATGTACACCGAAAAGCCAAGGGGCACCAGACTTTGGAAAAAGAGGAATGTGAAGCTGGGTCTTAACCGCATATTTATCAATGGTTTCTTGAGGAGAGTTTGGCTTTCTATAGTCAAAAAATGAAACACTGTTACGTTCAAGGGCTGCGTGAAAAAGCGCTTTGGCTTCATCACTCATCGCAACCTCTTCATTTTGTACCATGGCACCAGGATAATCCGGACTCGTAATTTCCATGGGAATTTTCCATGCAGTGGCATGAGGATCGCAAGGATAGAGTAACCAAGCTCTATCTGTTTTTAATATATCTTGCACCACCGACAGCACATTAAATAGCATGTCTTCAGTGCTCTGTGCGCTATTAATAGCCTTGTTGACGGTTTCCATATTTTCTAGAAACGCGATATGTTGATCTTTTCTTGCAAAAACTCGATCTGCTACTAACGCCGCACACAAAACAATAAAAATGCAAACACCAGACACTAAAGTGGATGCTTCAAGTAAGTTAGCGAGCAATATCAATGTTGTTATAACTACAACAGCTAATAGCAACCTGAACTTGAACAGTGCGCGATTCGTTTTTGTCATAAGTAAATTGAAATAAAAATAACCTGCTCCCTATACGGGTAATATTATTACCACGCTCGATGTGTACTGCTGTTTGAGAAAATCCTTAAAAACGTGCTTTTATTTAAATACTTAACAATCTTAACTAAAACTAGTATGTCGAACAATAAAGGTCAACTTGTTAGTCGCTTAAAGCCCGCGTTGCCACTCTTGTCTTAGTGGTATTGCCGTTGGCTGATTAATGGCGGTGTTAATTTTGCTAAGTAGTGCTTGCTTGTCTTTACCTAACACGCCTTTAAGCACTAAGTAATTTGACGCATGATCGGAGCGAAAAATGGTTTATCGAGTTCTAGCGTGGTTAACAGTGTCGACATTTCCTGAAATAGCTCTCGTTGGTTTAATTGCCGAAAACGACCATTAACGTTTTTGGAAAAACGCGCTTCGCCTAGGGGGAATGAAACCACTAATGTGGAAAGGAAGTCCGGTTGTACCTCATTCATAAGTTTTGCAGAATTTAGTGCATGTTGCTTTGAGAGCTCTGGTCCCCCTAGCCCATTTAAAATCATTACCGATGACTATATGCCCACCTGTTTGATTTTGTTTAACGCCACTAAAGAGCTTTGATAGCTTTCGCCTTTTTAAATAAAAGCTAAAACCTCGTCATCGCCGCTTTCACAGCCTATATACATAATTGAAAGATCTAAGGCGCGTAGCTCTTGCAGTTGCTCAACCGTTTTATTGCCTAAGTTTCTCGGTAAACAATAGCTAGAAACTCGCGTGACCTGAGGCAAATACTTTTTGATCAACAATCAAATTTTTTTTAAACGCTGAAAAGGCAGCATCATGGCGTCGCCATCGGCTAAAAACACACGCGCTACGGGCAGCTGAGAGGCAACAATGGTTTGTAGTTCTTGCTCTATTGGCACTGGTTTTTTCGGTTTAAATTTTTTACTGTCGCTGGTATATGCTTATTGAGCAAACATTTACGATAAAAAAAACCGATAATACGGCTAAACGCACTATCGGTTGATATTTAGTAGAAAAGTTTTTTTAGAAGATACAGTGCTTAGCAAAGTCTTTTGCTTCTGTTGCTGTCCAATCCGCTTTAGGTTTTTCTTTTAATTGCTTACACCAATCTTCACTGCCAATTTCTGGTGCACAAGCCGTTACTAAGAATAGTGACAATAATACCATCGATAATTTTTTCATAAATGTTCCTTTGCAGTCTGTGTTGCCTATTTTTAATTGTATATCATACAACCTTAACAAGTAATTAACATATTGCAATGCCAACTCGTATTAATCAAGGTTGGTTATAATAGCGATATAAATGTCTACCGATGTTGCGCCGGTATAATGTTCAAAATCTGTTGTGTATGCACGTTGGTAAGCACAGTCTTCGCTAGTAAAGTACTGCCAGACATCTTGCCATAGTTTTACAACAGCACCGGGCATCTCACCCTGCGCCGAAAATACTAGATAGGAGCCAGACGCGATATCAAGCGTGGGTAATGTTTCGTCGTTAATAAGGGTATCCGCAGCGGCAAAGACAGTATATTGGCCGTTAACATCAGACTCATAATCAGTGTACACCCCGTAAATTTTCGACGTTTCGGTAAATTTACTTGCCTGCTGGTTATAAAATTTTGTCCATAAATCGCCTATTTTAGCGCTGCCAGGCTGTACTTCATCAATGTTTGATGTGCGAACTGAATAACCCGCCAAGGTAAAGCCATTGACTTGTTGTAATTTCATCACTAAATAATTACCTCAATGGCTTTAATTTTAATACTAACGCGGGATCTAATCTCATATTAAACCAGTTTATGCGCCAATCGAGATGCGGCCCAGTTGCCCTGCCGCTACTACCAACAGCGGCAACAAGCTGGCCTTTGCTCACAGTATCGCCAACATTGACATATGCATCGCTTAAATGCAAAAACGTTGAACTAACACCATGGCCGTGATCTATGATCATAGTGCCGCCAGAATAGAACATATCAGGCACGTACATTAAAATGGTGCCGTCTGCCGGAGATTTTACTGGGTCGCCGGTTTTACCGGCATAGTCAAGACCATAATGTGGCCGTTTAGGTACGCCATTGTAATAACGTTGACTACCATAAACACCTGTAATGATGCCGTCAATCGGCGCAATAAATCCTTGTGCAAAGGCGGTTAAATTACTGTCAACTTTGCGCGCTGTCGCTATTTTTTTATTGTCTTGACCCGCACGAATATTTGCCTTCTTATTCGGGTTCATGATCTTTTTCGCAATACCTTCCACTTTTTGAATATTATATTCACGTTTAAGTGGTTTTAAGATGCGTTTTTCTTTGACACCGTTTGGGCTAATGATCACTAATTCGCTGTTATTTTTTTCATCGCGGCTAAAACCTAAGGCATAGTCGCCGGTTTTCGATACTTTTATCGCTTTACCGTTCAGTAGTACTTTGTTTTCTGGCGCGGTTTTGCCAACAATTAATGCCCCTTGAAAAAACTGCTCCGTTAATTGCGTTTGTGCGAATACCATTGGTGATAATAGCGTCGCGGCAATAACAGCGCTGTGAAAAACTGATAACCAATTAGCCATTAGCAATCGCTCCTTTTGCCACACCTTCAAACGCCACGACCTTAAACTCGTCATGTGGAAATTGCTGTTTAAGTTGTCGTAAAATAAAGTCAGCTAACAGCTCAACCGTAGAATCACAATCAACCACATCTAAAATATTACTCGGCACAGCAATATCAAAGCGGCCTTGCGGCGCAAAGTAAGAAAACAATTGATGATCGGGTGTCAAATTAGTTTTAGCGCTTGCTGATAATTCAATACCGGCTAAGGCTATGCGATCTGCTTCACTGGCAATGTAAATATCTTGCCAACGTAAACTCCACGCTTCTTCCAAACCTGCACAGCGTTGACCATTTTTATAAAGATGAATTTTTGATCTATGGCCATGAGCAATACGTTGGCAATTACCATCATGAAGCTTTAAGCCATGCGTGTAATGGTAATATGCACCGTCAATATTTTCCGGACGTAAATTCAGCGTTAGCCCTTGAACATTTTTTGGCAATTGCGCCAGAATAATATCGGTTAAATACGTGGTTACTGAAGCAATATCAATTTTTGCAGCGTCAATTTTTGCAAAGGCGCACTGCGGCGACTGTAAATAGTAACTGCCCTGTTGTGAACTAAAGTCGACAAATTCATGATCGGCGCGATCAGTGGAATCGGCTACGGTAATAGCGCTATCTAACATCGGCAACAAGAGTTTATGATCAACAGCCTCGTCGATAATAGCCTTAATTTGCTTTTTAACTACCGCAAAATCAAGCACCATGCTCATTTCATTTAAACTGCCATCAAGCAGCACATCAACAATCCAACTTTCGCCAACTATGCCGCGCGTTGCACAACAATATGAGAAGTCAATTACCGTTAAGTCATTTACAAATAACTGCATCTATTGCTCCGTTAACCTTTTACTTGCCAAGCAATGCTTTCGTTTGCCCGTACCGGTACCACCTCGTCATTGCCAAAGGCCATGGTTGCAGGCACATTCCAGCTTGATTTTTCTAGGGTGATTTTGTCGCTATTAACCGGCAAATTATAAAACTTAGCGCCGTTTAAGCTAGCAAAGGCTTCAAGTTTATCTAGCGCTCCTGCTTCTTCAAATGCTTCAGCATATAACTCAATAGCAGCATGCGCGGTATAGGCGCCTGCGCAACCACAAGCAGATTCTTTCGCGTGTTGCGGATGTGGCGCAGAATCGGTACCAAGGAAAAACTTCTCACTACCGCTAGTGGCTGCCGCAATTAATGCTTGTTGATGAATATTACGTTTTAATATCGGTAAACAATAATAATGCGGACGAATACCGCCGACTAACATGTCGTTACGGTTATATAACAGGTGATGAACGGTAATAGTTGCGGCAACGTTTTCACCCGTTTCATTAACAAAATCGACCGCATTTTTCGTGGTAATGTGCTCTAAAACCACTTTTAGTGTTGGGTACTTAGCCACTAACGGACGCAATATGGTATCGATAAAAACCGCTTCGCGGTCAAAAATATCAATATCATGACTGGTTACTTCACCATGCACTAATAACGGCATATTTTCTTCTTCCATCGCCGCTAACACTGAAGCGATGTTATCGACATTGGTCACGCCAGATGAGGAGTTAGTGGTGGCACCTGCGGGATAAAGTTTAGCGGCATAAACAATACCTGTGGCTTTTGCCGCTTTGATATCTTCGGCTGTGGTTTGATCGGTTAAATACAACACCATTAATGGTTGAAACTGCGCACTGGGCTTGGCTGCCATAATACGTTGATGGTATTGCGTGGCGAGTTCTGCATTAGTAACCGGTGGTACAAGGTTTGGCATAACAATAGCGCGGCCAAAATAGCGACTGATATCAGCGACTGTGTTATTAAGGGCTGCGCCATCGCGCAAATGTACGTGCCAATCGTCAGGGCGAGTAATAGTTAATGTTGTCATTGTCTGTCCTAATCCATCTTATATTTGCAATTACCCTTATGGGCACTTGGTTATACAGCGTATGTTATTTGCGCTTAAAATTCGTTTTCAGTTTCGTTTTCAGTTTCGTTATTTTTTTCAAGGCTCAACGCGCCGGTATTAGGCTGTTGGCTTGGCTGGTTTTCACCGTCGAGCAAGGCTAATAATTGTGCTTTTAAATTTGGCGGTACTTTATACAGGGTAATACTTTCGTTCGCCGGATTATACACTACGTCTTGACCAAAATGGCTGCGTTCAAAACTTAAACTGATGCCATTACCATAGCCTGAATACTTCGTGACTTTATTCACTACCGCTTGATCATGCGGGAATGACTCTTCAATCGGGTATGCTTGCTGTTGGCAAAATTTGTAAAAGTCTTCGCCGCTTTCTTCCGTTTTTATCACATTGCCAATTTCTTGCAACGATACATCTTGTGCTGACTCTTTTTGCTCTTTGCAGTAACTCAGTAGTTCTTTACGGGTTTGCTGTTTTTCATCAGCGTCAAATTGATTTACTGCGACAAAGTCTTCCACTGCTTGCACTAAAGTCTGTGTTTGCTCTTTAGCGTTTAAGCCTTCTTCACAACTTAAAAAGTCTAAGAAAAAGTCTGAGACTTTACGACCCGCGCGGCCTTTAATAAATGAAATGTAACGATTACCTTCAGCGTTGTCTTGATAGTCAAACAAATCAATACGGGCAGCTAACTGTAGCTTGCTGGTATCAAGATGTTGATCGGCTGAAATGTTAAGTTCGCCATCAACGGAGTAATGCTCAGAAATCGGAATGATCGCCGCCAATAAATAGCGACCGCCCATATATTCGTAATGACAAACAACAAGATAACCCGTTTCAGCAAGATCGTATTTTTCTAATTCATTTTTAAGTAAGTTAGCGGCTTGTAAGCTAAATTGATGAAAACTTTGCGCATCGCTTAAATAGCTTTGCATAATATCAACAAAACGGGCACTGTCGCCTTGGGCAGGCATTGAGGAAAAGTGTCCATAGGCTTTGCTGCCCTTGCTATTATAAATGTTATGTAGCGCGTCAACAAAGTTCTCTATCTTACTACTCGCAGCAACATTTTCAGGGCCTAGCCTGAGGACAACTTCACCGGTTTCTTCTTTTTTTGTTAAAAAATGCAGGGCAATATTCGAAATTATTAAGCTCATAGATAAAGGTCAGTATTATATTGTTCGGGCATTTGATAAACTTAAGTCTGTTTATTAAATTACCATTAAGTGTTTAAGATGCCTATTGTATCCAAGTATTCCAACGAACGTGTAGAAAAAATTATTAAAGATTTGCATGATGTACTCGTCAATGAGTCTGCAACCCCCGACCTAGCGCTGATGTGCCTAGGAAATACCCTAACAGAAATTATTATTAATAATGTGCCTGAACAGCAACAAGAAGCGATAGTAGACAATTTTACCAACGCATTAAAACAATCTATACAAAAATCGAAATAAAACGTATAAATAGCACGTACGTATTAAAAAGCGACAATTAGTAACAATAATAAGAGAATATAACGACGCAATGGTTTCATTTGAAGCAAAACCTTATAGCAAGCGCCTTTTACAGTTAATTAGCTGGAGCCACTGGTTCACTTTTTTTAATATTATTGCCGCGATATTTTTATCGTCAATTTATATCTTTAGTGAATCAATGCCAGATACTTTGTTGGGCCAAAGTTACCTAGTAACAACCTGGTTAAGCCATATGGCGTTTTTAACCTTTATGAGTTTTGTGCTGATTTTGTTTCCGATCACGCTATTATTTCCTCGGACGCGCTTTATTCGCGTTGTCGCTTCTATCATTTTTACCATCGAGCTTATGTTATTGTTGCTCGATGCCTTTATTTACACCCGTTTAGGTTATCATTTAAATATTTCATCGAGTGCGCCAATACTCGAACTTATTAGTAATGAAATTCAGCAAAATAGCCGAGCATTTTGGTTTATCAGCGTAGTATTAACCTTAGTGATATTAGCGTTTGAGCTTGTCGCGTCAAACTATGCCTGGAAACACCTAAAAGCATTACAAAAAACCATTTTTGCCCGCTTTGTTGTTACACCGTTAGTTATCTTTTTCTTTTTCAGCCATATTATTCATATTTGGGCTGATGCTAATCTTGAATATGACGTTTTACGACAAGATACTGTATTGCCACTGTCTTACCCGTCAACCGCTAAAACGTTACTAACCAAGTATGGCCTGTTTGATCAGCATGATTATATTGCCCGTCGAACAAGCCCGTTAGCCTTTACTGATGCTGTGCCGCAATACCCGATTTATCAAGGCCAATGTCCGAATGATTTAGCGCCAAAGCAAGCGGTATTTATGATTTTAACCGAGCAAACGTTGCAAGCTCAACAACTGAAAAAAATTGAACAGAGAATCAAACGTGGCAAGCACTCGCTTGAAAACCATATTGATAACGCCCTGCCAAAGGATGCGTGGTTTAACTTGTTTTATAGCCTGCCAAGTATTTATAAAAGTGCTGTGCTTAAGCAACAAACACCGCCATTACTGTTTCAAATTATTGACAAAAAAGCCTTAGCAAAATCCTTTACGGTTGTCGGTGAAAATAATAGTAAAAGTCATGCAAATAATGCCAGTGAAATCATGAATATCACCACTGAATTATTTCCAACAACCAAGTCGTTAGACGATATTTCAAGTTTGATATTTGCCGATAAGCTCAATAATTACCAACCCGGTTTGCATGTGTTTTACTTTACCGGTAATAACAGTTATCAATTTGAATTGTTTTTAGATGCTTTAGTTTCCGCACAAAATAAAAAGCATCAAGACAAGCAAAACAAGGATATTTTGTGGATCAGCTCGATTGGTAATAAATCAACAGACACCAGTTTATCTATTAAACCCGCCCTGTTGGTGTTACCTGAAAGCAAAAATAAGTCGATCGATAAACTAAGCAGCCATATGGATGTACAGCCGACTCTGATCAAGCGTTGGTTGGGTTGTGATATTCAGGCCAGCAATTATAGCAATGGTAGCGATATAAAACGCTTAGATAGAGACCGCATTATTGCCAATACCATGGACAACGGCATTATGGTTTTTAATAAAGACAAATCCATGTTTGCCGATCAAAACGGTAACTTTCAAAGTTACTCTATTCAGCTTGCGGCCCCGATCACGGCAAAAGCTGATTTTCCGTTAATGATAGATGGCGTCCATTTTATTAAGCAATTTAGTAATCAAGCAAATAATGTACAATAGTTAGGCACTTAACAACGAATACAGGGTTTTTAATTGCATTCAACCCATAAATCATTAATATAGCCAACATAAGCTTTTATCCCCATTAAGCTTATTATTCGGGGTATAGCGCAGCTTGGTAGCGCGTGCGTCTGGGGGACGTGAGGTCGCAAGTTCGAATCTTGCTACTCCGACCATATTAAGCAATATAAATCAGCCACTTAAATGTAATTTTGAACATTACTCAAGTGGCTTTTTTGTGTCTTTTATTTTTAGCTAACCTAGCGCTAACGCAAACCTAACGATGGAGGATATATTTTTAATTAAAAATAAATAAACAACTTAACAGTCAACACTTTCAACTCGGCAATTATTTTCCTTACGCCTTGTTAAAAATAATTAGAATCGCTAAGATCTAGCTACAATTTAATCAGTATTAATCGATAACCAATGAAGATAATGTCGACAGTGAGATCTTGTGCCGCACTTAGTTTTTTATGCTTTTTTCCCATTGCCGCTAATGCTGGTGAAAAGATCACTGTTGCCTTTGGTGAGCGATTAGCACCTTGGGTGTTTGCCGAAACTGACCGCGGCATTATTGTCGACATATTTACCGCCGCAATGGCGCCGTTAGGCTATGAAATAGAGCATTTATATTTGCCTTACGCTCGACGTACTAAAGTTTACAAAGAAGGAAAAATTGACGTTGTTTCTGATGTCAACCTCAACACCATAAACGGACATAATTTGATCGGTTACTTTTCTGATACCGCCTATTCTTATGAAAATTTTGCCTTCAGCTTACAAAAAAAACACTACAACTTTACCAAAATAAGTGACTTGAAAAATCACAGTGTGCTGTCGTGGCAAGATGCAGCCGTTCATTTAGGCGAAACGTACGCCGATATGGCAAATAATAATCCAAGATACAGTGAAACTTTTGATCAGTCAGTGCAAGTAAAAATGCTATTTTCAGATAAAGTTGAAGTAGTGCAAATGGATGCCCATATTTTTGACTATTATCGCGCTCAAGCAAACAATTCAGTTAAATTCGATACTAGCCAAAAAATTGCTCGTTTTGCGCTTTTTGGTGCTAGCCCCAATGGTTTTTTATTTAAAAGCGAAGACATGCGTAATAAATTTAATCGCCAGTTAAAAAAGCTTAAAGCAACCGGCGAGTATCAAAAAATATTTCAACGCTACATGAAAGCAGATAAACCCGCAAAAGCATTAAAAAATAAAGTGGGGAAAGTAGAACAAGATATTGTTATTGGTAAAACTAATAATTGAGTATCACAATGACGCATGGTTAACTTTATCTGCTACCATGCGCCGATAGTCTAGCGCATCTAAGCTGGTTAGTCTGCCGTTAGTGACCACACCGCAAATTCATTGCCGCTTGGTTCAATAAAATGAAAGCGGCGACCGCCGGGAAACGAAAAAATCATCGTTGAAATTTTACCTCCGGCTTGCTCAACCTCAAATTGGCTTTGCTCTAAATCCGTACTTAATAACACGAGTAACGCGCCGCCTTTTGAGGCAACAGAGCTCAACTCTGCGCGATAAAAGCCACCATCAAGTCCTTGGTCTGAAAAAGCCGTATAGTCAGGCCCGTAGTCTTGAAATGACCAGCCAAAGGCTTTTTCAAAAAATTGCTTGGTCGCCGTGATATCAATTGCGGGAAATTCAACGTAATTTAATTTTAAATTGTTTGGCATCTTTTGAATACTCCTCGCGTATTGTAATTACTAAACTTTATTTAGCACTAACATTAACATCTTCAACCGGTGAAATATAACCTTGATAACCTGCAGCTTTTAAGGAGTTAAAGTGTGATAATTGCTCTTTATCTTCAATACCGGTAATAATAACGTCAATATCTAGGCCTTTCGCGACATTAACCAAGGCTCTGCACAACTCTTTATTTTGATTTACCTTGTCATAGTAAGCAAAAGATAAGTCTAACTTGATATAGTTTGGCTGTAATTTTTGTAAGTACTCTAAAGAGCCAATTTGACGTCCACATTGGTCAATACCCATTTTAGCGCCGGCATTACGGATAATTTCAGCCAACTGATAGCATTGCTCAAACGAACTAATAACAGCAGATTCAGGGATCTCAAATAAAATACGTTCAGCATAAGCTGACTGGTTAAGGTATTGTGCTAGCCATTGAATAAACTCAGCATCTTGCAGGCTGTCATGCGTGAGGTTAATGGCAACACCTTCGTGCGCTATCGCTAAGATGTTCTGTTGTTCAATAGACGCTAATAAACATTTATCGAGTTGCGCACCTAATGATAATAATTCAACAAACGGCATAAACTCAGACGCGGCGACAATTTGCTGATCAATATTAAGGCGACAGTATATTTCTCGCTGAATAACTTGCTCAGTGCTAACACTTAAAATAGGTTGCCATTGAAAAATAAAATGTTGGTTACTAATGGCGTCGACCAATTTACTGCGCCATTGTTCACGACTGTATTTTTGTGCTTGGTCGGCATCTATCCAATGACTGATTTTATTGTCACGTTGCGCTTGTTGTAGTGCGTTGTCTGATTGCGATAATAAGTCAGAAGCGGTCATGTTTTCAATGCGTTGACTTACCCCTAAGGCAAAACGTGTGTTGGGCGTACACCCTGCTTTGCTGATTTCTTGATTTACTAATCGGATCAAAGTTTGTAGGTAAACTTCAATGGTATTTTTTTCTGCTTTGGTGATCAAAAAAGCAAACTCAGTATTAGCTATACGTGCGATGGTACCGTCAGCGATGTCAGGTAACTCAGTTGTCATTCTACTGGAAATAACTTTAATGATTTCGTCTCGACCTTGATAACCATATTTACTATGGATATCGTCAAGCCAGTCAAATTTAGCCAATATAAGGCCGCCAAAACCCGGCTCATTTAACCAATTATTAATTTGTGCCGACAAGTATTGGCGATTAGGCAAGTGCGATACGTGATCAATTAACTTGTCTTCTTTTAATTCGTTTACTTCTTCATCTAAGGTTGAAAATATTTGCTTTAATTGCCCTGACATTGAGTTTATCGCGCCAACAACATCTTTTAATTCTGAGGTTTTAGGCAATTCGATGTCTTGGCCAAATTTACGTTGCGAAATCTCTTTGGCTTGACGTGCAATAGTGTGTAGCGGCTTTAATATGCGATTAAGTCGAAGTCGTAATACGAGAATTGACAGAATAAACAGCAAAGATAAAATCATCAGCGTGTCATTCATCACCCGCCATAATTCTCGATAACCTAACGCTGGGTGCCCTTCAACTTCAAGGGTTGCGAGTTGCATCCAGCCAGAAGTAATTAATGTTTCTTTGCTTTGTGTCTCAAATAGGTTTAAATCAATAAACCATTGCGGTACTCCGTCAATCACAACTGGGTTTTGCCATACTTGCTCTTTACCGTCAACCAACCACGTCAGTGTAACTTTACGATAAAATCCGCCTTCAAAAATGACGTTCACTAAGGTTTCTGCGGTCGCCACGTCGCCCGTTTCGATATGGGGCTTTAACATTAAGCCTAGCGAGGTGATGGTATTATTTAAGTCAGACTCCATTTGTTGACTCATAAAGTCGCGGGTCTGGGTAAATTGAAAATAAACGAGGCTCGCCATCACTAATAAAAATAGGCTGAACAGCAATGAGTTTATTTCTCGAAATAAGGTCATGATCTTAAAACTCCATTTTGTGCTTGGGTTGTTTAAGTTTTGAACTGGTCATACGCTTTTTTAAGTCTCGCCAAAGTTTAAGTTTTGACGATTTTCCGTTAAGAATACCGCGGCCTTTCTCTTTGTTTAACCATAACTGGCTAGCATTAAAACTGTATACAGGGATCAAATCGTTACGCTGAGTTGCCGGTTTAATAACACCGTCAAGGTTATCCAATATTAATGGCACGGCACTTGGGGTATCGTAGTAAGCAAGCACCATATGATATTGATTCGGCTTTAGCGCTTTAACCATAGTGATCCTCATTTTTTCATCTGGGATCCCCAACTCTATTAACGTAAAGTATTTCGCAATGGAGTAGTCTTCACAATCACCGCCATTGACGCCGATAAACTCTACCGGGGTCGCCCAATAATTGCTAAGCCCCCACAGTTTACTGTCTTCAACAAATCTAAACATATTAAAGAACTGATTTACTTTTGTTAATTGTGCTAACGCTGTATCTTCTGCATTGGGCTGCATTAATTTGAACCAAGCTTTGGCTCTTTTTCCTGCTCTTATGCCGTAATTTTTTTCCAATGCGCTGATGATTTTTTTTTCATCAAGAGACAAAGTTGATTGGGCAAAAAGCGCCGATAAACTTAAGGTACTGATGAGCAGTATTTGTGTAGACTTAATAACTAAACATTTTAAAAAGTCATGACTATTCATACTGCTCACTAATAACCGGTAAATAATAACTAATTAACTTGGTCTACCGTATAGATGGTCCACTTAAGATCATCAATATTTTCGCTATGAGAAACTTCTGCCATTATCCGACGATTGCTCGCATGCGCATGCTCAGAGCTGCCTTGAACCTCCAAACGTTCAAAACCATAACCAATAGCAGAAATACGCTTTTCATCAATATTAAATTCATTACTCAACATTAAAGCGACTGCTTGCGCGCGATTATTTGAAAGTTGTTGATTGAGGGTTGCCGAGCCGACTTTACTGGTGTGCCCTTCTATCACGACATTAATTTCTGGATACTTTTCAAGAAACTCGGCGAGCTTGCTTATCTCAAAGTTCGCCCCAGCAGGTAATTGATATGAATTATTGGCAAATTTAATGTCAATTCTAAAAGGCTTGATGAGTTCAACTTGTGTACCACAGCCATAATTGTCGATGGATGCACCAAACGTAGTGCCGTCGCACTTTTCACGCGCCTTAACCACACCATCACTGTCATAATCAACTAAGTCATTAACTTGCACCACGGTATCTTCCAATGTAACGATACGTGTATCCGCACAGGCACTGATAAATATTGCTGCCAACGCAGTAACGATATATTTTGATGTAGGTTTCAACATTACGGGTAACGTCCTAAAAGCGTGTTTATTCATGGTAAGCCCCTTGCTCGTAATCATGCTCGCCTTGCCATGCGCTTGAGCGAGTGACTCTTAACGAGTCAAGTAACTGCCCGGTAGCATTTAATAAGCGGTACTTGGCGCTCAATTCATTAAAGTCAGCATCTAAATAATCTTTACGCGCTTGAAACAGTTCATTTTCGGTATCAAGTAAGTCGAGGAGATTACGCTGGCCAATATCAAATTGCTGCTTGTAAGCCACTTGTGTATCTTTAGAGGTAATAATATGTTGCTTAATATAAGTTTTTTGTAGCGCTAACATTTCAAAAGCATTCCAGGCTAGGCCAAAACTTTCGGTGACTTGACGGTGAGCACTGTAATTAATTTCTTGTGCTTCTGAGACTTTATAAGCCGCGCTGCGTTCGCTTGCACGATCTTTACCACCAGAATAAAAGTTGTATCGTAGACGCAACATCGCCGTGGCGTCATTTCGGTGACCACCAACGTTAGACCCCAATCGATTAATACCGCTTTCACCACCAATATCATTATCTGAATTTGCCGCTAGCTCTAATGACAATGTTGGATAGTAATTTGCTCTCACTGCACTTTTAAATGAACGTGCTGCACGAATATCTTGCTGCGCTGAGCGAATGACCGGATGCGTTTTTATCGCTAAGTCTAAACCCGACTCTTTCGTTTCAGGTAACATATCCGCATCAGGTACCGGTATCACTAAGTTTTCAGGCTGAGTATTGGTTAAGCGAATAAATTGCGAACGAGCATCAAGGTTGTTATTACGCGCCGAGATCATATTTGATTGCGCACGGGCAAGTCGTCCTGTCACTTGTGATAAGTCTGCAATATTGCCTAAGCCTGAGTCAGTACGTTGTTTTATTTGTTCATATATCGCTTGGTGTGAGGCTATATTTTTTTCAGATAAAGCAACTAACTGTTCTGTTTTAATAAAGTTTAAATAGGCTTTGGCCACCGACAGTGCAAGATCTTCAGCCGTGGCAATAAGAGCCCATTGTTCAGCGCTTGCTTCAAACATAGTGCGATCAATTTCATCGCGAGTGTACATACCATCAAATAAAATTTGCTTGATGCTGATTCCAAACTCGCCACGCGCTAATTCTGTTTTGCCGTCATCACCAACGATGGCATTGCGTCGATTTGCCGGTGTGTCGGTATATTCATAACCATAGCCAGCCGTTAAATCAATGGTAGGAAAATAACCAGCCGAGGCGCGATTGACATCTTCTTCTTTTGATTTAAATCGTGCAAAACTCTGACGAATATCAGGATGGCTATCAAGTGCTTCGGCAACCGCTTGTTCTAAGCTTTGCGCATGGGCTTTAGCACCATACAAGGCAGATATACCTAACGCGGCCACTATTGTTATTTTGTTAAAGTTAAACATAAAGTTACTCATAAAAGTTCCGTATCAGTATTATTTATTGTTATTTACTAAGCGTTACCTTTCCCTAAGTGCCGCTTCATTCGCGCGCAAAATTGGATTTAATATATACTCCAAAATTGTGCGTTTACCGGTAATTACGTCAACTTCTGTCAACATACCGGGTATAATGGCCATTGCTTCGCCATTTTTATTTTTAATGCTCGAGGCATCAGTGCGTACCCTGATCAGATAAAAACTGTTACCTTCTTCATCTTGCGTGGTGTCTGCGCTGATATGTTCAACCTTACCGGTTAAACCACCATAGCGGGTGAAATCGTAAGCGGTGATTTTGACAACAGCCGGTAAGCCAGGATAAATAAAGGCGATATCTCTGGGCTTAATTTTTGCCTCAACCATTAACTTGTCTTCTGTTGGTACTATTTCCGCGATGGTTTCTCCCGGTTTAACCACACCGCCTAAAGTATTAATGTGTATGGTTTTTATTGTACCAACTACCGGCGACAAAATTAATGCTTTGGTTACTTTATCTTGTGCACCGACTTGTGATTCATTAATGCGCGACAGTTTATTTTGCAATTCATTAAGTTCAGATCTTGCTTCGGTTCTGTAGGCAAGTGCGGTTTCTCTGCGATTTAGTATTGACTCTTGCAGTGCCGATTTTAATTTAGGTGATAATAGTCGCACCGCACTTAACTCACCTTTAAGTTCGTTTACACTGCGCTCAAGCTTGTATAGCTCGATTTTAGAAACAATATTTTTTTCGGCCAGAGGTCTAGTTAAATCTAATTCTTTATTGGCAATTTGATGGCTTATTCTTAAGGTATTGATTTTAGAGTCTAACTCTGCAATTTCTTGTTCTCTCTGCTGTATTTGTTGCCCTAAAATAGCCAGTTGATTAATTAGGTTATCTAACCGTTCAGAATATTCCTCTTGCTGGCGTGCCACCATAAATTGCGCATTACGTTGTAAGTCATCTGGGTAGATAGGCACTTTTTTATTGATACTAATTTGTCGTTTCCACGGGCCATTACTAGCAATTAAAATACTAGAAAGCTCAGCTCGCAGGCGAATAACATTTGCTCTAAGGCTATTAACCTCTTGCTTTTGCTCAGCAAAATCAGAGCGAAAACGGGTATCATCGATACGTGCTATCGGTTGGCCTTTGCTCACTTGCATGCCCTCTTGAACAAATAACTCTTGTAGCACGCCACCATCTAAGCTTTGAATAATTTGCACTTGCGTTGACGGGATAACTTTGCCAACGCCAGATGTAACTTGCTGAATTGCTGAAAAATAGGCCCAAACAATAAAACAAAATACCAACCCCGCCATGGCCCATATAGTTAAGCGATGTAAACTTGGTACTTCAGTGAGCATGGCCCCGTAAACATCATCGGCCATTTCTAGATCTTGTTGGCTAACTTTCATTGGCTTTTCTCTTGATTCAATTTATCGCCCTTCAATTGCGCCAATACAGTGTCTTTTGGTCCGTCAATAATTAACTTACCTTTGTCTAACACTAAGATCCGATCAACCAATTGTAATAAATCCATTTTATGCGTGATCATCAACAGAGTTCTATCTTTTGCCGTCGCTTTAATGGAGTTAATAAATTGCTTTTCTGCCCGCGCATCTAGACTTGCGGTCGGCTCATCTAATAACAATATTTGCGGAGAATTAAGAATAGCGCGAGCTAACACAATTGATTGCCTTTGCCCACGTGACAAAGCACTACCACTTTCACCAACTTGTTGATCAAGCCCTTGGCTATTGTGGTCGGTAAATACGCTAACGCCTGAAAGTTGTACCGCGCGGATTAGTTGGTATTCGGTGACTTGGCGAGTACCAAAAAGGATATTATCGCGAATAGTGCCATGAAATAGCACAATATCTTGCGGTAAATAACCGACATTTCGACGTAGATCGCTTGGATGAATTTGCTGATGGTTTAGACCATCAAATTGTATCGAGCCTTTTGTTGGTTGATAAAGACCTAGTAACAATTTTGCTAAGGTTGTTTTACCCGAGCCATTGTGACCAACAATAGCAATGCGCTCACCTTGCTTTATTTTTACTGACATCGACGCTAAAGAGCTACTGTCAGCGTTAGGGTATTTAAAGCTAATATTTTCGGCGTTAATATTCCCAGCCAGTTTTGTACGACTAACAAGGTGTGCTTTATCTTCAAACTCACCTTCTTGTGCCATTAAACTGTCTAGCTGTTTTAAGGCACTTAAAGTTTGATTTGAACGTGTCATCAATCCGGCAAGTTTTGCAATAGGTGATATCGCACGTGCTGTTAGCATAACCGCGGCAATAATCCCTCCCATTGAAATTAGATTATCAGATACCCGATAAACGCCGAGTACCACGACAGCAACTACCGATAATTGCACGATGAAGCTGGCAAAATTTAATACCGAATTGGTGATAATTTTTGATTTAAGCAACCAACTTGATGTGTGGCCGATCATTTGTTGCCAAGCATTTTGTACTACACCTTCAGCGCCATTGGCTTTGATAGACTCTAAGGTAGTTAAACACTCAATTAAGTGCCCATGTCGAAGGCTTGAAAATTTACTACTTTCTTCAATCGCAATACGTAGTTTTGTTTGCTTTAACAAGGTAAAGCCGATGATAAGTACCGAGGCAAGAACAGGAAACATGACTAAGTCTCCAGCTACCAGCCAAATACAAAACATAAAGAGTAAGGCAAATGGTAAGTCAACTAAGGCACTAATGGTTGCCGAAGATAAAAACTCTCTTACATTATCAAATTCACTGAGCTGTTTTGCCATACCGCCAACGCTTGGGGCGCGTTTCTCCAGCGGTATACCAATGACTTTAGCAAAAAGCTTTGAGGAAACTTCTATATCGATTTTTTTACCCGCAACATCAATTAAATAGCCACGAAGTTGCTTTAAAATAAAATCAAAAATGTAGGCAATGCCCGCCCCTATGGCGAGTACCCAAAGCGACTCAAATGCTAAATTAGGCACAACTTTGTCATAAACGTTCATGATAAAAAGCGGTGACACTAAGGCGAAGATATTGACCATTATTGAGGCAATAATAACATCGCGATAAATCGATGAAGTGCTTTTAATTTTCTGCCATAACCAATGCTCTTTCGAACTATCGATATGAACATCAAAATTTCTGTCGCCGCGATATTGTTGCTTGATTAAAAACATGTAACCAACAAAATTTGACTCGAGTGCTTCAATGGTTAGTTGCTCTTCACCACCCGTTTCAGGTAATGAAACCACCGCGCTGTTATTATCAATATCTAATTCTTGTAATACCGCCGCTTTTTTATCCTTAAGCATCAAAATGCACGGTAGTAGCATAGCGGGCAGTTCATTTAAGCCTTTGCGTACCAACTTGGCACTTAAACCAGCGCGAGAAGCCGCTTGTGGTAATAGCTCGGGGGTTAAGTTAGTTCCGGTCAGAGGTAAGCCGGCGGATAGTGCATCAGCTGAACACGGGTTGCCAAAGTGCTCGGTAAGCAGCACTAAGCTATCCAATAATGGATCTGAACTTAACTTCTGAGAAGCGTTAATTGTCCATTGTGTTGATGGTTGAACGGTTGATTGCACGAAGTATTTGACCTCTTAAATAAGCTGATGATCTAATGATGATATATCCCTATTTACCATCATTAGATCATTGTAATCATTTACAAATATTATCCAAGTATTTATATATGATCGGTCGTGTCAAGCTCAATTTGAGGTGGCACAATTTCGGTAGAACCATCATTAACCAGTGTCGCTCCGTCAGTTAATAAATCATTGGTGATGATAGTTTGATGCTCGGCGGTAACTTCTCCTTGCTCAGTACTTTTCAGGGTCAAACTATCGTGATCAATCGGAGTAATATCGTCTTGACCTTCCGTAACAACATCACTTTCTGACAGTTCGTTAAATAAAACACTGTCATCAATACTTTCACTATCTACAATGAGTTCACTCAAATCATAAGACTCGCCAATATCAATATGCTGGTCATTCATCACAACATCAGTGCTTTGTTCATTGTAAGATAAGTCAATAAGATCACTATCAGAAATGCTAGGCTCTACGCTGCTAGTGTTAGTGCCATCGTCATGTGTAAAGCTGATAGTTAAGGTTGCTTGATCGGTTTCAGCATTCGCACTATCGCCGTCTTGTATCGTGTAAACAAACTGCAACGAATCTGGAATGGTACTAATATCAATTCCGGCATCAAGATCGAAATAGTATAAGCCTGTATTGTATATCTCTAACGTACCAAACCCCGTATCTATGCTATAAACCGTATTACTTGCATCGAAGACATATGCTTGCCCTGCATATTCAATTTGAGTCAATATAATAGTGCCATCTGGCGAACTATCTTCACGATCTCCTGAGCTACCGCGAGTGATAATACTACCTCGGACGCCACGTGCAATACTCAAGCCATTTTCATCTTTGTAGGTAATGTAGTTGTTATCATCAACCGCCTCAGGCGCTGAATCATTTATACTAATAGTTACCGTTGCAGTATCAGTCTCATCCCCGTCACTTAAAGTATATTCAAAACTTGGGAAATCGGCACCTAAAACAAAACCGTCACTATTAACATAGGTGAAATTACCTGCAGCATTAATGGTTAAAATACCGCCATCGACAGCAACTACAGCAAAGCCATCTGCGCCGAAGACTAAATCGACACCATTAACTTGCGTAACGACTAACGTCGAGCCATCACCAGCATCTGAATCGCTAATACCATCACCATCATTATGCGTGATGACATTGCCTGAAACGCTTTCACCTTCATCAATATTAAAGTTATCGTCTTCAGCTGCTGGTACTGGCGTCACCGCAATGGTTAAGCTTGATGTCGTGGTATCACCCGCACCGTCTAACACGGTATAAGTGATCACCGGTACCGGACCGTTATAATCAGCTGTAGGGGTAAAGGTATAGCTACCGTCAGCATTTAAGGTTAATTCACCTTCCGCCAAATTTACGGTGTCTCCGGCATTATAAGTATTGCCGCCAACGGTAAAGCTGGTGATGCTTAATGGGCCATCAGCAGTACTGGCATTATCAAGTACATCCCCTGATACCGGTGTATCTTCTGCTATGGTAACGGACTCATCACCATCGGTTAGATCGCTGCTTGGGGTAATGGCAATGGTTAAGGTTGAGATGTCAGTATCACCCGCACCGTCTAACACGGTATAGGTAATAACAGGCACCGGACCGTTATAATCAGCTGTAGGGGTAAAGGTATAGCTACCGTCAGCATTTAAGG
>JBMZDW010000014.1:0-56979 GCA_049614565.1 Cognaticolwellia sp. | reverse complement strand
TCACCGCCATCGATAGAAAAGCCCGTTACACATGTAACGGGCTTTTTGCGTTTCGACCAAGGCAATATCTCAGGATGAAAGCAAAAAACTGTAAACAACACTATTACAATACGGCATCAAAATAAAAAAGTGTAAAAAAAACGGACATTAATGGTATAAAATAATGCGTTTTTTGCTATTCTACACAAAATTTTCATTCAAAATGTGACAACAGAAGCAATTAATGCTTGTAAATTGTATGGTGTAATAATGTTTAAAGATCTTAGGTTAGGCGCAAAAATTGGATTAGGCTTTGGTGTTGTTTTAACATTACTGTCACTGGTATTGGGGGAAAGTATTTTCGCGCTTAAAGATGCAGATAATGGTATTTCTCAATATCGAGGACTTGCACGTGATACCAACTTAGCAAGTCAATTGCAGGCCAATATGTTGATGGTGCGAATGAATGTTAAAGATTATCTTATTACCAAGAGTGATAAAGACTTAAAGCAATATCAAAATTACCTTTCAGCCATGCAAGGCTTTCTAAATGAAGCGAAACGTGAAATTCAAAAGCCTGAACGAGCAGCGCTTATTACTGACCTTGATTCCGCATTACTTGCCTATAAAAGTGCATTTGAACAGGTGGTAAATTTAGTTGAACAGCGCAATACGGTCAATGACACACGCTTGATCCCACATGGTGAAGCGATGAGCGCTTTAATCGAGGATATTATCGAATCAGCCTATAGTGATGGTGATACCGATGCTGCTTATCAAGCAGGGCAAGTGCAAGAAACAATATTGCAGGGGCGTCTATTTATTGTGAGGTATTTGCAAACGAATGATGAGCAAGATTTCAATACCGCCTTAGACAATATTGAAAACGTTGTTAAAGATGAAATTGAAACACTCGATAGGAATTTACAAAATGCAGAGCGTAGAAGTTTATTATCGCAATTTAATGAAGCTCATCGTAATTATATTATCACCATGCATGATATTAATAAGCTAATTGTAGAGCGTAATAAAATAATCAATAACACCTTAGATGCTATTGGCCCTCAGATTGCAAAAAATGTTGAGGCCGTTAAGTTATCGGTAATGAAAGATCAAGATACACTTGGGCCAGAATTAAAAGAAAGTACCAGTAGCAGTATTCAGTTAACCATAGTCCTAGCGGTTGTGGCTATTTCTTTAGGTATACTAGCGGCGTATTTTTTGACCATCGCGATCACTAAACCAATTCAACGGGCAGTTAGCGCTGCTAATCAATTAGCAGAGGGTGATTTAACCGTTGATGTTGGTCATACCGCTAAAGATGAAACCGGAATGTTACTTGATGCAGTTCAAAATACTGCAGTAAACCTGCAAAAAATGATTTCAACTATCAGAGGGGCAAGTAACGAACTGGCATCCGCTTCTGAAGAGTTAGCCGTTGTAACAGAGCAAACGTCTAAAGGGATTGCGCAACAAGAGTCTGAAACAGAAATGGTGGCTACGGCAATGAATGAAATGTCGGCTAGCGTGCATGATGTCGCTGATAATGCGGGTCAAGCGGCTGATGCGGCTGTGAAAGCCGACGAAGAAGCACTATCGGGTGCTAATGTTGTAGAACAAACTATTACGTCGATTCATTCTTTGTCAAAAAATGTTAACCACTCATCAGATAAGCTTTATGAAGTACAAAAAGACGTTGTCAACATCAGCTCAATTGTTGATGTAATAAAAGGCATTGCTGATCAAACCAATTTATTGGCACTGAACGCTGCCATTGAAGCAGCACGCGCCGGCGAGCAAGGCCGTGGCTTTGCGGTTGTTGCTGATGAAGTTCGCGCATTAGCGGCAAAAACTCAAGGTTCGACGTCTGAAATTCAAAACATCATTGAACAGCTACAAACCGGTACACAAGGTACGGTTGAAGTTATGAACCAAAGTAAAGAGCAAGCTGATAATTGTGTGGTTCACGCAGGAGAAGCAAGTGTTGCCTTACAGTCAATTAACCAGGCGATTAAAGTGATTAGCGACATGAATATACAAATTGCCAGTGCGTCTGAGCAACAAAGTTCAGTCGCCGAAACCATTAATGAAAATGTTGTTAACGTGAAGCAAATAGCGGAAGAAAATGCCGCTGCGTCGGAGCAAACGCGTGGTTCTAGCACGGAAATAGCCCGTTTAGCGGAAGAATTAAATAACCTAGTAAGTCAGTTTAAAGTGAAAAATGGCTAAGTGTAGGCTTTTTTACTACCGTAAATGCGCGAGATAAGGTTCCCGTGCATGGTTAGCTAAAGGCTACCTAATCCGCTTTGCACATCCATGTCCTACGCGGCACAAGTGCAAACACAAACGTTAAAAGCCCGTTACGAAAGTGACGGGCTTTTTGCTATTCAAGAGATATCAACTACTTTAAACGGTTAGACACTTTCGAGGCTAAGCAATTAGTAGCCGAGTATAGGCGTATATAAATTACAGGAGCTTAATATTATGGTATTTACTCAAAGCAATGGAGATGCAGGTATGATCAACCAAATAGCCCCATCAAACATTAAGTACTGCGGTAATATGACAACTTTTGACAATGATATGACGACATTTATTTCAAGTTACCTTATCGACAAAGTTGTAATCGAACATATTCTTTATCAACTCGGTTATAAAATCACCGAAGTCGAAGATTATTATTGGGAAGATATCGAGAACCATGACCCATTTAATGCGCCTGCCACTCGCATTAGTACTAACTTACCTAAGTCCGTATACGATCAGTTGATTGATTGAAAATCAAGCGCTTATATATTGTTCGGTTGTGGGTACATGAGCAAATGATTAGATAGCGAGTAATAAATCCAGAGATTATTCGGAATATGGTTGTTAAATAATGCAGCAAAGCAGTTAGCACGCAACTATCTGCTCGGTTGTTTTGTATCTGAGTTGCAAATCAAATGCTAATCGGTCGTGTGGGTGTTACTTTATGCCGCGGTGGTAACGCCTCGCAACTGCTCCATGCGTTACTCTACCTCTTATCTTTTTACAGTCGAGGCCGACAGTTATCGAACATCAAACGCTAAGCACCGCAAAGCAATGAGTAATTACTAAATGCTGTTATACACTTGGCGATAAATGCAGAAAACAGCCTTTGCCAGCAAAAGTTAGTCGATAGCTAGGTTCGGTATTGTTAGCAGAAGACGGAACTTTTTCAAGCATGCCTTTTTCTATCAAAAAATCTAACATGTTGGTTGATAACTCACCCAGTTTAGCCTTTGCAGTAATTTCCATTTCAGTAGCCACGCCTTTAAATGAGTACATGGCTTTAATTATTTTCGCTTCAGCTTCAGATAATTTTGGCATGCTACCTGTGTATGGCGGATATTGATGTAACGGGAATTTTCCGCGAATACTACTATAAGAGGCCTGCATTGCTTTAATATCATGCTCTTTATTGTCGGTTAATGTAAAGGTATGAAACACGCCAGATTCTTTGGTTTGGTAATCAGCTTTGGCTAAAAAAATCGGCAAGCCACAACCTTGGGCAACATGGTAAAAGCCTGTTTTCCATTTAGGTACAGCACCACGGGTGCCTTCTGGGGTAAATAAGAAAAACACGCGTTTTAATTTTTGGCTATTGATAAAGTCTTTTATTTGTTGAACTTGGCCGACGCCTTTTTCTGAACGATCAATCGGAATCGCCCCTAGGTACATAAGCCAAGTGCCTAATAGCGGTACTCGGCACATGCTGTCTTTTATGGAAAAATATATTTTCACATCTTGTTGTATGGCAGCACCTAGGGCGTAGAAAAAATCCCAATTCGATGTATGAGGCGCGGCAATAGCAACTCCGGCGCCTTCAGGGGTGTTTTTGCATAGCTTCCAGCCGGCAATTTTGAACCAAAGGGTGAAAAGAAATTTTAAGAAATATTTTGTGAATATACCGTCGAAAATAGTTTTTTCACGTATGGTGAGTGATTTTTTAGCCATGTTTTTAGTCTTGATAATAGAGATTGTTGTTACGATAAATATGGCCAACATTTTAGCATGTAAGGGCTAAAATGCACCGATATCGCGTAAAATTTACGGTTATTAACGTGTTTGTTAAAAAATTACTGGCAAATAAATGCCGTATTAATAATATTTTCCGCCGTAGGGGCGTAATATTTTGCTATTTTACTTGGATAACGAGGATGATAAAGGTTAGCGCTTAGTGAGTTAATACACGTTAATAAACCTAGAGCAATTCACGGCTAATTCTCTATTTTTCTGCTGATGTTTCTTCATCAAGAATGACCACTCTTATGATGGTGATCATTTTTTTCGGCACCGTTGTGTAGCCTAATTCTTCGCTATAGCCGACTTCCACTTGTGCCATAGCTTCAAGTATTTCGTAACCTTGGATCACTTCACCAAAAACTGCATAGCCCCATGAGCTGCCCGGATCCAAATTGCTATTATCATTTAAGTTAATAAAGAATTGGCTGGTGGCTGAGTGGGCATCGTTAAGCTGTTTTGCCATGGCAATAGTGCCTTCAATATTTTTTAAGCCGTTGCCAGATTCATTGAAAATTGGTGCGTCGGGCTCAACGTCAGTGTAGTTGGTCATAAAGCCGCCGCCCTGAATAAGATAACCTTCTTCTACGCGATGGATCAGGGTTTTATCGTATTGGCCTCGGGTTACGTAGCCTAAAAAGTTATCAACGGTAATTTTGGCGCGGTATCGGTCAAGCTCAACAATAATATGGCCCATTGAGGTTTCTATGCGCACTTTTGGGGAAAAATTATTCGGCTGAATATATTGTCCTTTGGTATTTGCCGCAAGCAGTGGCAACGATATGAATAGGGTCATAATAACTAATAAAATTCTGATCACGTTAGGGCCTTTTATTGCAGCTAATATTCGAAAAAGTGGCATATGCTCGTTGGGACTATATTAACAGCTGTTTCCTTCACTTTTCAAAAAAAAGCCGAGCTAACGTAAGGTTTGAGCAAACAGGCTTAGCGCTTTACAGCAAGGTAGGCATCAATTATATGTTGAGGGTTGTTTGCGCTACCTTGTGCTGAGCCTTGTTGAATACGCTGATAATGTTGCAGGGTTTTAAGCAAATATTTATTCGCTGTGTCGCTTTGCATATTTGACGTTGCTTGCCAAATTTTATCACCAACTGGGCTGATTTTTCTGTGTTTTTCACTTAACTCTTTGCTTGAGGAAGACACTAACATAATTTCATAAAAACGTTGATTATCTTCAATCAGCACTTCGTCTTTCAGGGTAAAATTTAAAGCGATTAACTGCTGGCGTAAAGCGTATTGGTGATGAACAGGACAGAGTAAAAAATCGAGTTCCAGATGTTTATGCTGCTGAGTAATCGCTGCGATAAATTGCATCATTAAGTCGCCACCAACACCGGCAATAATAACAAGGTGCTTTCCTTGGTATTGCGTTAAGGGCAGTTTTGCCACATCAATACAGTGGCTTTGCCAAGTTGCATTTGAGAAAAAGCGTTCAAGCTTATGGGTTAACTTCGCCATAAGGTCAGGCACAATATCAACAAAATGAACCGTGCTGCTGCTTTGATGTGACAGTAAGGCCATGCCCAATAAACCATGATCACAGCAGCAATCCCAAATATGCGCGTATGGTGATGACACCATTTTTTCAATTTGTTGCAAGCGTTTGCTGAGTTTAATTTCTGATTTCACGCGTTGAATATTTTGATGATTAAAAACGCCGCTATTGTATAGCTAACATACTCACCCATACAAGTTGCGCATATAGGCTAACCGTTTACGGGGTTGTTGTTAGATTCAGTTTATTAGTACTAGTTATTTGCGATTTTAGTCGGCCATTTAGCCGAAACGTTATCAGGGGTAAAGCTAAGCAACTTTAATAGCATTGAGCTTTTTCAATTCTTCTAACTCTATAGTTAATTATGACCGTCAGTAACCGTTTTTTGCACAAATAACCTTAGGATATTGATGATTTATATCCTATATTTATATAGTTGTATCAAATTGTGACGATTGTTCAAGTGCTGTTTTCATCATAATAAAGAAGAAAATATCAAAGTGAGTAAATTAACAAAGTCTTTAAACCCATATATAAAACACGAAAAATAAATCAGGAAAATATTATGAATACAGAAGAAATGATTGCTCAAATCACGGAAATGGCACTGCACTATGGCCCGAAGCTGATAGGTGCGATACTCGTATGGATCATTGGTGGCTGGATTGTCAAGTTCATCGGTCGCGTGTTTAAAAATATGTTAACCAAAGGTGGTACAGACCCTTCGTTAGTGCCGTTTCTAACGGGCATAGTTAATGGCCTGCTACGCGTGATGTTAATTATCACCGCGCTTGGCATGTTAGGCATCGAAATGACCTCGTTTATTGCTATTCTCGGTGCTGCTGGCTTAGCGGTCGGTATGGCATTGTCGGGTACGCTGCAAAATTTTGCTGGCGGTGTGATGATTTTACTTTTCAAACCGTTCAAGGTTGGCGATGTTATCGACGCACAGGGCTATGTGGGTTCGGTGGCTGAGATTCAAATTTTCAACACTATTTTAAAAACCCCTGACAATAAAACCATTATTATTCCAAACGGTGGTTTATCAACTTCATCAATGGTGAATTTTTCAACTGAGCCAAAAAGACGGGTTGATTGGACGATTGGTGTTGGTTACGGTGATGACGTAGATAAGGCTCGAGCTGTAATTAAGCGTTTGTGTGATGAAGATTCACGTATTTTAACAGACCCTGAAGTGGTTATTGCCGTTTCAGCATTGGCCGACAGTTCCGTGAACTTTACTGTTCGAGCTTGGGTGAATGCACCTGATTACTGGGGCGTATTCTTTGAAATGAACGAAAAAGTATATAAAACCTTTGGCACTGAAGGGCTTAATATTCCGTTTCCACAAATGGATGTTCATGTGCACAAAGACGTTTAATACTTGGCTATAGCTACACGGTAGTGTGCCTAATGTATAAATTAAAAGAGCGAGCCAAGTTAATTGCTTCGCTCTTTTTTATTTTTAATTGCCGGGGCTTATTATTATATTGCCACCGGTAGGTAGGGGGATTATAACTGTTTCCTGATTTGATTCGCACATTCAGCTAACACAATAGCGCCTGCCGTTGAAACATTTAGCGAGTTACCCATACCAAACATCGGAATGTGTATTTGTTGATGACTTAAGGCTAATGCCGCTTCACTTACACCTTTACGTTCATTGCCTAACACTAATACCGATTTAGCAGGATAAGTCACATTAGTGTAATTCACCGACTCATGGCAGAGCTCAACACTGTGCACTGTATAACCGTCATCCAAAAGTGTTTGTAAGCAAGCGGTGGTACTGTCGTTATATTCAACAGACACCCACTTAGCTTCATTTCTTGACGCTTTTTTCATTTTTTTATCTGAAATAGCTAATGCGCCAGTGCCACAAACAATGACTTTTTCGATAGCAAAGGCATCAGCTAAGCGAATAAAAGCGCCAATGTTGTAGCTATTGGTGACATTGTCTAATACCACTATTAATGGAATTTTGGGTTTCGTTAAATATTCTTCCCGACTTAGCTTATTTTCTCTTAACTCTTCTTTGCTAAGCTGTATTGTTTGCATACTTTTTTTACTCTTTTACGTAAGCTAAATGGGGCTTGTATTTTTCTTATATACGAGGGACTAGCTTGCAAAAAAGAAATATAGTGTCGTGGCAATGCTGGCGAAAATAACAAAACGCCTAATAGTTTTTTGTGGTAATTTACGCGATACATTCGCTGCCATATAACCGCCCGCTAAGGTGCCGCATAATACAATGCTACCTTCATACCAAGCAATAACATTGTTATAAATAAACAGTGTGATGGCAATCAGTGACACTGTGGTTGAAATTAGCAGCTTTAATCCGTTCATGGCATTGATATTGGTGTAACCGGCCAAGGCCAAATAGCTCAGAGCAACTATGCCTAGCCCCGCGTTGAAAAAACCACCATATCCCGACACTAGCAAGAGCAGTAAGAGTAATAAAACGCGGCCGACAGCTGACGCATGTTGATCATTTCCGACCTTGTTTTTAAGCCAAGTATTGATTTTCCCGCCAAAAATAAATAGCAGGGTGGCAAATAGCAGTAACCAAGGAATGGCTCCACGAAACACAGCCTCAGGCGTTTGCAATAAAAGCCAAGCACCCGCAATACCGCCAATTAAGCTGATTATAATGATGAGTGGTAGTTCACTCTTATGCTTTGCGAGTTCTTGTCGAAAAGCAAAAGTACCGCTGATATAACCGGCGCATGAGGCAAAGGTATTAGTCGCGTTTGCCATTACTGGGGCAATGCCAACGAAGATAAGTGCAGGGAAGGTAATAAAGCTGCCGCCGCCAGCGATGGAGTTAAGTATGCCGCCTAAAAAGCCCGCGAAGAATAATAATGCTACTTCAAATACCATCTAAGCCTCTAGTATCAATGCTGGCAAAGTTTGCGATTAGTTAACCTGAACAGAATCAATTTTTGAAAATACTGATTTATTTGGATAACCATCGGCTATCAGTTGGTGTTGGAGCTGAAAAGCGCGAATGGCCTGTCGACTTTTAGGCCCCCATATGCCATCGGGCTCGCCAGTATCAAAGCCTAAAGCATTAAGTTGGCTTTGTAGGGCTTTCATTTGCGTGACACTGTAGGGCTTCTCCGCTGTTGGTTTATGGTGCATAAACTTAGCTGTTTTAGCGCCAACTAATTTATTTGCCAATATGCCGACAGACAGGGCATAACTTTTTGACAGGTTCCACTTCATAATGACATTAAAGTTTGGGTACAACAAAAACGCTGGCCCTAGATGGCCAGAGGGCAGATAAAGCTCAGCTTGAATATCGTAGTTCGATAATGGCTGATTATTGGCTTTTTTAACGCCTAACTGCTGAAAATAACTGAGCGGGTAATATTGGTCAAAAGCGACTTTACCAAAGGCGAAATCTTCTGGTAACTTAACTTCTCTGCCCCAAAGCTCGTTGGCTTGCCAGCCTATTTTATTTAAGTAGTTGGCTGCTGTTGTGATGGCGTCAAGCTCGCTTTGCCATACATTGACTTTGCCATCATGGTCAGCGTCAACGGCATATTTTAATAGCGCGGTTGGCATAAATTGCATATGCCCCATGGCGCCCGCCCAAGAGCCTTGTAGTTGCTCAACCGCAACTTTTTCCGTTTCAATTAAGGTAAATAAATTTAAGAGTTCGAGGGTGAAAAACTCACTACGGCGTTGGTCACAGGCCAAGGTCGTTAAGGCATTGAGTACCGACATTTTACCTTTGTGTTTGCCATAAACAGTTTCTAAGCCCCAAAATGCCACTAAGTACTGGCGTGGAATGCCATATTTACGTTCTAAATCATCGAATAACGTTTTATGTTGCTCTAGCTTTTCTTTACCTACGCGCAAGTGATACGCGCTAACTCGGGTGTTAATGTATTGCTCAAAGGTTTGAGTAAACTCAGGTTGCTTTTTATCTAAGCTGATCACGCGCTCAATTGGGGAAATATTATCAATCACCGTTTTGGTGATATAGCTAGAAAACCCTGCGCTTTGTGCACGTTTTGCTAAATTGTTTTTGCACTGGCTAAAGTCTTCATTGGCAATGGTTGCTTGAGCAAGTAGAGGACAAAAAGCCGCGAGAATGATGTGTTTTTTCAAGTAAAAACTGGGTGAAATAAATTTAACAAGGTAATTTAGCTGCTTCATAGCTGAGTGCTCCTAACAAAAACAAAAACAAAAACAAAAACAAAAACGGTAACGGAAAGGGAGAAAAATAAAAAAGTCATCATATGGATACCATGGCTAAATTTACCCCAGATAACAATCATTAGATCACCATTTAATTGAATATTTTAAATAATTCACTCGTCGACTATTTAAGTTAAAACAACGGCTAGTCAAATTGATATAATATGCGGATACTAATTACAACGTAGCTACCTATGTGGTTATCGAGTAAGTCGTGATTATTCAGTGATTATTGTAACGTAGAGGAAATGAGTGTTCATGCTAGAAAACGCGCATCAATTGCAGCAAAATTATGATCAGCAAGGTTACTTTGTGATTAGAAATTATTTTACTGACGCTGAAATTGCTGCGTTAAGAGCTGTAGTATTAAAATTTCATCAGTTATGGCAGCAAGACAATGCGACGTTCTATCAAGAGGAAGCGTTTAATTCTTCGTTAATTACCGGCAGTCAGTACTTAGGGTTTGATGACAGAATAAAACTGTTTAACTTTATCAGCTCAAAAAAAGTGATGAATATTGTTGAGACGATCATTAGCAATACCCCGGCGTTTATGAATACCCAGTTGTTTTTTAACCCGGTTAATCCAAAACAAAAAGATTTTTGGCATCGTGATTGTCAATATGATCATGACGTGGCAGGGCAGAAAATAGCGATACAAGAAACGCAAGTATTACACCTGCGCGTACCGCTATTTGATGAACGTGGTATGGAGCTAGTACCCGGCACACATAAGCGCTGGGACAATGAAGAAGAATTTAATGTTCGACAAGAAGAAAAAGGTCGGCTGAGCAGTGACGATCTTTCAACCGGTAAAAAAATTAGCTTAGCGGCGGGTGATTTATTAGTGTTTTCTGCTGATATGATCCATCGCGGTTTATATGGCTTAGACCGATTAGCCCTTGATATTTTAGTGTTTGACCCTGCCGGAGACTTTGCAGACTATGTTGATGACGATTGTTTACCCGATAGTGCTATATTGGCAGAAATTGACGATCCTAGGCTATTTATTAATATCATGAAGCTAAAGTCGAATTTAGCTTTAAGTAACTGAATAAATAGTGGCTGAATAAACTCAACGAGACATTGATTGGTATAGAAAATCAATGCCTCAGATTTTTAGGGGGATTTATTAATCTTTCAGGGCGATAGCGGCCATTTTCATGGTGCTGGCAAATGATTCAGCACCCGCAATAAATAAACCATTATGACAAAACATAGCATCATCAATGCCGGTAACGTCTTTCAATGCTTGTTCAGATAAGCCAGCCCATGGCGTAGGTAACGGCTTTCGGTCTTCAAATGAGCCTGGCTCAACCGGTACGGTTTGAATACGCCATTGACCGGTTTGAGATGGGTAAACCATATACAAAGCTTGCTCAGATAAGGCATGAACCGTTGTTTTCCACGGGATATATTTTTCCAAAACGATCACCCGCGGATCTTCGGCATTTTCAATCGCCTTAGCGACAATTGATTTTGCACTAATGCCACCGTCAGCCGAGGCAATAAATCGGGCTAAAACACGCACGGCAAACTCAACCGCTTCATCAAAACACTCATCAAAGTGGTTATCTTCTTGCCAAGTGGGGTTAAACATGGAAATAGTTTGGCTTAGGCTAACACCTTGAGGCACACCTTCAACATGCCCACAGTCGATCGCGTCAATGGTCGAAACTAGCTTGGCATCAACCGAATTGGCAACTTCTTGATTGCCTTGGCATATTTCTAAGCCATATTTTTGCCAAATTAAACCAAATGATGAATAAGGAATACCATTTTCACGCGTACCCGCACCACCACGTTGATGATGATCAAAACGGCTGGCGTCGGCGTTATATTCACCGCCAACATCAATAACAATATCGGCCTTTGCGATAACGTCGACATTGCGAGTGCGAATAAGGTTAAAAGTGGGAAATATACTTTTAAGCGCCGCGACACTAAAAACATCGTCAGCATGAAAATTACCGTTGTGGGTTACTATGGTTTTGTTAGTCATTGGATTCATTTTTATAAGGTTATGTTCGAAAGAAATAAGAAGCTGGCGCGAGTCAAATCTACGTCTAGTACTTGAGCTTTTCGGTTTTGCCGCGCTCAGGTTGAGACGTTTGTTCAGTAAAGATATTCGGCGGAGTTTATACCAAAATAGCGGATAAAAATAGCTGATTTTCATATACTAAAAATGAAAAAATTCATTGTTGAAATCTCGATGATAGACTTTCTATAATGCATTTTGATATTTCAAGTTATATTCAGAGCATATATATTCATATTAAAGGAGAAAACGATGTCCTATACCCTGATACATAACGCACCGGCTTGTAGATATGAATACCATATTGACGGCGATATTGCCTATATTACATACGATGAACAAAATGGCAGTATGCATTTAACCCATACGGTGGTGCCTGAGGCCTTGGCAGGAAAAGGACTCGCGAAAATACTGTTAGAAGCGGTGCTTGAGCAGATTAACGCGGACAATAAAAAAGCCGTAGCGCGGTGCTCGTATATTGTGCGTTATCAGGCAAAAAATCCGCAAGCAAGTAAATTTTTTGTTTGATTATGCAACGTTTTTTATCATGTTAGAGCATTTTATAAATTTGTAAGGTATTCCAGCCGATAAATAGCGCGATGGCATAACTTAATAGCGTGCCTAACATCATATACTCGGTTAGTTTCATATCTTTATTTTTGGTGAGATCGCCAAACCTAAATATGGTTTTTGTTGCCACTAAAAAGCCAATGCCGGCAAATTGGCCAATAAAAATAAAAGAGATAGCTAAGCAGCGCTCAATATAGCCAATCCAAGCACCGGCCGATAACAAACCGATATTTTTTCTCTTAATTGATATGTCATTTGATTTAGTTGTAGTCATACCAAGGTCTTCATCATTTGAAGCACCCTGAGATATTACCGAGCCGCTCGTCAAACTATCAGTGTGTTTTTTTAAAGCCAGTGAAATAATGACCGAAGCCGGCTTACAAACCAGTAGATAGGATATCGCGACAAGTATGTTTTTTGCGCTTAAAACATTTGCTATCAATACCATGAATTGTGCTAAGGTGACGTTAAATAGATACGCCCAGACCAAACAAATGATCAAGATATGGATGCCTTGATCAAACAAAAAGTAACGCAAATTTGTCTCTCGGTAAGACTTCCAATAGTCGGTAAGTAAATGTGACACCGAAATAACTGTAATCGCCATTACTGCTGGTAATAGTGCCAGTTCAGACAGTAAAAACACCAAACTATTGAGCAATATATGCACCAAAAAGTGCTGCCACAATCCGGCTGACTTTAAGTGCTTAGTATTTCGACATGCCACCCAATGCGCGGGTTGCAGATAAAAATCAGCAATGAAGTGAGCGGTTAGCAGCATAAGTAATAGTTCCATTAGCTATTCTCCTTAAGTTGGGTGACTTTTTTCGCAATCAACGCCATATAATCTCTCACCAAATAAGCGCCAATGCTGGCTAATCTATTACTGATATTTTGTCGCGTTGTACCCGTGAGCTCGGCAATTTTTTTATGTTCGGCAAAATCGCTAGCGATATATTGATACAGTAACTGTGCTTGTGTTTTGGTAAGCCGGTTCAGTAAATGCGTTAAAAATTGACTTAACAGCTGAACTTCATGATTTAGCGCTTGTTGCTCAAAATGTAATGATAGCTCAGCCCGTTGATTTTTTTCTAAGCCTCGACCTGAGGCGATAAACACAGGACCAGAGGAAGTATTGGGCTTTTTGTTGTAAACCTGATGTGCGCCATAGGCTAGCGACAGTGTACATTGTATCGGTTTTGCTGAAAATGCCGCTAAATGTAATGCCAGCTTGATCAACAGCGTACTTTTTAAAGCAACCGTAGGATCAGGGTATTGGATCTGAAACTCATCACCGCGATAGATTTCACCATTAGCATGGTATTTTTCATCAGCTTCATTGAGCAAACCTTTAAGAGCATCGATAACCGCTAAATAGTTTTTATTGGACATCTTAGTTGAATTAACTAGATCTCCCGTTAATACCGCAATCATTTTCATTTCCTCAATCACATGACAATAAGCAATGATATTTAATTGCTTATTATAGCGCAACTATATTTAGTTGCCTCTTTGTACGCAAATGAATAAGGTTGCACTACTGGAGAAATGAGAAATGAGAAATGAGAAATGAGAAATGAGACGAGATAAAAATTTCAGCGCTTAGCATGTAAATTTGTTGCCTGGTAGAGCTAAGATACTGAATGTTAGCTGCTTTTTACTATCTTCAATACCTTGGTTGCATAAGCCTGAGAGAGGCATTTAACCCGTGCTAATATTGCAATAGTTCTGTGTTAATAGGGCGAAAGCAAAAGGAAGGCCAGCGCAAACCTTCCTCTGAACAGTTAAGCTTTTAATGCTTGTAATAATTCGTCAATTTCAGCTTTTAAGTCTTTATCAGCAATTTTATTACTGTTAATTTTAGCTTGTTCTAAATGCTCAATCGCGCTCGACGTATCACCCATTTCTGCCTGCAGCGAGGCAATGGCAAATGCGATGGATGAAAGATAATCTTTGTTATTAATTGCTTGAGCCTTAACTAAGGCTTTTTGGTAAATACTAATGGCCAAAGCATAATCATCAGTAAAGTCAGCCAGCGTTTCCCATTGCACAGGGTGGTCTCTGTCGCTATCTTCATTGTCGTGGCAAAGCTGCTGTAGTTCTTGGTAATATTCATCAAATTTTACTTGATTTTTTCTCACCGCCGCTTGCATTAAGTCTTTAGCCAATGCATGAACGTGTTGATATATTTTTGTATTCATTTTATTCACTTATAAAAGGTTTTCCGCATTATATACTGAACACGCATTAAAGATCTGTTCCACCTCGTCCTGAAAAGCCTCTTCAATGCAGAGTTTAAATAATTTAGCGCTAACTGGTGATGTTTTTTCGATAATCACCGGGAGTTTGACCATTAAGCTTATTAAACCAGCGATAGAATGATCTCGGCTCAGTAAAGCCTAATTCGCTACTGATTTGGTTCAAATTTAACGCCGTTTCTGCTAAGTGTTGTTTGGCGATGTTTAAGCGAGTGTTATCGAGCAGAGTTTGAAAACTCAGTCCGGTTTTCGCTAAACGACGCTGTAAGGTTTTAGCGCTTATGCCAAATTGTTGCGCGATTTCTTGCTGGTGAAAGTTCCCTGTTTTTAATGACTTAGCGATGGCGGCTTGTAGCTGTGTCGGCAAGTTGGTTTCAGGCGTGAGATCGGACATTAGCGCTTGAGCATGGCTTTCAAGGGTAGATAATAATTGCTGATCGCCTTTATTTAACGGTAACAACAACAAGCTTTTATCAAAAATAATGGCATTGTCACTTTGCCCGTAACTGACAGGGCATTTAAATATTGCTTGATATGCTTTTTGCTGTGCCAGTGCTGGCAGCTTGCGACTTAACAGTATTTCACTGGGGTTACTGTGTTCACTCACCAAGTAGCGGGCAAAGGTTATCCACGAGCCGAGGCAATTGTCGATCATATGGCGCTTAACCTGCTCGTCGGTAAATCGACAATGCCAACTAACTTTTATCTTGTCACCTAATGACGCAACGGTGGTGACGCCCATATCTCCCACTAATTTTTCAAAGGGTTGAATTTTTGTCATCGCTTGCGCTAAATTTTCACAGTTCATAAAAATATAACCCAACACGCTATACGAGCCTGGTTGTACATGCTTGGCGGTATGCAAGCCGAACATATCATCCTTTGATTGTGCTAACAATGCTGCGATCAGGCGCTGAAAAAGCAGGCCGCTAATGTGTTGACTATTATCAGTCAATAGCGCTTGGTTTAAGCCGATATCGGCACAAATCGCGTCAATATCTAGTTTTTGCTCGGTGGCAAGCTGCAAATATTGTTTAACGGCGGGTATTGAGGCTTGCCCTAAATGTTGGGCGAAGCTAGCGCGGTCGGCGGCGCTTTCCTCAGCAATTTCCGGCTTGCCGGCTGGCACAGAGGCTTTAGATAAAATAGATATAGTACTCATAAGGTTATTTATACTTAACTGTGTCCAAAAATGTCACCTTGACTGTCTTTTTAGGACATTTTTCCATGATAAGCTTCGTTTTATCATAACCGATAATGAATTAATAGCAGGGCAGTAAAATGAGACGTTGGAATGGCTGGGGTGACGAAAGTAACTCAATGGATTTACCGCAATCGGCAGGGGCTTTTTTAAGTCAAGTGGTTGGCGAGGGCAAGCGTCTTAACGATGTCGATTTAACACAAGTTATGCAGGCGGTGCCAGAGTCGCGCTTACCTGAACATCCGCTAGTTTCTATAGACGCTGAGCAACGGGTGCGCCACGCGAAAGGGCAATCATTGCCTGATTGGTTGGCGATGCACAGCGGTGAAATTAGCTGTTTTCCCGATGGTGTCTGTTTTCCTGAAAACCGCCAAGATGTTAAAGATATTCTCGCCTATGCTAAAAGTCATAATATCGATTTGATCCCCTATGGTGGCGGTACAAGTGTTGCCGGACATATCAATCCTAAAAAGTCTCAGCGCGCGGTGCTAACGGTCAATATGGGGCGGATGAATCAACTACTGCATTTAGATGAGCAAAGCCAAATCGCCACCTTTGGCGCCGGAACGCCCGGTCCAATGGTAGAAGCTCAGCTATTAGCCCGCGGCTATACTTTAGGGCATTTTCCACAGTCATTTGAGCTTTCAACTATCGGCGGTTGGGTTGCTAGTCGCTCAAGTGGCCAACAGTCGTTGCGCTATGGCCGTATCGAACAATTATTTGCTGGCGGAAATTTGGAAACTTTTGCCGGCTCGCTTGATGTACCGACTTTTCCTGCCTCATCAGCAGGCCCAGACTTACGCGAATTATTATTAGGCTCAGAAGGGCGCTTTGGCATTTTAACCGAAGTGAAAGTCCGGGTTAGTAAAGTGGCTGACGCGGAAAAGTTCTCCGTTATTTTCTTTCCAAACTGGCAAGCGGCGAGTCAATTTTGCCAACAAGCGGTACAACAACGTATTGCCTTGTCGATGTTAAGAGTCAGTAATGGTGTAGAAACCCAAACTCAGTTAAAGCTTGCCGGCCATGAAAGTTCAATCAAGTGGTTAGAACGCTACTTAGCATTGCGTGGCTGTGATGATGAAAAGTGCATGCTGACTTTTGGCTTAACCGGCAGTAAAAAACAAATTTCAGCTAGTAGCCAGCAATTAAAAGCCTTGGTTAAAGCCTTTAAAGGCGTAAGTACCGGCGAAATATTAGGGAAGAAATGGCAAGCAAACCGTTTTCGCTCTCCTTATCTTCGCGAAGCCTTATGGCAACAAGGTTATGTGGTCGATACCTTCGAAACTGCCACCGATTGGGGCAATGTTGATAGCTTAATGGCAAAAGTTGAAGCGGCTATGCGCATTGGCTTGGCTGATGAGAACGAAAAAGTGCATGTTTTTACCCATCTTTCGCATGTATATAGTCAAGGCTGTAGTTTATATACCACCTATGTTTATCGAAATGCAGATACTTACCAAGCCACACTGGCGCGTTGGCAAAAACTTAAACATCAAGCCAGCGACATTATTGTCAATAATGGCGGCACCATTAGTCATCAACACGGTGTTGGCAAAGACCATGCACCATATCTAGCGGTAGAAAAAGGCGAGTTAGGTATGAAAGTGTTGGAAAATTTAGCGCAGCATTTTGATGCCGAGCAGCAGCTAAATCCCGGTACTCTTTTGGAATAATGCCGAATTATCGATTATGGAGTCGCGCACATGGATAACGTAAGCAAGCCTGAAGAAAAGCTTGGTAGTGCCACTGATGGCATTACATTAGCAAAAAATGTGCTTATGACACGGGCGCAACGTATTGCCGATATCGAAAACTCTGCTAGTTGGGATCTGGTGATCATAGGTGGCGGTATTACCGGCGCGGGTATCTTAAAACTGGCCAGCCAAATGGGGCTAAAGGTGTTGCTGCTTGAGCAAAAAGACTTTGCTTGGGGTAGCTCAAGTCGCTCGTCGAAAATGGTCCATGGTGGCCTGCGCTATATGGCGCAAGGGCAAGTTGCATTAACAAGAGAGTCGGTTATTGAGCGCCAACGTTTACTTACCGATGGGCAGCCTTTGGTACAAAAACAAAGCTTTACCTTAAGCCATTACAAAAAAGCCTTTCCCGGCCCTTGGGTATTTAACCGATTGTTGTCTTGTTATGATTTTATCGCTGGCGTAAAGCAACATCAATTTTGGCCAAAGTCATCGTATTTAGCCTTGGCTCCGCAAGTGGATGAACATGATTTACTTGGTGGTACGCAGTTTTTTGATGCCTTAACCGAAGACGCACGATTAGTGCAAAGGCTGATTCAAGAGTCGTTACAGCTCGGCGGCCAAGCGCTTAATTATGCCAAAGTCGTTGGGCTTAGCGGGCAAGAAAACAGACATCAAATTGACCTGCAGTTAGAAGAACAAACAACAGCAATAACCTTTAACGCAAAAGTAGTGATAAATGCTTGTGGTGCTTGGTCAAATTTACTAAACGTTGAGGCTAACAACGGAAAAACTGCTGAGCAATCAACAAACCATAGCGCTAAAAAAACTGCTTATAAAATGCGCCCGCTGCGCGGAAGTCACTTAGTGATCCCCAGTTGGCGTTTACCTGTAGCTAGCGTTATCTCAGTGCAACACGCACAAGATAAACGACCAGTACAAGTCTACCCTTGGCAAAACGTTACTATCGTCGGCACTACAGATGTTGAGCATCATGAAGATATGGCTTTGGAAGCAAAAATTAGTCAACAAGAGTTTGATTATTTACTGGCCACCATCAAGCAGCAATTTCCGCACGCTAACATTACCGCCGATGATATTATTTCGACCTTTTCAGGGGTAAGGCCAGTGACCACCTCTGGTGAGTCATTGGCGCCATCAAAAGAGAAGCGCGAGCATCACATTGAGCAAAACCAAGGACTTATTAGTGTAACAGGCGGCAAGCTCACCACCTTTAGACTGATTGCCGAGCAAGTGATGACTAAGGTATGTCAGCAGTTGGGCGAGGACGACACGCTTGATCAAGAGGTGTTAAAGCAAACCTTAAGCTTTGCATGTCAGCAGCCGATCTTTTCGCAAGTACAAGTATCAAATATGGAAACATCGAAAGCTAACGGCGAACATGACAGCGTTTTAACTTTTAGCGCTGATATTCAACAACAAATACAGGCTTGCTATGGCGAATTTAGTCAAATTTTTGTTAAAGCGAATAACAAAGAAGACTGCAGCCCGATACGTTACAGCAAGCATTTATGGGCCGAATTAATTTGGGCCGTAAGGTTTGAGCAAATACAACATTTAGATGACTTACTACTGCGTCGCACCCGCCTAGGTAATGTGTTACCAGAAGGGGCGCGCGAATTATTGCCAAAAATTAAAACCCTGTGTTCGCCTTATTTATCGTGGAGTGAAGAAAAATGGCAACAAGAAATCAGTCGATATTTAGCGCTATGGCAAAAGAGTTATAGCTTGCCGAATGATACCAAGTAAGTACAGAGTAAGTAGCCTATGAGAGAAAATAACGCCACAGCAAACAATGCTAAAGAAAACACTGCCACAGAAAATAGCGCCAAAGAAAATACTTGCCAGCACAGTGATGATTTGATTTTAACCATAGACAATGGCACACAAAGTATTCGCGCCTTATTGTTTGATTTACAAGGTAACTTGGTGGCAAAAAGTCGTATTGAGCTTGACGCCTACTTTTCAACCCATCCGGGCTGGGCCGAGCAAGATGCCGACTATTTTTGGCAAATGTTAGGGCAATGTTGCCAACAACTTTGGCAGCAAACTGAGGTGATTGAAAACGGCTACCGCGAAAAAATTACTGCGGTTACTGTTACTACCCAGCGTGGCACTGTCATTAATCTCGATAAAAATGGTCAAGCACTGCGCCCGGCAATTTTGTGGCTTGATCAACGATTATGCCAAAAAAATAACCCTATGCCTTGGTATTGGCGCTCGGCATTTGCGCTGATCGGCCAAGGTAAAGTGGTGGATTATTTTCGCCGCAAAGCGCAAGCCAATTGGCTGAAACAATATCAGCCTGAGATCTGGGAAAAAACCGATAAGTTTCTATTATTGTCAGGCTTTCTTACCCAACGTTTAACCGGACAATTTAAAGACTCAGTGGCGAGCATTGTCGGTTATTTGCCATTTGATTATAAAAAGCAAAACTGGGCAAAGGCTTGGGATTGGAAGTGGCAGGCGCTGCCAGTGAAAAAATCTATGCTGCCAGAATTAGTGAAACCCGGTGCAGTGTTAGGGGAGATCACCACCACGGCCGCAGCGCATACCAGTTTAGCGGTAGGGACAAAGTTAATTGCCTCGGCGTCTGATAAAGCCTGTGAAGTATTGGGCTCAGGTTGCATTAACCCGAACACGGCCAGTTTAAGTTATGGCACCACGGCCACCATTAACACCAACAACGTTAATTATGTTGAGCCGCAAGCTTTTATTCCGCCTTATCCTTCTGCCATTCCCGATAATTTTAATAGTGAAGTGATGATTTATCGCGGCTTTTGGATGGTAAATTGGTTTAAGCAAGAGTTTGGTCAAAATGAAATTGAACAAGCAGAAAATTTAGGCGTGAGCGCAGAAAGTTTATTTGACCAACTTGTCGCGCAAGTACCGCCGGGTTCTATGGGGCTGATGTTACAGCCTTATTGGTCGCCGGGCTTAAAAAACCTTGAAGCTAAAGGCGCTATTATTGGCTTTGGCGATGTCCATACCCGCGCCCATATTTATCGCTCCATTTTAGAAGGTTTAGCCTACGCGCTAAGGGAAGGGAAAGAGAGTTTAGAAAAACGTCAAAAATGTAAAATTACTCGCTTAATGGTCTCGGGCGGTGGCTCACAATCAGACGCGGCATTGCAACTGACTGCCGATATTTTTAATTTACCAACCCATCGGCCACACACTTTTGAAACTTCTGGGTTAGGTGCAGCTATTAATGCCGCAGTTGGACAAGGCTATTTTGAAGATTATCAACAAGCTATTGATGCCATGACCCGTATCGAGCAAACGTTTTTACCCAATCAAGCTAACGTCAAGCTTTATAACAAACTCTATCAGCAGGTATATAGAAAAATGTATCGGCAACTAAAACCGATTTATCAAAATATTAAAAAAATAACCGGCTATCCAGAGTGATCACTAAGAATAGATTTAAAGCATTGAAAAAGTGTCATAAAACGCATATAAAATATGCTGAGTTTAAAAATAATAATTAAATATCAATAAGCTAAAAAATAATAACAACAATTAAATAATGAGTAGCAAGGATCTTAATATGATGTATACCCGTCGCAAATTTATCAAAACGCTCGCGGTAAGTGCTGGCGTTGTCGCAACCTCAAGCTTAGTCGGCTGTGGTGGCTCAGATGATAAAGAAGAAGCGGTCGTTCAGCCCGGCCCAACACAGCCGAGTATTTTAGACGGCAGCCAGTACTTTCCACAATCCGTAGTGTCTGGCGACCCGAAAGCCGACTCGGTAATTTTATGGACCCGTGTTGATGATGGCTCTGGCGCTGATACACCATTAATGTTGCAAGTTGCGACGGACGAAGGCTTTGGCAATTTAGTGGTTGAAGAGTCGTTTGATGCCTTAGCAAGCTCTGATCATTGTTTAAAAATTCGTGTTACTGAGCTTAATGCCGGTCAACATTACTATTATCGCTTTATTTATCAAACCGATGGCAAAACCTTTACTAGCCGCACCGGCAGAACAAAAACTGCTGCGGCAGCCGACAGCGATAGCAAAGTAAAATTTGCTTATGTGTCTTGTCAGGACTATATCGGCCGTTATTTTAACAACTATTTATCATTGCTTGATAACGACGATTTAGACTTTGTTGTGCATCTTGGCGATTATATTTACGAAACCACAGGCGACTCGCAATTTCAGTCAGCAGGCGGTAGTCGCAGTATTGAATTTACCGACAAAGAAGGCGCATTAACGCTAGGTGTCGGCGCGAATAAAAGCCAAGCGGCAAACAGTTTAGACAACTATCGTCAATTGTATAAAACTTACCGCACCGATGAGCTACTACAACTCGTACATGAGCGTTTTCCGATGATCGCCATTTGGGATGATCATGAGTTTTCAGATGACAGTTGGGGCGACAATGCCACCTACCTTGACGGTGCAGGCACTGAGAAGCAAACCCAACGTAAGAAAAATTCAGAAATGGCCTATTTTGAATATATGCCAATCGATCACGAACAACCGCATACCCAAGCAGAATTAGCAGCTGGTGCCATGGCGATAAGTGACGAGCATTTATTCCCGAATACCCGTATTTATCGTGACTTTCAATTTGGCCAACACTTACATTTAGCCATGACAGATTTTCGCACTAATCGCCCAGATCATATCCTGCCAGAAGATGCATTTCCGGCAACCGTGGCGATTGACCAAGCGACCTTAACCGGCTTTTTATTAGGCTCAGGCATGCCACAAGCGCAAGTCGATGGCACCATCAGCCAAATGTCACCTTATATCAATATTGATGACGCTATGTTCGCCCCATACAAAGCCACGTTTGTTGAAATATTTACTGGCCTTTATATGCAAGAGTTAATGGCGAAAGTGGAAATGACACAGGCAGAAGCGTTAGCACAAGCGACACAACGTGTTGCTGCTGTTGTGCAAGGCAACTTAACCACCAGTTACTTAAATCAAGTATTAGCCACGGCGCAAGCGAGCTTACCTGCCGAGCATCCTATTCAAATGCTACCGGCCTTACCGGAAACTGGCGTCGCTCAAGGTTTAGCGTTTTATACCATGGGGAAAACCTCATTATTTAACTTTATTGGTAGCCGCTACTTTGTGATCAAAGATACCTATGATCTTTACGCTGCTTACCTAGAATACGGCGCTAACTTGCAGGGTGGCTCAGTACAAAGTGCTTTTGACGCCACACAAACCGCATGGTTAGCGCAAACGTTTGCTACCTCGCCAAGTACCTGGAAAATGCTTGGCAGCTCAGTATCGTTTTCACCGCTGATTTTTGATTTATCGCCAAGCCGCGCTGACAGTGGTATTAGTCTACTTGAAGGTGTTTTAGACTCAGACGCGATCCCAGCAACACTGAAGCAACGCTTTTACCTTGAAGCGGATCAATGGGATGGTTTTCCACAATTTAAATCAAGCTTTGTTGACGATGTGATGAGCCAGTTTGGCGTGATCAGCATCGGCGGCGACGTGCACAGCAGTTATGTTACTGAGCATAAAGCCAATAGCGTTACCGGTAAAAAGTCATTTAACTTTACCACGTCATCCGTGTCATCAGGCACTTTTGGCTCGTTCTTAGATGATGGTATGGCGCAAATATTTGCCCAATTAGGTGATGTGCCCGAGCAATTAAGTGATTTACCTTTCTACTTTGATCCACTAGTGCAAAGTGCCACCAAGCGTGATGATATTAGCGACGATATGAAATTTTCTCGCATGTGGGAGCACGGTGTTGCCATTGTTGAAGTTGACGCTGAGCAAGTGCTAGTTAATTTCCACAATACCGGTAGCGAATTCCACAATAAAGACACAGTCACGCGCAATTATTATAACGACGCCGATAACTTCTTATCGCAAGTACGTTTATATCAATTCAAAGTGACTGATGGGGTATTAACGCAGCTGTAACCTTAACCGTGTTATTAACCTCAAAAGGCTCGCTATGGCGAGCTTTTTTGTTTGTACAGCAATGAATGATAGATGCCAAAGGGCTAGGGGAGTACAGTTAAAGTGACATAGCAAAAGTGTATGGTGTTTATTATTGACTTAAAACGTCTCTTACACCTTTGACACCTTTTATTCTTATTTAAACCTGATAGTTACGCAGAGTCTGTTACAGGGGCTAAACTGATAAATAACAATTTTAACTAAAAAAGCAGTTGCTGCTAACAACATTATGGATAGACCACAAAAGATTGATTTATTCCCAAAAGCCCACTTATGGTTATTGATTCCATTTGTTCTTACCATCGCTGGATTTTACCTCTCTTATTGGCGAGTTTTCGATGAAGCGCCATGGCGTCAGCATATGCATGGTCTATCAGCAACTGCTTGGTATATTTTGGTAATAATACAACCTTGGTTGATTCACAATAAATCGACCAGTTTCCATAAAAAGCTAGGTATTATCGGCGTTTTTTTAGCTGGAGCTGTAGTTTTTTCTGCTTTGCAAGTTATGCCCTATCAAGTAGTTAACGAGTTTCTTCCTGATATTCTTAAATATGGATTTTCCTTTGGCGACATATGCGCCCTAACGGGGTTCAGTATATGTGTAATTTTAGGAGTGCTGAACGCCAAAAATTTGAATGAACATGCTAGATGGTTGATTTCTACAGTTTTTTGGATTTTATTGCCGGCAACGGCAAGACTGGTTTATTTTCCAATGTTGACAGCCTATGAGGGCAATCCTCCGTTAACCTATATACAAGCTGTATATTTTTGTTGGATTATAACAACAGTCATTCCATTATTATTCATGATGTACTTGGATTACAAAAAAGAGAAAAAAGTCTACAATTCTTACCTCTTTACTTTATTGGGAGTTTCGTTTTATACACTTGCAATAGCACCTATGGGCAAATGGCAGTGGTGGATTGATATTTGCCATAATGTTATTGGAAAGGGAATGTAATATAGCTGGTTACAAGAATAATTTAAAACGGCTCTGACCCCTTGACCCCTTGACCCCTTACCCCTTGACCCCTTTATTATTAAAACAGGCGAATCTACCGGTTTACTAAGTCGTTAAGGAGCAAAATGATATGGAACAAATGGGGTTTATTTTTTTAGGAGCTGCACTTTCATTTGTCGCGGCGCTGTTTATTGAACGTTGGAAAGTTTTTCGAAAATCTCGCGCAATCGCACTGCTCAGTATCGAAGAGCTAGAGTTCCACAAATTACGTCTAAATATAGCGATATCCGCCGTAGGTATTTCTGAAGACGTAACTTTTATGCAAAAATTCCCTTCTACAATATGGGACGCCGTCGCACCACAATTTCTGGAAGGCGCAAATCCATACTTGGCAGAGCCAATTATACATTGGTATGCAACGTTGGCGATTTTGGGCAATCAAATCGAACGTTACGCTGGGCCAAATGGGATTGAACAAACCGGCCCCGATCTTAGTAAGTTATCTAACGCCCTTAATCTGGCGTTTGAATCAGCGCTAAAACAGGCAAATCGTTATTCCATTAATGAACCGAAAAGAAGTGTCTCGTTGTTTAAATAGCGATTTAAAATCAGTCATAGGTATGAGAGTTCGTAATAGCGAACCTTTTTTATGCGTTTATTTAGACAGTGATTTTATCTTTACGGCGTATTACTATGCAGCGCAATACGATTACCTTCTGAGTCATGAATTATGGCGCGATATCCATGACCGCCCATCGATATTTTCTCTTCAACAATGCGGCCACCGTGCATTTCTGACTGTTTAATCGCATCATCAAGCCGGCCATTAACATTAAAATAAATCAGTGGGCCTGAGGTAAATATTTGCTCAGGCGGCGAGGGCACTAAGCACCCTGAAACATTGGTTTGGGCATGCGGTAATATGCCAAAGGTGAAATGTTCAAACACTTCTTTTTTTACTTCACCGTTCAGTACGGCGCTATAAAATTCAATGGCGCGGGCTAAATCAATAACCGGCATATCAACCCAAACAATTTGATTTTCCATGGTTTTTCCTTTGTCATCAGTCTTAAGTCGCTTAATTGATGCTCGTTTGAAAACTAAAGTGCAGATCTGAAGTATAGCGCACGGCATTTTTGCTGATTTTTTATCTTGGCAGTAGTCAGCTAACGACAGAGTCGGTAGAATCATGACTTTGAATTTATCACTGTGGCGTGCACGTAAACTATGCGAATTATTCACACTTCTGACTGGCATTTAGGCCAACATTTTTACGGCAAAAGTCGCGCCCGTGAACATCAACAATTTTTAACTTGGTTAATAGAACAAGCACAAGACCAGCAAATTGATGCCATTATTGTTGCCGGAGATATTTTTGATACTGGCACACCGCCAAGTTATGCCCGCGAAATGTATTTTGATTTTATCGCTAAATTGCATCAAAGCCGCTGCCAGTTAGTGGTGTTAGCGGGTAATCATGACTCAGTGGCTATGCTGTCTGAGTCGCAAAACTTATTACAACAACTGTCAACGCGAGTAATTTCGGCCGCCAGCGATAATATGGCTGAGCAAGTGTTTGTGCTCAATAGTCTTAAAACCGAGCAACAAGCGGTGATCTGCGCTATTCCATTTATTCGGCCACGCGATATTGTTAAAAGCTACGCTGGGCAATCGGCCGCGGATAAACAGGTCAGCTTACAGCAGGCCATTTCAGCCCATTATCACAAGCTATATAGCCAGGCGAAAGTGCTAGCGCGTGGCGAGGAAAAAGGCCAAGCTCGTTTACCTATTATCGCCACGGGGCACTTAACCACCATTGGCGCTTCAAGTAGTGAGTCGGTGCGCGATATTTATATTGGCACCTTAGAGGCGTTTCCGGCTAGCGAATTTCCACCGGCAGATTATATTGCCTTGGGGCATATTCATCGGCCGCAAAAAGTGACAAAAAGTGACCATATTCGTTATAGCGGCTCACCAATCGCGTTAAGTTTTGATGAAGCGAAAACAGAAAAAAGCATTGTTATTGCTGAGTTTACACAGGGCGAGCTTATCAGTACCGAGCTCTGCGCCATACCATGTTTTCAACCGTTGGCGATGGTAAAAACTAATTTAGAAGCTTTAGCGGATGATATCTCAGCGGTAGTTTCTGAAAAATTTGACACAGAAAAAAGTGACTTAAACACTGACAACACAGAAAAACTTTGGCTCGACATTGAAATTGAAAGTGCAGAATACTTACAAGACTTAACCGCCAGAATTGAGCAAATCGTTCAAGAAATTCCAGTTGAAGTGTTATTGGTGAGGCGCAGTAAAAAGTCGCGCGCGCAAATGCCTAGTCATGAGAAAAAAATCACCTTAAGCGAGTTAAGCGCGCAAGAGGTATTTGATGCCCGCTTAGCGCAAGAGCAATGGCAAAGCGATGAAGAGCTGCAGCGAAAAAACCGTTTAAACAGCTTGTATCTTACTATCGCCGAGCAAACCCAATTGGCGAATTCAGATAATAAAGCGGAGCAAAAATAATGAAAATATTGTCGCTGCGCTTTGAAAATATCAATTCATTAAAAGGCCAATGGAAAATTGATTTTACCCAAGCGCCGTTTGATAACAGCGCCCTGTTTGCCATTGTTGGCCCAACCGGAGCGGGCAAAACCACCATACTCGATGCTATGTGCTTGGCGTTATATCACCAAACACCGCGCTTAACCATTTCAGACAAGCAAAACCAGTTAATGACCCGACATACTGCAAACTGTTTGGCAGAAGTAGAATTTGAAGTAAAAGGCCAAGCCTATCGCGCATTTTGGAGCCAGCGGCGCGCGAAAAATAGCGTGACCGGTAACTTGCAAAAGCCCAGTGCTGAATTAGCCAAAATAGTGAAAAACAGCAAAGACAGCATTGCCGATGGCAAGGAAAATGAAGCAGAAGTTATTGCAAGCAAAGTCTCAGATATTCGCACGGAAATTGCTCGCTTAACCGGCTTAGACTTTTCTCGCTTTAAAAAATCTATGATGCTCTCACAAGGGGAGTTTGCCGCCTTTTTAAATGCGCCGGCTAATGAACGTGCCGATTTATTGGAAGAGTTAACCGGTAGCGAAATTTACGGTGATATTTCTAAAGCGGTTTTTGAGCAACATAAAAATGCCAGTAATGAGTTGAATTTGTTACAAGCAAAAAGTAGTGGCATGCAATTACTAACGAGTGATCAGCAAAAAAGCATAAATGATGAACTGGCCAGCGTGACTGAGCAGCAAGTGCCACTTAGCGCGCAACTCGCGCATTGGCAACAAGTACGCCATTGGCTAAATGATGTAAAAAACAACAATAAGCAAATGCAACAGGCGCAGCAACAACAGGCCACAGCGCAGCAAGCCTATCAAGATCATAGCGAGCAGTTGCAGACTTTAGCGTTATCAGAGCCAGCGGAAAATTTACGGGCTGACTATCAACAGTTGTGTCATTTTAATCAACAACTTGACGAGTTAAATCAGCAAGCCAAGCAGCTTGAGGCCGAGGTGAAAAATAGCGATGTTGCGCTGAATAACGCTGAGCAAGCACTGGCGGAGTTTTTGCCCACACATAAAAGAACCTTGGCTAAGCAGCAAGAAACTGAACGCTTAATGGTTGAGCAAATACAGCCACTTGACAGTAAAATTGGCCAGTTATCTGAGCAACAACATCAACAAACTAATCGCGTAAATACCGCGACTCAAGCCCTAAAAAATGCGCAAGCTGAGTTAACAACGCTTGATGGTAACAAGCAGCATCAACAAAATAAGCTCAGTAAAGCCGAAAGCTTTATTGTGCAAAACGCGCATTTAGCTTCATTGCCTGAGCACTTGCCATTGTGGCGCAATATTATTGCTCAAATGGCACAAGAACAGCAGCTATGTTTTGACTTGATGGCGCAAGATATCAGTAGCCAGCAACAGGCACAGCAGTTAGTGGTAGATAGCACCACAGCGCAACAAACCTTAGTAAAACTTGAGGCTGAATTTAAACAGCAACAAGGTGAACTGAGCGCGAAAGAAAAAGCCATTACTGAGCTGTTGCGTCAGCACCAATGTCAAAATGAGCAAGGATTAACTCAACAGTTACATAGCATGCAAGCGAGCATGGCAGAGCAAGCACAAGTTTTGGTAAATGCTCAGCGTTATCAAAGCTTAGCGACCGAGCTTAGCGCGATTGCTCAGACCTTAAATAGCGATAATAAAACCTTGGCAGAGTTAGCCGCACAACTTACACCGCTGCGCGCAACATATAAAGAGAAAAAAGCACAATGGAGCGATGTACAGCTTATCGTCGAGCAAGAAAAAACCATCTTATCGTTAAGTGCGCACCGAGCAAATTTACAAGCCGATGAAGCTTGCCCGTTATGTGGCTCACAGCAACATCCCGCCATTGAAGAATATCAGGCGTTAAGTGAAAGTGGCGCGGCTAAAAGCAAGCAACAACAGCGTTTAGCAAAGTTGAACAATGAACTTGAGCAGCTTGAGCAAGAGGGTAAAAACTTATCGGCAGAGCAAGATAGATTGACTGAAAAAGTCAATTTAGTGCGCGAAAATCAAGGCCTGAAACAGCAAGAGCAGCAAACGTTAACGCAAAAGTGGCGGCAACAACGGCAGTTGTTTGCTATTGAACTTGAGTTGTCAGACTATCCACAACTTGCAGCCCATATTCAAACAAGGCAGCAGCACTTCGCACAGCTTAATCAGGCAAATAGTGAGTTACAGCAATTAAAGCAAGATTATCAGCAGCAGGCTGAGGCGCTAAACAACCAAGAGAAACAATTGCTGAATTTATCGAATCAGCAGCAAGCGCAAACTATGCAATTGCAGCAACTTCAACACCAATGCGCGCAAAATGGGCAAACTATTAGCGATAAGTTGGCGAGTATCAACACGCAATGGCAAAAATTAACCACGCAGATGCAAGCGAGCAAACTGAACATCGCCGATTGTTTTTCGGTGTTTGATCACGTCAATGAACAGGCGTCAGACATCAGTCGTGAAGCGCTTAATAGTGCCGTGCATTCACAACAGTTATGGTTTGACGAGCTTGAGCTGCAAAGTCAAAGCTATCAAAAAGCGCAAAATGGCGTGACACGTGATAATGAGCAGCTGCAGCAAATACAGCAACAAATGGCGGTGATGCAAAGTAAAGTTGAGCAATTAGGTGTATCTGAGCAAGCATTAAATGCTGATTTAACGGCGATTAATAAGCAGCTAAATGAAAACAAAGCGCAACGTTTTGCGTTGTTTGCTGAGCAAAATGTTCAACAAATGCGCCAGCAGCTAAAACAGCAACAACAACAGCAAGAACAAGCGTTAGAGGCTAAGCAAAGCGCGGTAAATCATCAGAAAATTCAACAACAAAACGTTGCTGGTAAATTACATGGCAATGTTGAGGCAATAAAGCGTTTAATACCACAACAGCAGGCTGCCGACACCACATGGCAGCAGCAACTAGCTGACAGTAGTTTTGCCAGCCAAGCTGACTTTATTGCCGCGTTATTAACGCTTGAACAACGTCAAAGCCTTAGCGCAGTTAAATTAAAGCTAGAACAGCAAATTCAACAGGCTGACGCTCAACTGCAGCAAGCACAGCATCAACAGGCTAACTTAGCCGAAAGTAAAGCGGCGTTAGCAGAAACTACCGCGCAACTTGTTACGCAGCAGCAAGCGCATCGACAAATTAATAAAGACGATGACCATCATAATCAAGCACGGTTTACTGATTTTCTTTTTAGCGAAAAAAGCGCGGTAAATGAGGATATGGATATTAGCGCATTTGATGAAAAAGCTATTTTATGCACAGAAGCCTTAAAGCAGCTACAAATTAGACAAGGGCAATTAACGCAGCAAATCAGCCAAGATCAACACCAGCGTAGTGAACAGCAAAGCTTACTGGCGGACATTCATCAACAACAAGTCCAGCTTGACGATTTATCCCACCTTAATGGTTTAATCGGCGCTGCTGATGGCGCTAAATATCGACGTTTTGCTCAAGGCTTAACCTTGGCGCATTTAGTGTATTTAGCGAATCAGCAGCTAGATCGTTTACATGGTCGTTACCAATTGCAACGCCAAGCATCTGATAACTTAGCGCTTGAAGTGTTAGATACTTGGCAAGCAGATAGTGTACGCGATACCAAAACATTATCTGGTGGTGAAAGCTTTTTAGTGAGTTTGGCGTTAGCACTAGCCTTGTCAGATTTAGTTAGCGCAAAAACCAGCATAGACTCACTGTTTCTTGATGAAGGCTTTGGCACACTTGACAACGACACCTTAGAAATAGCATTGTCGGCGCTTGATTCATTAAATGCCAGTGGCAAAATGATCGGCGTTATCAGCCATGTTGATGCCTTGAAAAAACGTATTGATGTGCAAATAGAAGTGAAAAAGCATAGTGGCTTAGGGGTAAGTGAATTAGCCGAGCGATATCGAGTGATGTGCTAGTTGACAATTAACTGCGCGGAGGTTTTTCCCTCATTATTTTTGTTTCAATTTAAGTGTACTGTGTTAAAGTCATGATTTGATAGAACATTATTTGCTCAATTTGCGGTGTGTAAATGGACGTTATAAAGGCACGGAAAATAAAAATAACTTTATCGATAAAAACGACTGTGGTCAGTATTTTTATCATTTCGGTGCTGTTAACGGCAACGGTCGCCATTAGTTTACAGTATGTTTTTGGCCATCGTATGGCGGTTGAATCGGCAACGCAATTATTTAACAGCACGACTGAACACACGGCGTCAAACCTAACCAATTTAAACCAACAAATTGAAAACACCTTAAAAATATTAAGTAAAAGCGGCAATATTGAAGCTGTATTTACCGACGCAGAACTTCGCTTTAGCTTAGCGGAAATCATGAATTTTAATGGTAATTTCTACGCCATTTATTTAGGCACAGATTCTGGCGAACTGTATGAAATAGTTAATCTTGACTCCAGCCCTGTGGTGCGAAAGCAATTAGGCGCGATTGTTAGTGATCGATGGGTGCTGATTGAAATTGTAAATACACCAACTGGCAAGCGTAAGTTAACGCATTTCTACAATAGTGAACTTGAAAAAAGACTAACAAAATCAGAGAGTAGTGATTTCGACCCAAGAAACCGCTTGTGGTTTACCAATGCCAACGAGCAAAATATTGTTAAAACTAAACCGTATTTATTTCAAAATTTACAGGCGCCGGGGCAAACGTATTCGTTAAAGTTGCCCAATAAAAATTCAGTATTAGCTATTGATATTGCGCTAGCTTCTTTATCTGAGTATTTAATGGCAGAAAATCAGAAGTTACCCGATGCCCATCAAGTTGAAATGTATTTATTTCAACAGCAAGGCCAACTTATCGCTTCAAACCAACAGCAAAAGCGAGCAGCCACAGCGATACCTAAAGCAAAGCCTTTGGTACTTAACGTAGAACAACAAGCCGTTATTGATAGCTTGCAAGAGCTTACCGTATCGAACGAATTAGATTGGGCGCCCATTGACTTTGCCGTTGCCGGAAAACCCGCCGGCTACAGCGTTGATACCTTGACGTTAATCAGTGATATGCTCGGGGTAAACGTTAATTTTATTAATGGCTTTAGCTGGCAAGAACTTATCGATTTATTTAATGAAAAAAAATTACATGTTATTAGCTCGGCTTATGACAATGCAGAAAATCGTGAGTTGGGGTTACTGACCGAGTCGTTCTTAACCACACCCTTTGCCATGATCACCCAAGCGGGGCAAGCAGAAATAACCACCCTGAAACAACTGCATGGTAAATCTTTAGTGATTTCTGCTGATTGGGCTATTACAGAGCAAATAAAAACCCAACACCCAGAGATCGACCTTGTGGAAGTGCCGAACACCGCCGCCGTGCTACAAGCGGTAAAGTCAGGGCTTTACTATGCCGGTATCGACAATCAATTTATTTTACAACATACCGCTAAACAACTCTTTATTGACGAACTTAAATACCATGTCAATTTAAGCCAAGCAAGCCCCAAACTGCAGGCGAAATTGCACTTCTTGCTACCAAAATCAAAACCTATTTTAGTGGATATTTTCAATCAGGCGCTTGAAAACATTAGTGATGCTCAGCGTCAGGCGCTAGCGAATAAATGGCTGTTTACCGGACAAAAGTTATCTGAGTTTGAAAATTTGGGCATTGTGCCTTATCAAGAACTTGTTACTTATGCTCAGCGCAGCGAACTGTTAGACCAATTGCACCCGGTGACTATCGAAAATCAAACTAAGTATTTGTATATCAGCAAGTTGAGTGGTCATGATGATTATTTTTCACTGTTGATCCCTGAAGAAACCTTGTTTGCCAATGTCAATGATAAATTACATATCTCAATATTAGTGACCTTTGGTTTATTGTTAGTGCTACTGCCGTTATGTTGGCTATTTGCTAAGCCCATTGTTAACCCGATCAATGCCTTAGTGATCAAAAGTTTAAAAATAAAGCAACGTAAATTTGATGAAGCGGCAGCGGTAGACTCAAATATTATTGAAATACAAGCACTTGCCACTACTATGGATGAAATGGCAACCTCGATACAAGCTTATCAGCAAAATCAAAAAGACTTAATGGATGCATTTATCGAATTAATTGGTCAAGCGATTGATGACAAATCGCCTTATACCGCTGGCCATTGTGAGCGTGTACCTGAGCTTGGCATGCTGCTCGCTATGGCCGCGTCAAATATAAACGACGGTCCGTTAAAAGACTTTGCCTTTAAAGATGAAGACGAGGTGCGTGAGTTTAAAGTGGCCGCTTGGCTACATGATTGTGGAAAAATAACCACACCAGAGCACATTGTTGATAAAGGCACGAAACTAGAAACAAGCTATAACCGCATTCATGAAATTCGTATGCGTTTTGAAGTGTTATGGCGTGATGCTGAGCTGGTGTATTGGCAAGCGCTAAACGAAGGTGCAGTGCCAGCGCAAACATTGTTAATGCAAAAAACTCAGCAACAGCAGCAATTACAGCAAGATTTTGCTTTTATTGCCACTGCAAATATTGGTGGTGAATTTATTGATCAAAAGCATGTTGATAAACTGAAAAAGCTACAGCAAGTAACTTGGACCCGATATTTTGATGACCGCTTAGGTTTATCGCCTATTGAAGAGTTACGACTGTCGCCTGAGCCTGAGACGTTGCCAGTAGTAGAACAATTAATTGCTGATAAACCACAACATATTATTCCCCATGATAAAGCAATTAAATATGATGAGCGTTTAGGGATAAAAATTGAAGTACCGGCAGTGCGCGCCAACTTGGGCGAGCTACATAATTTAACCGTTGCTCGAGGTACGCTGACCGCAGAAGATCGGTTTAAAATTAATGAGCACATTATTAGTACCATTCGGATGCTTGATAAACTGCCATTTCCACCTGAGCTGGCTAAGGTGCCAAAATATGCTTCTACGCATCATGAAACCTTAATCGGTACCGGTTATCCTCGAAAACTCACCGCAGAGCAATTGTCTATCCCTGAACGGGTTCTTGTGCTTGCAGATATATTTGAAGCGCTAACCGCTGCCGATCGGCCGTATAAAAAAGCAAAACCGCTCAGTGTCGCCATAGATATATTACATAAAATGGTACTGAACCAGCATGTAGATGCCGATGTGTTTAGGTTGTTTTTAAGCTCAGGTATTTACCTACAATACAGCGATAAATACTTGGACGCAGCCCAAAAGGATAATGTCGATATTGACTATTATCTTAACTATGTAGATGATAAAAAAATGGCAAAAGCATCTTAAACTTGGCTATGTCGTGACTCAACCGTGCGGTCATTTACGCTTTTTCAATGGGCAGTCTTTAAACGCTATAAGGGTAAACTGACCTAAGCCGGTATTAGCCGGCTATTTTAACAGTGAATAAAAAAGTGTTTACTTTCTCTGCAATTGTCATTATAGTGCCGGCGTTAATTATTCCTATCTAGTTTATTTAACCGATTGTTTTATAAAATCGTGTTTTGTCTTTCCCTTTCACAGTTAGTCATCACTTAATTTATCAAGCTTAAATTATTGTTTAATTTTGCGAGTTTATGCACGCAAAAAAATTGTTATTCTTCACCACTTGCGTTCAAGAAATAAAAAGTTTCACAGCACAATAATATAGCTTTTGTTGTTTATGCGTTTAAACGCACATTAAAAGAGTTTTATTATGTCTTATACATACCAAGGTACGATCTATTCGATCGCCTCGCCGGTGCAATCCATTTCTGTTAACAAAAACAATGTTGCAGTAACGGATCAAAACGGCACGACAGTGATTTCATTTACCAATGTAAATGAATCGAAATCATTTTTAGCTTGGATTTACCAAAGCTAAAAAAATCACCGCCAGCAAATACCAATTGTAATGATAAATTCAATTGGTATTTGTCATCTTAACTATTAAAAAATACCCGTTTAAGCTTAGTTTTTACCGAGCGCCAATGCGTCACAGGCTTTGTGGGCGCTGATGCCTCTAACTGTTGCCATTGTTGTTCGGTTAACTGGGTCTGTTTGCCGTGGGCAAAGAGCAAGGTTTCACTATTGAGCGCTTTAATTTTGGTTAACGAGTTGCGATAGCGATTTGGGTAAAACACTGGGTAGGGCGCTATAAACTTACCCCGTACTTTTACCATTAAGTCAGCCACATAAATTTGCTGACTCGGCAAATGCTCTAAGGATATATCTCGGTCAGTGTGACCTTGGGTAAAGTGCACGCGCCAATCTGCAAAGCCTGGCAGAGCTTGTTGATCGTCTAGCTTGTAGTCAGCCTCGAGTGTGCTGGGGTAATAAATAAACTTTTTCGCTTTTTTATGACGACCAGCCACCCACAAGGTCAGCAGCATATCGGCTAAGTGCATTAATTTCCCGTCAAACCCTGAATACCATTGCCCTGGTACATTGGCTGCCGCTATTTTACAGCCATACTTTTTCCGTAATGTTTGCGCCGCACCCGCGTGGTCGGGGTGCATATGAGTGACAACGATTAAAGCCAAATCTGACATTGGGCGTTTAAGCTCACCACGAATAAAATGCTCGATAACGGGAATATCAGCGCGGCAGCAACCATCAAGCAATAATAACTTATCTGGGTATTGAGCAAGGTAAATATTTTGAATATACCCGCTTAAGCAATGTAGTTTGATCATAAATGCTATTGGTAAATTATTTTTAGCGTAGTTATCGTTAACCTACCGTTTTATGGATCAAATCTCAACAGGTTTGACCAGTTATTGCGTTGGCTTTTGCTTAACAATTTTTCCAGTATTTAACAGCTCTGTTAATCGCGACATTTGTAAGCGCTGAACTTTATCAACAAAGGGAGCAAGTTTAGTTAAGCCACCGTTAACATAGCCAGAGGCTTGATAATGAAAGATTATTTTTGTGCGAGCTGGGGCAATGGTTTCAAATTTCCATGACATACCCCCTTGAATGCCCATTAAATGCAATGGCCCGAGTCCGCCTGTCATGCGGATTTCATTATTAGGGTCAATGTAAGAAACTGTCATATGCATAGCTTGCTTGTCACCGTCAATTTCACAAAAACAGCCACCCACGTTAGCGTCAATAGTGAGTTTTTCAGCACTGCCAAACCAGGTATGCTCTGCGTCCCACCACTGACTAATATTGAGTAGTTGCTGATAGGCAGTCGCTTTGTCAGTATTGACTTCACTTTCAAGTTTAATTTGAAAACCGTGATTATCACTACCGATAACTTGTGAGGTACTGATAAAAGGTATAAAGGCAAGTAGTAATAAAAAACGCATGTAAAAGTCCTATTGATAGCAATACTTTATAAAATATATGGCACTAATGTAGCAGGGCAATAAGCTAACATCTAGTGGCGTATTGTAAGGGACCAGAGATTTCCGGTGGCGAGGCTAATGACGCTGAGGCACTATTTTGGTAGACTCTCGGCAAATATTCACGAAAATGGCTGTGGCGTAATCGCGGCTAGTTAATAATTGTTTGGAAATAAAATGAAAATTACTGATAAAACGGTTGTGCAGTTTCACTATACCCTTAAAGATGAAGCGGGTGTTGAATTAGAAAACTCTCATGCTGGCGACCCGCTTGCCTACTTACAGGGCTATAAAAATATGTTGGTCGGCGTAGAAAATGCCTTAACAGGAAAAGAAACCGGTGATAAATTTTCGGTGACGTTACAACCTGAAGATGCCTACGGTGAGCGTAAAGAAGATGCGATTCAGCGGGTACCGGTTAAACACTTACAAGGTTTACCAACGCCAAGCGCTAAATGGAAAGCGGGCATGACGGCGGTCGTGAACACTGAAGCCGGACAACGCCAAGTTACCGTGCTTAAAGCCGGTAAATTTATGGTCACGGTTGATATTAATCCACCACTAGCCGGAAAAGTACTGACCTTTGATTTAGAGGTTGCTGATGTACGCGAAGCAACAGCTGAAGAAATTGAACATGGTCACGCACATGGCGTTGGCGGTCATCACCACTAAGCTCGTCTTGTGATGTGACTTGTCATGCGACTTATTAAACCGGCGAAAGCCGGTTTTTTTATGTAAAAGGTCATTAATTATGAGATTGATAACGTCCTAGAATAAAGGGCTTCGTCAAAATAGGAGAGAATGGGAACATTCAATTACGCCATTAACTCTGAGATTCGTACATAAAATGTCAGTTAAAAACGAGTAATCCTGGAAGGTTTTTCGCCACAGTCAATGCTTGGAAGCCACAATGCTTATTCATTGTTATTTCCAATGGAAGCCGTGTTTGAGAGCTTTGTTGCTAAGTACCTTAAAAAGCATTTGCCATCGTCATTAAAAGTATCGTCCCAAATTCAGTCTAAATCGTTAGTCAGCTATGGCGATAAAAACTATTTTCGTTTGAAGCCTGATCTTTATATTACCGAGCTAAAAGTTGCTCATACTGTTTTAGATACCAAATGGAAATTAATAGATCAAAATAAAAGTAGTGGTAGTGATAAATTTGGCCTTTCACAAAGTGACTTTTATCAAATGCTTGGCTATGGACATAAATATCTAGAGTCTACTGGTAACTTGGTGTTGATATACCCTAAAAGCGATAGTTTTGATAAGCCTTTTGAGCATAGCTTTAATTATGATGCTGACAGTAAGTTAAAGCTTTAGGTCGTTCCTTTTGATGTAAGTCCTAATAGGGAAGGAAAAGATTATAAAAGGCTAGATTTAAGCTCGATTTTTTGACTCCATTACTTTACTAAGGGGTCGAGGCTAATAAACAGCAAATTTAATGGAAGGCTATTTGGAAATAGCGCCATATAGGAGTAAATTAAATAACTTTAAAGTATTTTAATTTACCTTTTATATTAAGTGTAAAAATAAAAGTCTGTAATTACAAATAATTAGCTATTGGTTTGGTATTTGCAGTTTTTAATAAAATTATCAAATTATACTAGGAAGGGAAATTCAATGAGTGACATTATTGTGTTAGATAAGAAAGAGCAATTTAGTGAAGTTTATGAACAAATAAATGAGCTTCTTCCTGAAGGTGTACCCCCTAAGGAATTAACGGAAGAATTAGTTAATTTTCTCCAGAAAAATACTACTTTAAATGTAGATGAAACAAGGTTAACTGTTGAAAAAATTTCATCAACTATTGATTTAATTAATCATAATTTTGCTTCGTTACAACAGAGTAAGGAGCAAGGTAAGTCACGTACTAGCTGGTTAGTTGAACGATTAGAGGAAACTATCAGTAAGTATGATATTGACAATAAAAATGAGCTTATTAGTGAAATAAAGGACTCTTTGCAATTAGCTAATAATAAAATAGGAGAGAATGTATTTGATTCTACTCTCGGTGATTTATCTCCTTTATTCAGTAATAGTTTCGATGATATTAATAAAATAGCAATTGTTAAAAACCTTCAGGAAGAAATACAGACAAACACATTGTTAGGCGCTGTTATCATAGAAAATGGTGCTGTTGTCTTAAATGAAAACATTACAGAAGTAAAAGCTGTGAAAGAGTATTTTGAGGCAGAGTTAGATTCTAGTAAAGATGCGCTATTTAAAAAAGCTATAACTACATTGACAATTTTAGCTCAAAAACAAAATTTAATTTCTTTAGGAAATTCAAGTGATACCCCTGAAGAGCTATCTATGATGGTTGATAAAGGGGTAACTCAAGCTAAAGTAGCATATAAATTAGGGAAGGGGGAATTGTCTCCTATTGATGCAATAGAATACACAGTAGATCGTAATGTTGTTATATTAAATTCTGCTATTACAACAACTTGTTCTCGTGTTGGTGGGAAAATAGGAGCTAAGTTAGGGGCAATTGTAGGCTCTGTTTTTGGCCCTTCAGGAACATTAATAGCAGGGCGTATTGGTGATGTTATCGGTAAAAAAGCAGGGTATGTTGTCGGTAAGTATGTTGGAGAAGGTGTTAAAAAGGTTGCTACAGTTGCGAAATCAGTAGCAACCAATGCTTGGAATAGTGTTAAGTCAACAGTGAGTAACGTCACCTCAAAAGTTAAATCATGGTTTGGGTTTTAGAGTTTTTGGAATACTCATATTAAAAATAAAGTATCAAGGAATATAAAAATGGCAAAAACAATAAAATTTAATTTAATGCTTAATGGCGTACCAGTCCGTAATATTGAAGGGCTACAAGAAAACTTTTGTATAAATGAAGTATTGGAAATCTATAATGATGGGTTACTACTAAAATGGCTAAAAGTGAGAGATTTTACTGAATATATTGAAAAATTAGAGGAAATCCATGATTCCAAATCAGTGATAAAGGATCTAATTAAAATATTCAATGTCGTAAAATCTGATAAAGAAATAAAAGAAGCAATATATGCTTTAAATTTTTGGGAAAATCGAAAAGAAGTCTTGGATGAATTGAATAGAAAAGAAAACAAGGTAAGGGATGTTATAGAAGATTACCATAATGGTTATGAAGCTTTAAAGCTTGAATTGATTGAGCATAAAACTGACATGCCTTTCATAAAAAAAGCTGTAGATGAAATCTGTAATAATTATCTTAAACTGTTTAAATTAGACTTTTTTGCCTTTTTTCAACAATACAGAGATGAATCTCCTCTTGTTATTTATTCAGTATTAATGAAGGTAGAGTTAAGGGATTTATTTTTGAGTAATGAATACCTTAAAAAAGATTTAACACAGTTTGTAGTGTCATCACAAAAAGTATTTAGGGTAAAATTCCAAAAATTCTTCCATTCTTGTCTTGCCAATGTCAATGAAAATAAATTAATAGTTTTCAAAGACGATTATTTAGGGAATATAGGGTTAAAATCTTTTTGTGGTCAAACTGATGGGTACTGGAAAGATTTAGAAGTAAAGAATAAACAAGTAATGGTGTTATCAATTCCAACCAAAACATTTGTTAGAAATTTAGGTAAGCCAGATGAAGAATTATCTTCAGACGATATTGATGGCAACTTTATTATCCTAAATGGCTTGGATTATAAATCAAACAATTTAACTGGAAATTTAGTTTATATGGAATTATAGCTAATGAATAATAATGTAGTGAATAAGTTATCCTCTTATATAGAGGCACTAAGACCAGTTATCTATATAGAATCATTTGATTTTAAGGCGGTTGATAACATCATCTCAGAAGTTACTCATGAGCAAGCTATCTATGAGTATAATGAAGGTGGTGGCCATGTAGACTTTAAAACAAAGGAAACAAAAACACCGTACGCACTAAATGATTTTTTAACTCTTTTTAGTTCTACCGACAAAATGAATGCGTTTATTATTTTGAAAGATGTTCATGAGTCATTAAAAGATCCTAAAGTGATCGCTCTTATTAAGGCTATTGCTCTCAAAAATATATACTCTGATGATTATTACGTAACAATTCTCATTGTTTCAACCAAAGTAATTATACCTACTGAACTTGAAAAGTTTATTACGTTAATCGATATTCCTCTACCGCGAGAAAATGAGATATTTCAAATTATTAAACAATTTGAAATAGACATGGAAATAGTGATTGATGAGCAATTGATTGATAGCTTGTCACTTTCTTTAAAGGGTTTCAGTGAGTTCGAAGTAATTCAAATATTGAATTTAGCTTATCAAAGTAGTGGAGCTATTGAAAATAAAGACTTAGAACTAATCATTAGTGAGAAAGAACAAATCATTAAAAAAACAGGTATGTTGGAAATACTTAACTTTAATGAATCTATTAATGATATAGGTGGATTAGATAATTTAAAAAAATGGTTGTCTAATAAGTCTCAAGTTTTCACGCGATTAGATGAAGCTATGAGGTTTGGTGTTGAGGCTCCTAAAGGAGCTTTAATTGTAGGTATGCCAGGCTGCGGTAAAAGCCTTACAGCTAAGGCAACGGCTGACTTATTTAATGTGCCCTTACTCAGGCTAGATGTTGGAAAGTTACTTGGTAAATATGTTGGTGAAAGTGAAGATAATATGCGTAGAGCTATAGATATTGCTGAAGCTGTTAGCCCGTGCGTATTATGGATTGATGAGATTGAAAAAGCCTTTTCAGGCATTGGGGATGCAGGTGGTAATGAGGTTACAGCGAGATTATTTGGCTACTTTTTAACTTGGATGCAAGAAAAAAGAAGTTCTGTATTTGTTGTTGCCACATCAAATGACATATCTCAGCTTCCCCCTGAGTTTTTAAGGAAAGGACGATTTGATGAAATATTTTTTGTTGATTTCCCAAATGATGAAGAAAGACGAAATATCATTGAGTTGCATATAAAAAAACGAGGGAAATGGCATAAAGATATAGATTCTATTAAGTTAATTAAAGAGACTAAAGGCTATAGTGGTGCTGATATTGAAGCTGTTATAAAAGATACTATTGAAAAAGCATTTATTAATGATCTGAAATATATTACTACTGATAATATAATTGCAGAATTAAATGAAACAAAGCCTATGTCTATTTCTTTAAAAGATAAAATAGATCATTTAACAAAAACCTTAGATAAACTTGATGTTAAAAAAGCAAGTGAATAGGTTAAATGATTTGGTCGTAAATTAATTAAAATTTACGGGAGAGAATAACCAAAGGAAATAATATAGAGAATGTTATTTCCCTGTTTCCTGTCTAATTTTTTAAAGCTCTTAATAGAATTATTTAATTTCCCTGCTTCACTAGAGCTTTAACGAAGCAGGAGATTCAATAATTGAAATGGTCAAGCAAACCATGAGGATGTTTACTGCGGTATTCCAAATATGTATGTTTAATATAAAAAATAGGGGCGTAAATTTAATAGGTTCTATAAAAATATAATAAAAATGCAGTTATCTACACAGCGAGTTTCTAGTCCAATAAACTAAAATGTATTCGCAATCCCTTATATAGCATCATTCTCGCTCTTGGCGGTATTCTCGTTTTAAATGGCGTTTTACATTTATGTACAGGATGTACGGTATATCGCGGGCGCATGGATGCGCAGGAGCGAGGATGTCCAGACCGCTCAAAGTCGTCATACCTTCGTGGCATTAGTGCATCCTGCATGTCGATGTAAAAGAGCAGCGATGTACAGCCTTTTCCCGCCAATACTATCTTTCAAAGTATCATCTATTCAGCTAATCTCAACTGCTGTTTAACTGAATAAAGTGATCTTTATCGCATGCACTTTTTATTTATTTGCCATACTGTTATCTTGAGATAGCTCTTTGATATTAAAACAACAATAAGGTCTGTAACATGTTCACACTTAAATCATCTCTAACCACAGTATCCTTACTGGTAAGTGCTGCTTTATCGCAATCGGCGTTAGCACAAACCTCAGTTATTCATGCCGGAGAATTGCTCGCGATAGCCGGTAAGGCGCCACTGAAAAAGCAAACCTTAGTGATCACTGACGGCAAAATTTTTGCCGTTAAAGAGGGGTTTATCGCCGCGAGTGATTTTGGCGATGATGCAAAATTGATTGATCTGTCATCAAGCTTTGTTATGTCGGGCTTGATGGATATGCATGTTCATTTACAAGGAGAGCTTGGGCCTAACAATGACAGTGAAACGGTGAATTTATCTGATGCTGATACCTTGATGAAAAGTGCTTACTTTGCGAAGAAAACTTTATTAGCTGGATTTACCACAGTGCGCGATTTAGGCAGTAGCGCTGAGCAAAGTTTTGCTCTGCGTGATGCAATTAAGCGTGGTTGGGTTGATGGGCCAAGAGTGATCGCTGCGGGGTCAAGTGTTGCGGTAACCGGAGGCCATGGTGATGTTGATGGTATGGCGCCCGATTTAATGAAATTGCACACTGCCGAAACCGTTTGTGACGGCCCATATGATTGTCGACGCGCCACGCGACATGCGATTAAATATGGTGCCGACGTGATCAAAATTACTTCTACCGGTGGTGTGCTATCAGATACCGATACCGGCACAGGTCAGCAAATGGCCGATGACGAAATAAAAGAAGTGGTGGATACTGCCCATGCGCTGGGGCGAAAAGTGGCGAGTCATGCCCATGCCGCCGCTGGTATTAATGCCGCATTACGCGCCGGCGTTGACAGTATTGAGCACGGCAGTTATGCAAATAAAGAAAGTATAAAATTATTTAGAAAGGGCGGGGCATACTTAGTACCCACCTTAATGGCCGGTGATACTGTGGTTAATATGGCAAAGTCTACTAATTTTATGTCACCAGCAATTAAAGCCAAAGCGATCCGTGTTGGCGGTGATATGATTGAAAACTTTAAACGCTCATACCAAGCTGGGGTGAAAATCGCTTACGGCACCGACAGTGGCGTTTCAAAACACGGACTCAATGCGCGTGAAGCACAACTTATGTTTGCTGCTGGCATGTCGGTGCAAGATATTTTAGTGTCAGCCACTATTAATGGCGCTGATTTAATTGGTAAAAGTAAATCTCTTGGCACGCTCGAAGTGGGCAAGGTGGCCGATATTATCGCTACAGATGCCAGCCCGTTAAAAGATATTAACGAGTTGCTTGATGTTGACTTTGTCATGAAGGCGGGCAAGGTTGTTAAGCAGCAATAACCTTATGTGTGGATTAAATAGCAGTATTTAATCAATGGTTTGTTGGATAATAAAAGGCTGTTTTAACAGCCTTTTTGCTATTTGCTATTTGCTATTTGCGATTTAGAACACCAGTGGTTAATGCCACGCCTAGTAGGATAACGCCACCACCGATCAACATAGTTAAACTGATGGTTTCGCCTAAAAATAACGCGCCCCATAAAATGCCAAACGCCGGAATTAAGTAAGTGACCGAGATTGCTTTTGCCGGGCCAAGCGCGGCAATTAGGCGAAAAAATAAAATATAGGCAAAGCCGGTACAAATCACACCTATGAATAACGCTGACCAGAGCGCATTTTCGCTTGGCAAGGTATCAGGAATAAAAAACAAAGTAACAGGTAATAGCAGCGCTGTTGCCGATATTTGGCTACCTGCTGCTAATACTAGTGGTTTTACGCCGGTTAAATATTGTTTAGTGTAATTGGCTGAAATACCGTAGCAAAGCGATGCTAATAGTGCAGCGAGCGTTGATATTAGTGTATTGCTTATTTGGGATTGCTCGGTCGGCGCTGAACTAATATGCAGGTTTTTTGATACCAGCAGATAGACCCCGACAAAACCGATGAGCAAGCCAAATGTCGCACTGACACTTAATTTGTCTTTTAACCAAACATAACCAACGATCGCGCCAAACATAGGTGCAGTAGCGTTTAACACCGAGGTTGTGCCTGCCGTTAAGGTCAGTGTTGCAAAACCAAATAACGCAAACGGAATCGCGGTATTTAATGTGCCAACGACAAAAATTTCTCGCCAATGCCCTTTGAGCGCCGAGGTTTGTTTATAAAGTGCTAAACAGGTAAATAAAAATATTGCGGCTATGCCCGTGCGCAGTGTGGTAAACAGTATTGGGCCAAATTCAGGTGCGCCAATACGCATAAACATAAATGAAGCGCCCCATATTGCCGCTAACGCCAGTAGCTCAAGGCTCGTTTGATAATGTGGCGTTGATTGTGATCTAGAAAGTACTCTCACGTTTTATCCTTAACTATAAGTGGCGTCGATAAGTTAGTTTTTCATAGTTTGCCATTACAAGATGGCGATAATCAGACAGTACAGGTTAACTTATTTAGCTATATCTATTTATCGCTTTTTACAATACGGGTTACTATCAAGGTCGTCAAACTGGTCATTTGCCATTGAATATTAAAGTCATACAAGGCCATACCGTAAATTTTATCGTCGGCGCGATTTTGTTTATAAGCAGGGCGTGGATCTTGGCTTAATACCTGCTCAATAAGTGTTTTTAATCTTGGATAATTGGCTTGAACACTTGCTAACGCGTTTTGCGCCGCACTTGAAAACTCGACACAAATGTCAATTTTTGGTGATTGTTGCGCATAACCGCCTTTCGCACTGTCAACAATATCAGCATACGGCAGATAAGGTTTTATATCGATTATCGGTGTGCCATCGAGTAAATCTAATTCACTAATATGCAAAATAACCTGCGAGTCACTTTGCCCTATTTTGCGTTGCCCTGTACTTCGCTGTTCAATACGGTCAAGTTTAACCACCGACATGCCAATAGGGTTTGGCCTAAATGTTGACCGTGTTGCTAATACACCAAGTTTTTTATTACCGCCTAAGCGGGGCGGGCGAACTAGCGGTTTCCAACCTTGCGCTTGCGTGCCGTGAAAAACAAATAATAGCCAAATATGGCTAAATTGCGCTAAGCCTCGCACTAATTCCTCATTGTTGGCAGCGCCGATAAGGCGTAATTGTCCTTGCGCTGCGCTGACTAAGCCGGGCTGTCGAGGAATGGCAAACTTTTCTTTGTAGGGCGAGTCAATTGTGCCAATAACATTAAAGTTAACGCTATCAGTCATTTTTTGTTTGCTCAACTTGATAAGCGCGGCCGTAGCAAATGGTCGAAGCCACGCACTGCTTGGCGGCTTTATCATCGGTTATCATTACACATTGGCTAAAAATGATGGCGTTTGCCTCAAGATCGTAGGCTTGGCGTCTTGCTTGCGTGCGGGCGTCAATTTCATTTGGCGCAGCATGATGGGGCTTTGCTTGGCAAGACTCGCCTTCAACTAGGCCAACAAACTTATATTTACCGCTAAAGTCACTTTCACTTTTAACAATTTCAACTTTTGTTGGCGAAAAATAGTGTTTGAAATTATCGCCGTCTAAGTTGGTTGATATATCGCTAATTTTTGCACAACCCGTAATAGATATTGCTGTTAGCAACGCGATAAGGGTATAACGTGGCGTTAAGTTAAGCACGGTTTTATCTCTGTTTTTTTTAATTGTCATCGTATTTAAAGTCATCGTTTGTTAATTTTTTAATGTTCTAGTATCAAGCTTTAGTCTGCAGCATTTATTCAGCCGCGCTGGCGTTACCTTCAATCCAATAATTAAATAATTTCTCGATGGTTTGTCCTTGTTGCTTCATTGACAGCCAATTGCGCATAAATAGCTCAAAGCCATGATCATTTTTATTAATAGGAAACGCCATATAAAGCGGTGCTATTTCAGGTTTAGGCACCACCACGGTATAGTCTGGGTGCAGTAGTGTCCATGCCGATGAGGCGGCAGCGCCGTAGATCATGGCATCAATATGGGCATATTCTGGCTTGAAAAATAACCGTGGTGTTGATATTTCCCAGGCTTTACCTTGGGTAAAAGTACGCGAAACTGCTTTTTGATAGAAAAACGTTTCTGGAATGCCCAAGGTTAAATCGTCACGTTGTAAAATCTCTGCCCAGTCGGTAAATTCTGCTCGTCTTTTATCTTTAACCACAAAAGCAATGTTTTGTGTGCTGTAGGGCGCGGTCAAGGTAAACTGCGCCATATTGTCGGGAATAACCGGCACGCCTGAGGTAATATCAAGGTAGCCTGAGGCTAATAATGGCTCTGCCTGATGGTGAAATATTTTTACAAATTCAATTTCAACATCAAGATCAATGGCCAGCTGATGCATTATTTCAATATCAAAACCAACGAGTTTGCCGTCGTTGTTATGAAATGAATACGGCAAGTCATCACGAAAGTAACCGACGCGAATAAAGCCCCGTTGTTTGATGCGAGTTAGTACACCAACAAAAGGTTGCATTGTGACGCTGTTTTCCGCCGCTTCGGGTAAATTACGGCTGTTAACGGTTTCCATCAGAAAGTCGCGTTCAATAAACTTAGCGTAACCTTGGTATTGATAGCTGATTGAGCTAAAAGCAAACTTTAAGCTGATAAAAGCAAAAACCGATAATAGTGGGATAAGGGTTAAGTTTTTAATCAGTACGCGTTTTTTAATGCTAAAGGCTTTCGCCATACTGGTTGCCACCAATATCGGTAAACAACTGGCAAAGGTGACTGACAGCAACGCCGATAAACGCCCAACCGCTAAGTTTTCCGCAACAATAAAAAAATCAAACATTGAGCTTGAAACATTAAATAGCTCTAACAGGTTGTTCATGGCTAAGGTGCTAGTGCCAAATAATTGAGGCACGCCAATCACCACTAAATTTACATAGTCTTGAAAACTGATATAGGCGCCAGAAAACCAAGCGGCAAATAACACAAACAGCAGGGATAACAGTTTGCCACCGACAGGTAAGCTAAAACAGATAGGCACAATAACCTCTGAAACTTTATCGGCATTGGCGGTATGTGGATATTGACTGGCGATTAATTGCTTGGCTTTTTCAACAATGATCGGAATAACGACAAAAAAGCTGCCAGTGGCGAATGCGGTGATCATTGCTTCTCTTGACGCTTTTAAAATAGCGCGATAACCAAACGGCGTAATGGTAGCGACTAGGGCAGGGAACACCACAAACGACAATAAAAACACTAAAACGACGGCGCTTGCGACATAAATCATTAAGCCATCGAGTTGTGAGGCATCAAGGGTTGCCGCCGCTCGCCAGCCAATACAAAACACCCCAATCGGCGCGAATCGCATCACCAAGTTACTGATATTACTAACAGATTGTTGTAAGTTGCTCAATACCGCAAGCGTTTGGCGCTTATTTTTAATTGGCATTAAACCGACACCGATAAATACGCTAAACAGCACCACGGATGGAATAACCGCATTGGCGAAGGCATTAAACGGGTTTGACGGAATAAACAAAGCAATAAGGTTAAATTCTTGGCTCACTTTTATGGTATTGGCACTGTAAAACTCTGCCGTTTGCCAGTTAGGAAACGACAATGGCGCCAATAAAATAAAACACAGCATTAAAGCGATAAGTAGTATTAGCAATAGCACACTGCTTTTTAGCGCCGACTTCGCTTTGCTAGCTGAGAGCCCGCCAATGCCGACCATAAGCGATAAGGAAATATACGGCAGCGCGGTCATTTGCAATAGCATAATAAAGGCATCGGCCAGATGATTGACCATGGCATATAAGGTCACGTTAAAACCACCGATGATCAGTCCGAGCGTCATGGCAATAATAATGCGGGCAGATAACGGGATTTGGCTCAGCTTAAATTTGCTCATAGTTAGTTATATTGACTCATGTTTACTTTCGTTACTTATAGTGGGTCGAGTATATAGGTGCGAGTATAGGTTCAGGCCGTTGAATTATTACATACTCTACCAAGGGTATTGATGTTTGGTATTATCGTAAAATTAACATTATGAATAGTAACAAATATTATTAAAGAAGGTGAACTTGATTAAAGGATTGTGTGCTTTACTAACTTTTACAACGGAACCCGTTGTTTGGAGTGATGTAAACGTTATCGTAGCAATGTGTTGCCGCTGATATTTAATCTGACAAAGTTTAAGTTTGATAGTAGCGTTTATTAGTCAGCAACGAGCACAGAACCTTTTTAATTAAGACGTGAATTTGTTCTAATAAAGAGTCCCTTTGCCACCATTGCTGTCGTTCAACCTTTAGGCTTTAAAGGCGGCTTATCCGATAAAAGCATACATTAGCTGTTTGTTGAGGTTTACGACAGCAGTTAGCCAATAGCCGACATTTAGCTATTCAACCAGCCTTCTCTACAATAACTTGTTACTTTTTAAAGCCTAACAAATACTTTCCTTGAACTTTGCGACACCACTTGTCGCTGACAGTGTTATATTAAAACTATTGAAGTTGATAAGGAATAAATATGAGTACAAGTACCCTTGTTCGTCAAATTAGTATGTTGAAAATGATACCTAAATATCCTGCCTTTGTTTTAACCAAAGACGTATATCAGCGCTTAATTGATGAAGGCTTTATTACGACTAAACGCACGGTAGAACGTGACTTACTTAAATTATCTGATGTTATGGGGTTAAGGTCTGGTGAAAGTCCTGAAGGAAACAAATGGGCTTATGAAAATCATGTACGTGAACTGTTACCAGCACTATCACCTAATGAAGCATTATTGTTATTACAAGCCAAAGAGTTTCTTTCACATATCATGCCTGTTAAATCGTTATTAGCCTTAGAGCCTAGGTTTAATAAAGCAGCAGAAACATTGGCGGAAGGCTCTCAATTTAAGGGGTGGCAGAAAAAAATACATATTGCCTCTAATGTCAGCCTTATCCAAACGTACATTTCCGAAGATTTGAGAGAGATTGTTTATAACGCGGTGTTAAAGGCCGAGCAACTAAAAATTAAGTTTACCCGTAACAATGGTGAGAGAGTCGACAGTATTGTTAATGCACATGGCTTAATAATTAAAGAGCACATGCAATACCTTGTTCATTCACGCATTGATCTACCTAATGAGTTACGCCTAATTAAATTGCCTAATATTATCGAAGTAGAAAATAATTACACCGACAATCAGCCTTGTGAAGCTGATGTTGAACAGTTTATTCATTCAAATTCAGCAAGCTTTAAACTCTCACAAGAAAAAATTAAAGTACAAATGAAAGTGGCTGGGCCTGCTAAATTGCTATTTGAAAACTCAAAATTATCAGCAGATCAAACCATTGAATATTTCATCGGACAAAATGAAAAAAAATGTGGTGTATTAACGGCGACAACTGAGTTTACTCACGATTTTGTCCATTTTATTTTAGGCTACGGTAAGTGGGTTGAAGTACTAGAACCACAAAGTTTGATTGATGCAATTAATAACAGAAAGTCAGGTAACGTTTTTTAAATAAGGAGTAAATATGTACGTATTAGGATTAGATTTAGAAACGACTGGCTTATCTGCTAAACACGACAATATTATTGAGCTAGGTGCTGTTGTTTGGGATACGAGTGTTGATAAACCCGTCGCTATGATGAATCATTTGATTTCTATAGGTGACATTAAATTAACTAATAAAATTATAAGCTTAACGGGTATAACAGACATTGATTTAGACATGTTTGGTGTAGATGAAAAAGTGGTATTAAATGAACTGATTAAATTAGTAGATAAATGCGAATACATAGTGGCGCACAATGGTAATAAATTTGATAAGCCCTTTATTGATAAGGCATTGAGTAAGCATGATTTAGTCATTAATAAACCTTGGATAGATACTTTATACGATGTTCCTTATGGTGAAAGTATTCTATCAAAAAAATTAACGGAGCTTGCTATTCATCACGACTGTTCAATCGCATTTGCGCATAGAGCGCAGTTTGATGTATTGGCTATGCTCCAAATATGTTCTCATTACGACTGGCAAGAAATTATAGAATTACAGAAAATACCAGTTGTAACAATTGTTGCGAATGTCAGTTATGAAGAGCGTGAAAAAGCAAAGTCAGCAGGCTTTTATTTTGACCGAAATACAAGCCAGTGGAAAAAGAAAGTAAAAGAAATTCAATTGGATAGTTTATGCTATGATTTTGAATATTCATTTAATAATTAAACATTTAAGGGAAGTAAAATGGCATTTTTTGAATTGATGAATGTAGAAATGAGCATTGTAGATGCAGAAGCGTACATAGAAGAAAATATTAATGTGCTTGACCAAATATTTAATGAAGATGAGTCTGAAAAAGGAAGAAAAGGCAGTATATGGCGAAATATTTGGGAACGTCCACGACGTTGTACGCCAATGGCTTATTATTTAAGTCTTAAATTAATTGAAACCATTAATGATAATGAAACTACATTAAAACAAGCCCGAAAAAAATCTCGTGAGCAAGAAAGGAAAAAGCTGGCTAATCGAATCGATGCTTTCGAAACGTCACATGCTGAATTGGAGGACGAAATTGCTCAGCAGAGTGAAGAATTAGTAAAAAAAGACCAAATCATTAAGGAACTTGACTATATTGGTGATATACCTGTTGGTGCGGCAAAAAAAGACATCGTCATGCTATTTGAACGACTAAAGAAGTATGAAGCTGTTACGGTTAGTGAACTGTCAACTTACCAATATGGTAAAAAAATATATAGGAATGAATAATGGCAAAATTAACTTTAGAAACAATAGTTGAATTTTTACAAAAAATTGATAAAAAAAGTGTAATAGAAACACAAACAAGTTTGAATCGATTACCTGAATATTACTTGGGTGTGAAATTATCTGATTACCTAAATAAAGCAGGCTATGGCTTTGAATTGGAGAAGCCAGCTAAAGAAATTGTTAAGTCATTAGATGTTGATGATGTAAAGCTTAAACAAACTGTTTCACTACTAGTTAGCAAGATCGGTACAGGTAAAGATAAATTAATAAAAAGAATCACCAATGGACGAGTAGATTTAGTTGTTTTAACCAAAGAGAAACGTTCAATTAAGCATTTAATTGAACTAAAAATCGGTTCGAAATTAACTAAGCTTGAACAAGATATAACGAGATTGATATTTTTCAGTAAAATTAGTGATAAAAGCTCTATTCAACGGAGTTTTATGGTTTTTACATCCTCAGATTTAAACGAATCTTCAGTTGAAGATAAAATACAAAAACTTGCTGATAATTTTAATACTAAAATAAACTACATTAGCTTTAAGGCTAACTTAAAGGGCACTAAAGGAAGAAGTATAGGAAAAGATATTTTTGTTTGGGCTATTGAAATTTGTAATAACTAAACGGACTATTACTAGCTAGCGACACCACCTGTCGTCACCATCAATATACTAGCCATAGTTCCTTTATTTACGCATTAAAAGAGACAACTATGGCTATCAAGAAAAAATCGAAGACCTCAGCAGTAGTACCTAAAAGCTATATAACAAACACTCGTGAGCAATCATTAGTGCTTTGTTGCATTTATAAAATGCTGCAACAAATTCAAACGCATAGTATTTCATTAGATGACTTGGTTGATGAGTCTATTCTCATTCGTAATTTGGCAGCGTTAGGCATGCCGCGTCGTTTTGTTAGTGGAGTGAAAAAATTAGATATCCCCAAGTTCTTGAGCCAAGTTAAAAATACTAAAAAAAATCAACTAAAATGGTTGCATGACATTGTTGATGAAATGTCATTCACTACGTTGACGGGAGAGACGTTTTATCAAAACATTAGAACGTTAACGAAAAAAACAAAGCACCCTAGGTTGTATGCTAGGTTATATCTGTTTTGTTATCTTAAACAGGTTTCTGAGCCATTTAAGCAAATGGTTGAAGAACTTGTTGATGATTTTCGCTACAACGATAATTCTAAGTTTGTCCTGCTAAACATTATTGGTATCAGTGAGAGTGATATTCACCAAGCGCTTTTTGATAATGATAACAGCGTGCAAGGGGGCGATAGTTTATTAGTCAATCAAGATGAAAATATCCATCTTCAAGAATACTCGTGTATTGATATCAGAGTATTTCTAGCCAATATTGAATTACCACAAAAATTCATTTCCGTTATCAGAAAACACCAAAAACTCAGTTCGGTGGAACAGTTAATCCGCCAATGTTATCAGTTAAATAACCACACCGAGCTTACCCCTAAAGATTTCTCTGCTGAGCAATTTATACCTTTGTACCAATATTTAAACGATGCAATAACACGTCACAAACGTGGGGTGAATATTTTATTACACGGTGAGCCTGGTGTTGGTAAAACTGAATTAGTTAAAACACTCGCCAATGCCCTTGAATGTGATTTGTTTGATATTAGCCAAAACTCAAATGATGACAGACATACCAATCTATCTCAAAGTATGGTGAGTGAGTTATTACGAACTCAAACACTCTGTGAGCAGCTCGATAATATTATTTTATTCGTGGATGAGTGTGATGATTTTTTCTATGAAAGTACTTCAAGCGGCAGGAATATAAGGAAACATCAAATAAACCAAGTATTAGAACAATCGATTAAACCAACAATATGGATAACCAATAGACCACATAGCCTTGAAGATGCTTATGTTCGCCGTTTTGATATGGTACTTGAAGTGACTTCACCTGAGCCAGAACATTATGAAAAAAAAGTACGCCAATTAAGCAAAGGCTTACGTTTATCAAGTGAATTTATTACCCATATTTGTTGTCATAATAATTTGTCTATTGCCCACATTGAAAAAGCTATTAAAGTTACCAAAACCTTTGGGTTAACAGCACGAGAAGCACAAGAACAAATGACAATGCTATTAAATGGTTACTTGATTGCGGGCGGCTATAAAAAATTAAAACCGTCACAAAAAAGCACCCATTTAGATTACGATTTATCTCTTACTAACTGTATAGGACATGATTTAAAAGCTGTGCAAAAAGGGATTAATTGTTTAGGTGAGTGTCGCGTGCTTTTATATGGGCCTCCAGGCACAGGAAAGTCAGCCTATGCAAAACACTTGTCGCATGATCTTAATATGCCTTTAGTTGTTAAAAAAGCATCAGATTTATTAGGTTCTTATGTAGCTGAAACGGAGAAACAAATTGCTGCAGCCTTTGAAGAAGCAAAAGATAAAGGCGCTATTTTACTGCTTGATGAAATCGATAGTTTTTTAAATACCCGTGAAGGTCATCAACAAAGTTGGGAATCAACGATGGTGAATGAAATGCTGACCCAAATGGAAAACTTTGATGGTGTTTTTGTTGCCACCACTAATTTTAATAAAAAGCTCGACCATGCGGTTGCTCGTCGTTTTGATTTTAAAATTAAGCTTGATTACTTAAAGCCTGAGCAATCTTTGAAAATGTTAAAACAGTTGATTTATAAAGTAAGTAAACAAGCTAAAACTAAAGTATCTACACTAAATAACTTAACCCCGGGAGATTTTGCAGTAGTCAGTCGCAAATCGGCTCTACTTAGCAAATATGATGAAGATGAAATATTAGACCTTTTAGTGCAAGAGTCGGTTTATAAGCAACCTGAAACTAAGCCAATAGGTTTTATATGATTATTTGAAAAATTCAGAGTTATTTAGAAACAGATATTTGTGAATAAAACAGCTTTAGTTTAAAGTCCTTATGACCGGTCGAAACACTTGTCGCTAAATAAGCTCAGGCTAATGTCCGCTTTCGTATCAAAGTGATCTTTATTGACATCGATTTTTGCGAAAGATTAATGACCGTTTTAGACTGAAAATGCCATTTAGATACCAAACACCAACGTCGGCTATGAGTTTGCAGTAGACACAAGCGTATCAACTCTGATATTCCACACCCGACTGACTTCTGTGCTACCAACATAGTCATTCATTTAACTGTATCGGCATGAGGTCAAAGTACTAAAATACTTATCGGCAATTGAATATCACTAGCTGAAACCAATTGCTCTGACCTCTTTGATTTTCTTATGTTGACTTACTAGCAGGCAAGGCCTTGTCCGTCGCAGGTCTAGTGTTTTTCTGATTAAGTAGTAAAGCAAATAAAATAATTCCACCGCCTATGCTTAGCCTCATTATGTCGGCCTCGCGGTTCCATATCAATACGTTAACAACAATACCTGCTGGAATGAGGAGATTATTCATTGCTGCTAACGCACCGACATTGACCAAGGTCGCGCCTTTATTCCAGCCAAAATAGCCTAAGCCTGAAGCAACGATTCCTAAGTAAATAAGCACTCCCCATTGCGTTGCTGTGCTGGGTAACTTATCGGTATTGCCAAATAAAACATAACACACAGTAGCGACTATTAATGCGCCAATAAAAAACCAGCCAAATACCGTTTTATGATCCAGCTTAGCGTTGCTCATTAAGTGTTTGTAAGTAACTTGCCCTGTGGCAAAACACATATTGGCGGCTTGCACTAATAACAAGCCAGTGAAAAAGTTACTATTAATACTTTCATAGCGAATAGCTAACGCACCACACACGGCAATAATGGCGATAACAAAAAAACGTGGGTTAAAATGCTTTTCAAGTGCATCGTTGAGTAGGGTGATATAAATCGGGGTCATTACCGTAAATAGTAATACTTCGGGCACAGATAAATATAAAAACGAGTGATAGTAAAAACTATACATAACGCCAAGTTGTATCGCGCCAATGAGCATAAGCTTTATCGCTAAGGGCTTGGGTGTATTTTTAAACTTTAAAAACGGTAAAAACACTAATGTAGCCAGTGCAATGCGCATCAAAACGCTAAACCAGGCATCAACTTGGCCTGCTAAGTAAACCCCAATTAAACTAAATGAAAATGCCCAAAGCAGGGTCACTGCAAATAAATAGCCCATAAATATCATCGTTAATACATTAATGGCGACATTTTATCTGTTATAAAAAATAAAGTCTCTTAGTGGGCTTTTATAACAATAACTTTATCGACGATCCCCTTCGTCACTCGTTATGCATTACAAAATTTAGTATGAGATCAAACCACGCCAGCCTGTGCTACTTCTTTTTTGTTCTTGTTCTATTGTTTTTTTTAACCGGCTTCTTTTTCTTCACTTGTTTAGGCGCTTTTGAAAACTCTTTATGAAACGGCTGCTCAGTAACAACAGGAATAGCTTGCCCTATGCTATTTTCAATGTTCTTTAATTGCCTTACATCATTTTCTACCGCAAATGAAATCGCCATGCCACTTTTCCCAGCACGAGCCGTTCGTCCGATACGGTGAATGTAGTTTCTTGGATCTTCAGGCAGGTTATAGTTAATCACTAAGGTAATATTATCCACATCAATACCGCGAGCAGCGACATCCGTTGCCACTAACACTCTTAAATTAGCATCTTTAAAGTTTTGTAATGCGGCTTCCCTAACGGCTTGTGTTTTACCACTGTGCAAGCTCGCGGCAGTTATTGACGCTTTTTCTAATTCATTAACGATAATGTCAGCACCATACTTTGTTTTACAAAATATAAGCACTTTTTTATGTTCCGCTTCTTGGAGGATATTTAATAGTGCAGGTACTTTATTCGATTTTTCAAGCTGGTAGACACTTTGATTAATCAAGTCGATAGTCACGGTTTCCGCTGCTATTTGAACTTTTTTCGGCTCGGTTAATATTGCTTGTGCCAGTGTTTCTATTTCAACGGGCATAGTGGCTGAAAACAATAGGGTTTGTCGGTTTTTCGGCAGTTTAGATATAATGTTTTGAACATCTCTGAAAAACCCCATATCAAGCATGGTATCTGCTTCATCTAGCACAAATACTTCTAGCGCTTTAAAGTTTATATCACCGGTTGCAATTAAATCCAATAATCTACCTGGGGTAGCGACTAAAACATCAAGACCATGGTCGATAGCATCAACTTGCGCTTGTCTTCCTACACCGCCATAAACAACCTTAGTTTTAAGCGCTAAACCATCAGCGTAGTCATCAATATTTTGCATAATTTGCGAGGCAAGCTCTCGGGTAGGCGTTAATATCAGCGAACGCGTGCTCTTCGCTTTGATGGCTATTTTATTTTGCGCAAAATTATTGATAATAGGCAATGAAAAGGCCGCCGTTTTTCCTGTGCCTGTTTGCGCTATACCCAGCAGGTCATTGCCATTAATAAGCGCGGGAATACAGGCTTTTTGGATCGGTGTCGGCTGTTTGTAGCCTTTAAGACTAAGGCGGTCAATAATTGACGCTAAAAGTGAAAATGCTTTAAATTCTGACATGCTGGCTCGGTGTTCTTTAATCAATGGCGTTTATTGTAACAGAGTGCTGTAGCTGAATGCTTTAATAGAATGCTATAACTGAATGTTTGTTCTATTGTTGCACTTCAGCCTTGCGGCTAAGTACAAGGTTCACTTTTATTACTGTTAATTAACCTTGTAGCTGCACCACTTAAAATACTGAAAATGCCTTTTGACAAATCTGAGTTTTCTTTGTTTTTAAGCGTATTGCCATGAATATCACTTTTACCTTTGTTTTCATGGCGATCAACCGCATTACCTGCGGCTCCTCCGACAAAGTCACAAGCGATATGTGACGATTTAGTTGTTGAGCAGGCACTTAAGAAAAGCAAAAGAAATATGGTCATTATTTTAATCGTGAATTTAAAGGGCATATAAAACTCCATGTGTACATAATGCCTATATCAAGGGGCGAAAAAATAGTTGGCCATAATGCGCGAGGTACGAGCAGAAGCCAACTGTTATTTTTGCGTGTGAGCTACTTGTTAGGCATTTGCCAGATACGTGCACTCACCAATATTTCTTGAACATATACCAAAGCCATTTGATTCAAATATGTCAAAAATAGCCTTAATTACAACTAAAGGTAGTTGGATGTCTTTTTGGATTTTATGCCCATTTAACCAAGTTCCGACGTTACATGAGTCTACAATAGTAAAAAGTAAGTCCATTTTTTT
>JBMZDW010000013.1:0-57387 GCA_049614565.1 Cognaticolwellia sp. | reverse complement strand
CGTATTTATAAACGCTTTCAAGATTGTAACTTTTTTGTCTAGCGACAATAGCGACATGGTCCCACCTGATCCCATTCCGAACTCAGAAGTGAAACGTGTTAGCGCCGATGGTAGTGTGGGAGTTCCCATGTGAGAGTAGGACATTGCTAGGCTTCTATTTAGAGAAACCCGTAGCTAACGCTACGGGTTTTTTGCTTTCTGGAGTTTAACAAATAGCACTAAAGTGAGTTAGTGACATTCACCCTATAATTAAACAGAATTCGCTACACTTTTTCCTATCCCCTCAAACTTATATCCATCGAGTTAATGAATCTAGCTTTTAATTTCAATAGCTAATATGCAGCTTTTCATTTATATCAGTGCTAAAATCTGGTTTATTTTCTAAAAGATTTATTATGGCGATTAACTGGTTCCCGGGGCATATGCATAAAGCCCAAAGAGAGATTAAAGAAATTTTACCGCAAATTGATGTAGTGATTGAAGTTTGTGACGCACGTTTACCTTTTAGTAGTGAAAATCCTATGATCACGGAAATTCGAGGTGACAAGCCGCTGATTAAAATTTTAAACAAGTCCGACTTAGCCGATCCTAAAGTGACCGAACAATGGCTTAATTATTTAGAGTCGCAACACAATGTAAAAGCCATTGCGTTAACGACAGAGTCGCCATCAGTTGCCAAAACTATTCCTAATTTAATTCGAAAATTAGCGCCGACGAAAGATGAGGCGGGTAAGCAAATCAATGCCGTTATTATGGGCATACCTAATGTTGGTAAATCTACCTTACTCAACACCTTAGTGGGCAAAGCAAAAGCAAAAGTTGGTAATGAACCCGCTGTAACTAAAGGCCAGCAAAGAATACGTTTAGATGACGGCTTATATTTATATGACACACCCGGCATGCTGTGGCCTAAGATAGTAAATGACAATAGCGGTTATCGTTTGGCGATCACTAGTGCTGTAAAAGATACCGCATTTGATCATGAAGAAATTGCCTGCTTTGCTGCCGAATATCTACTTGAAGCGTACCCTGAACGATTAAAAGAACGCTATAAAATTGAAGAACTTCCAGCACAGGAAGTTGAGTTGATTGAAGCTATCGGTAAGCGTCGTGGCTGTGTCAGAAGTGGCGGTCATATCGACTTTCATAAAGCCTCTGAAATACTGATCAATGAAATTCGTGATAAAACCCTAGGTGCTATCTCATTTGAAACGCCAGAAATGGTCATTGCTGAAGTGGTTCATTTTGATAAAGTAGAAGCAGATAAGGTAGCGGCCAGAGAAGCAAAAAAAATTGCTCGTGGTCGTGGGCGTCGTAATAAACGTTAATATTTTACAAGTGTTTAAGTGAAAACTATGACTGAAGAATTTGAATTACATGCACAATTAGCTAACGATTGTTTTGTTATTACCGACTTGCCATTGTCACGTTTACTGCTCTGCAACGATAGTGCTTTTCCATGGTTTATATTGGTACCTAGAGTTCAGGGTATTGAAGATATTTATCAATTAGATTGGCAGCAGCAGCAGCAGTTACTCAATGAGTCGAGTATGCTTAGCGAAGTGTTAATGCAAGAGTTTGATGGCGATAAAATGAATGTAGCGGCCTTAGGGAATGTTGTGCCGCAATTACATCTACACCATATTGTGCGTTATAAAACTGATGCTTGTTGGCCTAAACCAATTTGGGGCCAACAAGCACTAACGCCATATACAGACTCAGAATTAACGGCGTTAAAAGCGCGTTTATTGCCAAAGCTAACGGCGATACTTGCCACTAAAAATTAATCGACAGACAGCATATGTGCCATTCCCATTACAATTAGGTAATGGGAAAAGCAAAATTTGCTTAGGCAAAAACGGGGTTATTCGCACTCTGTTTAATTAAGCTTAATGACTGCGCTAAATCGGCAATAAGATCATCAACATGTTCAAGACCCACGGAAATTCGAATTAAGCTATCACTAATGCCCGCCGCTAAACGTTCTTCTTGCGTATAAGGTGAGTGGGTCATAGACGCTGGGTGCTGAATAAGTGACTCGGCATCACCTAAACTCACCGCAATTGAAAATAGTTTCATCCGGTTGATAAAGTCACTACCACCGGTTAAGTCACTGGCAATTTCAAAGGCAATAACGCCACCCGCGGCTTTCATTTGCTGACCGATAAATTTGTGCCCTGCATCGCTTTTTAGACCGGGATAATAGACTTGCGTTACATTTTCATGGCTTGCTAAAAATTCAGCAATTTTTTGGGCGTTTTTGCAATGACGCTCCATACGAATAGGTAAGGTTTTTAGGCCGCGCATGATAAGCCATGCATCGTGTGGGCTCATAGTCGCACCAATATCTTTCAGCACGTTCATTTTTATATTGGCGATCATCTCGCCGCTACCACAAATAATACCGGCAACCACGTCGCCATGGCCGTTTAAATATTTAGTCGCGCTGTGCACCACAATATCAATGCCGTATTTTTTCGGTTGCTGTAATACTGGCGTTAAAAAAGTATTATCGACAATTGAAATAATGTTGTGCTGTTGGGCAATTTTACCAATAGCGGCTAAGTCGTATACGGCAAGATTAGGGTTAACCGGTGTTTCTAAAAATAGCACCTTAGTATTGGGTTTGATTGCTGCTTCAACCTCACCAGGGTTTGCCATATCAACAAAGCTAACTTCGATGCCCCAACGGGTCAGTTGGTGACTCATCAAAGCAAATGAACAGCCATAAACCGCTTTTGATGAAATTAAATGATCGCCACAGGATAAATTAGCTAATAGCGCACCAGAAACAGCTCCCATGCCCGTTGCTGTTGCCGCGGCGTCTTCCATGCCTTCCATTGCGGCAAGGCGCATTTCTAATTGTCGAGTGGTTGGGTTACCTAAACGGCTATATATGTAGCCCTCTGCTTCACCCGCAAATCTATCAGCACCTTGTTGAGCGTCGTCGAAGATAAAGGTCGATGTTTGATAAAGTGGCGTTGCTAATGAGCCAAATTGTTCGTCGTTGATACGACCGGAATGAATCGATTGCGTTTCTATATGTTTACTGTCTGACATGAGATACCTCTGTTGTAGGCGTTATTATTTTTATTAGTGATCAGCTTATAAGTATTTGTATAGCAATTACGTTGCCAAAATTTAAAATCTTTATTTATCAATTGATTACATGTTTTTGTGTCAATGTTTCTTTTGCAGTGTAATATTTTTATTACATATTATGTCTTTGATAAGTAACAATAGTTTATCTAGCTGGTTAAATATACGCTTTTTGGCTTGATTGTCAGCTGAAAATCATTGTAATAATTTAGTTACGTTGTAATATTTATATTACAAATTCGGCGAGTTATCTTACAGGATGGCAGTGAATATGCGCATTGAAATAAAATCTGAAGACAGAATAGGTATTAGCCAAGAAATTTTGGCCGCATTTACCGTTTTATCACTGGATATTCAGGCCATGGAGGTCAGCTCTCAGTTTATATTTGTGCATTTGGCAGGCAACTCAGTTGGCTTTTTAACGGTTAAAAAATCATTGATGAAGGTGTTAGGTGTTAATCATTGTCGTGAAATAGATTTATTACCGTCAGAAAGTCGAGAGCGCCATTTAAGGGCATTGGTGAATCGTTTACCTGACGCGATTATCGATATTGATGAAAATGCGCAGATAATGGCGTTAAATCGTGCCAGTGAAAAGTTATTGCTAAATCATCAGCACTATAAAAATGACACGCCATTAACAACAGCGCAACTTAAAGGCCTTAACGTTAACCAATTACTGGATATCGACATTACCTTACCTTTGTTAGATAAAGTAAGCTCGCAAAATATTGATATTGCCGGGCAAAGTTATATCGCAGAAATTAGTCCGATCAGCGAGCAAGAAAACAGCTCGGGCGCGGTGATTTCTCTTAAGTCGATAAAAAGCTTAGGGCGACAAATTTCGATATTACAAACCCGTGATCAGCAAGGTATTGATCATATTATTGGTCAATCTGCCAACATTGTACTGCTAAAAGAGCAAACCGTTCGATTTGCTGAGTTGGAGTTACCCGTATTAATTAATGGCGAAACCGGTACCGGTAAAGAGCTAGTTGCTCGGGCCTTGCATAATGCCAGTTATCGTCAACAAGCACCGTTTTTAGCGATTAATTGTGCGGCTTTGCCCGAACACTTACTGGAAAGTGAATTATTCGGCTATGCCAGTGGTGCTTTTACTGGCGCGCAAAAAGGCGGTAAACCGGGCTTACTTGAATTAGCGGAAGGCGGGACGTTATTTTTAGATGAAATAGCCGAGATGTCGCCTTACCTACAGGCAAAACTTTTACGTTTTTTGCAGGATTTTAATTTTAGACGCCTTGGTGGCACGAAAGAATTACATGCTAATGTCAGGGTATTAAGTGCCACGCATCAAGATTTATTAGCGCGGATCAAGGAACAAAAATTTCGCGAAGATTTATTCTATCGCCTAAACGTATTGAGTTTATACTCGCCGCCGCTGCGAGAGCGGGTGGAAGATATCGTTTTAATCGCCGAACATTTTGTCAGCCTCGCTGCAACGCAGATGAATTTGCAATGTCCTGCAATCGACAGCAGTGCCATGCAGCTGCTGTCATCTTATGCTTGGCCTGGCAATATTAGAGAATTACAGAACGTGCTTTTTAGAGCCGTGGCGCTTAATGAAGAGGGTGACATTTCGGCTCAAGATGTTCGTGTTGCATTAGCGCAATTTAAACAGCAGGGTACTAACACTAACCTTGAGCGCACTGATATAAACGAGATTGAAGACTGGGCGCATGCCCAAGCACAGTTTGAACAACGGCTGATCAGTGGTTTATATCCTTATTACCCCAGTACACGAAAGTTGGCCGAGCGCTTAAAGGTCTCGCACAACAAAATCGCCATGAAGCTGCGCGAGTTTGGTATAAAATTATAATGGCTGTTCGAGCTCGAAATAGGCCGGTTTAGTCTTCCAATATTTTATAAAGAATTTGTTTTACGTTATCAGGCTCAAATGGCTTGTCACACATAGCAGTAACGCCTTCGGTCAGGATATTTGCGAGGTGAGTGTCATTACTTTCGCTAGTAACCATCAATATGGGGAGGTGTGATTGTGTGCTTTCACTGCGAATATAGCGGGTTAACTCTTTACCATTAACTTCTGGCATATTGTAGTCGGTAACGACCAAGTCAAACATATCTTGCTGTAATAAGTTGATCGCTTCATTGCCATCAACCGCTTCGGTTATTTTTTGTAGCCCAAGGTTATTCAAAACACGCTTAATATGATTGCGCGCAAGGCGACTATCATCCACCAATAACACCCGTACTTCATTAACATCAAAGTATTCTAGCTCTAGCTCGTCGGTAGACAATAAATCTATGGTGGTATTAATCGCAGTTGTTAAATGTTCGGTGCTAAAAGGTTTAGCGAGTAAGGCAATCACCCCAGATTGTTTAAACTCTTCTAAAAGCTCTCGACGGTGCTCGCTTGTCACTAGCATGAAGGGGGTATCAGCAATGGCGTGATCATTGCGGATTTTTTGTAATAGCTCAATGGCATTACCATCGTCAAAATACATGGCACTGGTAATTAAATCACGGGGATAGCGTTTCGCTATTTCATAGGCTTGGGCAATAGTTTTTGCTTCTGCTACTTGGTCTATCCCTTGTTGTTTTAACTCGTTAATAATGATTTTTCTTTGTAAATCAGAAGGTTCAACTACTAGTAGTGATAATTCATTTGCTTTCATCATAAGTGCTCAATATAGGTAACAAAAAACAGCGGGCGAGTGTATCGCTTAGCCACCAATAAATTTGACTTTAAAGCCGCTTTTTTCAAGCACCGACTTTATTTCTTCACGTTTATCACCTTGTACTTCAATGACTTCGCCGATGACACTGCCACCGGTGCCACAGGTTTTTTTCAGTTTTTTCGCCAACGCTTTTAACGCGTTACTGTCTAATCCTAAGCCAGATATGGTCACCACGCCTTTGCCTTTTCGGCCTTTGGTTTCTCGGCGCACTTTCGCGTAACCGTCAGATGGCGTAACCGTGACATTTTTAGTCGGCGTTATTTTTCCGCTCTCGGTTGAATAGACTAAAGATTGCTCGCTATTATTTTGTTTCGTTGCTGTGTCGTCGATGCTTTTACCAAAGGCACCGGCTAAGTCGCTAAGACTAGAGAATGTTTTTGCCATAATAATTACTGTATTTTAGATAAAATAAAACCACTACAAGAGTGGCTTTATTATAGATGTTTTTTAAGAATGTAAAGTGTGCTTATAGCTTACTTTCTAATTCTGGTAGTGCGTCAAATAAGTCAGCCACTAAACCGTAGTCAGCCACTTGGAAGATTGGCGCTTCTGGATCTTTGTTAATCGCGACAATAATTTTAGAGTCTTTCATACCGGCTAAATGTTGAATTGCGCCAGAAATACCAACGGCAATGTATAAGTCAGGAGCAACAATTTTACCTGTTTGACCTACTTGCATGTCGTTTGGTACAAAACCAGCATCAACTGCGGCACGAGACGCACCAATAGCAGCACCAAGTTTGTCAGCAATGCCTTCAAGTAGTTTGAAGTTATCGCCATTTTGCATACCACGACCACCTGAAATAACCACCCCAGCTGCACCTAAGTCAGGTCTTTCTGAAACAGAAAGTTCATCACTTACGTGGCTAGATGTGCCAGCATCTGTGCTGTTATCTAAAGCAACAACTTCTGCGCTGCCATCAGTCGCTACTGGATCAAAACCTGTAGAACGAACCGTGATCACTTTTTTGCTATCTAAGCTTTGCACAGTCGCAATGGCGTTACCGGCATAAATTGGGCGCACAAAAGTGTCGCTGCTTTCAACGGCAATAATATCTGAAATTTGTGCAACATCTAATAAGGCGGCAACTCGTGGCATAAAGTTTTTACCGGTCGTTAATGCCGTTGCGATAATGTGGCTGTAGTCTGCTGCAAGCTCAGTGACAAGTAATGAAACATTTTCAGCCAATTGGTGCGCGTAGGCTGCGTTATCAGCAACGAGTACTTTTGATACGCCGTTTACTTTTGCTGCTGCATCAACAACCGCTTGACAGTTATGACCCGCAACTAATAGGTGAATATCACCACCGATGGCTTGCGCCGCTGCAACCGTTTTAAGGGTATCGGCTTTTAATTCGCTATTGTCGTGTTCAGCAAATACTAATACGCTCATGAGATCACCTTCGCTTCATTTTTTAATTTTTCTACTAATTCATCAATGCTTTCAACTACAATACCTGCTTGACGCTCTGCCGGTGGCGTAACTTTAAGTAGGTTAGTGCGAGCTGCTAAATCGATACCAAAATCTGCTGCGCTTTTAACGTCTAAAGGCTTACGCTTTGCTTTCATAATGTCAGGCAATTTTGCGTAACGAGGTTCGTTTAAGCGTAAGTCAGTAGTAACAATGGCCGGTAAGTTAAGGGCAACGGTTTGTAAGCCGCCGTCTACTTCACGGGTAACGTTAACTTTATCGCCGTCAACAGCAACTGCTGATGCGAAAGTACCTTGTGGCATGCCGGTTAATGCGCCAAGCATTTGGCCTGTTTGGTTGTTGTCGCTATCGATTGATTGCTTACCAAGAATAACCAGTTGTGGTGCTTCTTCGTCGACTACTTTTTGTAAAAGTTTAGCAATGTTTAGTGAGTCTAAAGACTCGTCTGTTTCAATATGGATGGCACGGTCTGCACCTAATGCAAGTGCCGTACGCAATTGCTCTTGAGATTTTTTGTCGCCAATGGAAACGACAATAACTTCTGACGCGTTACCCGCTTCTTTTAAACGAACCGCTTCTTCTACTGCGATTTCACAAAATGGGTTGATTGCCATTTTTACATTAGCAAGATCGACATTTGAATTGTCTGCTTTAACACGTACTTTTACGTTATAGTCAATAACGCGTTTGATGGGTACTAATACTTTCATCGTTGCCTCTGAGTGTGCTTGTTGTTAGTAATGTTGGCTAAACTGAAGTGTGTTCAACTTAGCACTAAAATAATGGATTGAAAGACTACTTGTAGATCACGTTGAGGTCAACGTCTTCTGGCGATATCGTCAGTCAAATTGCGCTTAAACAAATATTATCGGTAAATAATGCAATACAGGATAGTATTTAATTCGAAAATATCTATAATGTTGGATGTTATCAAACAGGTGTTTGAAAATCAAACGAGTGTTTGAATTTTTCATAAAAATAGAATGATGGGAGATGTTATGGAACGCGAATCAATGGAATTTGACGTTGTAATTGTTGGTGCCGGTCCTGCAGGCCTGTCAACTGCTTGTCAGCTGATGAAGCTAGCACAAGAAAAAGAACAAGAGCTTATGGTCTGTGTGGTCGAGAAGGGCTCTGAAGTTGGCGCTCATATACTCTCTGGTGCCGTTTTTGAACCACGAGCATTGAATGAGCTGTTTCCGGATTGGAAAGCACAAGGTGCCCCGTTAAATACCCCGGTTATCGGTGATGATATTTATTTATTTAATGGCGAAGAAAGCGCGATTAAATTACCAAGTTTTGGCGTGCCGAAAACTATGCATAATGACGGCAATTACATTGTCAGTATGGGCAATGTTTGTCGTTGGTTAGCCGAGCAAGCTGAGCAGCTAGGTGTTGAAATTTTCCCTGGCTTTCCGGCGCAAGACGTTATTTACAATGAAGACGGCAGTGTTGGCGGCGTTATTACCGGTGATATGGGCTTAGACGCCGAAGGCCAGCCAAAAGATTCCTTTATGCCGGGTATGGAGCTTAAGGCGAAATATACTGTGTTCGCCGAAGGTTGTCGTGGCCATTTAGGCAAAGAGCTGATTGCTAAATTTGCTTTAGACGCCGACAAATCGCCGCAACATTACGGCTTAGGTTTTAAAGAAATTTGGGATATTGATCCTGCTAAGCATCAAGAAGGTCTTGTAGTACATTCGGCGGGTTGGCCGTTAGAAAAAGACACCACTGGCGGTGGTTACTTGTATCACGCGGAAAACAATCAAGTATTTGTTGGGTTGATTGTTGATTTAAATTATAGCAACCCGCACTTAAGCCCATTTGATGAATTTCAGCGCTATAAGCATCATCCAAAAATTGCTCAGTACCTAGAAGGTGGCAAACGAGTTTCATACGGCGCGCGTGCAATGGCAAAAGGTGGCTTTAACTCATTGCCTAAACTTACCATGCCAGGTGCGGTATTAGTGGGTTGTGATGCAGGTACCATTAACTTTGCGAAAATTAAAGGTAATCACACGGCGATGAAGTCTGGCATGCTAGCGGCAGAGTCTATTTTTGAAGCCTTAGCCTCAGGCGATGAAGGTGGTAAAGACTTAACTAGCTATACCGATAAATATCAAAACTCTTGGTTATATGAAGAGCTTTATAACACCCGTAACTTTGGGCCCGCTATGCATAAGTTTGGCACCTTTTTAGGTGGCGCTTATAACACGCTAGATCAAAACTTTTTTGGCGGTAAATTACCGTTTAACTTTAAAGATGAAAGCTTAGATCATGAGCAGTTAAAACTTGCCAGCGATGCGCCGGTGATAAATTATCCAAAACCTGATAATAAATTGAGTTTTGATAAACTGTCATCAGTATTTTTATCCAACACTAACCATGAAGAAGAGCAGCCGTGTCACTTAAAATTGGCCGATAGCAGTATTCCCATTAGTGTTAACTTGGCGAAATATGCCGAGCCTGCACAGCGTTATTGTCCGGCTGGGGTATATGAGGTTGAGAGCACAGAAGAAGGTGATAAGTTTGTGATTAACTCGCAAAACTGTGTGCACTGTAAAACCTGTGACATTAAAGACCCAAGCCAAAATATTACTTGGGTAGCACCAGAAGGCACCGGTGGCCCGAATTATCCGAATATGTAATTAGCGGTCACTGTCATTAGAGAAAATGGTGATATGAAAATAAAAAACCAGTCATGACCCGACTGGTTTTTTTATGGTTTATTTACTGTTGCCGGTAATAGGTTTGTCGACACTGCGCTTAATTGGTTTCTATTAAATTGAACTCTGATAAGGCAGGAATTTCTGCCTGCAGGCTATTTTCTAGCTCATCAAGTTTTACCAGACGCGCGCAGATTTTTTCAGCCTTATCTTCTAGGGCATTCGCTTGGTTGCTGATATCGAACTTTATATCATCACCCATAGAGCTGATGCGTTGGTCAAAGGTGTCAACCCGTTGTTCACTGCTTTGCTCTTCTCGATGCGTCATGGCTTCGCCCACGGCGACTAATATAGTGCCAACGGAGTCCGAAACAATAGCTTCAATTTCTTTTTCAAATTCGCCAGCAAAAACTTCGTCAAAATCGTCGAAATCTTGTGGGGCTATATAGTAGCTTTCATCACTATGAGTAAAACGGGCACGTAGCCGCCACTTCATTTCATCAAATTTTTCTTGAAACTGCTGATGTGAAGCGCTGTTTTCACCGGTTAAACCGCTAATCACTTTATTGACCGCTTTTAAACCCAGTTCAACCCCTTCAATGGCAATTGAAACAATAGCGGGCACTTGCGATCTTATGCCTGTGCTGTATTCGCTTAGCTGATTTTGCTGTTCACTGTTAAGCGTTATTTCACGACCATTAACAAATAGCTGATGTTGGCCATTAATTTGCACATAAGTTTGCCCATGCGTAACCATGCGCACGTGAGCAGGGTCGATGATCACGCCGTAATTAAAATTAATATCGCATTGCTGTGCGTTCGCAGCGCTAATGCCTAAACAGGTAACTAATAAGCTACGGGCAATAAATGCCATAGCAATTCTCCAAATATATTAGAATTTTCGTGAAGACTGTTATGTCAAAACAATCGGGTCTATATGAATTTTTCGCTCTTTATAAAACAAACGACTTGGCCCATATTCGCGGCGAGTTCGCTCGTGAAACTCGCCCACGGCTACTTGTACGCCTTGATACACTTTCTCATTTGCTTCAACGTAAACACTGCACATATAGGTTTGCAATGCCTCTTCAAGCGTTTCTTTTTCTGTTAGATATTTACCCATATTTTTCGCATGATGCTGATAGGTCGACATCACCTTGGCGAGCAGCTCTGGGTTGGCTTTGTCTTTTGGCAGTTTCTGCATCTTCTCTGCTGCAGCCTTTAGCTCGTCAGCTCGAGTCGATTCCGCTTTGATTTCATTTTCTATATTGGCAATTTTCGCTAGGAAGTTATTTACCGTGGATTCAAAGATGATGATAGTGACACTGCCAGCGGTGGCGCCTAATGTCCCTGTGTGTACGGACTCTCCTGCGCTAATATAGCCAGCAATCAGTTTGCCGTTGGCTTTTTCTGCTTCGCCAACCCAGAGGGATGTTGAGACGTTAACGATTGCGTGCATCAGCTGTTTTTCAATGCGCAAAGCCTGACAGTTGATTTGGGCATATTGGCCATATTTCGCAAATACTTTACCACCAGCTTTGATATTAACGCTCATACTAATATCCGAGACATTAACTCCTTCAACCTCTTGTTTTTTACCGATAATGCCTGTGCCAATGGTGATGTCGCCGCCGGCGTCTAATGTGGCGGACTCAACAAAACCACCGATAGAAATATCGCCCGTGGCAATAACCTTCATGCCTTCACAAACATCGCCGTCGATTATTACGCTGCCTTCAAATTTAATATGGCCGGTACTGACATCCACTTTTTTAGCATGATAAACACTGTCAACCTCCATACCATTTTTGATAATGCGAGGTTGCCCGATTAAAGTCGCCACCAAAATACTACTATTTTGGGGGCTTAAGCTTGTGCCGTCACCGACATGCATTTCAATATCTTCACCTGGAGTCGGCTCTAAGCTATAGCCCGTGACGGTATAGCCTTGAATACCATCGGTAAAGGGGATTTTTTTCGCTAGCGGGTCGCCGATTTTTACGCAAAGAATATCGCCGAGATCGCGCATATCGACACTACCGTCTTCGCGTTTTTTAGGCTGTAAAATCCTATCTTGGGCGCTTTCCACTAGTAGCTTTATTCGAGAGTCTTTGCCGTCTATTGGCCGTTTGCCGTGAGCTATTTCGCCCTTCACTATGGCACCCGCGGGTTCTTTGGCAGCTTGCTGTGCCAGTTTGATTAGTTGCTCTTTGCTAAAACCTTTGCATACCCCTGCGCTTTGAGCGGCGTTCAGAATTGCTTTTGCTGTTAGGTGTTGCCCACCTAATGCGGTTGAAATTTCCGCAGAGGCTGACATGTTGTCTTGTTCGATGATTATTGCAACGCTCGCGTCTCGACGTTCCAATATTTGGTACTTTATTTCTTGGCCTACTTGCTCGTCTTGTAAAATTTTTAACGCGTTATTTAGTTCAGCAATCGCATTTTTGATACTGTTGTCATCAACATATAAATGGCTAAATTCAGAGTTCTCGATTAACTCATAAATATGTACTTGTGTTAATGCGCCCTTAGTTTTTACTGGTGACAGCACTAAGTCGATATTGTTTTTTTCGTTGCTTACTAAACTTGCATTGCTCACACACTATGTCCTCTTTAGATTCTATTGTTCTTTGTGAAACTAAAAATAACTTTCTTGATGTACTTTGATAAAGCTGTCGGTGCCTATTTTAGAATAATCTAACTTATATTCTTTATTATCGAGTGACTGAACAAAAACTAAGGTTTTTTCTTCGCCAAATATTTCCGTAGCGCTAACATCGATAACTTCTTGATAAACTTTTTTTGCCTCGGCCCGCTTTTTTGGGACAACACCATGATATAGCTCGATGCCAGTATGACTGACAATGACCACAGGGTACGAACCGTTTACCACCAAAAGATCTATTTTTTTGTTTTTATGAATGATGGTGTTACGACCACTGGTTATAAAGTTTTTGTCGTTCAAAGCATGCTCCTATTAGCAAGCGCTAGCCAGCTAAGCTTAATTATAATAGTTAAAATCACAGTTACATAAACACAGTGTTATAAGCTTATTACTTGTACATAAATTACGAGATATTTAATCTCACTCCAAATATATAAAGAATTGAATGACTAAGCAACATCATTGCTGCTCAGTGCACACTTATATAAGACGAAGTTAGTTTCTTCGTTGATAATAGGGCAATTCGTTACTGTTTATTAACAATCGGCGTATCAAATCGAGGCTACGTGCGGCAACAATTTGTTGAAATTGTTTTCTCTCAACGGCAATACAAAAATATTTTGCTTGAATTTGCTGCTTATTGCCCCAGGCAATCCATACTGAGCCGACCGGTTTTTCTTTGCTGCCGCCGTTTGGCCCTGCTATGCCAGAGACGGCAATAACATAATCAGCGCGAGACTTTTTTAATGCCCCTGAAGCCATTGCGAGCACGGTTTCTTGGCTGACCGCGCCGTGGTTAGACAAAACTTCTGCAGGAACATCGAGCATGTCACTTTTCATCTCATTGGAGTAAGTAACAAAACCGGCTTCAAATACCGCTGATGCGCCAGAAACGGCAGTTATTTGGCTGGCAATTAAACCACCGGTACAAGACTCGGCAACCGTAATGCTTTGCTGCTTTTCTACTAATAACGGCACTAGGTGGTCGGCGAGAGTGACATGCTTAGATTTGCCGGTGGCAATAACATGCTCGCCCAATAATACAGTGAGTTTTTCTAGCCACGACGCGAGGGTATTTTCGTTATAATTTTGTGGCGTTATTAATTTTACTTCTAACGTTGGCATTGCTGCACGAAAACCAATGGCGATTTCTGTTGGCCAATCGGGCAGTTTGTCATGTATCAATGCCTGCAATGTTGACTCACCTATGCCAAAGGTATGTAAGCGAAAAGTGTTTGTTTTTGTGGCAACGGGAAATAACTTTGCTAACTGCGGAATAATCTCATCATTAAGCATATGCTTTAATTCACTCGGCACACCGGGCGTACATATAATTAAACATTGGTTTAATTTTACGCTAAAGCCAACCGCACTACCGGTTTTGTTGGCTATTACATCGCAATTTTCAGGCAAGTACGCTTGCTTTAAATTGGGTTTATTAAGCGTTGCATTGCGCCTAGTCGCCCATTGTTTCAAATGAGCATGCGCTTGAGGATTAAGCTGTAACTCTACGCCACAAGCTTGCGCTAAAACTTGCGAGGTTAAGTCGTCAACCGTTGGCCCAAGTCCGCCGTTTATCAACAAGATGTCGGATGTTTTGCTTAGTTCGGTAATTTCTGCCATCAGCAATTGCTGATCATCGCCTATGGTCACTTTTTTAAAAATAGCTAAGTCGATGTTATTCAATTGCTCTGCAAATAGTACTGAGTTGGTGTCTATAACATCACCATTCATTAATTCGCTGCCGGTTAATAGCAGGCTGACGTTTGTGCTCATGACAATATTTGATCCCATTTAAGTCGTACCCATTGGTCGTGTCGTCATACTAGCGAATATAAGGCGGTATTTCTTAAAAATATCATGCTAATTTTTTAAAAGAGATTTAAACCTTTTTTAATAATCAGGTGACTAAATAACTAAACCCGTTCATTAGACAGTAGGACATACTATGCGCACTGCAATTATTCACTTTATTTCAACGAGCACTATTATCGCCATGCTCAGTTTTTCAGGCCATGCTGAGGTTATCGATGAAATAGAAAAAACCTTCGATGTTGAGACCAATACCACTTTTAGCCTTGATAATGTTAATGGCTCGGTAGAAATTAGCGGTTGGGATCAGCCGACCATTCGAGTTATTGCTACCATTATCGCTGACAGCCAAGAAGATAGAGATAATATTGCTCTTGATATGCATCAATCAGCGTTAGGGGTGAAGGTTAAAACTCGCTATAAAGAACAAGGTCGGTGGCGACATAACAATAATTCTGGCAAGGTTGAATATCGTGTTAGCGTGCCAAAGAGCACGGCGTTGTCGGCGATAGAGTTAGTGAATGGCTCGCTAAAAATAGCGCATGTTACCGGCGAAGTGAATGCGCAACTGGTTAATGGCTCAATAAAAGCCAAAGGTTTAGCGGCGAATGGCGAGTTCAGCTCAGTTAATGGCAGTATTAAAGTGAGCTATAGTGAGCAGGCCAAAGCGCTAGAGCGCATTGACCTTGAAACCGTCAACGGTAGTATCAAATTGTCGATGCCAAAATCGTTATCAGCACGCGTTGAAGCAGAAACCATGCACGGCAGTATTAAAACGGACTTTGGTTTAGTGGCTGAAAAAAATCTATTTTCTGGCCGCCATTTATCCGGAGAGTTTGCCGGTGGTGATGTTCGTGTCACCATGGAAAGTGTTAACGGTAGCATCAAATTATTGAGTCATTAGTTAGCAAGCCAGTACTTTTAAATTCGGCGTAGAAAACGCGACTTAAACCGCTAACGCTCAAATGTTAAAACGAGAAGCACGTGACTATCACGTGCTTTTTTAGTTTCCGCTTACCCTGTTATCTACCAATCGCTAAAATGATGACGATAAAACGATACGCTTGGCGACAATATAGGTATAAAATGTACCAAGTTTGTGAGCAAGCGAAAGCGCTGAGATGTATTTATTAAACAAAGCAATTGCCACGTCATAACACCGTACTAGTAAATCCTTGATAATAAGAATTTTTAAAAATGACAGAGAAAACACTAAGCTATAACCGCGCGCTTTTGTTCGGAAAGTGGTATCGCAGTGATCGCGATGAAGCGGGCGATCTATTCACCGAATATGCTGAAATATCTGCAGATGGTCGTTATGAATTTACCTTTATTGTTCATGATGAAGACGGCACTGTGATAGAGCAATCAGTCGAGTCGGGCGACTGGGGCTTAGTTGGCGATATTCATTTTACCATCAGTAAAAGTGAGTTTATTGACGACGAGCACTACGCCGCTGATTTAGAGCATGATGACAATTATCATGCCTATCGCGTGTTAACCCTGAATAGCCAAATTTTTCAATACCAACATATCTTAACCAATGAAGTGTTTATCCTACGCCGAGTTGTTGATAATATTGCCCTAAGCTAATGCCACGGTATTCGTACCATGTGCTAGTTAACTTATTGTTGATCATTTTTTAGAGAATACGGATGAAGCAAATTAAAGCCGCTAGTTTAATTACCGCGATTAAAACGCCCTATACCGCCACCGGTGAAATAGACTTTAGCACTTACGATCGTTTAGTTGTCGAGCAAATTAATGCCGGTGTTGACGGTATTGTGGTGGGCGGTACCACAGGCGAAGGGCATTTATTAACCTCGGAAGAGCTGCTAACGCTTATCGCGCATAGCGTGCAAAACCATGGTAAACATTTACTGATCATTGGAAACACCGGCAGTAATGACACCCGAAAAGCCGTTAGAGTAAGTCAGCATGGCTTTGCTTCAGGTATGGACGCTTCGCTACAAGTTAATCCTTATTATGGTCGTACTTCATTTGCTGGCGTAACGGCGCATTTTAATAAAGTACTCGATGTTGGCCCGGCTTTTATTTATAACGTTCCTGGGCGCACTGGCCAAGACTTAACCCCAGAATTAATTGAGCCGTTATCACAGCATAAGCACTTTGTTGGCGTTAAAGAATGTGCCGGTAATGAGCGCATCGCTTATTATGAACAGCGCGGCATTGCGTGCTGGTCGGGCAATGATGATGAATGTACCACTGCACGTCATCAACACGGCTCACACGGCGTAATATCTGTTGCCGCTAATATTGTACCGCGCTTATTGCGAAAATTAATGGATGCGCCGGATGAAGCACTAGAGCAAAGCTTACAACCTCTGATCACTTGGCTATTTTGTGAGCCTAATCCCATTGCCATTAATACCGCGCTAATGATGACCAGCGCCGTTGAACCGAATTTTAGAATGCCTTATCACGCCTTAACGCTAGAACAACGCCAACAAGGTTTAGCGCTATTAGCTAACATCAAGCAAAGTGACTTAGTGGGTGAAAAGCAGAGTTTATTAGCTGACGACGATTTTCAGTATTGTTGTTAATGTATAGCAATTAAGTGCTATACAACAGCGACCTTAAGGTCGCTGTTTTGCTTTCTAGATGCGTAAAGTAGCTATTAGCTTAACTCGCTTAATTGTGGACGTAATGCTTCAGGTAAGGAAAAGCGTTGCTTAATCTGTGTTAGTGGACAAACAAACTCAAGTTGCACCGCACACAACTGTAGATCAACTTGCTGATGATCATCTAAAGCTTGATTGTCATATTCACCATTGCCGTGTAGTCGATCGCCCACCACGGGCAAACCAATACTGGCGGCATGAATACGTATTTGATGTTTACGACCCGACTCAATCTTAACTTGTAGCAAAGATAGCTTGCGCTCTTCATCATAGGCAAGATGTGTAAAATGACTACGCGCAGGCTTGCCGTCAATGGCCAATTCAACGGTTTCAGGCTGAGGGCGTGTTTGCTGCTCGCCGTGAACAATAATCTGATAGGTTTTTTCTAGCTGATGTTGTTCAAATAATTGGCTGAGCGCGCGGGCGGCATTTTTACTGTGCGCTACTAAAATTAAGCCGGTGGCGGCGCGATCAAGGCGATGCACTAAAAAAACCGCACGTTCAGGGCTTAAATGTTTTTGCGCCCAACGGGTAATGGTGCAGTGATCGCTCCATTTTGAACCTTGTGACAACATGCCATAGGGTTTATACCAAACACTATAATCGCCGTTATCTTGGATTAATATCGCTGGCGTAGGGGCTTGGATCAATACCTTTTCATCATAATAAAAGTGCAGTTTATCGCCGATATTTAAGGTTTTTTTAATCCGTCGACAGCGCTGGGTTGCTTTGCCGCGACTGTGCCATAATGCGCCTTTATCGATAGCTTTTTTTAACTCGCTAGCCGTTAATGGACATTGCGATTGCAGGGCTTCGACAATCGAACTCGGCTGTTCAATATCAATATGGCATTCAAATTTTTTCAAAACAAACCTACTCACTAAATAATTACCGATAAGTTTAACAAATTTATGCTGAGAATTGACGTACTTGCACGGGTATTTTAGATTTTGTTGAGGGATATGGATAATAAAAAGCGCTTATTGTTCTCATTTAATAAAATCGACTTGGTTTTTAAGCCCAGAGAAAGATAAAATGCCCGTTATTGCTAAAACTAACATGAGAGCAAACAATGCAACGTAATAAAGAATTATTTCCACAGGATAATGTCGGTAACGCCCTATGGGATATGTTAACTAATGGCGATGATTTAACTATTGAACGAGAGTTTGAGTTTTCCATCATTTTTCCAAGCCAAGAACAAGCGTTGAAATTTGGTCAGTTATTGTTAGAAAACAATCAAAAATTATCTTTTTGCCCATACCAAGGGGATGACGAGTTTCCGTGGGAAATTACCGCCTATCCGTTTATGTCAGCAAGTTATGAAAATATTGCCGCTTATCAAGAGTTATTGATGACGAGCGCAACACCATTTTCTGGTAAGTATGATGGTTGGTATTGTGTTGATAGCAGTAAATAATACCAACTTAGAGTCACACTGATGATGAATCAAGCAGGAATTTAGCATGGATGAACAACAGTTTAAGCAGTTAAAAAATGCTAGCGCGAAATCATTTAACGATCAAAAAGCCTTAATAAAAAAAGTATTGGCGGGGCGCGAAATAGCCTGTCAGCAATGCGGCACGTTAATTCGTGTGGTGTTACCAGAAGATAAAGCGACAACCGGACTATATTGCGCTAAAGGTTGTACCAATATTGCACTCGACTTTGTTTTATAAAAGCCGAGTTCTTTAGGCTTTAATCGCCGTAACTAGATAGCTAACTCATTAACGAACCTGAACTATAAAAATGTCGCAATATCAGCCAGCGATTTTTTTTCGCTAGCATGATGCGGCACGCTAGCATCGTCACTGGGATAGCCGGCAATCAGTAGCATATAAGGTCGGCTATTATCGTCTCGGCCACAAACTTTACTCAAAAACGACATAGGTTTTGGCGTGTGCGTTAAGGTTACTAAACCGCTAGAGTGCAAGGCGTTGATCAAAAAACCGGTGGCAATACCGACCGACTCATGTACGTAATAGTTAGTGTTTTTTTCTTCAATGGTTACGCCACCTTTTTTTTCACTGAAAATCGCTATCAACCAAGGAGCGTGTTCTAAATAAGGTTTACTGGCATCAGTGCCTAACGGTTTTAATGCAGTTAACCATTCTTCGCCGGCGCGACCTTGATAAAAGTTACTTTCGTGAATTTCTGCTTGCTGGCGTATTTGTTTTTTTACTTCGCTATCACTGATGGCCACAAAGTGCCAAGGTTGATGATTAGCGCCGCTGGGCGCGGTACCTGCGGCTTTAATACAGTTTTCAATAATTTCCTTGGCAACAGTGCGATCGCTAAAGCTGCGAATGCTATGGCGGCGTTTAATGTTGTGATAAAAGTCAGCTGAGCGCTGCAACATTTCTTCACTAGGGTATTCAATATAATCGTTTAACGGTGATGAGTCATGAGCTTGCATACGTTGCCTTATGGCTATTATTTTTATCTAGCTTATCGATAAAATAAAGCGTATGGCAAGTATTATGTCGGTGGAGTTACTTTGCGGAGCAGGGAGTTAATAGTTTTGGTGGTGTTGCTTGGTCATTTTTGCCAAGTAGCGATTCAGTCCCTCGGCGCCTCGAGCCATTTCAGCGTTATAAGCACCTAGGCCAAGAAATGTTGCCATGATCAGTGTTATTACGACTATGTTCACGCTTTGTAAATAAGCAGACACTAAGCTGGTGATCACACCACCGACTACACAATAACTTAACGTGATGCGCAGCCATACATAAAGCGCTGTCAGCAATTTTTTTAATGCTTGTTTTTGTCGCAAATAGCTGTCTGGCTTAGATGTTTTCAAATTATCGCTAATGATGGTGGTTGAATAATAGCCAGTATAAATAATGAAAGAGGAATATATAAGCCTGTATCTATTCAAATATGATATATGAAAGAGGCGAAGTGTCTAACCATAAAATGTTTAATTTGTTTAAAAGCAAAAAGCAAAAAGCAAAAAGCAAAAAGCAAAAAGCATAAAAGTAAAAAGCGCCATTAAGGCGCTTTTTAAATGGCTAAACCCATAGCTTTAAGCTATGAGTTTAGTGATAAGTTACCTTGAGATTAACCGATAAACTTACGGGCGTTACGGAACATGCGTACCCACGGTGAATCTTCTTGCCACTCATCAGGGTGCCATGAATTTGCTACCGTGCGGAACACGCGCTCCGGGTGCGGCATCATAATCGTTACGCGACCATCTGTGGTGGTTAATGCGGTAATACCGTCTGGTGAGCCGTTCGGGTTAGCGGGGTATGTTTCAGTGATGTGACCATAGTTATCAACATAGCGCATGGCAACTGTGCCTGAATCATTGGCGGCATCAATCGCTTCATCTGAGCTAAACTCTGTGCGTCCTTCGCCGTGTGAAACTGCGATAGGCATACGAGAGCCCGTCATACCTTTAAAGAAGATAGATGGCGTTTCTTGTATTTCCACTAAGCTAAAGCGTGCTTCAAAGCGTTCAGATTGGTTTTGCACAAAGCGTGGCCATGCTTCAGCGCCCGGGATAATTTCTTTTAGGTTTGACAACATTTGACAGCCGTTACATACCCCTAATGAGAAAGTATCTTCGCGCTCAAAAAAGGCTTTAAACATAGCTTTAGCATCTTTGTTGAATAAGATAGATTTCGCCCAGCCTTCACCAGCACCCAACACATCACCGTACGAGAAACCGCCACAAGCAACTAAGCCGTTAAAGTCGGCTAAATCTGTGCGACCTGATAATATGTCAGACATATGGACGTCAATGGCAACAAAGCCAGCACGGTCAAATGCTGCCGCCATTTCAACGTGCGAGTTAACCCCTTGCTCACGTAAAATCGCCACCCGTGGATTGGCAATACCGTTAGCGCTGTTTTGAGCATCTTTAGCGATAAGCTCAGCAACTATGTCTTCATTAATATCAAAACTCAACTCAGCGTTTAAGCCAGGATCTTCAGTATCAAATTTAACATCGTGCTCTTGTTGTGCACATTCTGGGTTGTCACGTAGTGACTGCATTTTAAAGGTAGTTTGCGCCCATGTCGTGCGGTAATAAGTGCGAGAATTTTCTAGCACTACCTCGCCGTCACGGCTAAAGCGAATAGTATCTTCATTATTGATACGACCAATATCAGTACAACAATCTTCAATACCGTGCTTAGCTAATACCGCGTGAATAGCATCTACATCGCTTTCACGAATTTGAATAACCGCGCCAAGCTCTTCATTAAACAGCACATCAACGTCATTGCCGGCTGCTGAATGCAAGTTTGTTAAGTCAATATCAACACCCGTATGGCCGGCAAAGGCCATTTCAACGATAGAGGTAAATAAACCGCCGTCTGATCTATCGTGATAAGCAACTAATCTTTCGTCACGCACTAAAGTTTGCATGGCGTTAAAGAAGCCTTTTAATACTTCTGGACTATCGACATCGGGAGTTTCGTTGCCCAACTGTTTGTAAACTTGCGCTAAACATGAGCCACCTAAACGGTTTTTACCTTTTGATAAATCGATGGCAACAAGGCGCGTATCGCCAAGGTCTGTGCGCAGCTGTGGGGTCACGGTTTTACGAATATCTTCAACAACACCAAAGGCGGTGATGATCAATGACATCGGCGAAGTAACTGATTTCTCTGTGCCATTTTCATCCCATTTGGTTTTCATCGACATTGAGTCTTTACCGACTGGAATTGTTAATCCTAGCGCCGGACAAAGCTCTTCACCAATGGCTTTTACCGCTTCATATAAACCGGCATCTTCGCCCGGATGACCGGCTGGCGACATCCAGTTTGCTGAAAGCTTAATACGGTTCAAATCGCCTATGTCTGTTCCGGCAATGTTAGTTAACGACTCGGCCACTGCTAAACGGGCTGATGCGCCAAAGTTTAAAAGTGCCACGGGTGTACGTTCACCCAGTGACATAGCTTCGCCGTGGTAAGAGTCAAGCGCTGATGCCGTAACACCACAATCGGCAACGGGTACTTGCCACGGGCCTACCATTTGATCGCGATTCACCATACCGGTGACTGAGCGATCACCTATGGTAATCAAAAAGGTTTTTTCAGCCACTGTCGGTAAAGATAAAATTCTGTCGGCAGCGTCACTTAAGGTGATCTTGCTTAAATCTAGCGAGTCACCTTCAGCCGTTGCGCTTTTAACATCTTTAAATATTTTTGGCGTTTTACCCAATAAAACGTCAAGTGGCAAATCAATTGGCGTCTCAAGTTTTTCGTTGCCTTCAAAATAAGCATCAGTCACCGTTAAGTGCTCTTCTTCTGTGGCACGGCCAACAACGGCAAACGGTGCGCGTTCACGGGCACAAATATCTTTAAAGGTCTCAAGATTCTCATCAGATACCGCAATAACATAGCGCTCTTGCGATTCATTACACCAAATTTCATGAGGCGCCATGCTACGTTCGTCATTTGGTACATTACGCAGTTCAAAAACACCACCCCGACCGCCGTCTGAAACTAATTCAGGGAAGGCATTTGATAAACCACCGGCGCCAACATCATGAATAAAGGCGATAGGGTTTTGCTCGCCTAATTGCCAACATTTATCAATGACTTCCTGACAACGACGTTCCATTTCTGGGTTTTCACGCTGTACTGAGGCAAAGTCTAAGTTTTCGGCTGATTGACCAGATGCCATGCTTGATGCCGCGCCGCCGCCTAGGCCAATGTTCATGGCTGGGCCACCTAAAGCAATTAAATGCGCGCCAACCACGATTTCTCGTTTTTGTACATGTTCGTCACGAATATTACCTAAACCGCCAGCGAGCATAATAGGTTTGTGGTAACCGCGTACTTCGCTGCCGTTAAATGAGTTAACTTCTTCTTCATAGGTACGGAAGTAGCCTAAAATAGCCGGACGACCAAATTCATTGTTAAATGCCGCACCACCTAAGGGGCCTTCCATCATAATATCGAACGCGGAAACAATACGGTTAGGTTTGCCAAAGTCAGTTTCCCACGGCTGTTCAAAATGAGGAATACGTAAGTTAGACACTGAAAAACCCACCAAACCCGCTTTAGGTTTAGAGCCAATACCAGTAGCACCTTCATCACGAATTTCGCCACCTGAGCCTGTTGCGGCGCCCGGGTATGGTGAAATAGCGGTTGGGTGGTTGTGGGTTTCCACCTTCATTAACACTTGAATGTCTTCGTGGTGATAACCATAAACATTGCTTTGTGGGTTTGGGAAGAAGCGTCCGCCTTTGTTGCCCACCATAACGGCCGCGTTGTCTTTATAGGCGCTTAAGACAAAGTCCGGGTTAACTTCATGGGTGTTGCGGATCATTTTAAATAATGATTTTGGCTGTTTTACGCCGTCAATGGTCCAGTCAGCATTAAATATTTTGTGACGACAATGCTCAGAGTTTGCTTGGGCAAACATATAAAGCTCTATATCGTGAGGGTTACGACCTAGCTTACTGAAGTTTTCGAATAAATAGTTCACTTCGTCTTCAGCTAAGGCCAGCCCGAGTTCGATATTAGCTTGAACAAGCGCGTTTTTACCGCCGTGCTCAATGTCAATACTGGTGAGTTCACCCGGCTCTGCACTAACAAATAACGCGTTGGCGTCGTTCATGTCGGCGAAAATGGTTTCCATCATGCGGTCATGAATTAAGTTGTTAAGTGTTGATTGTTGTTGACTGGTAAGGGAGGCTGAATTTTCTGTGCTGATGTAATACGCTAAGCCACGTTCAAGGCGAATAATTTTATCTAAACCACAGTTGTGTGCGATGTCGGTGGATTTTGATGACCATGGAGAGATGGTGCCTGGTCGCGGTGTTACTAATAAAAATTGCCCTACAGGTTCATGTTCTTCAATTGTTGGTCCATACTTAAGAAGTTGCTGTAAAACTTGAGATTCTTCCGTATTTAGCGTTTCTGATATATGAGCAAAATGGGTAAATTCAGCATAGATATCCGTGACGGGCAGTTGCAGCTCACTGCACTGATTTAATAGCTGGTTCACTCTAAAATCAGATAGTGCGGGCGCACCGCGAAAGGTTTTCATCAACATCGACATAGTCTATTTCACCGGGTTAGATTAATTAAGGATAAAAAACGCGCATATTATAGATGATATAGGGCGATTAGAGAAACGATTTGTCTGCATTGCCAACAAATTTATAGCCCGTTAAAGCGACAAAACGATTAATTAATAAAAAGAGCTTTTTTAATCCGTCAATTCACGTGACAATAGGTGTTATGATAAAAAATATAGTAACGTCATTTATGATAACAATAAGCAAGCATAAGCAGGCAACGCGATTATTACTGCCATTTTTTTTGTTGTTATCGGCTTGTACTCCCACGGTAAACAAGGCCAATTTACAGCGCATTATTGATCGCGGTTACGTTACTGTCGGTACTCTCTACGGTAATACCAGTTACTACCTTGATGCCGAAGGACCCACGGGGTTCGAATACGAATTGGCGAAAAAGTATGCAGAGCATTTAGGTGTCGAGTTAAAAATGATGCCCAGCTATAACCTCAATGATTTATTTCGTCAACTCGATAACGGTGAGGTGGACGTGCTTGCAGCAGGCCTAGCAATGACCGATGAGCGTCGTCAACACTACCATTTTTCACCAAGTTATAATGATGTCAGCCTAAAATTAGTTTTTAAACAAGGCAATGTTCGGCCACGAAAATTGGCTGACTTAACGGGAAAGTTGGAAGTTGTTGCACAATCGAGCCATGTTGAAAGTTTGTCTCAGCTTAAATTATCTCACCCTGAACTTGCTTGGTCGACAAATCCTGATCTTGATAGCGAAGAGCTATTGCTGCGCGTTCTCGAAGGCAAAATAGATTATACCATTGCAGACAGCAATACCTTGGCAATGAACCGCAGATATTACCCTGAAATTAGCATTGGCTTTACCATTCGCAAGGCCGAGTCGTTAGCGTGGATGGTTAATAAATATAGTGACAATTCAATATTAGCGAGTTTGATTGAGTTTTTTGGCCAAGTGCATCACAACGGTGTGCTGCTAGCTTTAGATGATAAGTATTATGGTCATATTGAAGAGTTTGATTATGTCGACACGCGAATGTTTATTAAGGCAATTGAAAATAAATTACCCAAGTACCAACCTTTATTTGAAAAGTACGGCCAAGAAATGGATTGGCGCTTGTTAGCGGCCATTAGTTATCAAGAGTCGCATTGGGCTCCTCACGCACGTTCGTATACTGGGGTGCGCGGTATGATGATGCTAACCTTGCCGACAGCGAAACAAATGGGCATAAAAAACCGTTTAGATGCTGAGCAAAGTATTCGCGGTGGCGCTAAGTATTTTAAACAGTTAATTGGGCGTATGCCGGCGAGAGTGCCTGAGCCTGACCGGCTTTGGTTTGCACTTGCTTCGTACAATATTGGACTAGGGCATTTAAATGACGCCCGTAACATTACTAAACGACAAGGTGGAGACCCAGATCGTTGGGTAGATGTCAAAGAGCGTTTACCATTATTAAAACAAAAAAAATATTATAAAAAAACGCGTTATGGCTACGCACGGGGTGATGAGCCAGTGCACTATGTTGAAAATATTCGCCGCTATTACGACACCTTAACTTGGATGGATAATCAGCGTAAAACACTTACCCCGAAAAAAGACTTAGTGGTTAATAGCGCGCAATAATGTTGAAAAAATAGGCGTAGGGATTTTTTCGCTGTCATTAAATTGTCATATTAACTAGCGATACTGTTGAAAACTATGACAATAGTCCCAAGTTATACTAAGATAGAATTATCAAGCTAAGTATTTAAAATGATTAAGATAACCGCGTGTGTCTAGGCACGTTAAAGAGGAAAATATGAGAATTAAAAAATGTAGTTCAAATAATCAAAGAAAAAGAACCTTGCATCGTAATAAAGTAAAATTGACCAATCGACGTCATATGCAATTTACTTTAGATCAATTTAATAGCGAACAATCATCAATACTGCCTGCCACCGAAATAGAAAACAACTAGCGCGCTAGTTATCATTACTCCCTTTGTAATCTCAATCTCCATTTATGTTACATTGTTAGCCTAAAAACCTTGCCATAAATGGGGTGATAGTGATCGTTCACTATTCTTGTTGGCTTGCTTTAATTACCAGCCTCCATTATTAGGATTTTTTAGCCAGTTTTGCCGCTTTTTTTTCTGCACGACGGCGTTTAAAAAATGCCGAGAGCATAGTACTGCATTCCTCTGCTAACAAGCCGTGTTGCATGATAACTTGATGGTTGTGTTTATCGTGGTTCAGTAGTTTAAATGCACTGACCGCAGCGCCAGTTTTTAAATCTTTACTGGCAAAAATGACTCGCTTGATGCGACTGTGTACTAACAAGCCGGCACACATAGGACAAGGCTCTAGCGTTACGTACAGTGTGCAATCAAGCAAGCGATAATTTTGTAAATGTTGACCAGCATCACGAATCGCCATCATTTCAGCGTGCGCTGAAGGGTCGTGATTCATGATTGATTGATTAAAGCCTTCGCCGATAATGTTACCGTCGCAAACTACCACGGCGCCAACTGGAATTTCATTATGGCTATCCGCTATTTTCGCTAACGCCATCGCACGGCGCATAAACTTTTCATCATCAGCGGAAAAACTCGCACTAGGTGTTAAACTCGTTATTGGCATGCTGGCTTGCTCTGGAAAATTATTTTTCATCATCAATTATAAAAACATTTCCAGCAAGTCGTTAAGATAACGATGGCCAAGTTTGGTTACTGACCACAAAGTGCCATCAAACGTCATGAGATTTTTTTCTTGCGCTTGTTGCAAGGTCGGTAAAATACTGTCACCGCTTAAGCCGGTAAAGGCTTGATATTCATCCAGTGAAAAGCCAGAAAATAAGCGTAATCGGTTCATCATATACTCAAACGGTAATTCTTCAGCCGTTACGGTATGTAATTTATCTAACGCGTCTCTGCTGGTATCTAAATAGCCTTTTGGGTGTTTTACTTTTACAGTGCGGAAAATATTTTGTTGATTAACATCGGTAATTTTACCGTGTGCGCCACAGCCAATACCTAAGTAATCGCCGAACTGCCAATAGTTGACATTATGCTGACATTGAAATTCTGGCTGACTATAGGCCGATATTTCATATTGCTGATAACCCGCTTGCTCTAATAACGCGACACCTTGGTCTTGAATATCCCACAATACGGCGTCTTGTGGCAATTTTGGCGGTCTAGAATGAAATGCGGTATTAGGCTCTATGGTTAATTGATACCATGATATGTGGGTTGGGTTTAAACTAATCGCAGTTTTTAAGTCATCAAGGGCATGGGCAACCGTTTGCTCGGGTAAGCCGTGCATCAAGTCAAGGTTAAAGCTAGTTACGCCGCATTCACTGGCTAAATTGGCCGCTATTTTTGCTTGCTCGCTATCGTGAATACGACCAAGCTTAATTAACTTATCTGAGGCAAAGCTTTGTACGCCAACCGATAACCGTGAAACACCGCCATTAAAAAAGCCGATAAATTTTTCAGCTTCTACTGTGCCAGGGTTGGCTTCTAAGGTAATTTCAATATCGGCGTTATGCTCAAAACGTTGCAATACTTGCGTCAGTAGTTGCTCAATGGCCGGCGCAGAAAATAAGCTTGGCGTACCGCCACCAATAAAAATTGAATGCAGTGGGCGGCTTTGCAATGAAAAACGGGCAATATCGCTATCTAAATCAAGCAGTAATTGCTTGATGTAGTCTTGCTCAGGTATCGCGTGTTTTAAGGCGTGAGAATTAAAGTCGCAGTAAGGACATTTTTCCACACACCAAGGGATATGAATATAGAGTGAAAGCGGTGGGGCAACTAGCATTTACGCAAACTCTTTAATAAGTTGTGGCACGAGCTTTTGCAATGCTTGGCCGCGATGACTTAACTTGTTTTTCAGCTCTCGTGGTAATTGTGCTGAGCTCATTTGTAAGTCTTGCTGCCAAAATACCGGATCGTAGCCAAACCCTTGCTCACCGCGTTTTTCTCTCGAGATGCTGCCTTGCCAAACACCATGACAGACAAGTGGCGTTGGATCATTTTCATGGCGCATATAAACCAACACACAATGAAAACGCGCACTGCGCTGATCGTCAGCCACGTTTTCTAATGCGCTCAACAGCTTATTGGTATTGTCGCTATCACTGGCGTTTTCACCGGCATAACGTGCAGAATACACGCCCGGGGCACCGTTGAGGGCGTCAACTTCTAAACCAGAGTCATCTGCAATGGCTGGTAAACCGGTAATTTTCGCGGCATGACGGGCTTTAATAATAGCGTTTTCGATAAAAGTGGTGCCGGTTTCGGCAACCTCGGGAACATTAAATTCGCTTTGCGGTTTAACGGTTATATTATCTGCGGCTAACAAACTGGCGAGCTCGTTTACCTTACCTTTATTGCCTGTCGCTAATACGATAGTGGTCATGAAAATACCTTATTACTGTGTAACCTAAACGTGTCACTTACCCTTGAGCATTGGTCAATGCTTAAGATAATACAATTACTTTAATGGCGCGCATAATACCTTAATCTTTCGCAAAGCGGGAGCGGCAAATGGATAATTATCCGTATGGTGATGAGGTTGTTTTTTCTGAATCTCGTCGGCGTAACCGTGAAAGGGCGCTTCTGACAACAGGGAGTGCGCAAGATAAACGCGGCATATACTTTGCCGCGTTTTCTATAGGTAAGCGTTGTTTATCACGTTCTAATCAACATAAAACTTTTGCGAAAAGCTTAATTTATGCTGTTGACCTTTATCGGTGATATTAATATCGAAATAAATAGTTTCTTCATTGCTATAACTGACTTGTGCAAGGTAGTACACGGCATCGCCTTCTTTGACTTCCATAAAGTCTAGCGATTTAATTTGCCCAACATCATTGCGTGCTTTGCCGTTAATGATCACGGTTTTTGCCGGATTACCCTTTTGCGTATTATCAAGCACAGAAATATTCACTAGCCCTTTGTAACGACTACGCTCTATACCGTAGGCTTTGGCGATTTCTGGCGTTAAAAACGTTGAACCCAAAGCAATATAATGAACATTAATATTGTCCATTTTTTTCATGTTCTCAGCGCTACTAGCGCTAATAAATGCAAAGGTTAATAACGCAGCGCATACTAACTTATTTATCATATCTTTCATCTTGATGACCTTAATAGTTAAGTCGTTTATATAAGTATATACGACGATTTCACTTAGCATGAAACTAGGCTAGATCATCGCCCAAAAGGGTATCCATCCGCGGAATAAAATATTGATAACATTTAACAGTAAAAACGCGATTAATACTGATAAGTCAAGGCCGCCGATACTGGGAATAATGCGTCTGATCGGCGCTAAAAAAGGCTCGGTAAGTTGGTGAAATATCACTTGCGTCGGGTTGTAACCTTGCACCACCCAACTCATTAACGCCATAATTAGCATGATAATAAACAATAATATCCCCGCTTGTTTTATTAAATAAATCAAGCCTAAATATAATGCCGACAGCATGTCAATTGGGCCGCCATTAAGTAGCGGAATGATAATAAAGGTTAACGTAGCAACCAAATAAGCTAAAACAATAGTGGCTAGATCAATACCTCCAAAACCCGGAATAATGCGGCGCAGTGGGATCACCAGCGGGTTACTCACTTTAACGATAAACTGGCTCAGCGGATTGTAAAAATCAGCACGTACTACTTGTAACCATACGCGCAATACTAAAATCATCAGTACGGCGTCAAACGCAAATTTAAGCAAGTAATTAATTGCTTCCATTTAAAACTCCAAATTAGCGATGAATTGTTTCATCAAGGGAAAATATTTTCTTCGATAGTAATACGATTAGTTACTTTTCGCCATTTCTTTAGCGCGTGCAACCGCACTATTCATGGCTTTTGTAACTAACTGTTCTAGACCACCATCGGCAAGGGTATTTACAGCCGCTTGTGTGGTGCCGCCTTTAGAGCAAACATTTTCACGTAATGTTGAAATAGGCAATGGATTTTCGATCACCATACGTGCAGCGCCCAAGGCCGTTTGTTGTACTAACTCTCGGCTGTCTTGTTCACTAAAACCATAGGCTTTTGCTTGTTTTTCCATGGCTTCCATAAACAAAAAGAAATACGCTGGCGCAGAGCCCGAAACGGCAATAATGTGATCAATTTGTGCTTCTGACTCGAGCCATTTAACAATGCCGACCGATTGCATTAATGAAGTAGTAAACGCCTTATCATCGTCGTTGGCACGCTCATTTGCAAATATACCGGTGACACCAACCCCTAATTGTGAAGGCGTATTGGGCATAGTGCGGATGACAGCACAAGGTTGTGCTAATGCGTGCTCTAATTGGGCGATCGTCGTACCAGCGGCTACTGAAATAATACACTTTTTACTAAGGTCAATATGCTCAGACAATTGTTGACAAACCTCTGTCATCAAGTAAGGTTTGACGCCCAGTACGATTACGTCAGCAAATGTTGCCGCCTCAACATTGCTTCGGGTTTGTAAAATACCTAAGCTGTTTGCTAAGGCAATACGTTTTTTTGGCGATGGATTTGAAACGATAATGTTTTCTGCCGCCATGCCGTCTTGCACTAAGCCTGAAATTATCGCGCTATTCATATTACCGGCACCGATAAATGCTATTTTTTTCATAATTTTCCTATTGTCTGTTGTCACGCTCATTGCGTGTGCTGTTTTAATGCTGCTTTTTATGCTTAGTTTCGTGCACCAAATATTGCCGAGCCCACGCGCACCATAGTTGCCCCCGCTTGTATGGCTAATGGTAAATCTGCCGACATCCCCATAGATAACGTGTCCATGCTGGGGTGGTGCTTTTTCAGTGAATTAAACAAGTGTTGCATTTGATCAAAGCTCGCCTGCGGCGCATTTTTTTCGGGTATCGCCATTAAGCCACGGACCGATAAGTTGTTACAGCTTTTAAGTTCAGCAAGCAAGGCAGGAAGTGCTTCGGGTAAAACACCCGATTTACTGATTTCACCGCTAATATTCACTTGTAAACAAACGTTTAGCGGGGTATCTTGACCACACCTGTGCTCATTAAGGCGCTTTGCAACTTTAATTCTGTCTATGCTATGTACCCACGAAAAATGTTCAGCAATTAATTTGGTTTTATTGCTTTGAATAGGGCCAATAAAATGCCAAGTTATCTCGGGCTTATCTTGCCAGGCGGTAATTTTTTCAACCGCTTCTTGTATATAGCTTTCAGCAAAGTGTCGTTGTCCAGCGTCGTACGCTTGCTCGAGCATGGTAAGCGGCTTGGTTTTACTAACGGCAAGCAGAGTGACATCGTTTGCATCGCGATGAGCATGTTGACAGGCAGCAGAAATTTGCAGTTCAACATCAGCAAGATTATCTTTAATAGCAATCATATTGTTTACTTCAGTTCTCAATGACTTATTCAGTTGTGAGTTCAATTATTAATTCGACTTAGAGGTTTGTATGGATATTACCGAATTATTAGCATTTAGTGTGGAAAATAATGCATCAGATTTACATTTATCGACTGGTACGCCACCGTCTATTCGTGTTGATGGCGATGTACGAAAATTAAATATACCGGCATTTGACGAAAAAGACGTTAACGCTTTAGTCTATGATATTATGAATGACCGTCAACGCAAAGACTATGAAGAAAACTTAGAGGTCGATTTTTCTTTTGAAGTACCTAACTTAGCGCGTTTCAGGGTTAATGCCTTTAACCAAAACCGTGGTCCTGCGGCGGTATTTCGTACCATTCCGAGTAAAATTTTATCACTTGAAGATTTAGGTTGTCCTGAGATATTCCGTGATATTTCTGATTTTCCACGTGGTTTAGTGCTAGTTACTGGGCCGACAGGTTCGGGTAAGTCAACGACACTTGCGGCTATGGTTGATTATATTAATAAACATAAACACGATCATATTCTTACCATTGAAGACCCGATTGAATTCGTGCATGAAAACCACTCATGTTTAATTAACCAACGTGAAGTGCATCGCGATACCTTAAGCTTTAGTGCGGCATTGCGTTCAGCATTACGTGAAGATCCCGATGTTATTCTCGTTGGTGAGATGCGTGATTTAGAAACCATACGTTTAGCCATGACCGCAGCAGAAACCGGTCACTTAGTGTTTGGTACTTTGCATACCACGTCAGCGCCAAAAACCATTGACCGTATTATTGATGTTTTCCCAGGTGAAGAAAAAGACATGGTGCGTTCAATGCTGTCTGAGTCGTTACGTGCGGTAATTTCACAAACCTTGATCAAAAAAGTTGGTGGTGGCCGTGTTGCCGCTCACGAAATTATGATGGGCGTGCCTGCCATTCGTAACTTGATCCGTGAAGATAAAATTGCGCAAATGTATTCTGCGATCCAAACGGGTATGTCGCACGGCATGCAAACCATGGATCAATGTTTACAAAACTTGGTTAATCGCGGCATGATCACCAGACAAGATGCGATGGAAAAAGCGCAGGATAAAAACCAGTTTATGGGCTATTAGTTAATTGGCGATGGAAGTTAATAGGGTAATTAAATGAATTTTCATGATTTATTGCAAAAAATGGTGCAAAACGAAGCATCAGATATGTTTGTTACCGCAAAATTGGCGGTAAGTGCGAAAATTAATGGTGAATTAGTCGCGATAGACAACAGCATATTATCGCCAGAGCAAGCGCTAGGCTTAGTGCACGATGCTATGAACGAAAAGCAAAAGCTTGCCTTTGAGGAAGACAAAGAGTGTAACTTTGCGATTTCGGTTGATGGTATCGGTCGATTTCGTGTTTCAGCGTTTTGGCAGCGAGATATGGCGGGTATGGTTATTCGTCGTATTGTTACAGAAATACCCGACGCGGACGACTTAGGTTTACCCTCAGTACTGAAAGATGTCGTGATGTCAAAGCGGGGTTTAGTGCTGTTTGTTGGTGGTACCGGTACTGGTAAATCAACCTCAATGGCGGCATTAATTGGTTATCGTAATAAAAACTCGCGTGGCCATATTTTAACCATTGAAGATCCGGTGGAATTTGTCCATGAACATGGCAAATGCATGGTGACGCAGCGTGAAGTTGGACTAGATACGGAAAGTTTTGATGCCGCGCTGAAAAGCTCGTTACGTCAAGCGCCTGACGTAATACTTATTGGTGAAATTCGTAACCAAGAAACCATGGAACATGCGTTGAGTTTCGCTGAAACCGGTCATTTATGTATTGCCACTTTGCATGCTAACAATGCTAACCAAGCGATTGACCGTATTATGCATTTAGTACCGGCAGAGCAACACGATAAACTGTTGTTTGATCTGGCATTAAACTTACGCGGTATAGTCGCGCAGCAATTGATCCCAACCTGTGATGGTGACGGTCGAGTGGCGGCGATAGAAATTTTACTTAACTCACCCTATGTTGCTGAGTTAATTAAAAAAGGTGAAGTAGGCAGTATTAAAGAAGTGATGGAGAAGTCTACCGAACAAGGTATGCAAACCTTTGACCAAGCCTTGTTTAATTTATATCAACAAGGTTTGATTAACTACGCTGATGCCTTACACCATGCGGATTCTCCTAATGATTTACGCTTAATGATCAAATTACGCAGTAATGACCAAGGCGGAACAGGTTCGTTATCAGGGGTTACCATTGATGGCTTAGAGCCTTCAGAGCCTTAATCCTTCATTGCTAATCATCTGTAAAAAGCATGCCCTAGTGGCATGCTTTTTATATTCAGGACGAATGGTATGCTGCGATCACATGGATGTGAATGAGCGGCGATATTCAGGCCTCTCTCAGACATCCTGCCTTTCGAGGCATTAGTACATCCGTGTACGTCGACGAATGGTATGCTGCGATCACATGGTCGTTTCTAACCTTCCATGGTTTCACGACATTAATACATCCGTGTACGTCGATGTGAATGAGCGGCGATATATCCCTCTCCACATCCTATCTTTCGAGGCATAAGTACATCACATCTAAAACATTGTTCATTTGCTGAGTGCGCGGTAGTATTTTTAGGTTCTTTGACAAACACTTTTTTAAAACATATAGGGATAATTTTATGATTTCACTATTACGTGGGATAGCATTCGTTGTAGCTTTTGCTGTCGTAACTATGGTTGCAAGTTCAGCCAAAGCAGCAGAGACGTTTAGCGCAGGACCTGTTATTGAAAACTTTGGTAAACACGCCAAGGTACAACAAGACCTTGTCCTCGATAAAAATGCCAGTTTTAAGGTCGCTTTTGATATTAGCGAGCAAGCTAAGGTTGGTGAGGTAAACCGGAAAATAGACACGTTAGCACGTTTTATTAATATGCATGTTGCCAACGGCGTTGAGGCGAAAAACATTCACCTAGCGCTAGTAGTGCACGGTAAGGCAGGTTTTGATTTAGTTAAAAACTCATTATATCAAGAAAAATTTCTGCACAACAATGCCAATAGCGCTCTTTTAACGGCATTAATGAAAAACCAAGTGCAAGTATATTTATGTGGCCAATCAGCCGCTTATTTTGGTATTAGCAATAACATGCTACAACCCGGTATTCATATGGCATTGTCAGCGATGACAGCGCATGCGGTATTACACAACCAAGGCTACAGTGTTAATCCGTTTTAAGTGGTAAATATCTTGCCATTAGACGGGGAAGCAAAGTGATAAGCCCCACAACCATAATGGCAAGGATACGATAGAAAGTAAGGTAGTTACCACCACCATGCCAGCGATGGTTTCTTGATGTTTCGCTTGTTGCTTGGCAATTAAATAAGCGTTAACCCCAGTCGGGCTAGCGCTTAAGATAACTAATGTCATGGTGATCATCGGCGAAAATTGAAAAACTAAATGACTGGTTAGCAAGACTAAGCTGGGTAAAAGTAATAGCTTTAATATACTGGCAGTAATAATAAACTTCATTTCACTGCGAATGCGATAAAAGGCTAATGAGGCGCCGAGTAAAAACAGCGCCAAGGTGATGGCAGGTTTTCCTAACAGCAATAAGCTGTTATTGAGCAGCGTTGGTAATTTTATTGCCAGTAAATTAACCATAAAACCGCTGATTATTGCGATGAGTAACGGATTATAAAACGTTTGCTTGAGAAATAAACGCCAATTAAATTGGGCAATATTGACCGATAAAATACTGGTGATACCAAACAGCAGGGCGCTATGTAGGCTTACCACAAGAAAAACCGTCGGCAGCACTTTTTCACCCAATACCAACAGTGCCACCGGCATACCAACAATAACATTATTTGAATAACTCGCGCCAAGTGCGTAAACACTTGAGGCTGAACTATCACCCTGCAAGCTTTGATGAAAAAAGTAATTTAACACCCAAGCTGCGCCGTAAATGGTCAGCGCTGGCAAATAAAAAGCGGCATAAATATCGGGATTAATTGTGCTTAAATCGGCATTTGCTAATTGCTGAAATAAAAACGCAGGAATGGCGAGGTTAAAGGTAAATTTAGCCAAAGCATCGATTTGCGCTTTAGTAAACCAAGCTTTTTTAGCTAATAAAAAACCCAGCACGCCGATTAAAACTAATGGGCTGATCAGTACGAGAATAGCCATTAATCGTTGGTGTTTTTAACTGATAGCGCAGGTCGAAACAAATCACGTTGATAGCTGATGTTATGCTCGGTGCAAATACTAAGGGAACTTATGTAAAAGGTAGCGCTTTTAAAGGGGCTAGTTTTATAGGTATTGGTTTTCAAAATAACTTTCTATGATCAGTTTGGCTGATTCCGCGTCAATATTATCTTTTTTCAGGTTACGGTAGCCGCCATCAGCAAATAGGGCTTCTTTTGCTGTGGCGGTCGTTAAGCGTTCATCTTGAAATTCAACGTTAATGCCAAAGCGTCCAGATACGCGATTGCCAAATTTTTTCGCATCACGGGTTAATTGTTGCTCGCTACCGTCCATATTTAGCGGTAGACCGACAACAATAAAGTCTGGCTGCCATTCTTTGATAAACTTAGCCATATTATCCCAATGTGGAATACCATCATTGGCTTTAACCGAACCTAATGGCGACGCTGAGCCGGTTAACTCTTGCCCAACCGCGACGCCAATATACTTTTTACCAAAGTCAAAACCGAGCACGGTACGTTCGCCAATTGCCGTTTTACTTGCCATTATGCATGTCCAATTTCATTAGATAAATGTGCTAAATCAATACCTAGCATATCCGTCGCTTTTTTCCAGCGTTGTTCAATCGGGGTGTTAAATATAATCTCACCCGTTGCCGGCGTGGTTAACCAAGAGTTTTCTTTGATCTCTGCTTCTAATTGACCGGGTCCCCAACCTGCGTAACCTAAAGTTACCATATACTTATCAGGTGCTTGCTCTGTGCCTAAGGCCATTAAAATATCTTTTGAAGTAGTGATCATAACATCGTCGCTTAAGGCTAATGAGCTTGTCCAACCTGATTGCGTGCTGTGTAAAACAAAGCCTCTATCTTGCGATACCGGCCCGCCAGTGAGTACTTGTTGGTCAAGTTCAGGCACGTCAATTTTTTCTTCATCAATTTGCAATAATAATTCATTTAGCGTGACATTAATGGGAACATTGATAATTAAGCCCATGGCGCCTTCGGCATTATGCTCACAAATATAAGTTACGGTTTTATTAAAGTAAGAATCATCTAAACTGGGCATAGCGATTAATAATTGATTTTCAAAACTGTTCATAAAATTCCCCTGTCGCTAATAAAATAAAGTTAAAGTACGCCCAATTAAGGGCGCTAAAACAAAAATAAACTTAGTTCTTTCGGGTAATATTTTGCTCAATCGCATCCATTAATTTACCGCTAATGTTGATTGGATAGGCCGCTTCAATTTCACGAATACAGGTTGGGCTAGTGACATTTATTTCGGTAACTTTGTCGCCAATAACATCTAAGCCAACAAAATATAAGCCACGTTTTTTCAGTTCTGGCGCAATTGTTTCGGCAATAAGTTTATCGCTAGCGCTTAATGGGCGGGCTTCACCGCGACCACCAGCCGCTAAATTACCGCGTGTTTCACCTTGTGCAGGAATGCGCGCTAAACAATAGGGCATAGGTTCGCCATTTACGATTAATATACGTTTGTCACCGTCAACAATTTCAGGCATGTACTCTTGAACCATAGCATATTGTGTTGAATGTGCGGTTAAGGTTTCAAGAATAACGCCGACATTGGGATCATTTTCACCGATACGAAAAATAGATGAGCCCCCCATACCATCTAAAGGCTTTATGATAATGTCTTTATTTTTTTGATGAAATTCTCTAATTTTTTCGTTGTTGCGCGTCACTAACGTTTTTGGCGTTAACTCCGGGAACCAAGCGGTAAATAGCTTTTCATTACAGTCGCGCAGGCTTTGCGGTTTGTTAACGATTAAGGTGCCGGCAAGTTCGGCGCGCTCTAACATATATGTCGCGTAAATAAATTCAGTATCAAAAGGGGGATCTTTACGCATAAGCACGGCATCTAAATCAGCGAGGTTAATATCTTCACGTGCTGATAACTCATACCAATGGTCAACATCGTCAAATACTTTAACTTTCGCGGCAGTTGCGCGACAAATACCTTGCTCTAAATAGAGATCTTGCATCTCGATATAATAAATTTCATAGCCACGCGCTTGCGCTTCAAACATCATGGCCATTGAAGAATCTTTTTCTACTTTGACCTCAGAAATCGGGTCCATTACCACGCCAATTTTTATGCTCATGTGTTTTCCTACTTTTGTTTTTTGTTCAATGCCAAGGCATCTTTTAATGGCTAAATAAAGTTACGCTAAATCGCCGTAACGACATTGTAGTGCGGTGATTGCCGTTAAGGCTGCTGTTTCTGTTCTTAACACGCGAGGGCCAAGCAAAACATCTTCAAAGCCAGCGCTGTTGGCATTTGTTATTTCTTCGTCACTTAAGCCGCCTTCAGGGCCTATCAGTAAACGTACCCGCTGATTTTCTGCCGGTAAGTCCATAATGGAGTGCTGGGCTCGCGGGTGTAAATTTAATTTTAAGGCGCTTGTTTCTTGCGCTAACCAATCGGCTAAATAAATCGCCGGTTTGACAATAGGGACCGTACATCGACCACTTTGTTCACAAGCGCTGATGACAATTTTTTGCCATTGCTCGCGTTTTTTCTCTAAGCGCTCACCGCTAAGCTTCACGCCACAACGTTCGGTAAATAACGGCGTTATGGTGTTTACGCCCAATTCAACGGATTTTTGCAAGGTAAAATCCATGCGTTCGCCGCGTGAAATGCCTTGGCCTAAATGAATATTCAGCGGCGACTCATTTGTGACTAAATCTTTAGAAATGATTTCTATCTCAGCACGTTTTTTACCGACATTGCAAAGCTTAGCTTGGTATTCGAAATAACCTTCTTGCTCGGAAAAACCATTAAACAAGGTAATTAAGTCGCCATCTTTAAGGCGTAAAACCCTAACCGTGTGACCAAAAGCGTCGTCACTTAACGGCTGCACTTGCCCAACTGTAAAGCTTTGGGCTTGATAAATTCTAGGGTTACGCATAAATATTATCTCTGATTGTGAACATTTAATATCAACTTAGCTTTGCTGATGATATAGCCTGTAAGTGTGGGCGCAGTGTCATAAATTCAATTGTTTAGTAAAAAAATATTGTATTACTGCATTGTAATTTAAGTTGTTATCTATATTACTATTTTTAGTGACAAATATTGAGAAAGTGTTGCTAATGTTATCAATGTTGGGGATATTAGACTGATACTAAACTTTGTATTTTATCTAATCAGCCAAAAGTTGTTAAGTACTGACATTACAGCGCTTATATTTTAACAGGAGTAAGTTGATGTATATTCAACTGAATAATTTAGCAAAATTTTCATTTAGACACTTGGCAAAATATGGCCTGGTATTGTCGGCAAGTGTTGTACTATCGGCCTGTGGCCAAAAAGAACCGGTAATGACGCAAGCACCGCCACCGGCGGTTTCAACGTATGTAATTTCAATGAATAGCGTTGGCGATTACCGAGAATTTGTTGCCCGCACAGTCGCTTCCAAAAAAGCAGATTTGACCGCCCGAGTAGAAGGTGAATTGATTGAGCGCTTATTTCAAGAAGGCTCGGTGGTTAGCCAAGGACAAAGCTTATTAAAAATAGCGCCGAAAACCTATATTACCGCGTTAGCGTCTGCTAAGGCAGATCTCACCAGTAAAGTGGCGGGCGCTGAAGGGGCGGCTCGTGATTTAAAACGTGGTAAAGAAGTCGCCGGGCAAGGTTATATTTCGCCATCGGATCTGGATAAATTAATCACTAAAGACTCACAAGCCAAAGCGGCTGTTAATGTTGCTAAAGCAGCCTTAGAGCAAGCTGAGCTAAATTTAAGTTACACCAATATTAAAGCGCCATTTTCTGGGCGTATCGGTAAAGAAAATTTTAGTGTCGGTAACATTGTTGGCCCCAACAGCGGCTCATTAGCTGAACTCACGGCAACGGATCCTATGTTTGTTAGTTTTGGTGTTGAAGAAAGTGAATTTATCTCTTATCTACAAAATAAGCAGAATAACGCCAACGATATTGAAAATACCTTAGATATTAGCTTACGACTACCCAACAATACGGTTTATGGACAAAAAGGCAAAATGGCATTTGTTGATACTAAAATTGAACAAGGCATGGGCACGGTAGAGCTGCGAGCGATATTCGATAACCCTAATAATATTATTTTACCCGGCCTTTTTGTTACTTTAGTGGTTGAAAGTAAAGAGAAAACCCCGATGGCGTTAATTCCCCAAGTAGCCGTGCAAGAGAATCAACAAGGCAAGTTTGTTTTGGTGGTTAATAGTGAAAACAAAGTGGTACAACGTTTCGTTAAGCTTGGCCGTCGTATTAATGCCATGTGGTTAGTGGAGTCTGGCTTGGTCGAGAATGAGCGCGTGATCATCGAAGGCCTGCAAAAAGTGCAAAACGGTATTGTGGTTGGGCCTGTAGATAAGCGCGTAGATGCCCTGACCGGTGTAATTTCTGCTCACTTAGCACAATAAGGGGCGGGAAATGATAAGTAAAACCTTTATCAATCGGCCTAAGTTTGCCTTTGTTATTGCGATTTTGATCTGTTTAGCCGGATTGATCTCTATGTTTTTATTGCCGGTTAATATGTACCCACAAATTACCCCGCCACAAATTGTTATTAGCGCGTTTTATCCAGGGGCGAGTGCGCAAGTTGTTGAAGAGTCGATTATTCGGCCGATAGAAGAAAAAGTGAACGGTGTTGAGGATATGCTGTACATTGAATCGACCGCTTCAAACAACGGCAGTGCCACCATTACTGTCTATTTTAAAGTCGGTATTGATGACGATATTGCCCAAGTTAATGTGCAAAATCGGGTCGCCTTAGCGCAAAGTGCCTTACCCAGTGAAGTGGCGCAGCAAGGTGTTATCGTTAATAAACAATCCAGTGCCATGTTAATGGCAGTAACCTTGTATTCAGAGCAAGAAAATCTTGACCAATTATTTTTAAATAATTATGCCACGAATTATTTAGCTGAGCCATTGGGGCGCATTCCCGGTGTTGCCGACGCCAGTGTTATGGGCAATATGAGCTACAGTATGCGGGTTTGGTTAAGGCCAGATCGCATGACTTCACTCGGCATTACCGTAGCCGAAGTACAGCAAGCATTAAAAGAGCAGAACATCATTGTTGCCGCCGGTAAGTTGGGTAGCAGTCCTTCAATGCCGAATCAACAATTTGAATACTCTATTCAAGCACAAGGACGATTAAAAACCTCTGAAGAATTTTCGCAAACTATCATTCGCGCCAAAGGTGACGGTAACTTTATTCGCTTAGGCGATATTGCCCGTCTGGAACTCGGCTCAGAAAACTACGGCACGCAAGCGCGTTTAAACGGCAATGAAACCGCTTTTTTAGTGATTTATCAACTGCCTGATGCTAATGCCACTGAGGTTGCTGAACAAGTTAAGTTGAAAATGAAAGAGCTGTCTTCTCGTTTTCCTGACGGTTTACATTACTCAATACCCTTTGATACCACTGAGTTTATTGTTCGCTCGATTGACGAAGTCAAGGTCACGTTATTCCAAGCGGTGGCTTTGGTGATTTTGGTGGTGTTTTTATTCTTACAAAATTGGCGCGCCACCATTATTCCGGCCATTGCTATTCCGGTATCCCTGATTGGTACGTTCGCCTTTATGCAATTGATGGGCTATTCAATTAACACTATTACCTTGTTTGGTCTGGTACTTGCCATAGGAATAGTGGTTGATGACGCCATCGTGGTGATTGAAAATGTTGAACGCATTCTTAAAGAAGAGGGTTTAGCAATAAAACCTGCGGTAGAAAAAGCCATGGCGCAGGTTTCAGGGCCGATAATTGCCACCACCTTAGTATTGTTAGCGGTATTTGTACCTGTGGCCTTTATGCCCGGTATAACCGGTGAACTATACAAGCAATTTTCCGTCACCATTTCGTTTGCCGTGATGATATCGTCGGTCAATGCCCTGACCTTAAGCCCAGCATTGTGTACCGTATTACTCAGTGCAGATAAAATTAAGCCAATGAAGTGGCTGATGCCATTTGAGCGCTTTATTGAGCGTGCCACCACTTCCTATACCGGCGCGGTTAACTTTACTTTGAAGCGCGCGGTGCGCATTGGCATTTTTGTTTTGATTTTATTTGCCGGTACCACTTGGTTAACCAGTACTGTGCCAACCGCCTTTGTGCCTGATGAAGATCAAGGCTTTGTTTTTCTTGATGTACAATTACCGGATGCTGCCTCGAGTAATCGTACGGAAGCCTTTTTAGCGAAAATTACGCCAATTATTAAGCAAGACCCTGCGGTAACGGATGTCATTATGGTATCGGGCTCGTCACTACTTGGCGGCGCAGGCTCTAATAATGCATTAGGTATTATTGTGCTAAAAGATTGGGAAGAACGCACCACACCAGCGCTTAAATTAAATGCCGTTATTGCGCGCTTAATGGGGAAACTTTGGGCCATACCCGATGCACAATTAATGTTGTTTAGTCCACCTCCTATTCAAGGCTTAGGAACGAGCTCAGGTTTTGAATTTAAATTGCAAGATAGTGAAGGGCGCAGCCCGGCTAATTTAGCGCAGGTGATGAATGGTTTAATTTATCAAGCAAACCATCAACCGGAACTGAGTCGGGTATTTAGTACTTATCGCGCCAATGTGCCGCAATACTTTTTGGAGGTAGATCGAAACAAGGCGAAAGCACAAGGGGTGGCGTTGTCAGATATTTTTCTGACCTTGCAAGCACAACTTGGCTCTATGTATGTTAATGACTTTAGCCAGTTTGGCCGCACCTATAAAGTGACTTTGCAAGCAGAGTCCAAGTTTCGAAAAGATCCGTCTGATCTACGCCATTATTATGTTCGTAACGACAAGGGCGAAATGGTGGCGCTTACTACATTAGCGAAACTAGAGCCTATTTTAGGGCCGACCAGTATTAGTCATTTTAATTTATATCGAAGTGCGGCCATTAGCGGCTCAGCAGCGCCCGGTTATTCATCTGGCCAAGCCATTGCCGCTATGGAAGCGTTAGCTGAAAAACTGCCGCAAGGCTATCTTTATGAATGGTCAGGGCAATCGAAACAAGAGATTGAAGCCGGCAACTTAGCACCGATATTGTTTGGTTTAGCGATTATTTTTGTTTACTTGTTTTTAGTGGCGCAATACGAAAGTTGGACCATACCCTTTGCGGTTATTGCTGCTGTACCGCTAGCAATATTGGGCGCTATGTTGGCACTTTATACCTTAGGCATGGCGAATAATATTTATGCACAGGTCGGCTTAATATTACTGATCGGCTTATCCACTAAAACCGCCATCTTAATTGTTGAATTTGCCATGGCGCAGCGCGCGCAGGGTTTGAGTATTGTTGAGGCAGCACTGAATGCGGCACGGTTACGTTTTCGCGCGGTATTAATGACGGCATTATCGTTTGTATTAGGGGTATTGCCGTTAGTTTTTGCCTCTGGTGCAGGCGCGGGCAGTCGAGTGTCGTTAGGGGTAACTGTGCTGGCAGGCATGATAGCCGCAACACTATTTGGCACCTGGTTAGTGCCTTACTTTTACTTAATTATTCAACGTATGCGCGAAGCGATTAAAGGCGAAGCAATTGCCGCGAAAGAGTAATAAATGGTTAATTCATAAAGACAAAAAAACCGCTCAATGAGCGGTTTTTTAATTTAGAACGTTGGAAAATTAGATACCGGCAGATTGGCGTAATGCCTCGGCTCTGTCGGTTTTTTCCCAGCTAAATGCGGTAAAGGTATCGTCACCTACAGTCATTTCAAACGGTTCACGACCAAAGTGACCATATGCCGCCGTTTGCTGATACATAGGGTGCAACAAATCTAACATTTTGGTTATGCCGTATGGGCGCAGGTCAAAGTGTTCACGTACCAATTCAACTAAACGCTGCTCAGACACTTTACCCGTACCAAAGGTATCAATAGAAATTGAGGTCGGCTCAGCAACACCAATCGCATAAGATACTTGAATTTCACAGCGCTCCGCTAAGCCCGCTGCAACAATGTTTTTCGCGACATAACGGCCAGCATAAGCGGCGCTGCGGTCTACTTTTGATGGATCTTTACCAGAGAAAGCGCCCCCACCGTGACGTGCCATACCGCCGTAGGTATCAACAATAATTTTACGACCGGTTAACCCACAATCGCCTACCGGACCACCAATAACAAATCGACCTGTTGGGTTAATATGGTACTTGGTATTTTCGGTTAATAACTCTTTAGGTAACACATGCTTAATAATGTTTTCCATTACCGCATCGTGCAAGTCTTGTTGTTTAATATCAGGGTTATGCTGCGTTGATAGTACGACGGTATCAATAGCCACCGGCTTGTTATCTTCATAAACAAAGGTTACTTGGCTTTTGGCATCAGGACGTAACCAAGGTAAAACACCTGATTTGCGAGCTTCAGCTTGACGCTCAACTAAACGATGCGAGTAGTATAATGGTGCTGGCATTAAGGTTTCAGTTTCATTGGTGGCATAACCAAACATTAATCCTTGGTCGCCAGCGCCTTGATCTTCTGGTTTTACGCGGTCAACACCTTGGGCAATTTCTGGAGACTGTTGGCCAATTAAGTTCATAATGCCACAAGTTTCGCCGTCAAAACCTACATCTGATGAGGTGTAACCAATTTCTGAAATCACGTCACGGGTCAGCTTTTCTAAATCTACCCATGCAGAGGTAGTAACTTCACCTGAAATAATCGCAACGCCGGTTTTTACCATAGTTTCACAGGCAACACGTGCGTGTTTATCTTTGGCGATAATGGCATCTAATACCGCATCAGAAATTTGATCGGCAATTTTATCCGGATGTCCTTCTGACACTGACTCAGAAGTAAAAAGGTGTGTAGACATAAACCCTCTATAAAAATTAATTGAAAAAGTACTGACTTTTAATGGCGCTATTCTAACCGTTTAGTGAACTCTTGCCTAGAGTTTTTTACGCCTAGATGGCTAAACGTCTTTTATATGCATCAAGCCTATCTCAATCTTGCATTACTTGTTGAGCTAATAGTGCTTGTTGGCAGCGAAAAACCTTGAAAATCGGCGTTAAGGATAGCTATTTAATTGTAATGGCGCTTGCCAAATATGACTAAAAAGCGCTTGCTGTTTTGGGCCATGCTTGGAACTATAAAAGCTAGTTGAACCTGTGCTGCTGCTAGGGTTAATAAGTTGATATTGCGCCAGTTGACGTTGTAATTGCTCTGTAACCGGCAGGGCGGTTTCCATAATCACCACACTGTTACCACAAATTTGGGCAATAACGTCTTTTACCAAAGGATAATGCGTACAACCTAGCACTATGGTATCAACACCTTTGGCCAATAAAGGTTGCAAATAGCCGCTTAATAAAGCTTTGCACTGATGAGAGTTTTTCTGATCTTGTTCAATCAATTCTACTAAACCCGGGCAGGGCTGAATGATCACGTCGCTTTGGTGTGTAAAGCAATCAACTAATGCTAAAAAACGCTGGTTTTCCGCCGTGGCTTTGGTGACGAGCACAGCCACTTTTTTGTGTTGGCTTATTTTAGCAGCCGGCTTAATTGCCGGTTCAACACCGATCACTGGAATTGAAATGGTTTTGCGCAGCTGATCAATGGCATTTACCGTTGCGGTATTACAGGCAACAACAATGACTTTGGTCTTGCGTTCAATAAACCACTGGGCAATGTCGTTAACGCGCTGTTGAATAAATGCAGTTGATTTTTCACCATAAGGGGCATGTATGGTATCGGCAATGTAGATCAAGTTTTCATGGGGTAATTGTTGCCTAATACATTGGGCGATAGATAAACCGCCAACGCCGGAATCAAAAATACCAATTGGCGCACTATTTTCCGCTTGCTCAGCAGGTGTCGAGGCTGAAAGTGATAGCTTTACATCAATTTTGTTTTGCGAGGGCATTAAATAAGCACAGCTTAAGTCGAGGTGTAGTTAGTTGCGCTCAGTATATTATCAACCAGCAAATGAAATCTAGAGATTTTAAAGGTAGCGCTGAAATAGCGTAAGGTTTTAGTGTGGTTGATTTAGTTTTGATAAAAAGGAATATTGACTTCCAGAATGCCGCAGCTCACATGAGTCGTGAATATCGGGTGCTTGTCTAGCGATGCGCGGGAGTGTGGTTGATTTAGTTTTGCTACAAAGGAATAGTGACTTCCAGAATGTCGCAGCTCACATTAGTCCTGAACACTGGGTGCTTTCCTAGAGTTGGCGGAAACATTTGTTTAGTGCTGTTAAAATGGGTGTTTTGCAAGTATGGAAATATGATGCTTTAAAAGAATAGTGCCTTCCAAGGTGCCGCAGCTCACATTAGTCCTGAACACTGGGTGCTTTCCTAGAGTTGGCGGAAACATTTGTTTAGTGCTGTTAAAATGGGTGTTTTGCAAGTATGGAAATATGATGCTTTAAAAGAATAGTGCCTTCCAAGGTGCCGCAGCTCACATTAGTCCTGAACACCGGGTGTTCAGGGCGGAAACATCATGCTAACCGTAGGCTTCCCGATACGAGCCGGGCTTGCACAATAGTTAATAATCAAAATCCTTAGGTAAAACTTATCGGCTCAGGGACATAGTTCACATACAAACACCCCAGAAGACAAAGTTATTATAGCTAAAAATACTAGCCGAATTAAGTTTTTTTTATTACTTTAAATATCAATCACACCCGAACGTTCAATGCGCGAACAAATTGCCGTTTATTTACTCATCAGCGGGTCGAAATTAACTTTTGTCGACAGTTTTTTTGTTGTAGCTCGGGAATTTCTTATTGCAATTATGCGCTTTTGCTTGGATTAACCGCTTGTTCTATGGTGGCTTGTAGTAGCTCAATTTTACTTTGCATTTTTTCGCGCTCATGTGCAAAATCAGTGCGGGCTTGAATTAAGTCATTGGCGAGATTTAATGACATCATCACAAGGGCTTGTTCGGGGGTTTTTGCTGAATGGCTGTTCTTGGCATCGAGCTCTAAACGGGTATTAATTTCATCCGCCGCTTGTAACAACGCCGACTCATGGCCAGTAGGACAAGCGATTTTTAATCGTTTGTTGGCAACATTTATTGTTACTGTGTGTTGGCTCATTGCGTCGTTATTCTCAATGTACTTAAAATAGAATAGTAAGCTTTTTTACTTAGCATTCTGCGCTACTGGCTTGTAATACCAAGAAAAGTAGAAATAATCCCTCATAAGGGGAGAACTATAACCATCAGTGATGCACTATGCAAGTGATCTCTATGGTTTTTTCTGGAATCAGGCTAATGCCAATGTTAGGATAGTTAGTAATATACTCCTGATTTGAATTTATATTTTATGGCAAATAGCACCCGTTTAGATTTTTCTTCCGTTCAAGCAATATTAACCGCCGAAAGTGTTGAGGCACATGGCGCAGAAATTCACGGTGTCCTTACTGGCTTAATCTGTGCTGGTTTTGAATTTGAAAGTAGCGATTACCTCGCCATGGTTAACGACATGCTAAATAATGCTGAAGGCCTACCGGCAAAGGTTAAAAGTATCGTTAAAGATATTTACAGTGATATTTGGCAGCAAATTCTTGATGATTCCTACAGCTTTCAATTGATGTTGCCCGACGATGATGAAGCCATTGTTGAGCGAGGCCATGCCTTAGGTAAGTGGGTGCAAGGCTTTAACTTAGGTTTTGGCTTACAACAAAATAAAAACACGACTTTTTCAGAAGATGTTAAAGAAGTGCTGGCCGACTTTGGTGAAATCGCTAATTTGTCTGATGAAATGGAAGAAGATGAAGACACCGAACAAGCGTATTTTGAAATTGCCGAATATGTCAGAATTTCGGCCTTGCTTTGTTTTACCGAGCTAGGCTCGCCGCCGGCAGCACAAGAAAAAACCGAAACCTTGCACTAAATTTTATTGGCAATAAAGGTCACTATAAAATAGTGACCAATACCTTAACGATAACACCCTACAACGAGAGCCGTGCGCTGGTAACTATGATCAAAAACACCTTATTACCCGCTGCTGAGTTTTGTCAGCGAAGAGCCAACTTTATCGCGCAAATGCCTAGCAATAGCATTGCACTTATTTGCGCCGGCCAAGAAGTCACCCGCAGTAACGACACCGAATACCCATTTTGCCAAAGTAAGAATTTTTATTACCTGACCGGTTTTAATGAACCCGATGCAATTTTAGCGCTAATCAAAGGTGATGAAGGTGGGCAAAGCGTATTATTTTCCCGTGAGAAAGATAGCCTGCAAGAAATGTGGCATGGTCGTCGAGTCGGGCAAAGCGCAGCAGTTGAAGATTATCATGTCGATTTATGCTTTAGCTTAGCGGAAATCGAGCAGCAGTTATTGCCACTTATCGCTGATAAAAACGCCGTATTGACATGCATGCAAGAGCCAAATGACTTTCCGCAACAAATACATGCTTGGTTAGCCGATATTCGCAAGTTAGCGCGCACTGGCGTTTCAGCGCCAAAGGCCTTAGTAGATTGCAGTGATATTGTTCATGAAATGCGTTTGCATAAATCTGCGGCTGAACTGGCAATTATGCGACAAGTTAATGTTATCAGTGGCGCGGCGCACCAAAGAGCTATGTTGGCCAGTAAAGCAGGACTGTTTGAGTATCAAATTGAAGCAGAATTGTTGCACGAATTTGCCCGAAATGGCGCACGTTATCCCGCTTATAGTTCAATTGTTGCCGGTGGTGATAACGCTAATATCTTACATTATACCGACAACGATGAAACGCTGAATAATGGTGAGTTATTACTGATTGATGCTGGTGGCGAGTTAGCGGGTTATGCCGCTGACATTACCCGTACCTTTCCGGTTAATGGTCAATTTAATGACCAGCAAAAAGCCATTTATCAACTAGTACTCGACAGTCAAAATTTAGCGATAGAAGCGATAAAACCACAGCAAACGTTGGCGCATTTAAATCGCATAGTGTGTAACTTTCTTACCCAAGGCTTATATGACTTAGGCATTTTAACTGGTGATTTAGACACGTTACTAACGGAGCGTGCCTGTAAAAAATACTTTATTCATGGCCTAGGTCATTGGTTAGGACTTGATGTTCACGATGTTGGTGACTATCAGGCTAATTCGCAACGTGAGCAACTTCGCCCGTTTGCTGCCGGTATGGTGATGACCATAGAGCCCGGTATTTATATCCCGCTCAGTGATAACACCGTAGATGAAAAATGGCGCGGTATTGGTGTGCGTATTGAAGACAATATTTTAGTGACCGACACCGGTTTTGAAAACTTAACGGTAAATGCGCCAAAAACCATTACTGATATTGAAACGCTAATGGCAGGTTAATCATGAATAACAGCGCACAAGGTGAAAACCAACCTAAGGCAACCCTTCAGCACTTTGATGTCATCATCTCTGGTGGCGGTTTATCGGGTGCCTTGATGGCGCTGAGCTTATCGGACTTAGTTAATCACCAACAAAAGCCGCTTAATATTGCCATTATTGAAGCTAATCCGGTATTAACTGAGCCATCATTGAGCTTTGATGATCGCGTTTTGGCGTTATCACATGGTAGTGCTGCGTATTTAGCCAAGGTTGGCGCTTGGCAACATTTATCGTCATATGCTGAGCCGATCAACAATATTCATATTTCAGATCGTGGTCATTATGGCAAAGCGCGACTTTATGCTGGGCATCATCATGTTGATGCACTCGGTTACGTTGCACCCATGTCAGCGATTGGCGCAAGCTTATTAACAGCGCTCAACACCAAAAACAATATTACTTGGCTCACCCCCGACAGTATTAATAATGTGCAGTGGCAAGTGGAGCAGGTGAATGTTGAGTTAAGCTCAGGTGTGAAGTTAAGTGCGGCGTTACTCTTGGCGTGTGACGGCGCGCAATCCGCTTGTCGACAGTTTGCCAATATCACCAGTACCCGTCGTGATTATCAACAATCAGCAGTAATTGCCAATGTTGCCACCGAACGTCATCATAACAATATTGCCTATGAGCGCTTCACTGAAACCGGCCCGATCGCCATGTTGCCTTTATCGGCTACGGCAAGCAGCAGAGAAAAAACTCAGAGCGGCGGGCGTTGTTCATTAGTGTGGACCTTAACGCCTGAGTTGGCCGAGCAAATGCTAAATTTAAGCGATAAAGCATTTGCTCAGCAATTAACGAAATCCTTTGGGCAATGGCTTGGCAATATTAGCCATGTCGGTAAACGCGATATTTATCCGCTAAGTTTAGTGCAAGCGAATGAGCAGGTGTATCATCGTACGGCGTTAATTGGTAATGCCTCACACACACTTCATCCTATAGCCGGACAAGGTTTTAATTTAGGTTTGCGCGACGTTAGCGCGATGACCGAGGTCATCAAAAAGGCCTTAGCCACACAGCAAGATATCGGCGCTTTTGCCAACTTAATGCAATACGCCAGTGCGCGCAAGCAAGACCACCAACAAGTGATCGGCTTAACTGACTCGTTAGTCACCTTGTTTTCTAATCAGCTACCGCCGTTAGTGGCAGGACGAAATATCGGCTTAAAAGTACTGAATTATGTACCGGTTCTGAAAAATGCGCTAGTGAACAAGACCATGGGTTATTAATCGGCATAGTTACTAAAAGAAGGGCCACTAAAACAACGGTTACTAAAAGCATGGTTCTTGAAATTAAAAATAAATGTGAAAAAAATGCAAAAATTTGATCTATTAATTGTGGGTGGTGGCATGGTGGGCTTAACTTTAGCACTGGCTATTCGCCAGCAAAGTGAGCTTAGCGTCGCAATTGTCGATAATGCTCCAGTGACTGCTGCCGATGATAAACTCAAGGCTGAACCTCAAGTACGCGTTAGCGCCATTAATGGCGCCAGTCAGCAGCTTTTTAGCAACCTCAAGGTGTGGCAAGACATTATTGACCAACGTGCCCAGCCTTATCACGATATGCATATATGGGATAAAGCCGGTTATGGCCAGCTCGATTTCTCCTTAGACGATGTAAGCGCGAACAACGCCAGCCATCGGCCAGAGCAACTGGGTTTTATTGTTGAAAATAAAGTCATTCGCAATGCCCTGTGGCATAAAGCGCAGCAAGACAGTGGCATTACTTTTTTTACAGAGCATAAGCTGGCGCAATTAAACGTAAGTGATAACGAAGTATTCGCCACCTTTGAAACCAACAGCGAAACCGGCCAACAAGCGATGCCGATAGTGGCTAAATTGGTGGTGGGCGCAGACGGGGCGAATTCTTGGGTGCGCCAACAAATGAATGTGCCACTCACATTTCGCGACTATGATCACCACGCCATTGTCGCAACGGTAAAGTGTCAGCAAGGCCACCAAAATACCGCATGGCAAGTGTTTTTAGCCGAAGGGCCATTGGCATTATTGCCGTTATATGAACATGACTTATGCTCTATTGTTTGGTCTAGCAGCCCCGAAGAAGCCACGCGTTTAACGGCGTTATCGCCAGCAGAGTTTGGCAAAGCGCTTACCGCCGCCAGTGACGGAAAACTCGGGGCAATATCACTGGAAAGTGCGCGCTTTACCTACCCATTAACGATGCGCTTTGCACAAGAATTTGTTAAAAGCCGACTGGTGTTAATTGGAGATGCCGCCCATACCATTCATCCGCTGGCAGGTCAGGGCGTTAATTTAGGTTTACTTGATGCCGCCGCCTTAGCGCAAACTATATTAGCAGAGCTTAACAACGCGCAAGCTAAGGGCAATGACCAAGCTTGGTTTAGTAATAAATCACTACAGCAATATTCCCGTTGGCGTAAAAGCGAGGCGGCAGAAATGATCGCGGCAATGGAGGCAATTAAACAAGCGTTTACGCCACAACAAGCCCCAGTTAAATTGTTGCGTGGGCTTGGTATGTCACTGCTGAATAAAATAAAACCGGCAAAAGCCTTATTGATCAATCAAGCCTTAGGTTTTAAAGGTGAGTTGCCAGCACTGGCCAAACCGCTTGCCCAGCGGTCTGTGCTAGATCAAACAGTAAAAGCCGTTAACACGCGAATTCGTTGATGCCGACAATCGCCCCAAAAGGGCTAAAAAAAACGGCAAGTACTGAGTACTTGCCGTTTTTTAGTGATATGTTTTTGCCGATACATTGTTAGTTCGCGTTAGCCGCTTTCACTTAACAAGATTAGGCTTTACGGCGTAACGCTAAGCCAAAAAGCGCTAAGCCTAATAAAGCAAGGCTTGTCGGCTCCGGTACTGTGGCTAAATTGACATTATCAACGCTTAGCATTGAAAAGTCGTTGCCGCCATTGTCGGAGAAACGAATGCTGCTTGCACCATTACAACAGCCTTCAGCCCATAATAATGCGATGGTGTGATCGCCAGCGGATAAATCAAAGCTAGTTGACATAACATCTGAGTTATTCCAATTGTTTGACCACCACAAGTCGTCGGTACGTTGTAATATTGCTACCCCGTCAAGGTATAAGGCGGCACCGTAACCGGCATCTAAGCCGGCATCTAAATTCCACGTACCATCAAAGTCCATCGTAAAATCAATAGTAAGGAAATTGAATTTATTTTGCCCTGTTTTAACATTAACAAATTCTGTGATCACTTGAGAATCAATGTTTGATGTTAATGCATACCAAGCACCTAAGGTAATATCTTCATTATAGTTATTAGCAATGTTACGGCTGTCATGGGTAATTAATGTAGCTTGTGCTGAGCTTACAACCATAAGTAAACTTAAAACTACGGCTTTTATATGTTTTAAATTCATAAAAAATTTCCTATTAAATAAAATATGTATAACAACTTTTGTTTAAGCATTTTTTAGGCCAACAATTAAAATCCCTTACTTTACAGTTGGTTATGTTTTGTTTTTTGGTGTGGGCTAGCATGACTGTTAAAAAACCTAACACTGCTTATTTTATAAACTTTCACGTTAATTACCAGAATTATATTTTGCACTTAGCGATCAGGCTTTTGGTCAACGAATATTCTTTGAACTAGCTAGTTTTTTAATGGTTTTTTTAGTATTTTTGTTGTTTATTTTTCATTTTTCAAAACTATATTCGGTGAATTGAATATATTCTGATTTATGTTTTGGTTGCGTGGTTTTTTATTGGTTGTGTCGGTAAAAGGGCGGGGGTATAATCTTGCTCAATTTTTACCTGTTCGTGCTGCCACTTTTTATACAAGTGCACAGAAAAAACCAAAAAACGAGCATTTCACCATAAAAATGAGTACGTTATTATGAGCAATAAAACAGTTTTGCATGCTAAGCACATTGAAGCTGGCGCTAAAATGGTTGATTTTTACGGCTGGGATATGCCAATCAATTATGGTTCTCAAATTGAAGAACATCACGCTGTACGCACTGACGCGGGGATGTTTGATGTTTCACACATGACCATTGTCGATGTTACGGGTGTTGACGCACAAGCGTTTTTACGCCGTTTAGTGATTAACGACGTCGCAAAATTAGACGTTGCCGGTAAAGCGCTCTACACAGGTATGTGTGACCTAAATGGCGGCGTAATTGATGATTTGATCGTTTACTTCTTCACCGATACGGATTACCGCTTAGTAGTAAATTCTGCAACGCGGGTAAAAGACTTAGCTTGGATCAACGCGCAAGCATCAGCATTTGAGGTAACTATTACCGAACGTCCAGAATTTGCCATGATCGCCGTGCAAGGCCCACAAGCAAAAGCTAAAGTAGCGACCTTACTTAATGCTGAGCAAGCAGCTGCTGTAGATGGCATGAAGCCGTTTTTCTCAGCACAAGCCGGCGACTTATTTATTGCTACTACGGGTTACACAGGTGAAAACGGTTACGAAATCGCTTTACCTGCTGCTCAAGCTGCAGACCTTTGGCAACAATTGCTAGATGCAGGCGTTAAACCTTGTGGCTTAGGCGCACGTGATACTTTACGTTTAGAAGCCGGCATGAACCTTTACGGTTTAGATATGGACGAAACTGTTTCGCCATTAGCCGCTAACATGGCATGGACCATCAGCTGGGAGCCAGAAGATCGTAACTTTAACGGTCGTGAAGCCCTAGCGGCACAGCGTGCTGCCGGCGACCAACCTAAACTTGTTGGTTTAGTGCTTGAAGAAAAAGGCGTATTGCGTAGCGGCCTGAAAGTCGTGACTGACTCAGGCGATGGTGTAATTACATCAGGCACCTTTTCACCAACTTTAGGCCACAGTATTGCTATGGCACGCGTACCACGCAGTGTAAAATTAGGCGATACGGTTGAAGTTGAAATGCGTAAAAAACTCGTGAAAGTGCAAGTGATCAAACCGAGCTTTGTACGTAACGGAAAAAAAGTTTTTTAAACCGTTTTAAGTGCTTAGCCGCTTGCGGAAGCCGCGGTTAAAACCCGCTTAAAAATGCGAAATATTTGCGCTATAGTATGGGGTTAATGGCATAGGTCGAGCTTGATACTATAGTAGTTTAATCCGAATTTTAAAATTAAAGACTAGGAACAAAAAATGAGCAACATTCCTTCAGAATTAAGATATGCAACATCACACGAATGGGTACGCAACGAAGGTAACGGTGTCGTTACTGTTGGTATTACTGAGCACGCACAAGACCTGTTAGGTGATATGGTATTTGTTGAGTTACCAGAAGTTGGCGATACCGTAAGCACAGGCGACGACGTTGCTGTAGCTGAGTCAGTAAAAGCGGCTTCAGACATTTACGCGCCAGTAACAGGTGAAGTCATTGAAGTGAATGAAGACCTTGAAGATTCACCAGAGTTAGTAAACTCAGACGCTTTTGGTGACGGTTGGTTATTCAAACTAAAAATTGAAGACGAAGGTGAGTTAGAAAGCTTGCTTGATGCGGAAGGTTACGAAAACTCAATCGACGAAGACTAATTTTCGGTCACATTTTGTGTTTATACTGCGTTGCTTTTGTTATTCGTCTGAATCACTTAGTACACTAAGCTCATAAGACTCATAACTTTAGCGCCTTGCCTAAACAACAAACTGTTTACGAAAATCTGTTCAAGCCTCGAGGATTCATATGAATACCGAGGCTTTCTTTTATATTACGTTTAAATACTAAGTGAAGCTGTTTTATGACTACTCAATATAATGACTCTTTATCGTTAGCTGAATTAGAGCAAAAACAAGATTTTATTCGTCGTCACATTGGTCCAAATGACGAGCAAACTCAAGCCATGTTAAGCGACATTGGTGCAGAATCTGTCGATGCTCTTATCGACGAAATTGTACCAACTGACATTCGTTTAGCTGATTTACCAGCCATCGAAGAAAGCAAAACCGAAGTACAAGCCTTAGCCGACTTAAAAGCGGTCGCGGGTTTGAACAAGGTTAACGAAACTTATATTGGTTTAGGTTACTACGGCACACTGACACCGAACGTTATTTTACGTAACGTTTTAGAAAATCCAGGCTGGTACACGGCTTACACGCCATACCAACCAGAAATTGCCCAAGGTCGTTTAGAGTCATTATTAAACTACCAGCAAATGTGTTTAGACCTAACGGGTTTAGACCTAGCCTCAGCTTCATTACTTGATGAAGGTACTGCCGCTGCTGAAGCCATGGCATTAGCGAAACGCGTATCTAAAAACAAAAAATCAAACTTATTCTTTATTTCAAGCGACGTTTACCCGCAAACGATTGACGTGGTTAAGCAACGCGCTGAAATGTTTGGTTTTGATATTGTCGTTGCCCCTGCTGGCGATGTGGTTGAACACGACGTATTTGGCGCCTTATTACAATACCCAAGTGCTACAGGTGAAGTCAGCGACATTAGCGAATTAATTGCTAAGGTACATGAGAAAAAAGGCATAGTGGCGGTTGCGGCCGACATTATGAGCTTAGTGTTATTAAAAGCGCCGGGCGAGTTAGGCGCTGATGCGGTTATCGGTTCAAGCCAACGTTTTGGTGTACCTATGGGCTACGGCGGACCACACGCGGCATTTTTCACTACCTCTGATAAATATAAGCGTTCATTACCGGGCCGTATTATTGGTGTATCAAAAGATACTCGCGATAATCCAGCACTTCGTATGGCTATGCAAACGCGCGAACAACATATTCGCCGTGAAAAAGCTAACTCAAACATTTGTACTGCACAGGTATTATTAGCGAACATGGCGGCGTTTTACGCGGTTTACCATGGTCCTAAAGGCTTAAAAGTTATTGCTGAGCGTATTCACCGTTTTGCTGATATTTTAGCTCATGCTGCTAACCTTAAAGGCTTAACGCCATTACACAGTCAATTTTTCGATACGCTAACTTTTAACTTATCCGCTGAGAAAAAAGCTGAGCTTGTGGCTAGTGCGCTAGCAAACGGCGTAAATTTTAGAACCGATGTTGAAAACCAAATCAGCATTTCGCTAGATGAAACCACGAACCGCGCCAAGTTAGCGACCTTATTTGATATTTTATTTGGTGAAGATCACGGCTTAGACATTGAACTACTTGACGCTGAATTACGCGTTAGTGGCAGCAACTCAATTCCGGCCGCATTAAAACGTGACACTGCTATTCTAACGCACCCAGTATTTAACTCGTATCACAGTGAAACTGAGATGCTACGTTACATCAAAAAGTTAGAAAACAAAGATTTAGCCTTGAACCATTCAATGATTTCATTGGGCTCTTGTACCATGAAATTAAACGCGACTGCACAAATGATCCCAGTATCATGGCCTGAATTTGCCAATATGCATCCGTTTGCACCTATGGATCAAGCGCAAGGTTACAAGCAAATGATCGACGAGTTGGGTGATTGGTTAGTTGAGCTTACCGGCTACGATAACATTTCAATGCAGCCAAACTCAGGGGCACAAGGTGAATATGCTGGCCTTATCGCCATTCATAAATATCATCAAAGCCGTGGTGATTCACACCGTAATATTTGTTTAATTCCGGCATCAGCCCACGGTACAAACCCTGCGTCAGCGCAAATGGTAGGTATGAAAGTGGTTGTAGTTGATTGTGACAAAGAAGGTAACGTTGACATGGACGACTTGCGCGCTAAAGCAAGCGAAATGGCCGACAACCTAGCCTGTATCATGATCACGTACCCGTCAACACACGGTGTTTACGAAACCACCATTGCTGAAATTTGTAATGTAGTACATGAGCACGGCGGCCAAGTTTACCTTGACGGCGCAAACATGAACGCCCAAGTAGGGGTTACATCACCGGGCTTTATTGGCGCAGATGTTTCACACTTAAACTTACACAAAACCTTCGCTATTCCACACGGTGGCGGTGGTCCAGGTATGGGGCCTATCGGCGTTAAAGCGCATTTAGCACCATTTTTGCCTGATCATGCGCTAATCAATGTCAGCGAAAGCACTCAAGGTAATGGCGCCGTATCAGCCGCACCATACGGCAGTGCCGGTATTTTATGTATCTCATACCTATACGTTGCCTTGCTGGGTAAAAAAGGTGTTACTGATGCCACTAAATACGCCATAACTAATGCCAACTACTTAGCAACCAAGCTTAGCCAGCATTACCCAATTTTATATGCCGGAAAAAATGGCCGCGTTGCCCACGAATGTATTATCGACCTACGCCCAATAAAAGCGGAATCAGGTATTACTGAAGTAGATATGGCAAAACGTTTAATGGATTACGGTTTCCACGCGCCAACCATGTCGTTCCCAGTAGCGGGTACTTTTATGATTGAGCCAACTGAATCTGAGTCAAAAGTTGAACTTGACCGTTTTATTGAAGCTATGGTTTGTATTCGTGATGAAGTACGTAAAGTTGAGTCTGGCCAATGGTCAAGCGACGACAACCCACTACACAACGCGCCACATACCCTCGCAGATATTACCGATACGTGGGATCGTGGTTACACCATTCAAGAAGCAGTATTCCCAGTACCAGCGGCAGCAGCGAATAAATTCTGGCCAAC